>NZ_CP075188.1:2400000-3000000 GCF_020510525.1 Quatrionicoccus australiensis
AAGCCGGTGGCACGCGTGGACATCACGTCGGAATGGTCGCCGAAGATCGACAGCGCATGCGTCGCCAGGGCGCGGGCGGCAACGTGGAAGACGGTCGGCGTCAGTTCGCCGGCGATCTTGTACATGTTCGGGATCATCAGCAGCAGGCCTTGCGAGGCCGTGAAGGTCGTCGCCAGCGCGCCGGCCTGCAATGCGCCATGCACGGTACCGGCGGCACCGCCTTCGGACTGCAGTTCGACGACTTTCGGGACGCTGCCCCAGATATTGGCCTTGCCCTGCGCCGCCCATTCGTCGGACAGTTCGCCCATGCCGGACGAAGGGGTGATCGGGTAAATGGCGATCACTTCTGAAATGCGGAAGGCCACGTGTGCGACGGCTTCGTTACCGTCGATGGTGAGCATGTGTTTCATGATCTGATCCTGGTGGTTCGACTACGCCCACTCGAAAGCTGGCAGCCGGAAAACGCTCCGGGCAGGCCCGGAAACGCCGGATGCTGCAATGCAGCACTTGCATTCTACGCCCGAAAACGCAGGCGTGTCCGCCCTCTTCGATGACGCCGGGAACTAAAATAACGGCATGTGTTCCATCAAGAAAATCCCGCCGGGAGAAATCACCATGCCACTGCCGCGCCGCCCGCAAGCCGTCCTGATCGATCTGGCCGGCGTCCTGCATATCGACGACCAGGCCATTCCCGGCGCAGTCGAGGCGCTGCAGCGGTTGCGTGCCAGCGGCTTGGCGCTGCGCTTTCTGACCAACACGACGCGCTCGCCGCGCCGGCGCATCGTCAGCAAGCTGCAACAAATGGGTTTCGCCATCGCACCGGAAGAAGTGCAGACCGCCGTGCACGCGACCCGCCACCTCGTCGAACAGCGCGGCCTGCGCCCGCATTACCTGGTGCATCCCGATATTGCCGACGAAATCGGCCACAGCCACGCCGAACCCGATGCCGTCGTGCTCGGCGATGCCGGCGAGCATTTCACCTACGCCGCACTGAACACGGCATTTCGCCTGCTGATGCAGGGTCGACCGCTGATCGTCATGGCGCGCAACCGTTATTTCAGGGAAAAGGACGGCCTGACGCTGGACATGGGCGCCTACGTCGCCGGCCTGGAATACAGCAGCGGCGCCAAGGCGGAAGTGGTCGGCAAGCCGGCCGCGCCCTTCTTTTTAGCGGCGCTCGCCGAACTTGGCGTAGCCCCGGAAAACGCCGTGCTGATCGGCGACGACCTCAGCGACGACATCGGTGGCGCGCAGGCCGCCGGCATTCCCGGCATGCTGGTGCGCACCGGCAAATTCCGGCCGGGCGACGAGGCGCATCCGGACATCAAGCCGGCCGCAACGGTCGACGACTTTGCGGCAGCCGTTTCCCGGCTGCTCGATCGCTGAGCCGTTCTAAGAAGCTGTTCATGATTTTCGCTTGTCATTCAAACCCCTCCCCAACCCTCCCCTTCTCAGGGGAGGGAGTTTGTCCATGCGCGACTTGGGGTGCTCCTCCCCTGTTAAGGGGAGGTCGGGAGGGGTTTTACAGGCATATCAAATAAAGCTGTAGCCCGGTTTCACGACTTTCGGAAGATCGTGAACAGCCTCTAACGCGCGGTCAGCAAAAATTCGGCAGCGGCACCAGCCGACAACGGCCGCGCAAACAGGTAGCCCTGGAATTCTTCGCAGCCCAGCGCATTGAGCACGGCCAGTTGTGACGCCTTCTCGACCCCTTCGGCAACGACGCGCAGGTTGAGGCTGTGCGCCAGCGAGACGATGGCGCGCGTGATCGCCGTCGCTTCGGCGCCGGTGTCGCACTCCATGACGAAGGAACGATCGACCTTGAGCGTGTCGATCGGGAAGCGCTTCAGGTAGGCGAGCGAGGAGTAGCCGGTGCCGAAGTCGTCGATCGCGATGGTGACACCCATCGCCTTCAGTTCGTGCAGCACGGCGAGCGCCCGCTGCACATCGCCCATCAGCATGCCTTCGGTGATTTCCAGTTCGAGATTGGCCGGCGGCAACCCGGCTTCGTCGAGCACCGAACGGACCAGCGCCGCCAGATCCTTTTCGCGGAACAGGCTGGGCGAAATATTGACCGCGACATGCAGATCACGATATCCCGCGGCCCGCCAGCCGGCCGCCTCGTGACAAGCCTGGCGCATGACGAACCAGGTCAGTTGCGAGATCAGGCCGGTTTCTTCGGCGAGCGGGATGAACTTGACCGGCGAAACACTGCCGAATTCATCGCTGTCCCAGCGCACCAGCGCCTCGAAGCCGCAGGCGCGGCCGCGCGCATCGACCTTGGGCTGATAGACGACGTACAGCTCTTCCTGCTCGACGGCACGGCGCAAGGCCGAGTCGAGCGCCAGGCGGTCGCGCGCCGCGGCATTGAGCGATTCGGTATAGAACTGGAACTGCCCCTTGCCCAGCTGCTTGGCATGGTGCATCGCCGCGTCGGCATGGCGCAGCAGCGCTTCGAGATCTTCACCATCGTCCGGATAGACACTGACACCGATGCTGCAATTGACGCGCACTTCGTGGCCGTCAAGCATGATCGGCTCGGCGACGGCCTCCTGAATGCGGTGCAGGATCTGCAGCGTGTCGCTGAGGCCGCCGTAATCGCCGAGGATGAGCACGAACTCGTCACCGCCGTAACGCGCCACGGTATCCGACTCGCGCAGGCTGGCCTTGAGGCGTCTGGCAGACTCGACCAGCAACTGGTCGCCGGCGCCGTGACCAAGGCTGTCATTGACGAACTTGAAGTTATCGAGATCGACAAAGGCCAGTGTGCCGTGCGTGCCCTTGCGCTGCGCCAGACGCAGCAACTGCTGCAGGCGGTCCTGCAACAGGTTGCGGTTGGGCAGGCCGGTCAGCGGATCGTGCGTTGCCTGGTATTCGAGTTGCTGGCGGTAGTTGTGCTGCGCCGTGACATCCTCGACCGTGCCTTCGTAATAAAGCGCCTCGCCTTCCGGACTGAAGACGACGTGGGCGTTCTCGGAAATCCAGATGCGGCTGCCGTCACGGCAATAGACTTCGGATTCGAAATCGGTGACGCGCCCGGTATCGCGGATGCGCTGCTTGAATTCCTCGCGCCGGCCGGGTGCGACGTAAAGCCGGGTGGCAATGTCGGATAGTCCGGCAACCAGCGAAGCCGGGCAATCGTAGCCATAGAGCCGGGCCAGCGCCAGGTTGGCGGCCAGGTAATGACCGTCGATCGAGGTCTGGAACATGCCGATCACCGAGTCTTCGAAAATGCTGCGGTAGCGCAGTTCGGCATCGGCGAGCTGGCGTTGGCTGAGCAATTGCTCGGTAATGTCCTCGATGAAACCTTCAACCACGCGCCGTCCCTGCTCGTCGAGCACGACAGAGCCGCGTTCAAGCACCCAGATTTCCCGACCATCACGGTGCAGCAGGCGGTACTGCAGGCGATAGCGACCACTTCCGGCCATCGCCGCAGCGATCACCTGGCGGACACGCGCCCGGTCATCCGGATGGGTGATCATCTCAAGCGAGACGACCTTGTTGTCTTCCAGCTCGTCCGGGCAGTAACCGGTCAGTTCGCGGCTGCCATCGCTGACAAAATACAAGGTCCAGTGATCGTCGATGGCGCAGCGGAAGACCATGCCTTCAAGGTTGTGCACCAGCACCTGCAGGACGCGATCACTGTCGATGTCATTCCAGACGGAGTCACGCCGTTTGCGCAGGACAGGAAGAAAACCAGAAGAAGGCACGATATCTTTCATGTAAGAAACAAGTTTGATCAGCAAGCACGCTCTTGGAGCAAAAACCCTGCCCACCACAAACCTGGCGTTTTTGACACTTTTATATCGAAAACCACAAAAAACAGACATCCACCCGCTTCGGATGCACCACTATGATGCAACAACAACCATTGTGGTGCATTCAGAAATCAGGCATGCCCATAATCGGGAATGCGCCGCGGCAACGCGCCCGCCATCCCGCCGCCGGACAATCTTTTGCCATCGGCTGATATCCAGGCAAATACGGCGTCAACAGCCCGCGTGGCATCAGCAAAGTATTCCTGAGCATCAATCTCGACCCCCGCTGCACCCAGCATCCGGGTCCGAACCAAAGCCGCCATATGCCGCACTGCTTGGGCGGCCTGCCCGGCCAAGCCATCCTGAACGCTACCCTCGCCCGCCTGCTGGAGAATAGACTCGGCCCGGGCAATCAGAAACATCAGGCGAACCCGTGCAACCGCGGTGCAGCTCCGGCGTGTGGCCACACTCAGCCCGACCGCGCGCGCCTGTCCGAGGCACTCCGTCAAGGCGGGCAAACGACTGGCGTAATTGCGCACCATCGCACGCCCATCACGATCTGCAAGCAAAGGTTCAAGCCGCGACTCACCAAGCGCAGCCAGCCAGTGCAACAGCTTCTCGATCAACTGGCTATGTTCGGCAATACTTTGTTCGACCGTCAGTTTGCCCAGCTTTTCACGCAAGCCGACCCAGTGATGCCGGAACAGGGATAAATCGTTCGCGCTCAGGCAGGGATGTGGCTTGACGCTCTCGCCCACAGCAATCGGACGCAGATCCTGGATCAAGGCATCGATCTCGCGGGCCTTGCTTTCCAACTTGCTGGCAAAGCTCTGATCACCAGCCAGCCAGGCCGAACTCATTCCTCGATGCTGCTGAAAATGTGCAATCAGAGCCAACAGGGTGCGACATGCCGCCAGACTATGCTCCAGCGAGCGGCCGGCGTCCTCCCGCTGGGACCGGCGCTGGCGCAGCAGCGCCAGCACGGCAATCGACAGGGCAGCCCCGAGCATTGCATAGATGATCCAGTCCATGGCGATCTCACTCGTATTGGTATTGGTTCAGGGCCGTGTTCAACTGCACGGCCAGCTCACTCAGGTAGTGCGACAACTCACTGTTCTCGCTGACCAGATGCTCATTCGCATCGGCCAGCTGGGCGACCTGCTCGATGTCGCGGGCAATGTTCTGGCCGGCCTCGCTTTGCTCCCGACTGGCTGCAGCGATGTCGCGAATCAGTTCCAGCGTGCGCTGGACGTTCTCCTCAACCAGACCCAGCTCGTCGACCGCCTTGCCGGCGTCAAGCAGACTGAGCCCGGCTTCCTGGCTGGTTTGCCCCATCGCCATGATCATGCTGCTGACCTCGCTGCGCACGCCTTCGATCCGTTCGCCAATATCGCGTGTCGCGTTACTTGTCCGCTCGGCCAATTTGCGCACCTCGTCGGCAACAACAGCAAAACCCCGTCCCTGCTCACCGGCCCGCGCCGCCTCGATGGCAGCATTTAGCGCCAGCAGGTTGGTTTGAGCTGCGATATCAGCAATCAGGCCGACGATCGTGTCAATTTCCTGCGAACGCTCGCCCAGACGCGTCGCACTGGCCGCCGTACGTTCGACCGTAGCCACCAGATCGGTCAGGCTGCCAGCCAGACCGCTGACCCGGCCGGCGCCAGTCAGCGCCATCTGGCGCGATGCCTCGGCCACCGCGGCAGCACCTTGTGCGCTATCACTGGTCATGCCGAGACTTACCGTCAATTGCTCCAGCGTTGCCGACGACGAAAAGGTAATGTCGCGCTGTCTACGTACTCCGGCATCACCACCACTCGCGTTCTGCCGGCTCTCGCTGGCAACACTGGAAATCTCCTGCGCCATTCGGCCGAAAACCAGAAACAGGCTGGCCAGCGAACGTGCCATACCATTCAGGCGTTCGGCGAGAGGCGCCAATGCGCCACACCGGCCAGTATCGAGACGGGAAACCAGCTTGCCGGCAGCCAATGCCAGGGCGAACTGGTCGATCATATGCAGCCCTCGCTCCAGATCAAGCAGGACGCGCGAGGCAAGCACCGCCGAGAGCAACAACATGCCACAGCCCAGCCAGCCCACGTAGATCGACCAGACGCCGGCAAAGCCAAGGCTGGCCGACATTGCACCAATTACCGCAAACAGCCAGCAGGCAATTTGCGGGGTACGCAAATCAACCTGAACAGGCCGGAAAACAATCGGGTCGCGCTCTGTCATGGGGTCTCGTTCATATCCGCCGTTATTGCCGCTCCTGCATGCAAGAGCCTTGCCATCACGCACCAGAAAAAATCCCACACAAAATCATGAAGATAAAGCACTCCCAACGGTCAACTGCCAACAAATGCCCTAAAGCAAGGCATGGCCAGCAAAGTCCGCAACCAGACATGCACACTTACAGTGCCTGGGCCAGCCGAGTCGCCCAGGACGTACAATCCGGTCGGAAAGACGCCGCCCGGCGGCTATAATCACGCCTTTGCAATGCACTGGAACTGGTCACATGGAAGCCGAACACATCAACAGCATCTCCAACAAGCTCGAGGATCTGGCGCAGCGCGCCGCCGAGCTTCGGAGGTATCTTTGACTACGATCAGAAACGCGAACGCCTGACCCTCCTGACCCAGGAGATGGAAGATCCCAAGATTTGGGATGACGCCAAACGCGCCCAGGAACTGGGCCGCGAAAAGAAATCGCTGGAAAACATCGTGCTGGTGCTCGAAGAAGTCGACGCCGGCATCAACGACGGGCGCGAACTGTTCGAGATGGGCAAGGAAGACGGCGACGAAGACACCCTGCTCTCCGTCGAAGCCGACAATGCCGAACTCGAGAAGAAGGTTGCCGCCCTCGAATTCCGCCGCATGTTCAACAATCCGTCCGACCCGATGCCCTGCTTCCTGGAAATCCAGGCCGGCGCCGGCGGTACCGAAGCCCAGGACTGGGCCTCGATGCTGTTGCGCATGTACCTGAAATACGGCGAAAAGAAGGGGTTTACCGTCGAGGTCATGGAAGAGTCGGAAGGCGACGTCGCCGGCCTGAAGAGCGCCACCGTCAAGTTCACTGGCGACTACGCCTACGGCACGCTGCGCACCGAAACCGGCATCCACCGCCTGGTCCGCAAGTCGCCGTTCGACTCCAACGCGCGTCGTCACACCAGCTTCACGTCCGTGTTCGTGTTCCCGGAAGTCGATGACTCGATCGAGATCAACATCAACCCGGCCGACGTGCGTACCGACACCTACCGCGCTTCCGGCGCCGGCGGTCAGCACATCAACAAGACCGACTCGGCCGTGCGTCTGACCCACGTCCCGACCGGCATCGTCGTGCAGTGCCAGAACGACCGTTCGCAGCACCGCAACCGCGACGAAGCCTGGCAGATGCTGCGCGCCCGCATCTACGAGTTCGAGTTGCGCAAGCAGCAGGCCGAACAGCAGAAGCTGGAAGACGCCAAGTCCGACATTGGCTGGGGCCACCAGATCCGCTCCTACGTGCTCGACCAGAGCCGCATCAAGGATCTGCGCACCAACTACGAAGTCGGTAACACCCAGGGCGTGCTCGACGGCGACCTCGACGGCTTCATCGAGGCCAGTCTCAAGCAAGGTGTGTGACGCCAAACCCCAACCTGTTCGCCGGATTGCCGGCCGCTCCCGCGGCGGCCGAGCAATTCGCCGAACTGCTTGCACTCCCCGATCTGCGCATCGAGCGCATTGTTTCCACCGGCCAGAGCAGCCCGCCGGATTTCTGGTACGACCAGGCTGAAGGCGAATGGGTCGTTGTGCTCGAAGGTGAAGCCAAATTGCGTTTTGCCGACGAAGCCGAAGCCCGCCATCTGCAGGCCGGCGATTACGTCAACATCGCGCCGCACCGCCGGCATCGCGTCGACTGGACGCCCACCGACCGCACTACCGTCTGGCTCGCCGTTTTCTACCGCGCCTGAACGACTAGCGCTCCGCACGCCATTCGGCGTACCACTCGGTCAGCAGACGCCGCTCACCGAGGCCGGCCAGACTCTGATCCACCGCATCATGATTGCCCCAGACGACATCGGACAAGGCGCCGGCGTCGACCTGCGCTTCGATTTCGCTGCAATAGACGCCCTTGTCGCGCTGCACGTAGAAGCCGTAGGTGCGACAGGCCACCGGACGCTGGGCATAGACCGGACAGGCGCCGCTTTCCCGGTCGAGCAATGGACAGGTCAGCGGTCGCACCGTCTGGCTGGCGAGGGCCGCCATGTCGGCGTCGATCTGCTGCAGATGCTGCGGCGTCAGCCCGGCCAGGCCCTGGCGCAGCAGATCCCATTCGGCGGCATGCAGTTGCGGGATTTCGGCGAGGCGCTGGCAGCAGCCGTCACAGCCCTTGCCGCACAGCCAGTCGGGCCGGTTCTCGCGGATGCTGGCGACGCGGCGGTCGACCTCGGCGAGCAGCCGGAAAAGCGCTGCCAAGCTATTTCCGGATCGGCTGGTTACGCCCGGAAAACTGGTCGCTCAGGCGCATCACCCCATCGCTGATGTTGCTGTCCCGGTTTTCCTTGCAATACTGGCTGATCTTGGCCTCGATCGTGCCGCTCGAAATGGTGGAGACCTGCTGGTTGGGCAAGGCGTAATTGTGGCCGGTCAAAAAGCCGCGCAGCCAGAAAATGTAGGCATTGCGCTGATCCGGATCGTCCTTGGACTTGATCCAGGTAGCGCAGGACATGTCGTCGAAGCCGAGAATATTGGTTGCTGCCATCGCCGACATGGCAAAACACAGCGCGGTGCAGGCCGCAGCGGTCAACCCGGCAATTTTTCGTATTTTCATCTGACCATCCCTGTTCTCAGGTCGCCAGTATATGCCCCGCCGTGCGTACCGCAATGCCGACGCAAGCGCCGAGCGCGGCAGGCTTCCAGACCGCGGCAATGCGCGGACCGGCCGAGATCAGCACAGCGACGCCGGGCAGATCGAAGGGCGAAATCAGGAAGCCGGCGCTGGCATTCAACAACTCGACGCTGATCTGGCCCGCCTTGCGCATGTCGTCCATGACGCCCATCATCGCCGTGCCGCCGGCGATGTACTTGGTCAGCGTCGGCAGGATCAGCGCGCTGTCGATCGACAGCGCCGTCAGCAGCGGCGCCAGCAGGTGGGTCAGGCCGTCGATGGCACCGGAAACACGCAGCGCGGTGACAACGACCAGCGACAGCACCAGCATCGGGATCGCCCCGACCGCCAGCTTGAAGGCTTCGGCGCCGGCCCGGTTGATCACGTCGAGAATGCCCTTGGCGCTCTCCGCCACCGGATGCGTCAGATGCTCGTCAAGCCGGCCCTCGACACCCGACAACGAGCGCCCGAACAGGTAATAGGTCGCCGCCGCTGCGGCCAGGCCGCCGATCAGCGAATAGCTCAGGGTCAGCATCAGATCCAGCCCCATGGTCATCATCGGCAGCGCCGCATTGGCCTGCGACATCGCAAACACCATGGCCAGCGTCGCCGCGATATGGCGATCCGACGCGCCGCGCTGCTCCATCATGGTCAGGGTCGCCATCGGCGCGGCGAAGCTGACGAAATTGATCTGCAAGGCCGCAAAAACGCCCAGCCCGGTCAGCCCGAACGGCTTCAGCAAGGGCGCCAGGCGGGCAACCACCCAATCCAGCACACCGCGCGCCTCGAGCAGACGCATCAGCGAGAGCATGACAACCATGACCGGCAGCAGCACGAAGAGCGACAGCTCGACGGCCGAACGGCCAGCCTTGAGGATGATTTCGATGAGGATTTCCATAGGGTGGGATTATTGCACTGCTGCCCGGCGTGAAGGGTATTGGCGATTTCCCTTGTAGCGCAGCGACTCGATGTTTACGCTCGATTTATCGCCGGCTGAAGCAGCCGAACCCCGACAGCGAAGAAACGCGCCAAGAATGCTTCAAACAACAAAAAACGGGGCATTTTGCCCTAATGCCGTTCAGTTAAGACTGAACGGCATTTTTATTTTGTAGGCAAGGGCTTGTAAACATTAGCAAAGGCTGTTAACTTTTGGCCCGATGCTCTCAAGCCCACTTTCCGCGACAACGGACGTTCTGCCGGTTACAGGGCTTGACCGACTGGCCGAGCATTTGCCGCTGGCGTGGATTGACCAGGCACTCAATGCGACCGGAACAGCGAGCATCAGACGGCGGCGATTGCCGGCCGAACAAGTGGTTTGGCTGGTCATTGCCCTGGCGCTGTACCGGCATCAATCGATGCCCGAAGTGCTGGCGACACTGGATCTGGCCTTGCCGTGTGCAGCAACCCCGATTCTCAGCAAGAGTGCTGTTACGCAGGCCCGACAACGACTGGGAAGCGAGCCCCTGGAATCGTTGTTCAACCAGACAGCCGGCACCTGGTGCGCTCAAGATGCCCAACGACATGCTTGGAAGGGTCTTTCGCTGTGGGCGATGGATGGCACCACCTTTCGCGTCCCAGACAGTGCAGAGAACCGGGCGCATTTTGGCGCCCAGTCATACGCCAGCGGCAAGGTGGCCAGTTATCCGCAACTTCGCGCGGTCAGCGTAACGGCCATTCCGACCCATCTGGTCGCCGACATGGCATTGGGTCCGTACGGCCAGAACGAGATGCTGTACGCCAAGACCTTGGTCGAACGGATTTCGGATCACTCCTTGACCGTCTTTGATCGCGGTTTTCTCAGTGCGGAAATCCTGCTGGGCCTGAGCCTGGCAGGCGAGGAGCGGCACTACCTGATCCCCGCAAAATCCAATACGAAGTGGGAGCGGCTTTCCGGGACCGAGCAGGATGGCCTCGTGCGCCTGCGGGTTTCGCCGCAAGCTCGCACCAAAGTGCCAACGCTACCCGAATATTGGACGGCACGCGCCGTGCGGATGGTGAGCGCCAACGGGAAGGCGCGCGTTCTCCTGACTTCCTTGCTGGACCGTCGCCGCTTCAAGGCCGAGGATTTGGCTGAATGCTATCGTCGGCGCTGGGAAATCGAAACCAGCTATCGCGAACTGAAACAGTCGATGCTGGGCTCGGCGCTAACTTTACGCAGCCAGCAACCATCAGGGATCAAGCAGGAAATCTGGGGCGCCTTGATTGCCTATAACCTGGTGCGACTGGAAATGGCCAAGGCGGCGATCGAGGCCAAGGTCGAACCGACTGATCTCAGCTTTCTGCGCGCCTTGCACATCTTGCAGAATGAAATGATCTGGGCCGTCGGGATGGCGCCGGGCAAACTCCCTGCCCATCTCCTGCGCTTGCGAATACAACTTCAGTTCGCCATCGTCGAAAAACGACGGGGGCGTCAATGCCCCCGTGTCGTTAAAGCCCTACCCAAGCGCTATCCCGTTAAACATCTGAAAAAAGATCCTTAACTGAACGGCATTAGGGCATTTTGCCCCGTTTTTGCTGGTCGACCGCTACAGAGCGGATCAGGCAGCCTTGGCGGCGTGCATTTCCTCGACCTGCTCGTGTTCCCATTCCTTGATGGTATCGGACACGAGACGCGCTTTTTCATGCGCATCGGGCTGGTGGTGCTGTTCTTCGACAAAATGCTCGAGCGCCTCGTGGATGGCCTCGGCCTTGCTGGCGGCATGGGTATGCGGCATCGCGAAAACTCCAATCAAAAAGTAAAAAAGCCCTTGTTACCAAGGGCTTTTTGTCAGAAACCGCAGACAGGCTCCGGCTTCAACGTTTCATGCTGGCTTAGGCAGCCTTCTTGCCGGCAGCCTTCGGGGCGGCAACAGCAGCAGCCTTGATGGTGGCGGAAGTGGCAGCGGCAACGCTGGCTTCGGCAACTTCAGCAGCTTGCTTGGCAACCTTGTTCAGGCCTTCGTAAGCTTCGTTGGCCGACTTGATGGCGGTCTTGACGGCAGCAACGGCAACTTCGGAACCAGCCGGGGCAGCAGCCAGGGCCTTTTCGACCAGACCGGTAACCTTGGCGCTGGTGTCGGCAACGTGAACTTCCACTTCCTTGGCGATCTTGTCCTTGGTTTCGGAAGCGATCGAGATCACGTTACGCGAATACTCGAGGCCCTTCTCGATGGACGGGGTGGAGAGTTCCTTGTGCAGGCTGACGAAGGATTGAACGTCCTTGGCGCCGAGCAGGCTTTCGATGTTGGACAGCGAAACTTCGAACATGGAACGGGCAGCGGCCAGGTTCAACAGGGCCAGACGCTCGATGCCATCAAAAGCGGTGTTGGCGAAGAACAGGGCAAAGTTGAAACCGGACTTGGCGAAATCTTGGGGCTTGGTGAACATGGTTGAATCTCCGTAGGGTTGGGATGCGTCTGGCGGGTCAGCTTATTTTGCTGCGCCGCAACATGACTCCATTGTAGCCACAGAGAATCACCTGTCAACAACTTTTGTGCACTGCACCAAAACATGAATGCATGACGCCATGCCAAGCTGAACTACACGAAAAACGGAGGCGCCAGACCCAAAGCAGCTCGCCGCAAGTCGCCAGGCAAGGCATCCCGCCCCCTCATGCCAAGCCGATGCGAGACAAGCTGCCTAGAAATCCATCTCGGCAATATCCGGGCAAGGCGGACGGACCTCTCCTTGCTCCAGCTGCTTGTGATGCGTGCTCCCCCATTCATGCGTTGCATACGAGCGCGCACCACCGGTGTACTGACGCCCGGAAAAGTGTCTGGGCAAGAAAAAATGGCTTGGAAATATGGCCAGGTCAGTATCCTGGGTACGCAAAAAGGCATTGGTCAGTTTTACCGGCCCGGTACCCTGCCATGCGGGCAAATCACAAGCATTTACGTCATCGCGGATTTCACGAATCAGGTTGGCAAGCAGCTTGCTGCGGGGCCTGAAACCAAGAAAGCCATTAGCGATCAGCCCCGGCCGGACGATTTCACTCTCCCAACAAGCGAAGGAGTGATTCTCCAGAAGAACCTCATCCAGCGGACGAATACAGGAACTGTCCGCATCAACGTAGATACCACCCTCCTCATACAGGATTTCGTATCGCATCAGATCCGCCACGGCGCTAAGTTCCTTCCCCCACAAGGACTTCATATGGCGCGCATTCCTCCATGGCCGGGCCGCGAGCTCCTTATTCCCCCATATCTTGACCTGAAAATCCTTGTTCAAATCCCGCCAGGACCGGATATTTTCGGCAGGAATCAATCGCTGATCGCCAATCCAGATAATGTGGATCACTTTTGGAATGACTGGCAATCGTTCGGCACCTTGACGGCGAACATCCGAAAAAATGCTTTTAACTACATTAACTAAAATTGACATGGATTGAAGCGAGCGTTGATTGAACAAGAACAGGACATTGCGCCTTAAAACCAGCACAAAGAAATATGACAAGCTTTTCTTTACAAATCAACAGGCAATAAAAAAGCCAATCCGGAGATTGGCTTGATTGATTAGTTCTTTGGTGCGCCCGGAGCGATTCGAACGCCCGACCCCTTGGTTCGTAGCCAAGTACTCTATCCAGCTGAGCTACGGGCGCACTGTCAAAACTATTTGCTGATCGATGATCAGTTTTACTGCTGGTACCGCTTGTCTTTGCTGGTGCGCCCGGAGCGATTCGAACGCCCGACCCCTTGGTTCGTAGCCAAGTACTCTATCCAGCTGAGCTACGGGCGCACTGCAAGAGCCGCGCATTATACGGATGAAGACGTAGAATGCAAGGGTTTCCAGGAAAGTTTTTCAATGCGCGCCAAATTCGTCCGTATGCCGAAGTATCCCGAGTGTTGGGAGAGTTGCGGCTCCTGTGCCAGCGGCAATGTGTTCATACTCGAAATCCTGGTCAAGATCGGCGATGTGGTCAATTTTGACGACACCATTCTGGTCCTGGAAACCGGCAAGGTGGCGCTCGATATTCCGACCCCCTACGCCGGCAAGGTGGTTGCCATACACGTTACAGAGGGCGATACGGTCGATGAGGGTGCATTGCTGGTAACGCTGCAAACAGACTGAGCAAACCCCGCCATACCGCCCCGATCATTTTGGGGAGTCGATCTCCATTGCATTGCGCACTTCCCTGACGCCGCGCACGCTGCTCGCCAGGTCGAGCGCCCGGCGCAGTGAATGTTCGTCGGGCACCGTGCCGCCAACGGTAACGACACCCGCCCTGCCCTGCACCCGCAATTGCGAACCAGCCAGCCCGATGTCCGTGCGCAGCAGGGTTTCGACCTTTTCGTTCAGCACCGCGTCGAGCGTTTCGCCGGCCATGCTGACGCTGGCGATGACTTGCGGATCGTCGGTGGCAAAGGCGGTCAGCCCCAGACCACAGAGCGCCACAGCGGCAATAAAGCCGGCAACTGCGAAATGACGTTTGATCATGTCCTGCTCCTCCAGTAATTCAATACCGAAGGTCTATTGCGAGGACCGTGCCAGAAAATTTAACTCAAATTAATCAGACAGATAAGAAACAGACACCCGCATTACGGGGATTTTCGGTCGCCTGACGGCGACAGCCGGCCAGGCTTGGCGCGGCCAGGCAAGCGGCGCTCAGCGCTCGCCAAGCGCCTCGCTCTCGCTGCGGAACATCGCCGGCGTCAGATCGTACTTTTGCAGCAGGCGATAAAACTCGGTGCGGTTGCGGTCGGCAATGCGTGCCGCGTCGGCGACATTGCCATCGGTCAGCTTGAGCAGCTGCACCAGGTAATTGCGCTCGAAGCGCTGTTTCGCCTCGGCATAGCTCAGCGCCTCCATGGTCGGCAGGCGCAGCGCGCGCTGGACCAGCGACAACGGGATCAGCGGCGTCGAATTCAGGGCACAACTCTGCTCGACCACGTTGTAGAGCTGCCGGACATTGCCCGGCCAGGCAGCGGTGGCCAGCGCCTCCAGCGCATCCGGAGCGAAGCCGGTGATCGGCTTGCCGTACTTGGCGGCCAGCAGTTGCACGAAATGGGCGGCTAGCAGCGGAATGTCCTCACGCCGCTCTTCCAGCCGCGGCAGCGTCAGCGAAACGACATCGAGGCGGTAATAGAGGTCTTCGCGAAACTGGCCCTGCGCCATCGCGGCATCGAGATCGCGGTGCGTCGCCGAAACCAGACGCACATCGACCGGCTCGGCGCGCGTCGCCCCCACCGGCCGCACGACGCGCTCCTGCAGCACGCGCAGCAGCTTGACCTGCAGGCTGAGCGGCATGTCGCCGATTTCATCGAGAAACAAGGTGCCGCCATTCGCCGCCTGGATCAGGCCGACCCGGTTATTGCCGGCGCCGGTGAACGCCCCCTTGAGATGCCCGAAAAGCTCGGACTCCAGCAACTGCTCGGGAATGGCACCGCAATTGATGGCGACAAAAGGCCCCTTGGCGCGCGGACTGGCGCGATGAATGGCGCGCGCCAGCACTTCCTTGCCGGTGCCGCTCTCGCCGCGAATCAGCACGCTCGCGTCGGACGCCGCCACCATGCGCGCCTCGGCGAGCAGTTCGGCCATCTGCGTGCTGCGAAAGACGATGCCGGCCAGCCATTCATCAGCCTGTGCGCTGCCCGCTGCCGTACCGGAGGCCGACACCGGCAGCTCCGGCGCGGAAAGCTGCAGCGCCTGATCGATTTTCTCGAGCAGGATCTGGCTGTCGAAGGGCTTGGTCAGATAGCCGAAAACGCCCCTAGAAGTGGCGTCGACCGCATCGGGAATGCTGCCGTGCGCGGTGAGCAGAATGACCGGCAGGGTCGGCCGCGTCGTGCGGATTTCCTCGAACAGGGCGAGCCCGTCGCGCCCCGGCAGACGCACGTCGCTGACCACAACGCGCGGCGGATCGACGGCAATATGCGCCAGCGCCTCCTCGGCCGAGCCAGCCGCGGTGATGCGAAAGCCGCGCGCCAGCAGGCGCATGCTGAGCAGGCGCAGGATATCTTCATCGTCATCGACGACCAGGACATGTGCGCCGGCCGTCATTTGCTCCGCCCCGCTGGGGCCGGCCGCAGACTGTGCGTGCGTTGCGGCAGGGTGCGCTCGATATCGGCCAGACCGTCGATCTTTTCCTGCAGCTCGGCGCTCTTGCGCTGGCTCTCCTTCAACTGCTGGCCCTGACGCTCCTGCTGCGCATCGAGTTTCTGGCGTTCCAGATAATTGTCGGCCAGCAGGCGGGCCAGCGGCTGCAGACTGAGCGCGGCCGGATCGCTCGATTTCAGGATGCCGTCGAGCAGCGCGATTGCCTTGGTCAGATCCTGCGCCGCACGCGGATGGCCGGCCAGCATCGCCTGCCGCAACTGCGTGTTGGGCGTTGCCGGCAAGGCGGCCAGCACCGAGCGCTCGCGCCCGAGTTCAGCCGGACTCATTTTGCCCAGCAACTGGTAGTAGGCAAGCGGCGGCAAAGGCCCCGGCCCGTCGTACGCCGGCGGTCGCGGCCCAGCCGTATTGGCGCAGGCTCCGAGCAGCAGGCTGAGCACAAGCAGGATAGGCAGAGCTGATTTGCCGGCAGTATGGCGCCAGCCTGGGGAATTACTGATCATCGGGGAGTTCCACACAAAAATGAGCGCCCTGCGCGGCCGGCAACAGACTGACCGAGCCGCCCATGGCACGCACCAGTTCGCGCACGATGGAAAGCCCGACCCCGCTGCCGCGGCGCAGGGATGGCGCCTGACGCTGGCCCTGGACGAAGGGATCAAAAATCCGCTGCGCATCCTCGGCGGCAACTCCCGGCCCCTGGTCGATGCACTCGAAATACCAGGCGCGCTCGGCATGTCGGGCAAGCAAGCGGATTTCACCGCCTTCCGGACTGAAATCGATGGCATTGGACAGCAGATTGTCGAGCACGACCGCCATTTTCTCGGCATCGAGCAGCGCATGGTTGTCGTCCGGCGTCTCGACCAGCACTTTCAATTGCCGCGACTGGACGTGCAGTTCGCGGCGCTGCACGACGCTACTCAGCAGCTTGCCGAGATTGACCTTGCCGACATTCAGCCGGCGCGCTTCAAAGGCTGCGGCATTGAGGCTGAGCAGGCTTTCGATCTGCTGCTGCAGGCCGCCGACGTTGTGCTGCAGGATATCGACCACTTCGCGCTGATTGCCGGCGAGCGGCCCCGGCACTTCCTCGCGCAGCAGCGCGATGCCTTCCTTGAGCGCGGTGAGCGGCGTTTTCAGTTCATGCGACACATGCCGCAGGGCGCGCTCGCGATCAGATTCCAGTTCGGCCAGGCGCAGACGCAGCCAGTCCAGACGTTTGCCCAGGCGCCGCAGGTCGACCGGACCGCCAACCAGGACCGGCTCGTCGAAACGGCTCGCGCCGAGCCGGCCGATGGCCTGCTCCAGTTGCCGCAGCGGGCGCACCAGCCACCAGCCCATCGCCGTGGCCGCGAGCAAGGCACCGCCCAGCGCCAGCGCGATCTGCAGGCCGAGATGCCGCCGGTTGGCGTCCAGATCCTTGAGCACCTGCTTGTTGCGGCTTTCGATCCAGCGTTGTCCGGCCTCCTTGATCAGCCCGTTCAGCTCGACCAGACGAGTCAGCAAAGGCGCCAACTCGGCCTTGCCCAGTTTCTGCTCAAGGCTGCTGCGCAAGGCGCCGGCCACCATCCGCCAGCCACCGAGCATGGATGACAGTGAATCCCCCGCCTGCGCATCAAGCCGATCGACCAGTGCCAGAGACTGAGCCAGATGCTCGTCGAAGCGCTGGCGAAACACCGGGTCATCAAGCAGCAGGTACTGCCGGGCACTGCGCTCGATATCGACGGTACGTTCGCCCAGTTCCTGGATTTCTGCAGTCAGCGCGATCGCCTGCTCGCTGGTTTGCCGGCTCTGTTCGACAAGACGTTCGAGTACCAGCCAGCTTTGCAATGCCGCCCCGGACAGCAGCAGAACAATCACCGCAAAGCCGAGTAACATGCCTTGACGAAAGGAAATCCGGATCATGCGCAGGCTTTTCTTGAAAACTCTGGTGTAGACCGACTGACCATCGCACCGACAACCTTGCACCCGACCACCGGAAAACCGCTTGAAAACAAAAACAATCTAATAATCATTACCTTGCATATCACGTCGCCGATAAGCGACAAGCTTAAGCCAAGCCGCGCATGACTAGCCAAGTGACAGCAAAAAAAACCTGTCGTCATTTCCCGACGAATGCATCCCATACGGTCGACGGCCTGAACAAGGCAAAAACCCAAGCCCTTGTTTCGCCATGCCATTTCCATGGTGGCACGCTTATCGCGTTTGCTTTCCGAAGCTATCCCCTTTCGCCACACCCAACGAGGAGTCTTCATGTTCAGCAAACCCGTCATCACCACGCGCAACGATCCGGTCGTCCGCAAGGATGTCAGAACCATCCCCGGCAGCAACGGCGCCCCGCCGGTCGACCTGACCACCCGCGCCGCGCAGCAAGTCGCCCCCGAAACACCGGCGGCCCCGCCGGCAGTGGAAAAGGATGCGCCCATTTCCGAAAACGTGCTCGGCGCCCGGCTCATCGTCGGTCCCGATGTCAAACTGAAAGGCGCCGAAATTCTCGATTGCGACACGCTGGTCGTCGAGGGGCGCGTCGAGGCGACGATGGACAGCCGGGTGATCCGCATCGCCGACCAGGGCTCGTTCTCGGGCAAGGTCAGCATCGACATCGCGGAAATCCATGGCAGTTTCGACGGCGAACTGACCGCCCGCTCGCAACTGATCATCCACGCCACCGGCAAGGTCAGCGGCAAGATCCGCTACGGCAAGCTGGTCATCGATGAAGGCGGCGAACTGTGCGGCGACATCAACGCGCTGTCGGCGGAAAAGCCTTCCCAGAGCTGGGCGCGCAGTGAAAGCGTGCCGACCCTGAGCGCCATCGTAGGCTAACCACCAAGCGGGCGGCGCTGCTGCCGCCCACCGGTCGACTGCCCGGAAAAAGCCAAATTGCCGGGAATGCTGGTCATTTGCCGCGAAGCCTCGTAGACTTTACGGCTATTCATTTCCAGCGACAGGCAAGGTCCATGGCTCAATACGTAATGTCGATGCTGCGCGTCAGCAAGATCGTCCCGCCCAAGCGGCAGATCATCAAGGATATTTCCCTCTCCTTCTTCCCCGGCGCCAAGATCGGCCTGCTCGGTCTGAACGGCTCCGGCAAGTCCACCGTGCTCAAGATCATGGCCGGCGTGGACAAGGAATACGACGGCGAAGTGCAGCATCTGGCCGGCGTCTCGATCGGCTACCTGCCGCAGGAACCGCAGCTCGACGCGAGCAAGACGGTCAAGGAAGAAATCGAATCGGCGCTTGGCGAAGTCATGCAGGCACAGGCCAAGCTCGACGAGGTCTATGCAGCCTACGCCGACCCGGACGCCGATTTCGACAAGCTGGCCGAAGAACAGGCCCGCCTCGAAGCCATCATCTCGACCGCCGGTGCCGACACCGAAGCGCAGATGGAACTGGCCGCCGACGCGCTGCGTCTGCCGCCCTGGGAAGCCGTGATCGGCAACCTGTCCGGCGGTGAAAAGCGCCGCGTCGCGCTGTGCAAGCTGCTGCTCGCCAAGCCCGACATGCTGCTGCTCGACGAACCGACCAACCACCTCGACGCCGAATCCGTCGAATGGCTGGAACAGTTCCTCGTTCGCTTCCCCGGCACTGTCGTCGCCGTTACCCACGACCGCTACTTCCTCGACAACGCCGCCGAGTGGATTCTCGAACTCGACCGTGGCCATGGCATTCCGTACAAGGGCAACTACTCCAGCTGGCTGGAGCAGAAGGAAGCCCGCCTGGAAACCGAAAACAAGCAGATCGACGCCCACATGAAGGCGATGAAGCAGGAACTGGAATGGGTGCGCTCGAATCCGAAGGCGCGCCAGGCCAAGTCCAAGTCGCGTCTGGCCCGTTTCGAGGAAATGTCGAGCCAGGAATACCAGAAGCGCAACGAAACCCAGGAAATCTTCATTCCGGTCGGCGAGCGTCTGGGCGGCAAGGTCATCGAGTTTGCTGGCGTCACCAAGACCTTCGGCGACAAGCTGCTGATGGACAACGTCAGCTTCACCATCCCGGCCGGCGCCATCGTCGGCATCATCGGCCCGAACGGCGCCGGTAAATCGACGCTGTTCAAGATGATCACCGGCCAGCAGCAACCGGATTCCGGTACGGTCGACATCGGCCCGACGGTCAAAATCGCCTACGTCGACCAGTCGCGCGACTGCCTCGACGGTTCCAAGACGGTGTTCGAGGAACTGGCCCAGGGCAGCGACATCCTGCAGATCGGCAAATTCGAAATGCCGTCGCGTGCCTATATCGGCCGCTTCAACTTCAAGGGCGCCGACCAGGGCAAGCAGGTCGGCAATCTGTCCGGCGGCGAACGCGGTCGTCTGCACCTGGCCAAGACGCTGATGACCGGCGGCAACGTCCTGCTGCTCGACGAACCGTCAAACGACCTCGACGTCGAAACCCTGCGTGCCCTGGAAGATGCGCTGCTCGAATTCCCCGGCTGTGCGATGGTCATCTCGCACGATCGCTGGTTCCTCGACCGCATCTGCACGCACATCCTGGCCGCCGAAGGCGATTCGCAGTGGAACTTCTTCGAAGGCAACTTCCAGGAATACGAAGAGGACAAGAAGAAGCGCCTCGGCGAAGAAGGTGCCAAGCCGAAGCGTATCCGCTACAAGCCGATCACGCGCTGAGGCCGGGCCGCGCGTACCGCCGTTTTCGCGGGCGGTACGCGGTCAACCGCCAGCCACAATGCAAAACGGGCGCCGTATGGCGCCCGTTCTTCTTTTTGCCCCCCGCCATGGCGGAAGGCCAAAACTTGTGGGGATTAGTGCTTCAGATTGGCGGAGAACACAGCCTTGGTATTTTCGGAAAACTGGAATTCGTTGAAAGCGCGATCAATGGCGGCTTCGTTGCGGCCTTCGGAACGGTCTTCGAAGTTGATGCCGATGACCTTGCCGTTGGCAGCCAGGGTCTGGAAGGCGAAACGCCAACGTTGTGCTTCAGCCAGCCGCTCACGCAGTTCGGCTTCGTTGGAAATGGTAATACCGGCGTTTTTCAGGGAATCAAGAAACTGTTCGAAAGATTCGTTGCTCAAACTACCCATTTGTATCTCCGTGTTTAGATGCGGTGTTGGATCACCATGAGCCGAATAACGACCCGGTATTGATTCGGTTGACACAAAAGTAATAGAAATTTCAAAACATTTTTTCGCCGCGGCAAAGCGTCCTCAAATGCGATAATCGCGCCCTATGAAAAAGCCGAACATCCCCGCCGAAATCCCGGAAATCCGCCCCGGTCAGTCCATCGAACTGCTCAAGGAACTGCACATCCTGACCCGCGACGGCAAGCTGAACCAGGACACGCGGCGCAAGCTGAAGCAGGTCTATCACCTCTATCAATTCATCGAACCGCTGCTCGCCGATGCCGCGAGCCTGGCCGACCACGGCGCCGGCAAGTCCTACCTCGGCTTCATCCTCTACGACCTGTATTTCAAGGCGCGCCAGGCGGACGAACAGCACGGCCACATCTACGGCATCGAAACGCGCAAGGAACTCGTCGAAAAATCGCGCGCACTGGCCGAACGCCTCGGTTTCAAGGGCATGAGCTTTCTCGACGTCACGGTCGAGGAATCGACCCACTCCACCGCCCTGCCCGCCCAGATCGACGTCGTCACCGCGCTGCACGCCTGCAACACCGCAACCGATGACGCGATCCGCTTTGCACTGACCAAGAACGCCCGCCACATCGTGCTGGTGCCCTGCTGCCAGGCCGAAGTCGCTGCGACGATGCGCGCCAAGAAGAACGAATCGCTGGGCAAGACGCCGCTTTCCGAACTGTGGCGCCACCCGATCCACACGCGCGAACTCGGCAGCCACCTGACCAACGTGCTGCGCTGCCTGCTGCTCGAGGCGCACGGCTACGACGTCACGGTCACTGAACTGGTCGGCTGGGAGCATTCGATGAAGAACGAGCTGATCATCGCCAGCAAGCGCGGCGCGCCAAGAAAGAATGCCCGCGAACGCGCCGAGGCCATCCTGCGCGAGTTCAATATCGAGGAACTTGCGCCGCGTTTTGTTTACTAAGCAGCCCATGACCCGCACCCAACACCCGCTCGAACTCCTCGCCCCGGCCAAGAATGCCGATTTCGGCATTGAAGCCATCCGGCACGGCGCCGATGCCGTCTATATCGGCGGCCCGGCCTTCGGCGCGCGCTACGGCGCCGGCAATACCATCGAAGACATCGCCCGCCTGTGCGAATTCGCGCACCGCTTCCGCGCCAAGGTCTTCGTTGCGCTGAACACCATCCTGCGCGACGACGAACTCGAAGAAGCCCGCCAACTGGCCTGGAAAATCTACGAGGCCGGCGCCGACGCGCTGATCATCCAGGACATGGGCCTGCTCGAAGTCGAGCTGCCGCCGATCCAGTTGCACGCCAGCACGCAAACCGACAATCGCAATCCGGCCAAGGTCAGATTCCTCGAAGATGCCGGCTTCTCGCAGGTCGTGCTGGCGCGCGAGATGACGATCAAGGAAGTCGAGAAAGTCGCGGCCGAAACGACGCTCGCGCTCGAATATTTCGTGCATGGCGCGCTCTGCGTCGCCTACTCCGGCCAGTGTTTCATCAGCCATGCCCACACCGGGCGCAGCGCCAATCGCGGCGAATGCTCGCAGGCCTGCCGCCTGCCCTACACGCTGATCGACGACAAGGGCAAGACGATCACCGAGAACCAGCATCTGCTGTCGATGAAGGACAACAACCAGACGCAGAACATGCTGGAACTGGCCCGCGCCGGCGTCTCGTCCTTCAAGATCGAAGGCCGGCTGAAGGACCTGTCCTACGTCAAGAACATCACGGCGCATTACCGCCAGCTGCTCGACGAAATCATCGCCGAAAACCCCGAATTCACCCGCGCTTCAAGCGGCACCAGCACTTTCACCTTCGCGCCGCAGCCCGAGAAAACCTTCAACCGCGGCTACACCGATTATTTCGCCAACGAGCGCCAGGACGACATCGGCGCCTTCGATTCGCCGGCTTTCGTCGGCGAGCTGATCGGCGAAGTCGTCGAGATCGGCGACGGCTGGTTTACGGTCAACGCCGAAAAACCTTTCAATAACGGCGACGGCATCTGCTTCTACGACGCGCATGGCGACGTGGTCGGCGTGCGCATCAACCGGGCCGAAGGCACCAGGCTCTTCCCGGTCGAAATCCCTGCGGAACTGACCGAAGGCACGACGCTGTTCCGCAACCGCGACCAGGAATTCGAGCGCGCCCTGGAAAAGGACTCGGCCGAACGCCGCGTCGCCGTCCAGCCCATGTTCGCCGAGACGGAAAATGGCTTTTCCCTGACGTTGACCGATGAGGACGGCGTTTCCGTAGCGGTCGACCTTGTCCACGGCAAGGAAATCGCCCAGAACGCCGAGCGCGCGACCAATACGCTGAAAGACAGCCTGGCCAAATTCGGTAACACGATGTTCACGGCGCAGCCGGTCGAACTCAAACTGAGCCAGCCGTGGTTCCTGCCGGTCGGTGCGCTCAATGCGCTGCGCCGCGAAGCCACCGAAAAGCTCGAAGCCGAACGCCTCGCCACGCATCCGCGTCCGCCGCGTGCCGCGCCGGCTGCCAACCCGGTGCCCTACCCGCAGGACGAACTGACCTATCTCGGCAATGTCTTCAACGCCAAGGCCCGTCACTTCTACGAGAAGCACGGCGTCAGCCTGATCGCCGACGCCTACGAGGCCAACCAGGAAAAGGGCATGGTCTCGCTGATGATCACGCGCCACTGCCTGCGCTACAGCTTCAACCTCTGTCCGAAGGAAGTGAAGCACCTCAAGCCGGACCCGATGACCCTGGTCAATGGCAGTGAAAAGCTGATCCTCAAGTTCGACTGCAAGGCCTGCGAGATGCACGTCATCGGCAAGATGAAAAAGGGCGTCACGCTCAATCTCGGCACGGTGCGCCCGACCGCAGCCTGCGGCTGAGGCTTCAGGCCGGCTTGCGCAGCAGGTCGACGCGCTGCGGGTTGTGGAAAGTGTAACCGTCGGGCCCGGCGAAGGACTCGAACTTTGCCTGCACCTGCCGGTAGAGTTCGGGCGACAGGCGGTGGTCGCTGTGCGTGACCTGGATCATCCGGGTGTCGAACTGCGCGAAGTTGTCGAAAGCGCTGCGCGTGTTGAAGAACAGCTGCTTTTCGAGCTTCAGGCTGCCCGATTCGACCGCCTGGCAGACCGCGGCAAAGGCCGCCTCGCGCACCAGCTCCTCGTCGTGGAACAGGCGGAACACCTCGTTCAGGTTGCCGGCGAAGACCGGTTCGGAAATCCAGGCCAGCCCACCCGGCTTGAGGACGCGGGCGATTTCGGCGAGTGCCTGATCCATCACCCCGACCGGTACATGGTGCAGGGACTTGAACATCAGCACGATGTCGATACTCGCATCCGCTGCCGGAATCGCCTCGGCACCAGCGTGCGCGAAACGCACCGTCGGCAGGTCGGCAATTTCCAGGTTGCGCGCGTGCTGGATGGTATCGACTTCGAGCGCCAGGATCTGCGCCGGCCGGCCGCTCGCAGCAAGCTGGCGGGTCTTGTCGGCACGGCCGCAGCCGAGTTCCAGGACATGCGCCGCGTCGAGCGGCAATTCGGCGAACAGCAACTGCATTTCGTTGCACAGCGTGGTCTGGGTCGGGTCAGCGATCTGCATGGCACTTCCGGTGAAATTGGCAAAAGCGAATATTAACGGATGATGATGTTGCAAAAACCCTCCAGCAACAGGCCGACCCACCATTTTCATACGAAACGGCAGGCCGGCAAGCTATAGTTGCAGGCGTCATCCAAACATCCTGTCGCCATGAAATCGACTTCCTGCCCATCCTGCCGGCAGCCCATGCTGCAAAAGACCTTCGAGCGCCAGTTGCACGGCACAGTCGAACTTGATCTCTGCTTTTCCTGCCAGGGCATCTGGTTTGACGATTATGAAAGCGCCCAGCTGACGCCGGGCGGGATACTCGAACTGTTCCGGCTGATTCAGGACCATGACGACGAGCAGCGCCAGCCGCTGCGCGATAGGCTGGTTTGCCCGCGCTGCGGCGACAAGCTGCTGCACGGCCTGGATGTCGCCAGGCACGGCGGCCAGTTCAACTATCATCGTTGCCTGCAAAAGCACGGCCGCTTCACGACCTTTGCCCAGTTCATGATCGAAAAGGGCTTCGTCCGCCAGTTGACCGTCGCGGAAATCGACGAACTGGCGAGCAAGGTCGGCATCGTGCGCTGCAACGGCTGCGGCGCGCCAATCGATATCCGCAAGGACCACGCCTGCAGCCATTGCCGCGCCCCGATCACTATCCTCGATCCGCAGGCAGTCGAGCAGGCACTGGCGCGTTACCAGCAGGCCGAGGTCAAGCGCAGCGCGCCGCCCGATTACGAGTTGCTCGGTGACGCCATCGTCATGCGCGAACGGGAACGCAGCCGGCAATTGCGCGAAAAGCAGAAAAACGGCGACAACTTCGACGGCACCGAGATTGTCGATCTGGTCAGCGCCGGCGTCGAACTCGTTTCCAACCTTTTCCGCCGCTGAGCGGCATGCCGCCTAACCACAGGCGGCCGCGATGATCCGCGTGGTTTTCTCGTCATCCAGCCCGGCATGGCCGCCGAGCGCCGCATTGCCATGCTCGCGCACGGCCTGCATGACGCGCGTTGCCGCATCCGGATCAGCGACACCCGCTTCCGAGAGGTGCAGGGGCATGTTCAGGCTGCGGTAGAAGGCTTCAAGCGCGGCGATGGTCTGCTCGGCCGTCGGCGCCGGCAAGCGGAAGACTTCGCGGCCCATCTGCTCCAATTTGGCGCGCTTGGCCTCGATCAGTTCGCGCAGCAGCCAGGGCTGGATGATGCTCAGCGTGCGGCCGTGATCGATGCCGTAGAGCGCGGTCAGTTCGACGGCCAAACGATGCGTCGCCCAGTCGGTGGGCACACCGGCGCCGATCACGCCGCACAGCGCCTGGTTGGCGGCCCACATCAGGTTCTGTCGCCAGTCAGTGGTGTGGCGCTGATCGAAACTGTCAGCCAGCGTCTTCAGCGCGCGCAGCACGGCCTCGGCGTAACCGTCCTGGACCAGCGCGCCGACCGGATAAGTCAGATACTGTTCGCAGACATGCACAAAGGCATCGACGACGCCGTTCTCCAGTTGCCGGTCCGGCAGGCTGGCCATCACGTCGGGATTGAGAATGGCGAAACGCGGCCGGGCCGGCGGCACGAAAAACACCTTCTTTTGCAGCGTTGACCGGCGGGTGACGACGGCGCCAGCATTCGATTCCGAACCGGTCGCCGGCAAGGTCAGCACGATGCCGACCGGCAGGGCTTCCTGTGGCACGAACTTGCCGCTGACGATGTCCCAGCCATCGCCGTCGTAAAGCGCCGCGCAGGCGATGAACTTGGCGCCGTCGGCGACCGAACCGCCACCGACGCCGAGAATGAACGTGATTTTCTCCCGCCGCGCGAGGTCGACCGCCAGGCTCAGCGTTTCCAGGGTCGGATTCGGCTCGACACCGGCAAATTCGATAACCTGACGCCCGGCCAGCGCCGCGCAGACCTCGGCATGAATGCCGTTTTTCTTGATCGAGCCGCCGCCGTAGAGCAGCAGCACCCGGGCATCACGCGGAATCAGGTCAGCGAGCCTGGCAAAGCTGTTGGGGCCGAAATGGATCTGGGTCGGGTTGTGGTAGCTGAAATCGAAGGACGGGTTCATCGCGCAGGCCTCAGGATGGAGCGAACGCAGATTCTGCCCTGCCGCAGCCGTTTTGGGGAAACGGCGCCAACAAAAAGCCGCTGGCCGCGGCCCCGCTCAGCGCTCGACCGGCGCCTGCCAGATCAGCGGCGTGAGTTCGACCTGCTTGCTGTCGGTGCCGATCCAGATCGTGCCGTCCTGGATGGTGCATTGCAGGCGCATGTTGCGTTCGGCGAGTGCCGCCAGCGCCGCCGACTCTTCCGGCGCCAAGGCAAGCACCGTCAGGTTCTTCAACCCGGCCAGCTTGTCGGCCGACTGCTGCCACCAGATTTCCGCCTGGCGCCCGCCGTAGGCAAGCACCACCACTTGCCGCGCGCGGCCGCAGGCACGCCGGATATTGCGCTCGTCGGGCAGGCCGACGTCGATCCAGCGCTCGATGCAGCCGGTCAGGTCGGTATCGGTCAGCGCCGCCTCGTCCTCGTTCGAGAGGCCGCGCCCGAAGGCCAGCGTTTCCGAGGCGTAGAGCGCAAAGGCAAGCAGGCGGACCATCATGCGCTGGTCGTTTTCCGACGGGTGGCGCGCCAAAGTCAGCGGGTATTCGCCGAATTGCGAGCGATCAAGATCGGCCAGTTGCAGTTCTGCCTTGAAGATAGTCGATTTGAGCGCCATGCCGGTCCCCGGAAAAAGCGCGGATTATCCCACGCAGGGCGCGAACCGGCCGAGCGGAATGCGGTCTGAACAGCCAGACGGGACTGCTCACCCAAGGCAAAAATGGGCGGGCGGCACCGGGAAAACCTATAATCAGCGTTTCCTTATTTTCGGATCTGCCATGCGCCGCCTGCTTCTTGCCTGCACCCTCGCCTTTTCTTCCCTGCTCGCCCACGCCGAGGTCGTCGATATCGACAATGCGGAATTGCAGCGTCTGCTCAAGGCCGGCACGCCGGTCATCGACATCCGCACCCAGCCGGAATGGGAGGAAACCGGCATCGTCGCCGGCAGCAAGCTGCTCACCTTCTTCGACGAACGCGGCCGCGCCGACCCGGCCGCCTGGCTGAGCAAGGCGCAGCAGGTCGCCAAACCGAACGAGCCGCTCATCGTTATCTGCCGTAGCGGCAACCGGACCAAGGCGGTCAGCCAGTTCCTGTCGCAACAGGCCGGCTATGCCCGCGTCTATAACGTCAAGAGCGGCATCAAGGGCTGGCTGGGCAACGGCGGCGCCGTCGTCCCGGCAACGCAGAGCATTGCGGCCTGCCGCAGCGCGAAAAATTGCTGAGCCACGCCGTCGACCGCAAACGCTGCGCCAGTTGCGAACACTGGGGCGGCCCGCGCCAGCCCGGCGACACGCCGGCCAGCGTGCTGATCGACGATGAAACCAGCACCGGGCCGTGCAATGACGGCGGCTGGGCCGGTTCCGAGCGGCGCGCCCGCTCGGCTTGCGGCCACTGGCGGTTGTGGCCGCTTCTTAATCCCCCGGTAGACGAGCCCGTCCGGTAAAATGCAGCGCCTCGGCTTTCCGGCGGCAATTTGCGCGCAGATCGCTGCAATCTGACCGGAAACCCCATGCCCACGACGCAACTCACCGCCCTGCTGCAAGCCGCCTTCGACGCGCGCCAGCCGCTCCTCGAACGTTTGCACGGCGAAGACACCAATGCCTACCGGCTGTTCAACGGCAGCGGCGAAAATCACCCCGGTTTGACGGTCGACCGCTACGGCGACCTGCTTTTGCTGCAAAGCTTCCACACGCCGCTCGACGGCCATGACCGGGTTGCCATCGAACAGTTCTACGCCGGCGTCCTGCCCGGCCTGACCGCGATCTACAACGACCGCAGCGGCGCCAACTCGCGCATCGTCAACCCGCTGCCGCTCGAAGTCCTGGCCGAAGCACAACAGCCGCGCGAGTTCCATGAAATGGGCGTGCGCTACCTGGTACAGGGCCGTCATGCCGGCCAGGATCCGTGGCTCTTCCTCGACATGCGCGCCGGCCGCCGCCGCGTCATGCAGGAAATCGCCAGCAAAACGCTGCTCAACCTCTTCGCCTACACCTGCGGCGTCGGTGTCGCCGCCGCCAAGGCCGGCGCGGCGCACGTCGTCAATGTCGATTTCGCCGAATCCAGTCTGAAAGTCGGCAAGGACAACGCCCGCCTCAACGACCTGCCGATCCGCCTGCGCTTCGTGCATAGCGACGCCTTTGCGGCGATGCGCCAGCTCTCCGGCATCGGCCAGCCGAAGAAGGTGCGCGGCAAACCGATGCCGCCCTTCCCGACGCTGGAAAAGCACAGCTTCGACGTCGTCTTCCTCGATCCGCCGCGCTATGCCAAGAGCCCGTTCGGCGTCGTCGACATCGTCAACGACTACGCCGCGCTGATGAAGCCGGCGCTGCTGTGCACGGCCGAAGGCGGCACGCTGATCTGCTGCAACAACGCGGCGCAGATTTCGCGCGAAGTCTGGGCCGATCAGCTGCAGCGCTGCGCCACCAAGGCCGGCCGGACCGTGCGCGAACTGGAGTGGATCACGCCGGAAGAGGATTTCCCCAGCCACGACGGTCAGCCGCCGCTGAAGATTGCGCTGCTGCGCGTCTAATCCGCCGGCAACGCGGCAATCGCCGCCAGCAACGCGTCGCGCAGCTCGTCCGGCAAGGGCAGCGGCGCGGCAAGTTCAGCCAACTCGGCGCCCGGCACCACGCCTGACACTTCCTGCAGGATCGCCAGCAAGGCCGGCACTTCTGGCTCGATGCTGATGCGCTTGGCGGCATCGGCCGCCAGACGCGCGATATTGGCGCGCGGCGTATCGGTCCCCTTGATCAGCGCAATGACCAGCCCGGGCAAGCCCCAGGCCTGGGCCAGCGCCATGGTCAGCTGGCGGAAGGTGAATTCGATTTCCGACGGGCGCAGTGCCAGCGCCCAGTAGCGCTCGTTCCATTCGCGGACGCCGACTTCCTTGTCGGTCATTTCCGGCGCGAAATGCCAGAGCAGCAATTCGCCGATCTCGACCAGCAAGGCCGCCATCGCCACCTCGTCGGACGAGATGTCGGCGCGCCGGTCGGCCCAGGCACGGGCGATCGAGGCAGCCAGCAGCGAACGCTGTTCGCAGATGCCGCAGCCGGGCAAGACATCGACCGGCTGCGGGCTGTTGATCACGATATCGTGCAATTCATCGAAACCGACCTGCAGGATGGCCGCCAGCGGCGTCGTCGTATCGTGGCCAAGCTGGCGCGAACGACTGTCTTCGGCCTTGCGCAGGATTTTCAGGGCGAGATAGGGGTCGGCATAGACAATGTCGGCCATATCGCGTGCCGACAGGCGCTCGCGTTCTTCGTCAGGTCCTTCGCGCAGTGCCGTGAGTACGGCACGGGTCGTTGCCAGGACAGGAATCTCCTTGTCCTTGAGATACTCGACCCACTGGCTGATCCCCCACTGCCACTGATGCGCCTGCATGTTTTCCTCACCCCGATGACACATCCGGAATATGTGCCGCAGTCAGCAATGTAATGCGCCGCCGGACGCCTGCCAAGGGGCGCCGGCAGAATGAGCGGCAAAGAAAAAGCCACCTCGCGAGGTGGCTTCCTGTTTTTGCCGACGGCCTGCAGATCAGGCGGCGCTGGCTTTGCGCAGCGTGTTGTAGAGCTCGTCCTTGAGTACGAGCTTTTCTTTCTTGAGGGCCTCGATGGCTTCATGGGTGGCCGGTTCGATGCCGGATTCCATGTTCTTGATCTTCTGATCCAGTTCGTTGTGCTTGTCGAAAACGTTCAGGAAATGACGATCCGTCGTCTTCAGTTGGGTAATGAGTTCACGGTATTCAGGAAACATGCTACTTCTCCACGGCTGGTTACTATTTGGCTTGTGTTCAGGTATCGATGATACGACCAAAATCGGGAAAAATCCCCGGTTGACCGTGCAAAAGCCTTGCCTGCGCGGCAAAGACGCGACACTACCGGGTCATGCTGGAGATTTTTGCGGGATTCGGGATTAATGGTGCCCATGGGCAGGATCGAACTGCCGACCTCTCCCTTACCAAGGGAGTGCTCTACCACTGAGCCACATGGGCAACAAGACTGCTAGCCGAGTGGTAATGGCATGAAGCAGAATTTTTGGCTCCCCGACCTGGGCTCGAACCAGGGACCTACGGATTAACAGTCCGGCGCTCTACCAACTGAGCTATCGAGGAACTACTCGGTTGCCGGTGATCACCACCGACAGGGCGCGAATTATATACAAAACTTCTGAAACGACCTAGCACTCTTCGTTTCGAAGTTTATTTTTTGCAAAAAAATCATTCTTCGTCGGCTGGCTGCGCTGGCTGTTCGAGCAGCTGCTTGGCCCGCTCGGCACGCAGGGACGGGGTTTCCAGGCTGATCCGGCCGAGCGCGCAGCTGCGGTAATCGGTCAACAGCAAACCGGAGGCCTTTTCCAGATCCAGCTCGCCGCCCCGCCCTTTCATCAGGCAACCGCGCCGTTTGGCGACGGCTTCGATGACGCCGACCGCATCCATGCCCTCGGTGGCAAAGCCGTAACGCGCCGTGAGCAGCGCCGGATAATGTTCGAGCAGGAAGCCGGCGAGGAAGGTCGCGACCTCGATGTCGATGTAGGCATTGACGCCGACCGCGTGACTGGCGGCCAGCATCTGGCCGTCGATCGGATGCGCGATCTTCGGCCACAGCATGCCCGGCGTATCGTAAATGGTCAGGCGCGAGCTGATGTCGATGCGCTGCTGGCTCTTGGTCACCGCCGGCTGGTCGCCAACCGCTGCGACCTTTTTCTTGACCAGCGCGTTCATCAGCGTCGACTTGCCGACGTTGGGCACGCCCATGATCATCAGGCGCAGCGGCTTGACGGCATCGTTGCGGTGCGGCGCCAGCTTCTGGGCCAGACCGGGAATGCGCGCCACGTCGCTCGCCTTCTTGCAGGAAATGGCGACCGCCTTGACCCCCGGCTGCTTTTCAAAATAAGCGAGCCAGGCCTTGGTCACTTCCGGGTCGGCCATGTCGGCCTTGTTGAGCAGCTTGAGACAGGGCCGCTGGCGGAAGGCGCGCAGCTCGTGAATCATCGGATTGCTCGAAGCCTCCGGCAGGCGGGCGTCGAGCACCTCGACCACGACGTCGGCCATGGCCAGCGTCTCGCCGGCCTTCTTGCGGGCCGAGGTCATGTGCCCCGGGAACCATTGGATGGACATTATCTTTTCCTTTTACTACCGTAAGGCGCCAACAAAGTGCAGCGCAGCGGCCCTGGCTAGGCGAACCGCCGAAGACAGTACGAACTGTACGGCGAGGGGGTTCAACGACGCCAGGGGCATTTTGTTGGCGTCTTTCAACCGCCAGTTACGGGCGGGAAGAAGGCGATCTCGTCACCATCCTGCACCGCCGCATCCAGCCCGGCCACTTCCTGATTGACGGCGCAGCGAAGATTCTTCGCCGTCGCCAGTTTTTCGCGCCCCTGCGCAACCAGCCAGTCGCGCAGCGCGGCCAGCGTTTTGACGCTTTCCGGCAGGTCGACCGTCTCGGCCGAGACGCCGAGCGCCTCGCGCAGGCTGGCAAAGTACAGCACCTTGACGCTCATGCCAGCAGCTCCGCGAAGGGGATGAAACGCACGCTCTCGCCGGCCGCAATGACTTGCTGCGGCGCCTTGACGATCAGTCCGTCGCCCCAGGACAACGAGGTGACGACGCCGGCGCCCTGGTTTTTGTACAACTCGACGCCACCGGCGCCGTTGAGCCGGCCGCGCAGGAACTCGGTGCGCGGATCCGGCTTCTTCCAGTCGAAATCGGCACGCAGCGTGTAGCTGTGCGGCAACACCTCGGCGACGCCCTGCAGGCGCAGGATGAAAGGCCGGACCATGATCAGGAAGGTAACGAAAGCCGACACCGGATTGCCCGGCAGGCCGATGAACCAGGCCTTGCCGTCGCTTTTGCGGACTTCACCGAAAGCCAGCGGCTTGCCCGGCTTGATGGCGATTTTCCACATATCGAGCCGGCCTTCGGCTTCCACTGCCGGCTTGACGTGATCTTCCTCGCCGACCGAGACGCCGCCGCTGGTGATGATCAGGTCGTTGTCTTCGGCCGCACGGCGCAGCGCATCGCGCGTCGCATCCAGCGTGTCGGCGACGGTGCCGAGATCGCGCACCTCGCAGCCCAGGCCTTCAAGCAATGCGCGCAAGGCATAGCGGTTGGAGTTGTAGATGGCGCCCGGCGGCAGCGGCTCGCCCGGCTGCACCAGTTCGTCGCCGGTGAAGAAGACGCCGACGCGCAGGCGACGATAGACCGGCAGTTCCGGCAGCCCGGCCGAGGCGGCAAGCGCCACATCCTGCGGCCGCAGCTTCATGCCGGCACTGAGGATCTGGCCGCCAATTGAAATATCCTCGCCGGCGCGGCGAATGTTCTCGCCGGCATGCGGCAGATGATTGATGACGACACCGCCCTCACCATGTTCGCAGAGTTCCTGCATGACCACGGCGTCGGCGCCGACCGGCACTGGCGCGCCGGTGAAGATGCGCGCTGCGGTGCCCGGCTGCAGCGGCAGCCCGACCGTACCGGCCGGAATGCGCTGGCTGACCGGCAGGCAGACGCCGGCTGCGGTGATGTCGGCAACGCGCACGGCGTAGCCGTCCATCGCCGAATTGTCGAGCGGCGGCACCGCGACGGTCGACGCCTGCGCCACGGCCAAAACGCGGCCGGCAGTGGCGGTCAGCGGCAAGGCACGCACTTCCTCGACCGGCGTGGCGGCGGACAACAGCTTGTCCAGGGCTTCTTCAAAACTCAGCATGGGCGTTCCTGCAAATCCAGGGTGTTCATTACAAAATCGGCGATCGCCGCAATGTCGTTCAGGGGCAGCACCGGCAGATCGGTCGCCACCTCGCCGTCGGTCGCGACGCCGACGATGTCGCTGCGCTCGGCAAAAAGCGGCGGCTTGCCGTGCGCCGGACGATGGACCTCGAGTTTGGGCACCGGTTCCTGCTTGAAGCCCTCGATCAGCACCAGGTCGCAGGGCGACAGGTGGCCGAGCAATTCGGCCAGGGTCGGCTCCGCCTCGCCGCGCCGTTCGTGCATCAGCGCCCAGCGGTCATTGCAGGAAAGCAGCACCTCGACGGCGCCGGCTTCGCGATGGCGGTAGGAATCCTTGCCCGGCCGGTCGATGTCGAAACCGTGGTGGGCGTGCTTGATGACGGCCAGCTTGAGGCCACGCGCGGTCAGCGCCGGGATCAGTTTCTCGAGCAGCGTCGTCTTGCCGGAGCCGGACCAGCCGGCGATACCAAATACTTTCATGGCCGGATTCTAACCGTTCAAGCCGCAAACACCGGGGCGAAACCGCCGCCCGGCGTCCGGAAATTGGTCGTTTGCCCTTGATAAAGGCGGGCCGCAACGAGCTGGATACGAGCAGCGTAGGTGTAGCAGCGCACGTCGAGTTTCATGTCCTGCGCGACAGCGTCAACGAGCAGCGTCTGCGTCGAAGGCGGCACGATTTCCTGGGCGATGTAGCCGCCCTGCAGGATTTCCTCGAACACCCGCTTGGTCAGCTTGTCGCCGCGATAAGTGGCGCGACTGCCAAAACCGGCGGCCGGCTTGAAGAACCAGTTTTTGCGCGCGCTCCAGAATTGCTCGCCCTGCTCGGCCGTGACCGCGACCGTGCGCGGGATGCCGGCAAGCAGGATTTCCTGCGTTGCGGCCGGCACGCCAAGTTCACTGAGCGCAACCGGATCGGACAGCAGCATCAGGTTGCGCTTGTCGGCATACAGCGCATGCGCCCGCGGGTGCGGCGTGACGACCACGCCGCCGGCCGCGAAAACAGCCTGCAGATCGGCGTTGACCGCTGCCTCGAGGGCAAAGTCGGTGAGGCGGTTATAGACCAGGTCGACGACCTCGCCGCGATACAGCAGGCGCTCGCCGTCACGCAGCAACTCGGCCGGATCGGCGATCACCGCGGCGATGCCGTTGCGCGCGAAAAGCCGCCGGAAGAGTTCGAACTCCGGCGCCAGGTATTGCGCGGCGGGGTTCTCGTCGACGATCGCGATGCGCGTCAGCGGCGCATCGCCGCGCTCGAGCTGCCATTCGGCGCGGAACATCGCGACGATTTCCTGCTCGATACGCTCGGCTGCGGCCGTTTCGCCGTGCGCCCGGAGCAAACAGGTATTGAGCAAGGCGCCGCCGGCATTGGTGTTGATTTCGATCAGTTTCGGGCCGTCGACCGCCAGATGGAAGTCGTAGCCGAAAAACACGCTGCGCGCCGGCGTCGACCGCTGCGCCAGGGCCGGCGCCCCGGCCAGCACGCGTTGCTGCCAGGCCGGCAGTGCGACGACCGACTCGATGGCGGCCACAATGTCAGCCATCGCCTGCCGGGTAGCCGGCGCGATGGCAACCGCTGCCTGCGAGAACAAGGACGGATGCGACTCGGCGAGCGCCGCCAGGTCGAGGCCGGCGCCCTCCACTAGCGCGGCGTTCAGGGCGGCGCGATCAAACATGGTCGCCGTTGCGGCGGGCGAAAAAGTTGAGCACATCGTTCAACTCCTTGGTGCGTTTCATGGGCGGCAGACTTTGCCACACCTGCCGGCCGTACGGCTTTGATATAAGTCGTGGATCGCAGATCATCAGCACGCCGGTATCGTCCTCGTCGCGGATCAGCCGGCCGGCGCCCTGCTTGACGTTGATCACGGCACGCGGCAGCTGGTATTCGATGAAGGCGTTGCGGCCCTGCTGCTTCATCTGCTCGATGCGCGCCGAGAGCACCGGATCGTCGGGCGGCGCGAAGGGAATCTTGTCGATGACGACCAGCGAGAGCGCCTCGCCGCGCACGTCGACGCCTTCCCAGAAGCTCTGGCTGCCGACCAGAATGGCATTGCCGAGATGGCGGAAGCGTTGCAGCAGGTCGTTCTTGCTGCCCTCGCCCTGGATCAGCAGCGGCATGTCGAGACCTTCGTCCTCAAGGCGCGCCTTGAGCAACTCGTGCGTGCGGCGCATGGCGCGCAGGCTGGTGCACAGGAAGAAGGCGCCGCCGCCCGCCGCCTTGACCGCCGGGAAGGCAGCGTCGACAACGGCGTCGGTATAGCCCATGGAGTTCGGCTCCGGCATGCCGAGCGGCGCATAGAGCAAGGCCTGCTTGCCGTAGTCGAAGGGACTTTGCCAGCACGCCGACTCCGGATCGCCAAGGCCGAGTTCGGCGCAGTAATGATGGAACTGACCGCGCACGGCAAGCGTCGCCGAGGTGAAGATCCAGGCACGCGGATGGCCGCCCATCTGCTTGCGGAAGATGTTGGCGACATCGAGCGGCGTCGTGTTGAGCTGCAGCGAATGCGTATAGGCCTCGCCCCAGCGCACGTAGCCGTCGTCGGCATTGCTCTGCCAATGACCGATCTGGCGCAGCAGCTCGGTGGCGCGCTGCCAGCATTTTTCCAGACCTTCGGAGCGTTCGGCCTGGGTTTCGAGAATGGCCGCAAAGCCGCTGACCTCGTCTTCGAGCAGTTTCAGGGCCGGGGCAAATTCGGGCTTTTCGAGCAGTTGACCGTAGGAGAAGCGGCCGCTGTCGAGGCCGACCGCCAGGCGCAGGTCCTTGGCGACCTTTTCCAGCTCGCGCGTCGCGCTCTGCAAATCGAGGCAGTCGCGCGCGCTGGTCAGGCCTTCGGCGCGGCTGTCGCGGGCGAGATCGAGGACCTGAGCGGTCGAGACAGTTTCGCCGAAGAACAGCGTCGCCACTTCCGGCAACTGGTGCGCCTCGTCGAAGATCACCGTGTTGCAGGCGGGAAGCAGTTCAGCCATACCCTCGTCGCGCAGCATGACGTCGGCGAAGAACAGGTGATGATTGACCACGACCAGGTCGGCCGCCATCGCCTCGCGCCGGGCGAGCATGACGAAGCAGTCCTTGTAGTCCGGGCAGTCCTGGCCCAGGCAGTTCTCGCGCGTCGAGGTGGCGTGCCCCCAGACCGGCGAGTTTTCCGAGACTTCCAGGCATTCGGCCTTGTCGCCGGTGTGCGTGACCTTGGCGAAAACCGAGATGCGGCGCGCGTCAGCGGCATCCTCGCGGGTCAGGAAGCGACCGTCGGCCAGCGCCCGTTCCAGGTGGTAGGGACAAACGTAATTGGCGCGCCCTTTCAGCAAGGCGATCTTGACCGGCGCCTTCAAGGCGTCGCGCACCATCGGCAGGTCCTTGTTGAACAACTGGTCCTGCAGTGTCTTGGTGCCGGTCGAGACAATCACCTTGCCGCCCGACTTCAAGGCCGGAACGAGATACGCGAAAGTCTTGCCCGTGCCGGTGCCGGCCTCGGCGATGAAGACCGAACAGCTCTTGATGGCGGCAGCGATGCGCTCGGCCATTTCGACCTGCTGATCGCGCACGCGATAGCCGCCTATGGCCCGGGCCAGCGGCCCGTCGGGGGAAAAGATCTCGGGAAGGGAAGACAAGGAAAAAGGCCTGATGAATGCGGGCCGAATCTTAACAGATGCCGGCCCCCTTGCCCCGTCCGCAGCGCCTCAGAAGCTCTCCGACCAGACCGCCTTGATGACGTATTTTTCCGGCGTTTCCTTGAAGCCCTGACCGATGCCGACATGCAGGGAACCGCCCGCCGTCTGCATCTCGCCGACCAGGTAAAGCGTGCGGTCGCCCGCGCCCGGCTTGAGATCAGAGAGTTTGCCCCAGTCGAGATAGGCTTCCAGTCCCCAGGCAAAGTCGCCGGACAGCTTGTGCATGGCCTTGAAATCGACATTGAAGTCGGGCCGCCGGTCCGCACCGGCCTGACCGTAGCCCCACATCAGGTGCGGATTGGCAACCAGCCGGAAATGCTCGCCGTCGTAACCGGCGATGCCGCGGAATTCGATGCTCGTTTTGTCGGCGACGAAGCGCGGCGAATTGATGTCGTATTCGGCATTGAAGCCGTAATACCAGCCGCCGCTCAGCGGCCGGATATGCTTGAGGCGGAACATGATCGCCGACTCACCCCAGTCGCCACGCCGCGAACTCGGGCTGTCGACGCCGGCGCGCATCACCGGCAGATGGATGCCGGCCTCCCAGCCGGGCGCAAGACCGGTCGCAAACTCGGCCATGACATAGCTCATCTTGTCCACCGGCCAGGTGCCGTCGCGCGTCGTTTTGTCACCCTGCAGCGTGTGATTGGCATGCAGGGTCGCCACGAGTTCGCCGCGCGCGGCGAGGTCGCCCTCATGCACCATGATTTCCGGATCGGCCACCGCCCCGCCGGCGCACGCCAGCCAGGCCAGCGCGGCCATTAGTTTTTTCCCTGAACTGATCATTTTTTATGGTTTTTTTGCAACAGGCGGAGATTTGCACGCCCAGCCTCATCCGGCAAGCTTTTGCCAGCACGAAAAACGCCTTCTCGGCCAAGCCAGGCGCCATTTTGCGGCAGCGCAAAATCATTCAAAAAACACGCAAAACCGGCCCACAACAAGGCTTACGCGATACTTACAGAACTCGACACAACAAATAAATGCTGCATTGCAACATAAGTGCAGCACGCTGTGCTAAAGTCGGCTCGAATCATCGATAAATACAACATGAATGTTGAATGCTGCTCCGGCCAAAAACTGCCCGCCGCCGTATTTCGACATCGACCTTCAACAGGGAAGGCCTTTGCAACAGGAAGCGCATCATGGCAAGCCAGATAGAGCGTAACAAAGCCAGCCACGAACAGATCAACCTGGACGCCAGCGGGCAATTGAGCATCGACGGAGCGCCGAAAAACTGGGCGGTCGACGCCCCGCCTCTGCGCAAAAGCCGCTGGCCGGCCCGTCTCGATGTGCTGCAGAGTGCTTCCGGCCTGTTTCTCGGGCTGTTCCTGATGGCGCACATGTTCTTCGTGTCGAGCATCCTGATCAGCCACGACGCCTTCTACACGATCGCCCGCTTCTTCGAAGGCGTCTATTTCCTCGGCAAGCCTTATCCGATCATGGTTTCGGCCGTGGTCTGCGTGATCACCACCATCTTCATCCTGCATGCCTGGCTGGCGATGCGCAAGTTCCCGGCCGGCTACCGCCAGTACCGTGCCTTTGTCGCGCACAAGAACAGCCTGCAGCACGGCGATACCGCCCTGTGGTGGCTGCAGATCTGGACCGGCTTTGCGCTCTTTTTCATGGCCACCATCCACCTCTACGGCATGCTCACCCAGCCGGCGCTGATCGGCCCCTATGAATCGGCCGACCGCGTCTGGTCCGGCGGCATGTGGCCGCTCTACCTGATGCTGCTGTTCGCCGCCGAGCTGCATGCCAGCATCGGCCTTTACCGCCTGGCCATCAAATGGGGCTGGTTCGCCGCTGCTTCGGCCAACGCCAGCCGTCGTCGCCTGCAACTGGCGCGGCATGCGCTGAGTGCCTTCTTCATCACGTTGGGTCTGGTCACCCTGCTCGCCTACGTCGAGCTCGGCCGCGCCCATGCGGAAAAGGCCGGCGAACGCTACGTCCCCGGCCAGCAAGCCAGCGGCAGACACTGACATGGATGTGATCCACACCGACGTCCTCGTCATCGGCGGCGGACTGGCCGGCCTGCGCGCCGCCCTCGCTGCGAAAAAACGCGGCCAGAAGGTCATCATCCTCAGCCTGGTGCCGCCCAAGCGCTCGCATTCGGCCGCTGCGCAAGGCGGCATGCAGGCCAGCCTGGGCAATACCGCCAAGGGCGCCGGCGACAACGAAGATGTACATTTCGGCGACACCGTACGCGGCAGCGACTGGGGCGCCGACCAGGAAGTCGCCCGCATGTTCGTACATACCGCGCCCAAGGCCGTACGCGAGCTGGCCGCCTGGGGCGTGCCCTGGAACCGCGTCGAACGCGGCCCGCACGACGTCATCATCGACAGCCAGAAAGTCACGCTCAACGAGGCCGATGCCGCGCACGGCCTGATCACCGCGCGCGATTTCGGCGGCACCAAGAAATGGCGCACCTGCTACGTCTCCGACGGCACCGGCCACGCCATGCTCTACGCCGTCAGCGACCAGACCATCGCCGCCGGCATTCCGGTGCATGAGCGCATGGAAGCGGTGGCGCTGATCCATGACGGCACGCGCTGCTACGGCGCCATCGTGCGCAACCTGACCAATGGCAAGCTCTCGGCCTACGTCGCCCGCGCCACCTGCATCGCCACCGGCGGTTTCGGGCGCATCTACCAGGCGACGACCAATGCCGTGATCAACGAAGGCATCGGCGCCGCCATCGCACTGGAAACCGGCGTCGTGCCGCTCGCCAACATGGAAGCCGTGCAGTTCCACCCGACTGCGATCTTCCCGGCCGGCATCCTGGTTACCGAAGGCTGTCGCGGCGACGGCGGCCTGCTGCGCGACGTCGATGGTCACCGCTTCATGCCGGACTACGAGCCGGAGAAGAAGGAACTCGCCTCGCGCGACGTCGTCGCCCGCCGCATGGAAGCGCACATTCGCGCCGGCAAGGGCGCCCGCAACCGTTTCGGCGAGCATCTCTGGCTCGACATCACCTTGCTCGGCGAAGCGCACATCAACAGCAAGCTGCGCGAAGTGAAGGAAATCTGCCATCACTTCCTCGGCATCGACCCGGCCAAACAGTGGATACCGGTGCGTCCGGCCCAGCATTATTCGATGGGCGGCATCCGCACCAATGCGCAGGGCGCCGCCTACGGCCTGAGCGGCCTCTTTGCCTGCGGCGAAGCGGCATGCTGGGACCTGCACGGCTTCAATCGCCTGGGCGGCAACTCGGTGGCCGAAACCGTCGTCGCCGGCATGATCGTCGGCGAAGCGATCGCCGATTTCTGTGCCTCGCCGGCCGGCGACATGCATGTTTCGACGGCGCTCGTGCGCGACTGCCTGGAGAAAGCCGAAGCGGAATTCACCGCACTCAGCGCCGGGCAAGGCACGGAAAAAGCCGGCCAACTGCTGCGCGAGATGCAGGCGATCATGACCGAACAGGTCGGCATCGTGCGCCAGGGCGAAGCCCTGGGCGCAGCGGTCGACGCGCTGCAGAAGCTTGTTTTGCGCAGCCGGCAGATCGGCCTCGGCGGCCGGCGGCCGGGCGCCGACCCGGAACTGACCACCGCCTGGCGCCTGCAGAAAATGCTCAAGCTGGCGCTCTGCGTTGCACGCGGCGCCGAGCAGCGTTGCGAAAGCCGCGGCGCGCATTTCCGCAGCGACTACCCGCAGCGCAACGACGCCGACTGGCTCAAACGCACTCTCGCCTACTGGCCGGACGCGGCGCAGCCGCTGCCCAGCCTCGCCTACGAGGAACTCGCCATCGCCGGCATGGAACTGCCGCCCGGCTGGCGCGGCTACGGCACGCGCGATGCCATCGAACATCCCGCCACCGCCATCCGCCAGGCCGAGATCGACGCTATCCGCGCCCGCCTTGGCGAGGCCGACCGCCACGCCGTGCAGGACGCCCTGATGCCCTTCCGCCACCTGTTGCCGGCGCATCTGCGCGGCAACAACGCCCGCCTCGACGAGTCCGCATGATCAAGCTTTTTCGCCGCACACCGGCCAGCCAGGCACCGCGCCGCCTGACCTTCAGCATCCTGCGCCACAACCCGGCCGATCCGGCTAGCCGGCCGCAGTTGCAGGACTTCGAAATCGAGGAAGCGGAAGGCATGACGCTGTTCATCGCCCTCAACGAGATCCGCGCCACCCAGGACGGCTCGCTGCAGTTCGATTTCGTCTGCCGTGCCGGCATCTGCGGCAGTTGCGCGATGCTGGTCAATGGCCGGCCCGGCCTCGCCTGCCGCACGCTGACGCGCGACCTCGGCACGCAGATCACGCTGGCACCGCTGCCCTTCTTCGAGCTGATCGGCGATCTATCGGTCAATACCGGCAAATGGATGCGCGGCACCAGCGAACGCCTGCAGACCTGGATCCACAATGACGCACCGGTCCGGCTCGACGCCCTTGAAGAAAGGATGGCGCCGGAACTCGCCGAAGGCATCTACGAACTCGACCGCTGCATAGAATGCGGCTGCTGCATTGCCGGCTGCGGCACGGCGCAGATGCGGGAGAAATTTGTCGGCGCGGTCGGCCTCAACAAGATCGCCCGCTTCCACCTCGACCCGCGCGACACGCGCAGCGACGCGGATTTCTACGAGTTGATCGGCGACGACGACGGCGTCTTCGGCTGCATGTCGCTGCTCGGCTGCCACGATGTCTGCCCGAAGCAGCTGCCGCTGCAGACGCAAATCGCCTACCTGCGGCGCAAGATGGCGATCGTCGGCCTCAGCTGAGGCCAGGCGGTCGACGCCTCAATCGACCCGGAAAGGCAGGAACTTCGAGTTGATCCGGTCGTAGACGCCATTCACCTTGATCCGGTCGAGCGCCTTGTCGAGTGCCGGCTTGAGGTCGGCGCGCTGCGGCGAGATGCCGAAGGAAGCCGCGCTGTCGAACTCTGGCGTCTGCAGGATCACCGGCACCAGCCCGAGTTGCAGGAAAGCGCGGCTCTTGCGCAGGCTGAGGCTGCTCATCAACGGCACGACACAGGCGTGGGCAACACCGGCGACCAGTTGTTCGACCATGTCCTCGGCCGTTTGCGCGCCGACCGACTTCCAGCCCTGCTGCCGGATATAGCCTTCCTGCGCCGAGCCCTTGAAGGTGGAAACACGCACCTCGGGCTGACCGGGCGTCACGCCGGGCTTGGCAAAAAACAGGGTTTGCGAACGGTAGACCGGGCGGGTGAATAGCACCTTCTGGCGGCGTTCCGGCGTATTGAGCAAGCCCACCGCCGCCACATCGAAATGGCCGCTGGCCAGATCGTCGAGCAGATATTCGAACTGCCGCACCTCAAACTCGCAGCGGACATTCATTTCGGCACACAGCGCCTGCATGACCGCCACACTGAAGCCGGTCAGTTGCCCGGCGGCATCGCGATAAGCCATCGGTGGCGCATCCTCCAGCACCACCACCTTGAGCACGCCGGGCTCGCCCGGTGCGGCAGTTGCTGCCAGCGGGAGCACGAGGAACAAACACCAAAGAAAAAACTGCCGAAATTGCCGCATGCTTCTTCACGCCACCTATGACTGGCGGCCAGTATAGCGCCATGAAACGGCCAATTTGATGACTGCGGGCAAATCCGCCGACTTGCCAAGTACGCCGTATTTGCGCAGCATGCACGGCAATTTCCGAGGAGCCTGCCATGCAAAACATTCTGATCATCATCCACGCCGCCCCCTACGGCAGCGAACGCTGCCTTTCCGCCCTGCGCCTGGCCTGCGCCCTGAGCGGCAGCGACGCCAAGCCGCAGGTCAATATTTTCCTGATGTCCGACGCCACGGTACTCGGCCTGCCCAACCAGATCGACGGCACCGGCAACGGCCTGCAGGGCATGGTCGAACAACTGGTCGCCAGCGGCGCCAGCATCAAGCTCTGCCGCACCTGTGCCCTGGCGCGCGGCCTCGGCGAACTGCCGCTGATTCCCGGCACCAGCATCGGCACGCTGGTCGAACTGGCTGCCGCCACGCTGGCAGCGGACAAGGTCATCACTTTCTGAGCGAAAAAAAGGCCGGGCAGCACGCCCGGCCTTTCCTGCATTTTCGGCCTTTTCAGACGGTCGACCGTCTGCAAACGGCAAAAACCTACTTGCTGCGCGCCTGGCGCCGCACCCCGGCCGACATCGCGATGTGGCCGGTACTGGCGAAGGCTTCGAGATTGGTCTCGATGTCATCCAGGCTGTAGAAATAATTCACCATCAGCCCGAACGACTGGCGGAAACCTTTCGGCGAAGCATCGGCAAGATAATTGAGCTGCTCGACGCGCGCCCCGTTGCCGAGGTGGAAACGCGACACCGGGTCGAAGGGCGGGCCGCTCTCGCCGCCGCCCTGCTTGGCCGTCGCCAGGTAGCGCGCGGCGAGCCGGGTCAGCGGATCGCGCAGGCTGCGCACCTGCTTCTTGTCCCCGGCCCAGGTACCGGTCGCCAGTGCGTCGAGCGGCAATTCGCAGCCCGCCTCGGCCAGCACCTGCGGATTCTTCTTGACCCAGGCGGCCAGGCCCGGCATCGGCGACAAGGTCGCAAAGCAGGAAAGGCGCGGGAAGTCGCGTTTCAGGTCGTCGATCACCCGCTTCAGCAGGAAATTGCCGAAAGACACGCCGCGCAGGCCGACCTGGGTATTCGAGATGGAATAGAAAATCGCCGTGTCGGCCTTGCTGTTGTCGAAGACCGGCGCGTGCTCGTCGAGCAGTTCCTGGACATTGCCGGCCAGATGGTCGGTCAGCGCGACCTCGACGAAAATCAGCGGCTCGGCCGGCATGCGCGGGTGGAAGAAGGCGTAGAGCCGGCGGTCGGAATCGAGCCGGTTCTTGAGATCGGTCCACGAGCGGATTTCATGCACCGCCTCGTACTCGATCAGTTTCTCGAGCAAGGCGGCCGGCGAATTCCAGGTGATGCGCTGCAACTCCAGGAAGCCGACGTCGAACCAGGCCGACAGGCGCGACTCCAGTTCGCGGTCGAGCACGGCGAGTTCGCGGTCGTTTTCGAGGTAGCGCAGCAGGTCGGCGCGCAGGTCGACCAGAAACTTGACGCCCTGCGGAATGGCGTTGAACTGGGTCAGGATGCGGATGCGCCGCGAGCGCATCGCGCCGCGCATCGCCGCTTCCGCCTTCCACTGCTCGGGCGTGCCGACCGCGGCCTGATAGGCGGCATGCGCCGTCGCGACCTTGGCCGGGTCCGGCCCGAACTCGAGCGCGATCAGCTTGAGGAAACGCTGCCGGCCTTCGTCATTGAGACTGAGATAAGTTTCGGCGAGGCGCGCCGCGCGACCGCGCGCCGAGACTTCGCCACCCTGCCCTTCGGCACACTCGCGCAGTTGCGCGCGCAAACGCTCCAGGCCGCGCGGCGTCAGCGCCACGCGCTCGACACCAGCGCCCACCATAGAACGCAATTTGTCGACCAATCCTTTTGTCACCATGGCTCACCTCCTGACGGATATTGTGCCCCAAGGCGGGGCGGATTTGGCCCCGGAATTGCTTACCCCCCCCGATGCCCAGGAAAAGACGTCGTTTTTGTCGACTAGCCGACAAAGCGGACGCTCGCCCGGCGGGCTGGAATACCACCTTTTTTCGCAATAACGTTGAACAGGAGAAACAGATGTCGATTGTCCCCATCAAGGCCTTTTCCGAAAAAGCCAAAAGCGATCCGGTGCTGAAGGAACAACTGCTGGCTTGCCAGAAGATCAAGGAACTGCGTGCCCTGGCCCTGGAGCACGGCTTCGCCATCGACGAGAATTCCCTCTACCCGCCCAACGAACCGCAATTCACCGAAGCCCAGCTCTCCGAGCGCCTGATCAAGGCCCTGCTGCGCGTCTGAAACATTGCGCACGCGGCGAACAAGGCCGGCGCGTCCGGCCTTGTTCGTTTTCGGGTGTTTTTGGCGGTCGACCGCTGCGGCGGGGCAAAAACCGCGTCAAGCGGCTCTGCCCCCCCTGGCCAGGCGCGCGCGATTACAGTTTGTAACGCAACAAATCCCGTCCCGGGGTTAGCATTGCCGACTTTGCGCCCTCTTGCCCGGCCTGCTGCCCGATGCGACAACAGCGCTCCCGGGCAAATACCCCCAGGACTTACGCGATGAAATCCCTCCCCCTGCTGCTTGCCGCCTTGCTGGCGATTCCCGTCTCCGCCATTGCTGCAGAAGCAATCAAGATCGACATCTATCTGGCTGACCAGCTGGAACAATCCGTCACCCTGAGCGGACCAAACTCGACCGCCAGCATCACCGGCAGCAACATGCCGGGCACTACTTTCGAGCTGCGTCTGATCGCCCCGGAGCCGCTCATCGTCGAGATGAAGGAACACTCAAACGATGGCCGTGCAGATGCAACCGGACGCGCCAAAATACTAGCTGCCGGCAACTCCTTTGCGGTTTCGGAAATCAAGGGATCAACGTTTCGCAATCCCTACGTACTTGTCCGCCGCAACTAAGGAACTCCCTCTCCCCGCCCAACGAGCCGCAATTCGCCGAAGCCCGGCTTTCCGGGCGCCTGATCAAGCCCCTGCCGCGCGTCGGTAGCATTGCGCACTTGGTGAACAAGGCCGGTTCGTCCGGCCTTGTTCGTTTTCGGGTGTTTTTAGCGGTCGACCGGTGCGGCAGGGCAAAAACCGCCCCGCGGCAGACGGGCGATCAGAGGAAGGTTTTGCTTGCCAGACCGAGGACGGCACAGGCGGCAATGACATGGATGATGTTGCGCTGGAAGCGCAACAGGGCAACCGCGGCAAGCAGCGCAATCAGCCCCGATATCCAGTCGATGCTTCCGCCCGGGCCCTGCGGCCACAGGACGTGGTAACCGAAGAACAGTGCCAGGTTGAAAATGACGCCGACCACGGCAGCGGTGATGGCAGTGAGCGGCGCAGTGAACTTCAGATCGTTGTGCGTCGTCTCGATCAGCGGACCGCCGCCCAGGATGAAGATGAAGGATGGCAAAAAGGTAAACCAGGTGACCAGACACGCCGCCACGGCGCCGGCCAGAAACAGGCTTTCCGGCCCGAACACCGCCTTGCCGTAGCCACCGACAAAGCCGACAAAAGCCACCACCATGATCAGCGGCCCCGGCGTCGTTTCACCCAGCGCCAGGCCATCCATCATCTGCAGCGGAGTCAGCCAGTGATAGGCATCCACCGCCCCCTGATAGACGTAAGGCAAGACCGCATAGGCGCCGCCGAAAGTCAGCAGGGCCGCCTTGCTGAAAAACCAGCCCATCTGCGTCAGGGTGAAGTCCCAGCCGTAGAGCAAAGTCAGGCCGGCCATCGGCACTCCCCAGAGCAACAGCCCGCCGAGCAACACCCAGGCGAGCCGTGACCAGGTAAATACCGCGTGCGCCGGCGTCGGCGTCTCATCATCGATCAATGCCCGGCCAAAGGATTTCCCGGCTTTGCCATGCCCGCCGCCCAGCGTGAAGCCGGTCGGCGCGACACGTCCGCCGATGTAGCCGATCAGGGCCGCCGTCGCGACAATGGCCGGAAACGGCACGCCCGCCGCAAAGATGGCAAGGAAAGAGGCGGCAGCAATCGCCCAGAGCACCTTGTTCTTCAGGACACGCCCGCCGATCCGGTACGCCGCCTGGAGAACAATCGCGGTCACCGCCGGCTTGATGCCGTAAAACAACCCGGCAACCAGCGGCATCTCGCCAAAAGCGACATAGACCCAGGACAAGGCAATCAGAATAAACAGCGATGGCAGCACGAACAAGCCGCCGGCCACGATGCCGCCCCAGGTGCAATGCAGCAACCAGCCGATATAGGTCGCCAGTTGCTGCGCTTCCGGACCGGGCAGCAGCATGCAGTAGTTGAGGGCATGCAGGAAGCGGCGCTCGGAAATCCAGCGCCGCCGCTCGACCAGTTCATGATGCATCAGCGAAATCTGTCCGGCCGGCCCGCCGAAACTGACAAAACCGAGCTTGAGCCAGAAAGCAAGGGCTTGCCAGAAACTGACTGGCGGCGGCAAGCTGTCGGAGCAGCGGGAAGTCGTCATGCGTGTTTTGCTTTCTGGAATGCGGCAAGCAAACCGTCAAACAGGCTGCCGGCCAGAATCAGGAGCCGGGCAAACCTTGAATCAGTCTGGCGATGGCGCATTACCCGGCGATGCCGTTCATACTACCGAATATCCTGGCGCCGGACAGCATCCCGCCCCCGCGCCTCTTGTCGAAAACTCGACAAGAGGCTGTCGCCGACCAAAGCGCGCCAAATTAGTTCAATTCGGCGAAAACGCTGACCAGGAGGGCCAAGCCGGCGCTTGGCACCATCCCTGCAAGGGCAAAATCTCCAACGATAGGCCAGCAAGGCCAAGGAGATCCCCAATGGACCAGAGAACCATGCCGATTACCCAGGAAGCCGCGCTGCGCGTTGCCCTAGCTTCCCGCGCCATGCCCAATGTCACCCTGCCGCGGTTGATTGCGCTGTTGCAGAGCCATCTCGGTGAACAAATCGACACCGACAATTTGCGCGCGATCACCGTCACCAACCTGAAAACCGGGCTGGGCAGCATGGACGGCGAGGAAGACGACGAGGACATGGGCATCGGCATCGACGCCATGAAACTCGCCGTGCGCATCCTGTGGGGCGAGGTGCAGGACGATGAGAACCTGCCGCAGGCCGAGCCTTATGCCGACGGCGACATCCCCGATTCGCTGCGCGTCGCCATCGCTTCCGACAGCGGCAACGAGCTGAACGGGCATTTCGGCTCCTGCCTGCGCTACCTCGTCTATCAGGTGTCGGCGACGGAAAGCCGCCTGATCGGCGTGCGCAGCGCGCTGGAAGCGGATTTTGCCGAGGACAAGAACCTCTTCCGCTGCCAGTTGATCGGCGATTGCCATGTGCTCTACGTCGTGTCGATCGGCGGGCCGGCGGCGGCCAAGGTCATCCGCGCCGACATTTTCCCGATCAAGCTGCCCAACGGCGGACCGGCTCCGGAAGTCATCGGGCGCTTCCAGCAGGCGCTGGCCGATTCGCCGCCGCCCTGGCTGGCGAAGATCCTCGGCGTCAGCGCCGACAAACGCCTGCGCCTGTACAACGCCGAGGAAGAAGACGATTAAGCCGGGCGCAGCGCCGCGTCGATCAGGCGGCGCGAGATGCTGATCGGATCCGGCAGGATGGGCAGCGCATCGGGCGAAAACCATTCTGCCGCTTCGATCTCGGCCGGATCGGGCGTGATCTCGCCGCCCGCGTAATCGGCGAAGAAGGCGATCATCAGCGAATTCGGGAAAGGCCAGGGCTGGCTGGAGAAATAGCGCAGGTTGGTGATCTCGATGCCGACCTCTTCGCGCACCTCACGCGCGGCGCACTCTTCCAGCGTCTCGCCCGGTTCGACAAAACCGGCCAGGGCGCTGAACACGCCCGGCTTGAAATGCGGACTGCGCCCGAGCAGCAGCTTGTCGCCATCGCGCACCAGCACCATGATCGCCGGCGACAGGCGCGGATAGGCGAGCAGGCCGCAGTGCGGGCAGTGCATCGCCAATTCGCTGTCCTTCTTCACGGTCGGCGTGCCGCACTTGCCGCAGAAACGGTGGTTGGCCTGCCAGTCGAGCAACTGCGTGGCGCGCCCGGCCAGCGCGAAGATTTCCGGCCCGGCCAGCTGAAAGATGGCGCGCAGCGGCGTCGGCTCGGCGCCGGGCATTTCCGGCAATTCGGCGAGGTCGACCGCATGGCAGGGCTGGCCGTGCAATTCACCGACGTAAAGGGCGTTGTCCGGGTCGCCGAAGGCGCCGGCCGGGCCGAACGGAAAAACCGTATCGACCAGGGTCAACAAGCGCTGTTCGGAACGCAGGATCCAGTAACCGGTTTTGCTCATGCTGGGCGTGTGCTGCTGTCAGGAAAGACGCAAGCTTAGCATCCGCTCCGGGCAAAAGCCGTGCGCCACACCTGGCACCCGGTTTTGCCCGCTTTTTTACGGTCGACCGCTACGGCAGTGGCAAAACCACTCAGGCGGCGACGAAGGTATCCGGCATCTGCACCGCGACGATCTCGCCGCGCGCCGTCGCGACGCCTTCGGCATATACCGTCGCCTCGACCACCACCTTGCGCCCCTTGATTTCCTTGACCCGGCCGCGGATTTCCAGCACCGGGCCGAGCGGCGTCGGCTTCAGGTAACTGACCTGCAGCGAGCCGGTGACGAAACGAAAGGCCGGCAGGCTGTCCATGCTGCGGTTTTCCGCCCGGTACATCGCCGCTGCGGCGGTGCCGGTGCCGTGGCAATCGATCAGCGAGGCAAGCAGGCCGCCATAGACGAAACCTGGGATGGCCGTGTGTTCCGGGCGCGGCTGGAAATGCGTGACCGTCTCGTCGCCGTCCCAGAAAGTCTTGATCCGGTGGCCGTCTGCGTTGTTGCGGCCGCAGCCGTAGCAGTGCGCGAGATTCTCCGGGTAGTAGTCCTGAAAGGCCTGCATGCTTGTCTCCTTGTTGTTTAAGCAAGGCGCATCCTAGGCGATGCCGGCCGGCGGCGACCACTGCGCCCGCCGACAACAAGCATGCAAATTCGGCCTTTTTTTGCTGTCGACCGGTCGACGCCGCAAAAAGGCTGATTTTGCCGAAAACTAGACCTTCTGCCCGTGCATGACGATACGCCCGACATACCAGATCGCCACCAGGTTGGCACCCACGGCCAGATAGCCGGCGAACGGGTAGCCGACGACATGACCGTCGGCGTCGAGCGCAATCATGTAGCCGGCCAGGGTCGTCGCCAGGCCCATCGCCAGCGACTGCACGGTGCCGTTCAGCGACATGAAGGTGCCGCGCAATTTCGGCTGCGCCGCCGAGGTGATGACCGCCATGGCCGGGATCATGCGCCCCGAGATCAGCACGAAAAAGCTGGTCGAACAGATCAGCCAGCCCCACAGCGGCAGGCGGCCGACATGGGTAAGCACCAGCAGCGGCACGATGGTGATCAGCGCCACCCAGCGATAGGCCTCGACCTTGCCATGCCGGTCGGCCCAGTGGCCGATCAGGCGCGCGCTGATGAAGGTCGCGAAACCGCCGGCGAGATAGACGAAGGGAATGTCGTGCGGGTCGATGCCGACGTTATTGACCGCATAAACCGTGATGTAGGGAATCACCGTGAAGCCGGAAAACACCAGCAGCGCCGAGAACAGCAAGGCATGCCGGTGATTGGCCTCGCCGAGCACGCTGAAGGTCGCCGAGAGCAGGTGCGCCCGCTTCTCTTCGCTCAAGTGATGCCGCAACTCGGGCAGAAAGCGCAGGCCGACCACGATGAACAGCACGCTGGTCGCGGCGATCAGGATGAACGGCATCTGCCAGCCGAAATGATTGGCCAGCCACAAGGAGAGCGGCACGCCGGCAATGGTCGACAGCGAGAAGGCACTGGCGATCAGGCCGCTCGCCCGCGCCCGCCGCGAGAACGGAATCACGTCGCCGACCATGGTCTGCACCAGCGCGCCCATGATGCCGCCGAACACACCGGCCAGGCCGCGCGCCAGCAGGAGCATGGAAAAGCCCGGCGCCAGTGCGCAGGCCAGCGTCGCCAGCGCAAACAACGCAAAGCAGACGAGCAGCATGCGCTTGCGCTCGAAGAGATCGACGAAGGTCGCCGCCAGCACGCCGGAAATCGCCGCGCTGAAACTGTAAGAGGCGACCAGCAAGCCGAACTCGTGCGTACCGATGCCGAAGGCCGCCATCAGAATCGGCCCGAGCGGCATCATGATCATGAAATCGAGGATGTGGCTGAACTGGACGCCGGCCAGGGTCAGCAGGAAGAAACGCTCGGTACGCGGGGCAAGCTCGGTGGTCATGGATCGTGCAGCAACTGTTCGCCAAGGGCGGCCGGCAAGGATACGCGTCCCGGCGCCGCGGCGGTAGCTTTCCCCCGGCAAAAGCTACATCGAGATGGTCGGCCCGCTCGCCGGCAGGCGATAGATGGTCAGCTCGGCATCCGGCACCAGTCCACCGAGCAGCATGCTCATCAGCGCAATGAACAGGCTGGCGAAAAACGCCGTCCAGAAGCCGGAGATTTTGAAGCCATCGACCAGGCGCGCCACCAGCAGCAACATCAGCGCATTGATCACGAGCAGGAAGAAACCCAGGGTCAGGAAAGTCAGCGGCAGGGTCAGCACGATCAGCAAGGGGCGCAGCACGGCGTTGGCAAAACTGAGCAGCAGCGCCGAAACCAGCAGCGTGCCGGTACTGGCAAAGCGGATGCCGCTGAACACATGACTGGCCACCCACAGCGACAAGGCGATGATGCCCCAGTGAATGAAGAAGGCGGTCAGATTGGCGAGCATGCTAATTCCTCGAATGAACTGAACGGGAATTATCGGCCATACAGGCCAAAGCAGGAAACGCCGGCGCCCTGCCCGGCCGCAGCTGGCGCAACGAGGCGGCCCGTTCAGTAAGGCGGCGGAGCGCACGCCAAGCACGCCCTCACCAGCCGCTTTTCCTTGATTGCAAAACAGTGACAAATATTTGTTGCACTGCAGCAAATTTGTGCCACAATGGACCTGTCTCCTCCATTCCAAAAAATGGATTTATGCCCGCCTAGTGCGGGCATTTTTTTCGCCGGGAAATTGCCCGGAAAACCGGGCAAAACGGCCCACAGCGGGCCGTGCGACGGATCGCGCACAGCGGCAGGCGCACCGCCCGCCAGAAACGACAGGCGAAAAAGAAGCCCGTCTTTGCGGGCTTTCCTTTACTTGCTACTTAGTCTCCTCCACCCGAATCATGCTTAACCGGGAGGACGCCGGGCGTCCAGTGAGGTCGGATTATCCATAGTTGAATCAGTTTTGTATAGATAAATTTCGGGGTTATTCTCGTTTCGGGTCGATGGCCGTATTGGCAACGGAAAGCCGCTTGAACGAAAAGCCGGAACCGCCCTGCTTGCGACCAGCTTCGGCACACACGCCGTAGCACGACATAGGCCGGTGCGGAGCAAATTACGCTGAATTTAGCGGTCGACCGTTGAAAACAGGAAAAAACCAGGCTCAACTGTAAAAGCAGCCGGCACGGCTGGCGCCCCGGCGTTTCTCAACGGCCGCATCGCTGCCGTATCGTTATCGCTGCAATAGCCAAGCCGCCGGAACAAGGCTAATATCAATTCATCAATCTATTCATCAATCAATTCATGCCAGCACCCGATCACTCGCTAAGCATTCGCACGCTGCTTTCATCCGGCCCGCTTACTGCCCGCCAGTTGGCCGAAAAAATCGGTATCAGCCAGGCCACGCTGTCCCGTGCCATGCAGGTACTGGGCAATCAGATCCTCCGTTTCGGCCCGTATCGATCCATTCACTACGCGCTGCGCCGGCCCCTGCTCGCCATGCCGGATGTTGCCATCTACCGCGTCACGCCGGCCGGCCAGGTCGAGGCGCTCGGGCGGCTCAGCCCGGTACAGCCCACCGGCTACGTGATGACCAACAGCGACGGCAGCACCAGCTACAGTGAAGGCTTTCCCTGGTGGCTGGACGACATGCGGCCGCAGGGTTTTCTCGGCCGCGCCTTCGTTGCCGCCCAGGCGGAAACGCTCGGCCTGCCGCCCCGTCTCGGCGACTGGCAGGAAGAACACATCCTGCGCGCCCTGCTCAGCCAGCCGGGCAGCGACGCCATCGGCAATTTGATTGTCGGTGATGCCGGGCGCGAGCACTTCATCCAGCACCCCGAGCCAGTTGCGCTACCGGCCACCGGGCTTGCCGCTGCCTACGCCGAACGCGCCCGGCAAGCGCTCAGCGGCGAAACCCCGGCCTCGTCAGCCGGCGGCGAGCAACCCAAGTTCGGCGCCTACGCTGAAACTGTCGATGGCCCGCGCCATGTGCTCGTCAAGTTTTCGCTTGCTGCCGCGGAAGGCGCCGACAACCCCGTCGCCCAACGCTGGCGCGACCTGTTGCTGGCCGAACACCACGCCCTGACGCTGCTGCGCGAAAACGCCATCGCCGCCGTCGCCACACGCATCCTCGACAACGGCCAACAACGCTTCCTCGAAGTCGAACGTTTCGATCGCATCGGCCCGCACGGCCGGCGCGGCCTCATCTCACTCAGTGCCATGGACGCCGAATTCATCGGCCTCGGCCGTGGCGGCTGGCCGGCCATGACCGCCCGCCTGCTTGCCGAGCGTCACATCACCCGCGACGCAGATGAGGCCGCCTGCCTGCTGTACGCCTTCGGCACGTTGATCGGCAACACCGACATGCACCCCGGCAACCTCTCCTTCGTCACCGACAGCGGCCGCCCCTACCAACTGGCGCCGGCCTACGACATGCTCCCCATGGCCTTCGCGCCGCGCAGCAGCGGCGAACTCCCCGCCACGCTACCGGCCGCCGGCTTTGACAGCCAGATCAGCAGCGCCCAGTGGCGCCAGGCACTGGCGCTGGCACAGGCCTATCTGAAGCGCCTGAACGAGGAAGCGGGATTCACTGCCGAATTTGGCGAATGCCTCGCCGCACTGGACAGACACTTGCAGACGGCCGCGGAGCGGATTGGGCGGCTGGGATAGCGCTCGCACGCAGCCACGCCGGACAAGTCATTTTGCGGCGCGCGGAACTCCATGGCGAACCGGCTGCCTTAAGCCCGTCCATTAACGGAAGCAAGTCATCCCCCATGAAAACAGTGATCAGAGCCTTCTTCAAAACCCTGCGGATCGTCATCGGCCCCTTCATGCTGCTCGGCGAGTTCGTCACCCGGCCCAAGGGAGTTGCGCGTCCTGCCGCAAGCCAGGCCGAGGTCGACCAGCAGTGCGCCAGCCTCGTCCTTTACCAGTACAAGACCTGCCCGTTTTGCATCAAGGTACGCCAGGAAATGCGGCGTCTCGCCCTCAAGGTAGAACGGCTAGATGCGCAACAGCCCGGAACCCACCGCGAGGCGCTGATCAGCGGCGGCGGCAAGGCCAAGGTGCCCTGCCTGAAAATCACCGACCCGGCCGGCAATACGCAGTGGCTCTACGAATCCGGCGAAATCATCAAGTATCTGCGCAGTCGTTTCGCCAGCGCCTGAAGCCCACGTCTGACAGGGAATGGCCGGCATTTGCTTTGTGCCGGCAATTTGCACCTTTTTCACCGGTCGACCGCCTGAGAGCTGGAACAAGCAAGCGAGCCATGCCATTTATGGCAGAGCGCTTGCCAACGCTGTCACAACAGCCCCACCGGAAAACATCCCGTCGCCCTCCCGCCATGCCGCATTGGCCAGCCGCGAGCCGCCACCCGGCGGCCTTGCGTGGCCGGCATGCATGTTGCTGATAATCCGGCCTACGCCAAGAGCGGGAACAAACGCATGCCGGACGCCACGCAAGCGGCGAACAAAGCGATGCGGCCCCGCAGGAAATGCAGGCGCAATCACGGGAAAACGACATGGAAACAATGAACCAAAGCAGCGAAACGCCCTATCAACGCATCGGCGGCGAAAGCGCCATCCGCAAACTGGTTGACCGCTTTTACCAGTTGATGGACGAACTCCCCGAAGCCTACACGGCGCGCAAGATTCACCCGCAAGACCTCACCGAATCGGGCAACAAGTTTGTCGATTTCCTCTCCGGCTGGCTGGGCGGCCCGCAGCTTTACGTCGAGAAATACGGCCCGCCCATGCTCAGGCGGCGCCACATGCCCTACACCATCGGCCCGGAAGAACGCGACCAATGGCTGATGTGCATGCAGCTTGCGCTGGAAGAATCGGTCCCCGATGAATCGCTGCGCACCGCCCTGTACGAGCAGTTCGTCCGCATCGGCGAATTCATGCGCAACCGGGGAGAAAACCTTCCGTCCTGCGGCTGCGGGCACTGATCGATCGCCTCGCGGCGGGCGCGGAAAAAGCCGCTAGTGGACCGCCCCGTCGCAGCGCACGAACCCCGCCCTGCGTCACAACCAGCGCGCCAAGGCCCTTTCAATGCGCGATGAAAAGCGCCGAACCTGAGCCGAATCGAGCTTCTCCGCCTGATACAGCGACAGCATCCCGAAGCGGCAAGCCGGCGCGCAAGTGCCCAGCAATGCCGTTTTCAGGATGCGCCGGACCGGCTGCCACAGCAGCAGGCGATCCACCCACCACGGCGACCCCAGCGAAGTGATCGCCAGCGCGTGCTTCAGATTGAGCAAACGCGGCCGAATCGGCCCCAGATCGCTGGCATGATCGTAAGCCACCCCAGGCCCCCAGACCCGGTCAAACCAGCCCTTCAAGATCGCCGGAAAGCCGAACCACCAGGTCGGAAACACCAGCACCAGCGCCTCGGCGGCAAGCAAGCACTCAACCTGCCCGGCGATGGCAGAAGCGTCGAAAGGCAAACGGTAGTAGCTCTGCCGCTCGGCCTCGGTCAGCACCGGAGAAAAGCCCGCGTCGTAAAGATTTTCGACCACAACCTCATGACCGGCGGCGGTCAGCGATTTGATGGCGACCTGCGCCAGGGCTTGGGTCAGGCTGTCAGGGAGAGGGTGGGCGATGACGACGAGGGTTTTCATGGGAGATGTCCAAAATCAAACCGGGCAACTGGTGAGAAGCGGAATATGCCGCATCGCCGCAAGCATCGCACCATAAACACGAGCGGCGCCCCCGCTTAAAGCCGACAGCTCAGCACGAGACGCTCGCCCGCCCTGACCTCGACCTCGTCCTTCGTGATGCGGGAGATCTTGCCGGCCGACTCGTAAGTATCGCCGCACAGTTTCCAGAATATCCGCAGGCCGGGAAGCAGTTCGATTTCCCGTTGCAGCACGATACCCAGCGGATCGGCGTCAAACGCGGCAACCCGATAGAGGCGATAGCGAACCACTCCCGAGCCGGCTTCGTCGAGCATGCCGTCGATGAACGGCGCCGAGAAAGACATCACCAGCCAGCACAACAAACTGATCGGCAGGACCGGCAAGGCAACAATAAAGGCGGCCCGGCGAATGTCCCCGCGCGGAGAAGCGAAGCCTGCCCAGATGAGACTGAAGGGAATGGCCAAGGCGAGCGCCAGACCGACCTGCGCATTGATGCCCCACAAATCGACCTCGAACGGAAAACCGGTTAGGCCGATGCCGGCAATAGCAAGTAGGACACCGGCAAATATCAGGCGGCGGATGAGGGATGCGGGCGCCATTTTCAGTTATTAACCTGGCAAATAGATAGGGCGTTTATGTTATGATATTTGCATGGATAAAGAAGATGCCCGCAAGCTCAGGCCAGAGCAACAAAAGGAGAAGCGCAAGATAGCGCTTCGCATGCGAATGAACGGACGCGAATTTGCCGAGATTGGATTAGCGGTCGGAGTACATTCCCGTACGGTCCAATATTGGTGGTCGCGCTACCAGGCAGAAGGCCTCAAGTCGGCGGTAGAAGGCGGCAAAAGAGGCACGGAGATTGGTGAGCGACGCACACTCAGCGTGGAACAGGAGTGGGCAGTGCAGCAGTTGATCAGCGAGAAAATGCCTGACCAACTCAAGCTTTCCTTCGCGCTCTGGACACGGGCAGCAGTTCAGGAGTTGATCCATCGTCGTTTCAAGATCGACATGCCGATTCGGACGGTCGGTGAGTATCTCAAGCGCTGGGGTTTTACACCGCAGAAGCCGTTGAAGCGGGCCTATGAGCAGAAACCTGAATTGGTGGAGGCTTGGCTCAAGGAGAGTTACCCACGCATCGCCCGGCGCGCCAAGGACGAAGGGGCGGAGATTCACTGGGGTGACGAAACGGGCATCCGTAGCGATTGCCAACATGGCCGGAGCTATGCGCCAGCGGGAAAAACACCTGTTCAAAGGGTGCCCGGCAGCCGGTTTGCCACGAACATGATCTCCACGGTCACCAACCAGGGGAAAGTGCGCTTCATGCTCTATCGGGAAACGATGACGGCCACTGTCCTGATTCGATTCCTTGCACGCCTGGTTCGTGATGCTGGACGCAAAGTGTTTTTGATTCTCGACAACCTGCGAGTGCATCACAGCAACAAGGTTCGGGACTGGTTGGAAAAACATACCGAGCACATTGAGTTGTTCTTCTTGCCCGCCTACGCCCCGGAACTCAATCCGGACGAGTATCTGAATTGCGACCTGAAGGCCTTGGTTCATGGCGGAAAGCCTGCCAGGAATCGGGATGAACTGGAATCAAAGGTGCGAGGTGCAATGATGAAAATACAGAATCGCCCAAAACGGGTTATGTCCTATTTTAGACACCGAAAAATCCAATATGCCGCGTAATGAACCTATTGGATTGCCGGGTTAATATTTACACTCAAATCAAAATGGCAGAGAGGGAGTTAGTTTTGATAAAAATTCAATCACTCCAAGCTCTATGCATCGTTTGCCCTAGGCATTGGGGAATCTGACTGAAACAGGACCACGTTGTTTGGCTCTGACGACGACGCTATGAGCGAGTTTGTCGTGCCAACCTTGTTTCCTGTTATCAAAGCCAACCCAGATCAATCCAAGCCCAAGCGGGATCGCAGATACAAAATATGCCAAGTATCTCCCGATGCTTTGGCCGACAGAGAGCGCAGCGCCAGAGTCGGCGTCTAAAACGCTTAGTGACAATGCCATCTTCCCCGGAGTGGCTTGCTTTCGTGTCCAAAACCAGACCGAGCCAACTGCGGGAAGAAACCAGGAAATATTAACCTGGCAAATAGATAGGGCGTTTATGTTATGATATTTGCATGGATAAAGAAGATGCCCGCAAGCTCAGGCCAGAGCAACAAAAGGAGAAGCGCAAGATAGCGCTTCGCATGCGAATGAACGGACGCGAATTTGCCGAGATTGGATTAGCGGTCGGAGTACATTCCCGTACGGTCCAATATTGGTGGTCGCGCTACCAGGCAGAAGGCCTCAAGTCGGCGGTAGAAGGCGGCAAAAGAGGCACGGAGATTGGTGAGCGACGCACACTCAGCGTGGAACAGGAGTGGGCAGTGCAGCAGTTGATCAGCGAGAAAATGCCTGACCAACTCAAGCTTTCCTTCGCGCTCTGGACACGGGCAGCAGTTCAGGAGTTGATCCATCGTCGTTTCAAGATCGACATGCCGATTCGGACGGTCGGTGAGTATCTCAAGCGCTGGGGTTTTACACCGCAGAAGCCGTTGAAGCGGGCCTATGAGCAGAAACCTGAATTGGTGGAGGCTTGGCTCAAGGAGAGTTACCCACGCATCGCCCGGCGCGCCAAGGACGAAGGGGCGGAGATTCACTGGGGTGACGAAACGGGCATCCGTAGCGATTGCCAACATGGCCGGAGCTATGCGCCAGCGGGAAAAACACCTGTTCAAAGGGTGCCCGGCAGCCGGTTTGCCACGAACATGATCTCCACGGTCACCAACCAGGGGAAAGTGCGCTTCATGCTCTATCGGGAAACGATGACGGCCACTGTCCTGATTCGATTCCTTGCACGCCTGGTTCGTGATGCTGGACGCAAAGTGTTTTTGATTCTCGACAACCTGCGAGTGCATCACAGCAACAAGGTTCGGGACTGGTTGGAAAAACATACCGAGCACATTGAGTTGTTCTTCTTGCCCGCCTACGCCCCGGAACTCAATCCGGACGAGTATCTGAATTGCGACCTGAAGGCCTTGGTTCATGGCGGAAAGCCTGCCAGGAATCGGGATGAACTGGAATCAAAGGTGCGAGGTGCAATGATGAAAATACAGAATCGCCCAAAACGGGTTATGTCCTATTTTAGACACCGAAAAATCCAATATGCCGCGTAATGAACCTATTGGATTGCCGGGTTAATAATAAAATCAGCGGGGCCCGAAATCACGCTCTCCGAATCAAAATACTTCCAGCCATAAATTGAAACGAGAAGTGGAAATGTAATTGCCATGACCAATACCGCATCGATGAGGGCAGCCCCCACACGCACCCAGAAGCCTGCATATTCAAAATCTGATTCGTTCATATTAACCTGGCAAATAGATAGGGCGTTTATGTTATGATATTTGCATGGATAAAGAAGATGCCCGCAAGCTCAGGCCAGAGCAACAAAAGGAGAAGCGCAAGATAGCGCTTCGCATGCGAATGAACGGACGCGAATTTGCCGAGATTGGATTAGCGGTCGGAGTACATTCCCGTACGGTCCAATATTGGTGGTCGCGCTACCAGGCAGAAGGCCTCAAGTCGGCGGTAGAAGGCGGCAAAAGAGGCACGGAGATTGGTGAGCGACGCACACTCAGCGTGGAACAGGAGTGGGCAGTGCAGCAGTTGATCAGCGAGAAAATGCCTGACCAACTCAAGCTTTCCTTCGCGCTCTGGACACGGGCAGCAGTTCAGGAGTTGATCCATCGTCGTTTCAAGATCGACATGCCGATTCGGACGGTCGGTGAGTATCTCAAGCGCTGGGGTTTTACACCGCAGAAGCCGTTGAAGCGGGCCTATGAGCAGAAACCTGAATTGGTGGAGGCTTGGCTCAAGGAGAGTTACCCACGCATCGCCCGGCGCGCCAAGGACGAAGGGGCGGAGATTCACTGGGGTGACGAAACGGGCATCCGTAGCGATTGCCAACATGGCCGGAGCTATGCGCCAGCGGGAAAAACACCTGTTCAAAGGGTGCCCGGCAGCCGGTTTGCCACGAACATGATCTCCACGGTCACCAACCAGGGGAAAGTGCGCTTCATGCTCTATCGGGAAACGATGACGGCCACTGTCCTGATTCGATTCCTTGCACGCCTGGTTCGTGATGCTGGACGCAAAGTGTTTTTGATTCTCGACAACCTGCGAGTGCATCACAGCAACAAGGTTCGGGACTGGTTGGAAAAACATACCGAGCACATTGAGTTGTTCTTCTTGCCCGCCTACGCCCCGGAACTCAATCCGGACGAGTATCTGAATTGCGACCTGAAGGCCTTGGTTCATGGCGGAAAGCCTGCCAGGAATCGGGATGAACTGGAATCAAAGGTGCGAGGTGCAATGATGAAAATACAGAATCGCCCAAAACGGGTTATGTCCTATTTTAGACACCGAAAAATCCAATATGCCGCGTAATGAACCTATTGGATTGCCGGGTTAATAAATAATTTCCTCTGTTTTGATTAAGGAAAAAAATCTAAAAAAACGGATTCTGACACCCATTATCTCTATCTCGTTTTTTAAAAAACGAATTCGCTTAAATCAGTGCTAATTATATCAGACATATTTGATTGATTTAAGGAGACACCTTTCTATCTTCGCGAGAAACTCTGTTGAAAAACGTGTGCAATTTCATAAGATCAATGACGTTTTTCACCATTGTATAGCTGTTAATGAGCGCCAGCAAAAATCCGAATGCGGCCAATAATGCAAATCCATTTCCAGTAAACAACTTGGTTGCCAGCAATAAAAATATCGCGACTCCTTCGATGGCGACTACATAAGCGGTGGCGTTCAAGAAAACATGGAACGAGCCAATCCGGTCAAGCCAAGTATAAAACTCTGTGTCCGCTTTTGAATAAAACGTCCACAAGAAACCAAGTGCCGCCGCGAAAAATACGGCGCAATATAGTGTTGCGATATCTAATGCGAATTGGCGCACTAATTCTGCCAAAGCGGCAGCGCCCATTGTGCTGCATCCAAGACCAACAAGCAGAATGGCGAGAACTATTTCAACGATATACGCCCAGGCAACTTTTAATTTCCTGTGCTTCATTCTTCTCTCAGTGGATGAACTCTATCAATTTCCGCGCAGATTGCAGCAATTGCATTTTTTGCTTCCTTTGTGCGTAGATTTACATTTATTCCGCGCACAAAATCTCTCAGCCCCTTAACAACTCCGCGAGCGGCTTCATTACCAGACTGAGCAACTTCAAAAGTATCATTACGCAGACCTTCAACAGTTACTTCGCCCTTCTTGTAACCTTGCTCGGCAAGGACAGCAGATGCGAAGGGGCGAGCATTTGGTAACTTGGAAAGTCCGCCGGGATTTTTCATATCCTGAGTTATTTCTCGAATCCCACTGTCTCTAAGATCCTCGTACACCGATTTAGTGTATCTATTTAGCTCTGGATTTGGGATTCTCAGGGTCACTTTCATTCTTGTAACCCGCTGAAATGATAGAAAAAGCTCAACGATATCGTTGTGCGCGGGAACGGGCTCCAGTTCAATAGTTGACCACCACTCCAATGAGTTTGCGGCGCTCGAAAGAATTTGGTGCATGAAGTCTCGCCAAGCTGTGTTTGATAGATCTCCTGTATGTTCTACGGCCACAAGATGGCGCGATAGATCGAATAGGCAAACGATTGTGCTAGCTAGTGGAGGATATGAAATTGATGTGCTATTTGTAAGGCCTTCGTCCGTAACACTCATCCCATCTTTTTCTAGGATGCTTCTTGCTAAAACTATGTGAACTAGGTCTCGTTGCTCCGCTATTTCACTAAGATCAACAAAGGAGCGAATACTCCATTTGAAGACAGCACTTCTTGTTTTTTGAATTTGATCGTGAGCAACATCGCATGAAGCCTCAAGAAGCTGGCGTATATCTGTATCGCCTCTGAGGCGCCTTGGATTTATGTCGATAAATAAATCAGATGAATCCTCAATATTCAGCCTGAACAAATCGAATGAAAAGCGTTTTGGCAATTTTACCTCCTTGTTTTCTTCTGAGAAAGACTAGCGAAAGAGTAGAAAATTTGCATGACAGGACCAGACCTCTATTAATTTTTCTATTGTTGTTCTTGACTACCCATTTTTACCTCTATTGCCGACTAATAGCTTCTTGCCTTCGACTTTCGTCAATACGTCTTATGTTTTCTGCCATATCAATCTGATCACTCGTTGGTTCAACGAGTTCATCAAACCATTTAGACCAACGGTTTGAAATTGCATTTATCGAAATTTCGTCGGTACGACCACGATAAGCCTGAGCCCTAAAAATCGGGGCTAACTCATCCGCCACATCCTTACCTTCAAGAAGACGCTTGAAAAGCCACAAATAGCAATCCACAAGCTCAAGTCCCACGCTTTCTTTTCCCGAACGGATCGAAATGGGTGCTGTTGGAATTTTTGACAAATCCATTTTTGGCAATCCTGGCCCAGTTTCCCAAGGAATATCGCGAGCATTCGCATAAAACTCTGCGAGATTCTTTTGTGCTTTATTAAACTGAGATTGCTGATCAATCGTAATACTAGCGAAAGATTTACCGTTTTTAAGCCTAGATGCAATGCCATGCATAACCGATTGAAACCCAATTAAATTTGGAGTTACAGTTAGCACTTCTTTTTTTGATTGGCAGTTGTACTGTAATTTATCTGGATTTCGAATGGCCCAATTCAGAGAGTCACCCAATAGCTGCCTAGACCTTTCATCCGGCAGAGCCTTTAATCTATTAATCAATTCACTGCATACCTGAATTAGTAATGATTCGGCGTGTTGATTTTTTGTTTCAATTCGAGAACTCCATGCGAGTTTCGCGAGGTTCTCGTCAAATAGCGACGCGAGTTTTACCAGCAAAATATAGCGAAGCGGTGTCCAATATCCAGTCCATGTCATTGCTGGATTGATTCCTTGATCAAACACCTGATCAAAGAAACAAATAATGGCATGATCAGGCTTGGCAACACGATAGAGGTCAAAAATCGGTTTATGTCTCTTTTGCACGGAAATAAGGTAGTCAGAAATCTTGACCAACCCTCCAAGCCCCAATTCGGCTGCATGAAGCCGTTCAACGCCAAGCTTCTTTCGTGCCAATTTAACCTGCTCCTCTGCGACAAGGTCTAGGTTGGTCGTTGCACTTAGTACACCGTAGTAAAGAACAGGTTGGTCAACATCAAAAATATTGGGGCCTGTATGACCACTTTCATCGACATAGAAAAACATATTTTCTTTCTGTTTATTCGAATATGACGAAACCGAAAAGATTTTCTTTAATTCCAAACCACCACCAACTCCCGTGCCCTCCTAGTTATCACCACCAGAGGAAACTCCAACCCATTGCAGTTGTGCATGCTCAAAAACTTCACGGTGTCTTCCCTCTCCTCAAAGATGATTTGATCCTGACAAGCCCCCGGCATGCCGACTTTTTTGGCGAGGAGAGGACCGGTTTGCCGATACCGTAGTCGCAGTAAATCACCGCCATGTCGCTACATGGGGAGCCTGCTTTATTAAGGTGAGTGACAACGAAGTCAGGATGCACATTGCGCGGCCCAAGCGGTACGTCGTACCAGAGCAGCCAGTCATCTTCGAGCTTTTGCTCGAGGCGGTAGGCGAGACGCTTTTCGCCACCGGTCATGCGGGAGACACACACGCCGATTGCCGGAATCAAAGACGCCACGGCCACCCTTCCGTTTTGTTATGAATTTGTAATGGGAAAATTATGCCATAGGCCATATCCCATTCGGCTGAAAATAACTTGGACAGCTTTCTCGCCGCCAGCCTCTCCCCGATTCGGCGTTACGATGTCGCCCCCTTCGCCCAGGAAAATCGCATGCAAAACCTCGTCGACCGTATTGCCGCCCGGATCAAGGCCAAGTTTTTGTCGGAAAGCTCGGGCCATGACTGGCATCACATTCATCGCGTCTGGCAGCTGGCGCGGCAGATTGCCGAGCGCGAGGGGGCCGACCTGGTGATTGCCGAACTGGGCGCGCTGGTGCATGACATTGCCGACTGGAAGTTCCACGGCGGCGACGACAGTGTCGGGCCGCGCGAAGCGCGTTTGCTGCTGAGCGAGGAAGGTGCGCCGGCGGCGGTGATCGAGGCGGTGGTCGATATCGTTGCCAGCATTTCCTACAAGGGTGCCGGCGTGGCGACGCCGATGCGGTCGCTGGAGGGGCGTTGCGTGCAGGATGCCGACCGCCTGGATGCGATCGGCGCGATCGGCATTGCCCGCTGTTTTGCTTACGGCGGCCACGCCGGGCGCTTGATGCACGATCCGGACGAGCCGCCGGTATTGCACCAGACGGCGGCGGCCTACAAGGCGTCAAAGGGCGCCAGCCTGAATCACTTTTACGAGAAGCTGTTTCTCTTGAAGGACCGCATGAACACGCCGACCGGCCGCGCCCTGGCCGAGCCGCGGCATCAGTTCATGCAGGATTTCGTGACGCAGTTTCTTGCCGAGTGGAACGTATCGGCCTGAGTCTCAGGCGCCGAGTGACGGGCCGCCGCGCCCGGTGCTCATGAATTGCCGACGAAAATCGGCTTCGCAGACCGGTCGACCGCTGAGGAAGCCCTGATGCACGTCACAGGCGAGATCACGCAACATCAGTAGCTGGCCTTCGCTTTCAACCCCCTCGGCGATGACTTCGAGGCCAAGGTTGTGGGCCATGGCGATGATCGCCGGGACCAGCGCCGAACCGCCGGCGTAGTTGCCCTCCTCGTCGATCAGCGACATGACGAAGCTGCGGTCGATCTTGAGACTGTTGAAGGGCAGCCGGTGCAGGTAGGAAAGCGAGGAGTAGCCTGTGCCGATGGCGCCCGGCCGGATTTGTCCCCAGGTGATCATCCCCCCGGCCGGCCAGATCTGCAGGCGGCGGGCGATGCATGGCAGATCGGGCGCAAGCGGATATTCACGGTAAATATCCGCATGCCCTGCCCGCAGAGCGTCGCCGCCCCCGGAGATTTGCCGGCCAGTTGCACAGTCGGCGACTACTGTTGCAGGGCAAGCGCTATCAGGGTTTTGACCGCTCGCCGTTTTGCAATGTTTCGGTATGATTGAGTAACAATTTGAACAAATAGTCACACCTCCCCCCGGAGACCGACGATGATCGTACGCATAGCCTTTGCCTTAATGCTCTCGCTCGGCAATCTCGCAAGTGCCGGCGCAGCTGCTCCCGATTGTTCCCGCCCCTACACCCTGGCCCTGCACGATCACGGCCTGCTCTACTCAGCCGACACCGATACCGGCATCGACAAGGATGTCGCCGAGGAACTGATCCGGCGCAGCGGCTGCAAAGTCACCGTCAGCCTGATGCCACGCGCCCGCATCTGGCAGCTGATCGAATCCGGCGCGCTGGATTTCAGCCTTTCCGGCATTGCCAATGCCGATCGTGAAAAATTTGCCACCTTTGCCTGGTATTTCAGCAACCGCTATTACCTGCTGGTGCGCAAGGATGTCAGCGTGCGCCAGATCAACGACTTCGTGCAAAACGCCGACCTGCAGCTCGGCGTCATCCGCAGCTTCCGCTACAGCGAATCGGCCAACCGGCTGGTCGACCGGCTGCAGGCCGACAACCGCCTCAGCCTGTCGAGCGGACTGTCGCCGCTGTATCAGGCGCTGCAACTCAATCGCATCCAGGGCATGATCATCGAACCCTTCGACTACCCCAGCCTGGAAGAAAAGAAAATCCGCGAGTTCACGACGGTCATTGAATTCAACGACCCGGCCGTGCCGCATGGCCTGATCATGTCGAGGAAAGCCCTGCCGGTCGCCGAGCAGGAAAAATGGCGGGGGCTGATCGCCGGCATGCGCAATGACGGCACGATGCACCGGATTTTCGCGAAGTACTTCAAACCGGACCAGGCAGCCGCCATGGTCGACTTCTAGACCGGCCCATGGACGAGTACCGAACCCGCGCGGCAGCACTCCTTTCGCTGCTGCCGTGGCTGGCGCTGCTCGCCTCGCTCGGCACCACCTGGCTGGTTTGGGATCACGAGCGCAACAGTGCAAACAATGAAATGCGTTCGCAGTTCAACTTCGCCCTGCGCGAAACGGTCAGCCGCATCGAGCAACGGGTTGCGGCCTACGAGCAGATGCTGCGTGGCGTGCAAAGCATGCTGGCGACCACCAGCCTGAAGAACCGCAAGGCTGTTCACGACTACATCGAGTCACTGCAGCTTGATGCCAATTTTTCCGGGGTTCAGGTGATTGGCGTCGTCGAGCTGGTAACGGCGCAGGACAAGACCCGACATGAAGCGGCGATGCGCCAGCTTGGCCTGGCGGATTACCGGATTGAACCGGCCGGCGAACGCAAAATCTACGCACCGGTCATCCAGCGCGAACCGTACTTTGGCCGCAACCGGACCAATCTCGGTTTTGATGCCTGGTCCGAACCACGACGCCAGGAGGCCATGATCAGGGCCAGGGACTCGGGAATGGCCGCGATTTCCGGCAAAGTCCGCCTCGCCGTAGACGACGCAAGCACTGCAACGCCGGGCTTCATCATGTACCTGCCGGTTTTCGCCCACGACCAGCCGCATGACAACCTGGCCCAGCGCCGTGCCCATCTGGTTGGCTGGGTATTTGCCTCGTTCCACATGAACGACTTCATGGCCAGTCTGTATGGCAGGCAGCCATCCGGCCTCGCCCTGAGCATCTACGACGAAGTTGATCCGACCGAGGCGGCACTGATCTATCGCTCGACAGATGGCAAGGAAAAGCCTGAGCCGGCTGGCAAGAACACGCTGAGCACCATCGAATACATGGTTGTCGCCGGCCACAACTGGACTGTTTCGCTATCTACACAACAGCAATTCGAGAAGCTCTACGATCGCGATACCGACTTCGTCATCGCCGCCGCCGGCACCTGCCTGAGCTTCGCCCTGGCGGCACTGGTCTGGTTGCTGCTCAACGGCCGTAGCCGCGCCTTGCGTCTGGCCGCCAGAATGACCGAAAAACTACGTCACATGGCGCAGCACGATCTGCTCACCGGACTCCCCAACCGGGCCCTGTTCAGCGACCGCCTGCAGCAGGAACTTGCCCGGGCCAAGCGCCTGAACGGGCAGTTCGCGCTGATATTTCTCGATCTCGATCATTTCAAGCCGATCAACGACAACTTCGGCCATGCCGTCGGCGACCAGCTTTTGCTGGAGATGGCGCAACGCCTGCGCACGACCGTCCGCGCCGCCGATACGGTCGGCCGCATTGGCGGCGACGAATTCGTCATCCTGATGACGGAATTGACCGATGCGAGCGACGCGCTCAGTCTGGCGGAAAAAATATGCGAGGCAGTACGCCAGCCGGTAACGGTCAACGGCGTTGAGCAGCGGGTTTCCTGCAGCCTGGGCATCGCCATTTACCCGACCGACGGCATCGATGAAATCACGCTCACCAAACGCGCTGACGCGGCCATGTACCGCACCAAGGAGAACGGTCGCGACGGCATCGAACTGGCCGCCCGGATGACCAGCAGCCGGTTTTAAAGCAGCACATCCCGGGCAAGGTGTTACAGCACGTAAATAGCCTCAACTTCATGCCGGCTCCGGACGTTAATACATGCACGGAAGCAGTTTTGCTGAATGATTCATGAAGGAGTGTCACCATGATCGAGCTCAACCATTTGGATATCGACCGACTTCAAGAAACCGCAACAACGGCGGCAACTTATCTTGATGCCTGCGATGACGGCGCCCGCTTCGTGCGACTCGATCCGGCCTATTACAAGGCCTGCGGCCACCTGCTGCTGACCATCTTTACGGCAACCGATGCAGCCAGCGCCTTTCCCCGCCTGCTCGAACACTCGCCTGCCGCACGCGAAGCCGCCGAGTCTGTCGAAATCGCCCGGCGCATCGGCATCAGCCGCCTCGGCTATTACCCGCAACTGACCGTGGCCATGAACCGCATCACGACCTAGGCGGTCAACACAAAAAATATCGCGAAAATGAAAAAGGCCGGAAAACCGGCCTTTTCATCGTGCAAATTCGGTGGCAAACAAGGATCAGGCGACCCCGGGCACATCCCGACTCAAAAGCAAGGCTTGCCGCAATTGCCCCGATCCTGGCTTGGGAAAACCGGCAAACATGCATTTCCCCCGGAAACCGGGAGAAAAGACCGGAAAGCAATTGTCGACAGACAACCAGACAGTCGTGGGAGCGACTCTGGCGTCATCTGCCCAACTCTTCTTGCAGGAACACACCAGGAGATCGCCCTCCTTCCTGCCGCCCCCGCAACCGGAGGCCGCTTGCCACTAACTGCAAATCAATGGGCGACACCTGCCGAACCGGAATTCGAAGCGGCATCCTTGGCGTCCGACTTCATATGCTGCATCGCGTAGCGCCCGATATACACACCCATGACGATCATGAAAGCGATAGTAAACAGGCTGAACAGCCCGATATCCGACGTAAACAACAGATCCCATGCCATTGATTTTCTCCCTTTATCTCTCGGTTGATGACTGTATTGATCCAGCCATGACAATCCATTCGCAAGATGCATGCCCATGGGCTGACAATGCCGCCGGGGAAAATTCAAGCGCACAAAAACAACTCCGGCGCGCCCCGCAAACCATGCAGCAGAAGGCTTGGCGGGCAGCGGGAGGAAATGGCATGCCGAGCATTCGCCACTTGATGCGTCATCGACAAGACTCGAACAAGTTCACAAAGCACCTAACATCGCCAAGTTTGGCAACAAATAACAAAAATCACGCCACAATTGACAATCAACGCCAAAAATTGACAAACAAAAAGGCCGGGATCGCTCCCGGCCTTTTTCATTTCTGCCGTTTTTCAACGGTCGACCGTAAAAATCAGGCCTTTTTGTGCGAGGCCAGACGGGTCCAGGTATCAACCACGGTATCCGGGTTCAGCGAGATGCTGCTGATGCCCTGATCCATCAGCCATTCGGCCAGATCGGGGTGGTCGGACGGGCCCTGGCCGCAGATGCCAATGTACTTGCCGGCCTTGTTGGCCGAGGCGATGGCCATGGCGAGCAGCATCTTGACGGCCGGGTCGCGTTCGTCGAAGAGGTTGGCGACCAGACCGGAGTCGCGGTCGAGGCCCAGCGTGAGCTGGGTCAGGTCGTTGGAGCCGATCGAGAAGCCGTCGAAGATCTTGAGGAAGTCGTCGGCCAGCAGCGCGTTGGACGGGATTTCGCACATCATGATCAGCTTGAGGTCGTTTTCGCCCTGCTTCAGACCGTGTTCGGCGAGCAGATCGACGACGCCCTGGCCTTCGCCAACAGTACGGACGAACGGCACCATCAGTTGCACGTTGGTCAGGCCCATTTCTTCGCGGACCTTCTTCATGGCGCGGCATTCCATCTCGAAACAGTCGCGGAAGGACTGGGCGATGTAACGCGAGGCGCCGCGGAAGCCGAGCATCGGGTTTTCTTCTTCCGGCTCGTAGAGCTCGCCGCCGAGCAGCTTGCGGTACTCGTTGGACTTGAAGTCGGAGAGACGCACGATCACCGGGTTCGGCCAGAAGGCGGCGGCGATGGTGGACACGCCTTCAACCAGCTTTTCGACGAAGAATTCCTTCGGCGAAGCGTAGCCACGGGCGCGGCGCTTGATTTCGTCGCGCTTCGAAGCCGGCAGGCGATCGACGTCGAGAATGGCCTTCGGGTGAATGCCGATCACGTTGTTGATGATGAATTCGACGCGGGCCAGACCGACACCGGCGTTCGGCAGCTGGGCGAATTCGAAGGCCAGTTCCGGGTTGCCGACGTTCATCATGACCTTGACCGGGACGTCCGGCATGGCGGTGATGTCGCGCGAGGTGACTTCGAAATCGAGGCTGCCGCGATAGACGTGGCCGGTATCGCCTTCGGTACACGAGGCGGTAACGATTTCGCCTTCGGTCAGGGTTTCGGTGGCGTCACCGCAACCGACAATCGCCGGGATGCCCAGTTCGCGGGCGATGATGGCGGCGTGGCAGGTACGGCCGCCACGATTGGTGACGATGGCGGAAGCGCGCTTCATCACCGGTTCCCAGTTCGGGTCGGTCATGTCGGCGACGAGCACGTCGCCCGGCTTGACCTGGTCCATTTCCTTCGGGTCCTTGACGATGCGAACCGGGCCGACACCGATCTTCTGGCCGATGGCGCGGCCGGAGGCGAGCACCTTGGAGAAGGACTTGAGCTTGAACTTTTCGACCTTGCCGGCATGCGCCTGCGACTGCACGGTTTCCGGGCGGGCCTGCAGGATGTAGAGCTTGCCGTCGATGCCGTCCTTGCCCCATTCGATGTCCATCGGACGACCGTAGTGGGCTTCGATGATCATCGCGTAGCGGGCCAGTTCCATGACTTCTTCGTCATTCAACGAGAACTGGTGACGCAGGGATTCCTCGACATCCTCGGTAACGACCGACTTGCCGGCAACCTTCTCGGCCGAGAAGGTCATCTTGATCATCTTGGAACCGAGGTTGCGACGCACGACGGCCTTCTTGCCGGCGGCCAGCATCGGCTTGTGCACGTAGAACTCGTCCGGATTGACAGCGCCCTGGACGACGGTTTCGCCCAGACCATAGCTGGAGGTGACGAACACGGCATCACGGAAGCCGGATTCGGTGTCGAGCGTGAACATCACGCCGGCGGCGCCCTTGTCGGAACGCACCATGCGCTGGATACCGGCGGACAGTGCGACGTCGGCATGCACGAAGTTCTTGTGCACGCGGTAGGAAATGGCGCGGTCGTTGTACAGCGAGGCAAAGACTTCCTTGATCGCGTGCAGGATGTTTTCCAGGCCGACGATGTTCAGGAAGGTTTCCTGCTGGCCGGCGAAGGAAGCATCCGGCAAGTCTTCGGCGGTGGCGGAAGAGCGCACGGCGAAGGACATGTCGGCGGTGGAATCGGCGACCAGGCGCTGGTATTGCTCGGTGATCGCAACGGTCAACGACATCGGGAACGGCGTTTCCATGATCCATTGACGAATCTGCGCACCGCAGGCGGCGAGTGCATTGACGTCATCGACATCGAGCGCATCCAGGGCGGCGTTGATCTTGTTGTCGAGGCCGCTCTGCGCCAGGAACTCGCGATAAGCCGAGGCCGTCGTGGCAAAGCCGCCCGGCACGCGGACGCCCGTACCAGCCAGCTGGCTGATCATTTCGCCGAGTGAGGAGTTCTTGCCGCCGACCTGCTCTACGTCAGTCATGCGCAATTGTTCAAAGGGGATGACGATAGGCTCCATGCCTGTTCCTTTCCGGGGGGTCAAATCAAGAAGAAGACGAAGGGTTATTGCTGAAATCGCTGCTCAGGCGCCGCGCTGCCGTTTCCCGACGGGCGGCGGTGCGCAGCGACTGGGCCAGGGTTTCGCGGACGAAATCGATATGGGTTTCGGCGGCGGCGCGGGCTGCCGCCGGCTTGCGCTCGTGAATGGCGGCGTGGATCGCGGTGTGCTGGTTCTTGAGCAGGTTACCGGCGGCCGGCACGCCATTCAGTTCGCCCAGGTTGAGGCGGATGTTGTCGTGCATCAGGCGCAGCAGGGCCGACGACAAGTGACCGAGCAAGGCGTTGTGGGCGGCTTCGCCGATCGCCTGGTGAAAGGCGATGTCGCAGCGCGAACGGTTGTCGAGGTCGTCGGCGGCAAAAGCGGCCGAGAGTTCTGCAAAAGCCTGATCGAGGCGGGCCAGATCGTCGCCGGTGGCGCGCTCGGCAGCCCACTCGGCGGCCTGGCCTTCGAGCATGCGGCGGAATTCAAGCATGTCTTCGCGCAGATTGGGGTGCGCGCCCAGCATGTCGCGCCACGGATCGAAGAAGCTCGAGGCGAGGCGGTCGGTAATGAAGGTGCCGCCACCCTGCCGGCTTTGCACCATGCCTTTCGAGGCCAGTTTCTGGATCGCTTCGCGCAGCGACGGGCGCGACACGCCCATCTCGGCCGCGAGTTCGCGCTCCGGCGGCAAGCGATCGCCCGGCTTCAGCGAAGCTTCAAGAATGCGGCGCTCGAGTGAAGCAGCGACGGCATCCGAAATACGCGGAACCTGCATTTTGGCTGGTGACATGGGGCTTTCGCAGTGCTTTTGAGTGGTCATTGATTGGTAAGACCACGCCATTCTAATAAGCAAACCGGTAAACCGCAAGCACCGGAAAAACCCTTATATGATTGACTAAGTAACGGTTGTATCGTACATTTTCGCTTCACGAAATATTGGTTTGACCAATTTACCAACGGAGAAACCATGCCGAATCATGGAAAACCCGCGAGCCGCCCGCGCGACATCTATTTCTTTGCCACCTGCGTCGTCGACCAGTTCTATCCTGGCGCCGGCATGGACGCCATCACCCTGCTCGAACGCCTGGGCATGCGCGTGCATTTCCCGGAAGAACAGACCTGTTGCGGTCAACCCGCCTACACCAGCGGTTTTCCCGACGCAGCGAGAAAAGTTGCCGCGCTGCAACTGACGCTGTTCCCGGAAGACTGGCCGGTCGTCGTGCCGTCCGGCTCCTGCGCCGGCATGATGAAGCACCATTACCCGACACTGTTTGCCGCGGACCCGACCCGCAAGGCGCAGGCCGAAGCGCTGTCGACGCGCATCTACGAGCTGACCGATTTCCTGGTCAATGTGCTCGACTGGCAACCGCAGGACACCGGCGGCGACTGCACCGTCGTGCTGCACACCTCCTGTTCGGCGCGCCGCGAAATGAATGTCCATCTGACTGGCCGGCAGTTGCTCGGCAACCTGGACAAGGTCAAGGTCGCGCAGCAGGATCATGAATCCGAATGCTGCGGCTTCGGCGGCACCTTCTCGCTGAAGCAGCCGGAAATCTCCGGCGCCATGGTCGAAGACAAGGTCAAGGCCCTCAAGGCGACCGGCGCCGAGCGCGTCGTCAGCGCCGACTGCGGTTGCCTGATGAACATCCTCGGCCACGCAGCCTGGAAGGATCAACAGGAAGGCAAGAGCAAGCCGAGCCTGCCCGGCGAACACATCGCCAGCTTCCTGCTGCGGAGAACTGCCCAATGAGCGCCCGTGACCGCATCCTGAACAAATTGAAGGCCGCCCCGCGCCAGGACAAGGCCGTACCGGACGTCGCCGCCTGGTATGCCACGCATCGCACGCCGGAAGACAAGGCCGGCAAGGTGCAGCGCTTCCGCCAGTGCATCGAACTGGCGCATGCCGAAGTGCATGCGGTAACGCCGGCCGACTGGCTGACCACCCTGCGCGAAGTCCTGCGCAGCAAGGGGCTGGACAAGATCCTGGTGAGCGAGGAAACGACGCACGGCTGCGCGGTGCTCGATGAATTCCCGCGCCAGGGCGTTGACTGCCAGGTCTACGACATGGCGATCGAAGCCTGGAAGACGGAAATGTTCAACGCGACGCCGGCCAGCCTGACTGCCGCCCGCGCCGCCATCGCCGAGACCGGCACGCTGATCCTCTGGCCGGACGCCGCCGAGCCGCGCCTGATGTCGCTGGTGCCGCCGGTGCATATCGTGCTGCTCGACGCGAACCGCATCTACAACACCTTTTACGAGGCGATGCACAGCGAAGGCTGGAAGGACGGCCTGCCGACCAACGCCCTGCTCGTCTCCGGCCCGTCGAAAACCGCCGACATCCAGCAGACGCTGGCCTACGGCGCACACGGCCCGAAGGAACTGGTCGTCTTGCTGCTGACGGAGGACGCACAATGAGCGAGCACACTCTGCACTTCAAGCCGGCCGAAGGCTTCCGCGCCCGCTCCAAGGCGGTCGTCGACAATCCCTTCCTGCGCCAGAGCTTCCGCGGCGCCATGGACTTCCTGATGAGCAAGCGCGCCGCGCAGTTCCCGGATGCCGGGGAACTGGCCAGCCTGCGCACGCTGGGCGAAAGCATCCGCCAGTACAACCTGGCCAAGCTACCGACCCTGCTCGAACAACTCGAAGCCAATCTGACGCGCAACGGTATCCAGGTGCACTGGGCGGAGACGCCGGAGGAAGCCAACGCCATCATCCTCGGCATCTGCCAGCGCATCGGCACCGAACTGATGGTCAAGGGCAAGTCCATGGTCAGCGAGGAAATCGAGCTCAACCATGCCGCCGAAGCCGCCGGCGTCGCCGCGCTGGAGTCGGACATGGGCGAGTACATCGTCCAGCTCGCCGATGAAAAGCCGTCGCACATCATCATGCCGGCCATCCACAAGACCAAGGAAGAAATCGCCCGCCTGTTCGCCGACAAGGTCGAAGGCGTCGATTACACCGACAACGTCGATGCGCTGATCCAGATCGGCCGCAATGTGCTGCGCCAGAAGTTTCTGGAGGCTGACATCGGCCTCTCCGGCGTCAATTTCGCCGTCGCCGAAACCGGCACGCTGTGCCTCGTCGAAAACGAAGGCAACGGCCGCATGTGCACGACGGCGCCGCCGGTGCATATCGCCATCACCGGCATCGAGAAGATCGTCGAAAAACTGGAACACATCCCGCCGCTGCTCTCGCTGCTCACCCGCTCGGCAACCGGCCAGAACATCTCGACCTACTTCAACATGATCTCCAGCCCGCGCAAACCGGGCGAGAAAGACGGCCCGGCCGAAGTCCACCTGGTCCTGCTCGACAACGGCCGCAGCCAGGCCTATGCCGACGAACAACTGCGCAAGACCCTGCAATGCATCCGCTGCGGCGCCTGCATGAACCATTGCCCGGTCTATACCCGCATCGGCGGCCACGCCTACGGCACGACCTACCCCGGCCCGATCGGCAAGATCATCTCGCCGCACATGCTCGGCCTGGACGCGACCTCATCGATGGCCACCGCCTCCTCGCTGTGCGGCGCGTGTGGCGAGGTCTGCCCGGTCAAGATTCCGATCCCGGAATTGCTGATGCGCCTGCGCGAAGAAGCCTTTACCGCGCCGCATGCGAATCCTTCGATGCTTGGTCAGGGTGCGGGGTATAGCTGGTTGATGACTTCCGTCTGGAAGGGGTGGGCGGCGGTGTATCGCTCGCCTGCCCTGTACGCTGTTGCGACCTGGCTGGGGAGTCGGTTTGCGTGGCTGATGCCTGCGAAGCAAGGGGCCTGGACGAGTGTTCGGGTTCCGTTGAAGCCGGCACCGAAGCGCTTGCGGGATATGCTGAAGGATCGCGGGTAAATGGGATTGGGGCTTGCTCCGCCGCCGGGTTCATTTGTTCACTTTCGAGAAGTGAGTGTGGCACTTGGTTGGCGGCTGGGTTCGGTTGGCCTTTCTCGCGCAAATAGTGCAGCACCTTTTTGGCGGCCGGGTTCCGCGCTGGCGGCGCGGGCGTACTTTCTTTTGCTTCGCCAAAAGAAAGTAGCCAAAGAAAAGGCGACCCCCGGGTCGGCGCCGGGCTTTGCCCGGTCCCTTGCGCTACTCGGCCGTCCGGGCGGCTTGCTAAACTCGCCTGCGGCTCAGACAGACGCAAGCCGAATGCCCCCGGCCGTCCTGCGTTGCTCAGCGCCTCTCAGGGGGACCCGAAAGGCGTCTCGAGACAACGGCTCTGCCCTGAAAAAAGCAAAAAGGGTGTTTTTTGGCGATCGACCGCTAAAAACAGCCCAAAACCATTTTCAACGGTTCGGCGGCGACGCTTTTCCGGGTCCCCATGTGGAGCGCCGAGCAACGGAGCTGATGGCGGATAAAGGGCGAGGACTGTTTGAGGGGCGTAGCCCCGAGTTCCGCAGCCCCCGCCAGCAGCGAGTAGCGCAGGGGAGTCGGCGCAGCCGACCGCGTAGCCTGGGGTCGCCTTTTCTTTGGCTACTTTCTTTTGGCGAAGCAAAAGAAAGTACGCCCGCCCACAAGGCGGAAACATCACGCCAAACGAGGACAACATCTCCCGTAAGCAAGACCAAAGCGAATACCGCCCGCAAGACTGAACCCCAACACAAAACAAGCACCCAATCCATCACCACCCACGCCAAAAACAAACACCCGAGACGAACAACATGAGCGCCCTCATCCAGCACCTCCGCCAACACCTCCCCGATCACCAGATCATCGTCGACGATCTGCGTCGCCTCGCCTACGGCACCGATGCCAGTTTCTACCGCCTGATCCCGCAGGTGATCACGTTGATCGAGACGGAAGACGACGTGCGTACGGTGTTGACCGCCGGCCGGCTGCATGCCACGCCGGTGACTTTCCGCGCGGCCGGGACCAGCCTGTCCGGTCAGGCGATCAGCAGCGGCATCCTGGCGCTGATCGGCGAAGGCTTTGCCAGTTGCGAGATCAGTGCCGATGCCGGCAAGGTCAAGGTCGGGCCGGGGATAGTCGGGGGTGAGGTGAATCGCCGCCTGGCGCCGCTCGGCAAGAAGATCGGGCCGGATCCGGCGTCGATCGGGGCGGCCAAGATCGGCGGCATTGCCGCCAACAACGCTTCCGGCATGTGCTGCGGCACGGCCCAGAACAGTTACCGGACGCTGGCCGGCCTGCGCGTCGTGCTCGCCGACGGCAGCGTGCTCGACACGGAAGATCCGCTCAGCGTCAATGCCTTCTCGCAAAGCCATGCGGTGCTGCTCGGCGAACTCGAACGCCTGGGCAGCGACACGCGCAACAACCCGAAACTGGCCGAGCGCATCCGCCACAAGTTCAAGATCAAGAACACCACCGGTTACAGCCTGAATGCGCTGGTCGATTATGAAGATCCGATCGACATCCTGAGCCACCTGATGATCGGCTCGGAAGGCACGCTCGGCTTCATTTCCAGCATCACCTACCGGACCGTCGTCGAAGATCCGTGCAAGGCTTCCGCGCTGGTTTTCTTCCCCGATATCCGCACTGCCTGCGAAGCAGTGATCCGCCTCAAGCCGCAGCCGGTCGCCGCGGTCGAGCTGCTCGACCGGCCCGCCCTGCATTCAGTCGAGAACAAGCCCGGCCTGCCGGCGGTGATGCGCGAGCTGGGCGAGGAGGCAGCCGCGCTGCTGATCGAAGTACGCGCCGCAACGGTCGACGCGCTGCAGGAGAAGATTTCCGCCGTGCATGCCGCCATCGCAGGCGTCGCCACGGTCGAACCGATGGTTTTCTCGACCGATCCGGCGACCTGCGAGATGTACTGGAAGGTGCGCAAGGGCACTTTCCCCTCGGTCGGCGCCATGCGCCGCACCGGCACCACCGTGCTGATCGAGGACGTCGCCTTCCCGATCGAGTCGCTGGCCGATGCCACGCTCGACCTGCAGGGCCTGCTGCGCCATCACGGCTACCACGAGGCGATCATTTTCGGACATGCGCTGGAGGGCAACCTGCATTTCGTGTTCACGCAGGATTTTGGCGATCCGGCCGAGGTCGACCGCTACGCCCGTTTCATGGACGACGTCTGCCAGCTGGTGGTCGGCAAATACGACGGCTCGCTCAAGGCCGAGCATGGCACCGGCCGCAACATGGCGCCCTTCGTCGAACTGGAATGGGGCAAGGACGCGGCCGAGCTGATGCGCCGCATCAAGAACCTGTTCGACCCTGAAAACCTGCTCAACCCCGGCGTCATCATCAATGACGATCCGCAGGCCCACCTCGCCAACCTGAAGCCGATGCCGGCCGCCGAGGACATCGTCGACCGCTGCATCGAATGCGGCTTCTGCGAACCGCTCTGCCCCTCGCACCGGCTGACGCTGAGCCCGCGCCAGCGCATCGTCAGCGTGCGCGAACTGGCCCGCCGCGCAGCCCAGGGCCTGCCCGCCGGCAGCATCGGCGAAGACTACGCCTACATGGGCCTCGACACCTGCGCCGGTTGCGGCCTGTGCTCGACCGCCTGCCCGGTCGGCATCGATACCGGCGACCTGACCCGCCGCCTGCGCGGCCGCAAGATGGGCGACACCGCCCGCACGGTCAACGCCTGGACGGGCGAACATTTCGGCGCGGTCGCCAGCGCCTCGCGCCTCGGCCTGAAAGTCGGCCATGCCGTTTCCGGCGTGCTCGGCGACAACTTCCTCGCCCGCATTTCCGGCGGCGCCTGGAAGAAGGACATGCCGCACGCCGGCAAGGCACCGGTCGCACGCATGACGCAGGGCGACCCGGTGGTCTATTTCCCGACCTGCGGCGGCCGCATCTTCGGGCCGGCCGACAGTGGCGAGAAGCAGCTCGGCGAGGTCATCATCGAGTTACTCGAACGCGCCGGCTACCGCGCCATCCTGCCCGCGGGCTTCGACAGCCTGTGCTGCGGCCAGATGCTCGCCAGCAAGGGCATGGCCGAAGAGGCAGAAGGCATGTCGCAGCGTCTCGAAGCCGCCCTGATGCAAGCCTCGGAGAACGGCAAGTACCCGGTGATCATGGATGCCAGCACCTGCTCGGTGCGCATGCAGCAACATCTGGCCGGACGCCTCAAGCTCTACGATTTCCACGAATTTGCCGTGGACGCCCTGTTGCCGCGCCTGATGCTCAACAAACAGCCGGGTCCGATTGCCCTGCACATCAACTGCACGGTGCGCAAGACCGGTTCGGATGCCAAGTTGCGCACCCTGCTCAAGGCCTGTGCCGAACAGGTCATCGAGCCGGCCGGCGTGACCTGCTGCGGCTTTGCCGGCGACCGCGGCTTCGCGGTACCGGAACTCAACCAGCACGCGCTGCGCAAGATCCACGCCGAACTGCCGGCCAATTGCGGCTGCGGCGTGTCGACCAACCGCACCTGCGAAATCGGCCTGACCGCCGAAACCGGGCGCATCTATCAATCCGTCGCATATTTGCTCGAAAAATGCAGTCGACCGGTACAGGGCTGTTGAGGATTTCCCTAACAGCTAAAAAACCGGTGAATTGCTAAGGTATGCCCCATTCACGAATTCAAGGAGAACTGCATGTACAAGAAAATCATGGTCGCCATCGACGATAGCGAAACTTCCCGCTGCGCGCTGGCCGAAGCCCTGCATCTGGCCCGCACCAGCGACGCCAAGCTCTACATCACGCACGTCGCTGACGAGACGCTGATGGGCATGCACGGCCGCACCTTCTCGACCTCGCTGAACATCGACAACGCCATCAAGGCAATCGCCGATGCCGGCCAGAAGCTGCTCGACGAAGCGATCAAGGACGCCGAAGGCATCGACGCCGAAACCCTGCTCCTCGAAGCGCGCAACCGTCGCGTTTCGGAAACCCTCGCCGACAAGGCCAGGGAACTCGGCGCCGACCTGATCGTGATCGGCCGCCATGGCCAGCGCGGCATCGCCAAACTCATCCTCGGCTCGGTCGCCGAACAACTGGCCAAGATCGCCGACGCCTCCGTACTCCTCGTCAGAAAGCACTAAATGCAAGCCAGCGCACCCGACAGCAACAAGGACGAACCCCTGCGTACCGACATTCGCCTGCTTGGCCGCATCCTTGGCGACACGGTGCGCGAGCAGGAAGGCGATGCCGTTTTCGCCACGGTTGAACAGGTTCGCCAGACGGCGGTGCGCTTTGCCCGCGACGGCGACCCCGCCGCCCGTGCCGAACTGGCCGCCCTGCTCGACCAGCTGCCGCGCGACACGACGCAAGCCGTCGTCCGCGCTTTTTCCTACTTCCTGCAACTGGCCAACATCGCCGAGGACGAGCACCACATCCGCCGGCGCCGCGCCTACGATCTGGCCGGCTCGCCGCCGCGCGAAGGCAGCCTGGTTTTTGCCCTCGACGCACTGTCGACCGCCCAGGTATCGCCGGAAGCCATCGCCGACTTCTTTGCGCATGCCGTGGTCGCCCCGGTGCTCACCGCACATCCGACCGAAGTGCAGCGCCAGAGCCTGATCCGCAATCACCGCGATCTCGCCCGCCTGCTCGACCAGCGCGAACGCCTGCAGATGACGCCGGAAGAAGAAGCCGAAAACGACCTGGCGCTGGCCAATTCGGTTCTCACCCTGTGGCAGTCGCGGATGCTGCGCCCGGTCCGCCTCAAGGTACTCGACGAGGTCAAGAACGGCATCACCTACTTCAAGGAAACCTTCTTCACCGAACTGCCGCGCCTCTACATCCAGGCGACGCAGCAACTGCAGAAGCGCTACCCGGAAAAGAACTGGGCGCTACCGCCCTTCTTCCGCGTCGGCTCCTGGATCGGTGGCGACCGCGACGGCAATCCCTTCGTCACCGCCGAGATCCTGCGCGAGGCGTTGCGCCTGCAGTCGGCGGCCGCGCTCAATCACTACCTCGAAGAAATCCACGAGCTGGGCGGCGAATTGCCGCTCTCCGACCTGCTGGTCAAGGTGACGCCGGAACTGGTGGCGCTCGCCGAACATTCCACCGATCACTCGCCGCAACGCGCCGACGAACCTTACCGGCGCGCCCTGTCCGGCATTTATGCCCGGCTCGCCGCCACTGCCCGCGTGCTTGACCATGTCGAACCGGTCCGCCATGAAATCGGCAATGCCAGCGCCTATGCCACACCGGAAGCCCTGCGCGCCGATCTCAAGATCCTGACCAATTCGCTCAAGCTGAACGGTAGCGCCAGCCTGGCCGGCGGCCGCCTGCGCCGGCTGTTGCGCGCCGTGCAGGTGTTCGGCTTCCACCTGGCACCGATCGACCTGCGCCAGAACTCCGAAGTGCACGCCCGCAGCGTCGCCGAACTGCTCGCCGGCGCCGGCCGCTGCCCGGATTATGAGGCGCTGGCCGAGGTCGACCGGATCAAGCTGCTGGTCGAGGAAATCAGCACGCCGCGTCCGCTCTACTCGCCTTATCTGAATTACTCGGAAGAAACGCAGGGCGAACTGGCAATCTTCTTTGCCGCCCGCGAGCTGCGCGAGAAATACGGCGCCGCCACCCTGCCCAATTTCATCATCTCGAAGACCGACGGCGTCTCCGACCTGCTCGAACTCGCCCTGCTCCTCAAGGAATCCGGCCTGCTACTGCCGGGCAGCACGGCGCGTCTCGACGTCAATATCATTCCGCTCTTCGAAACCATCGAGGACTTGCAGAAGAGCGCCGCGACCATGGACGGCATCTTCGCCATCCCGGCCTACCGCGCCCTGATTGCCGGCCGCGGTGACGAGCATGAAGTCATGCTCGGCTACTCCGACTCGAACAAGGACGGCGGCTTCCTGACCTCGGGCTGGGAGCTTTACAAGGCCGAGATCGAACTGGCCCGCGTTTTCGGCCAGCACGGCGTGCGCCTGCGCCTGTTCCACGGACGCGGCGGCTCGGTCGGGCGCGGCGGCGGCCCGTCCTACCATGCCATCCTTGCCCAGCCGGCCGGCGCCGTATCCGGCCAGATCCGCCTGACCGAACAGGGCGAAGTGATTTCGACCAAGTACGGCAACCCGGACAATGGCCGGCGCAATCTCGAAGTGCTGCTCGCCGCAACCCTGGAAGCCAGTCTGACCGACCACGAAAACCAGGTCGAGCCGGCACAGCAGTTCCATGCCGTCATGGACGAGCTGTCACTGCGCGCCTTCAACGCCTATCGCGGCCTGGTCTATGAAACACCGGGCTTCACGACCTATTTCCGGCAATCGACCGTGGTGTCCGAAATCGCCCTGCTCAACATCGGCAGCCGCCCGGCGTCGCGCAAGGCCTCCGAGCGCATCGAAGACCTGCGCGCCATTCCCTGGGTGTTCAGCTGGGCGCAATGCCGCCTGATGCTGCCCGGCTGGTACGGCTTCGGCTCGGCGGTCGACGGTTATCTGGCGGCCAATTCCGACGGCCTCGCCACGCTGCGCCGCATGCTGAAATCCTGGCCCTTCTTCAAGAGCCTGCTGTCCAACATGGACATGGTGCTGGCCAAGAGCGATCTCGCGATCGCCTCGCGCTATGCCGAACTGGTCAGCGACGCCGGCTTGCGCGAACGCATCTTCGGCCAGATATGCAGCGAGTGGGAACTGACGAAAAAGCACCTGCTGGCCATTCTCGAACAGGACGATTTCCTCGGCGACAACCCGCAACTGAAGCGTTCGCTGCAACTGCGTTCGCCCTACATGGACCCGCTCAACCACCTGCAGGTCGAACTGCTCAAGCGCCACCGCGCCGGCGAGACCGACGAGCGCGTCGCCCGCGGCATCCATCTGTCGATCAACGGCGTCGCTTCCGGTTTGCGCAACAGCGGGTAAAATCCGGGGATGCCCATCACACTCAAACGCACTGTATTTTTCGTCTCGGACGGTACCGGCCTGACCGCCGAAGCGCTCGGCCACAGCTTGCTGACGCAGTTCGAGGAAGTCGAATTCAAGCAGATCCGCATCCCCTTCCTCGACAACATCGAGAAGGCACAGGACGCCGTCGCCCGCATCAACGCGCAAGGCGAGGCCGACGGCATGCGGCCCATCGTGTTCACGACGCTGGTCAATCAGGCTCTGGCCGAGATCGTGCACCAGGCCGATGCCTTCTCGCTGTCCTACTTCGAAACCTATCTGTCGCCGCTCGAAGCCGAACTCGGCATCAAGTCCAGCCACACCATCGGCCGCTCGCGCGACTCGACCGACAGCTCTGACTACAAGAAACGCATCGAGGCGATCAACTACACGCTGGCGCACGACGACGGCATCACCGACCGCGACCTCGAGGAAGCCGACGTGATCCTGGTTGCCGTGTCGCGCTGTGGCAAGACGCCGACCTCGCTCTACCTGGCCATGCAGTTCGGCCTCAAGGTCGCCAACTTCCCGCTGATCCCGGAAGACTTCGATCGCGGCCGCCTGCCCAGCACGCTGGAAAAGCACCGCCCGAAACTGTTCGGCCTGACCATCCAGCCCGAGCGCCTGACCCAGATCCGCGAAGAACGCCGCGCCGCGAGCAAATACGCCTCACTGGCCAACTGCCGCTACGAGGTTGCCGAAGCCGAGAAAATGATGCGCCGCGAAGGCATCCGCTGGCTGGACTCGTCAACCAAGTCGATCGAGGAAATCTCGACCACGGTGCTGCAGGAACTCAAGCTGCGCTAGAAGGGAATAGCGCGGATCAAATCTGCGCTATTTTTACTATTAGTGCCTTCGTTCACCATTGGCTTCCGCCCCTGCGGGGCGTCTAACTTTTTCTTGCTTCGCCAAGAAAAAGTAAGCAAAAAGAAGGCGACCCCAGGCTACGCGGTCGGCTGCGCCGACTCCCCTGCGCTACTCGCTGCGGGCGGGGGCTGCGGAACTCGGGGCTACGCCCCTCAGACAGTCCTCGCCCTTTATCCGCCAGCAGCTGTGTTGCTCGGCGCTCCACATGGGGACCCGAAAAAACGTCTCGGAACGATGGCTCTGCCCAAGAACAGAAAATGCCGTTTTTTAGCGGTCGACCGCTGGAAAAAGCCAAAAACCGTTTCCCCAGGCTCGGCGGCGACGCTTTTCCATCCCCCTGAGAGGCGCTGAGCAACGCAGGCTGGCCGGGGGCTTTCGGCTTGCGTCTGTCTGAGCCGCAGGCGAGTTTAGCAAGCCGCCCGGACGGCCGAGTAGCGCAAGGGACCGGGCAACGCCCGGCGCCGACCCGGGGGTCGCCTTTTCTTTGGCTACTTTCTTTTGGCGAAGCAAAAGAAAGTACGCCCGCCCGCAAGGCGGAATACAGCTGTTGAAGCCGTGGCTTTCCCCTTATTTCCGCGCTCCACAGAAATTCTCCGCTCCATTTCCCCTGATCGACCGCAGGATCACGAAACATCAGCAGTCTGTTTCAATTAGCTGAGCACGTTTCTTCTCGATTAGAGCTTTTTTCTGCTCCAAATATCCTCTAGGGTAGCAATTATCATCGCTGGCGAATGTAAGCCCAACGTAAGAACGAAGCTGGGCAGCCACATTAAGAGCGAATAATCCTAGAGTTGCATATTGCAATTGGCGCTCTTCATACCACTCAGAGTAATCGGGAGGACCTGCGACGTATTCATATACACCTGAAATTGTTTCGTCGGCTTGTTCTATTTTGAATGGCAAATCCAATATTTCGAACATCAGTCTATCTGGTAAAGCTTTCCACTCAACATCAAACATCTCGGGCTTGAAGCTTGGAGTCGATGTCCTTGGTATACAGCAACCGTTACCGTCTTCTTCACCACTGTCACCTGCTACGTTGGCACAACTGCCGGCAAACTTGAGCAATTCACAAGAAACCTTAATGCTCAGATATGTCGCGTCTTTTTTAGCTCTTCGCTGTTGAAACCACCATTCCTTTGCAATCGTCAGAAGCGACCCGATCACAACCCCAATTAGCCCAAATACGGCAGATTCCATTTTTACCTCGTTCCATAGTAAAAGCGGGACAAATGATGATTTGTTTTAGAAGTTTCAGCCCAGCCTGCGACGCAGCATCTCGAACAGGCAGACAGCGGCAGCGGCGGCCACATTGAGCGACTCGACCGCACCCGGCATCGGAATGCGGATGCGCAAGCCGGCCGCGGCCAGCAACTCGGGACGCACGCCCTGCCCTTCGGCGCCAAAGACCCAGGCCAGCGGCCCGGACCAACTTGCCTCATAGAGCGAAGTCGCCTGCTCCAGCGTGGTCACTGCCGTCGTACCGCGGTAATCGGCGATGAAAGCGGCGAGATCGACGTCTTCGTGGATAGCCAGCGCAAACTGGGCGCCCTGCCCGGCACGCAGCACCTTGGGTGACCACGGCGAGGCACATCCCGGCGCCAGCAGCGCCTGCCGGATACCGGCGGCGGCGGCAGTGCGCAGCAGCGTGCCGACATTGCCGGGATCCTGCACGCCGTCGAGCAAAATGGCATCTTTTTCAGGGTCGACCGGCGGGCGCTGTGCCGGCATGGCCGCAATCGCCAGCAAACCACTCGGCGTATCGACCAGGCCGAGGTCGCGCAGCAAGCTGTCGGCGAGCACGACGACATCGCGCCCGGCCGTGAATCCGGCGATTTCGCCGACCTGCATTGCCGATTCGGCCACGATCAGACTGTCGACCGGGCCAAACGCTGCTTCGTAGGCCTCAACCAGATGCACGCCGTCGAGCAGCGTCTGGCCGGTCTTGCGCCGCTCGCGCCCCGACTCGGCAAGACGCTTCAGGCTCTTGTAAAAGGCGTTGTCGCGCGACTGGATCAGCTTCATAGCAGGGAAAGCTGTTTCGCCACCGGCCCGAAGCTACGGCGATGCACCGGCGAGGCACCGTGTTGTTCGAGCGCGGCAAAATGTGCAGCTGTCGGATAACCCATGTGGCGGTCAAAACCGTATTGCGGATACTGCGCATGCAATTCAAGCATCTCGGCATCACGCACCGTCTTGGCAAGAATCGAGGCAGCGGCGATCGAGGCGATCTTGCCGTCGCCCTTGACGATGGCCTCGACCGGAATATCCAGTTGCGGGCAGCGATTGCCATCGACCAGCGCACCAGTCGGGCGCACTGAGAGGCCGGCCACGGCGCGCTGCATGGCAAGCATCGTTGCGTGCAGGATGTTAAGGCGATCAATTTCCTCGACCGAGGCCGAGGCGACACACCAGGCCACGGCGCGTTCGCGGATCAGCACGGCCAGCGCGTCGCGCTTCTTTTCGGAAAGCTTTTTCGAATCATTGAGGCCGGCAATCGGCCGCGCCGGATCGAGAATGACCGCCGCCGCGACCACCGTGCCGGCCAGCGGCCCGCGCCCGGCCTCGTCGATACCGCAGACCAGGCCCGGCGGGATCATCAGTTCAGGCATTGAATGACCGCGTTGGCGGCCTTTTCGGCAGTGTTCTGGCGCAGTTGCCAATGCAGGTCGGTAAACACCTCGGCCACCGCCGCGGCGTTTTCCTTGTCCTCGTAGAGTTTGATCAGGGCTTCTGCCAGGTTTTCCGGCGTTGCCTGATCCTGCAGGATTTCCGGCACCACCTCGCGCCCGGCCAGGACGTTGGGCAGACCGACAAAAGCCTGATAGGCCATGCGTTTCATGATCCAGTACGACAACTTGGCGATCTTGTAGGTGATCACCATCGGCCGCTTGATCAGTGCCGCTTCAAGCGTCGCGGTACCGCTTGCCACCAGCGACACGTCAGCGGCGCCAAGCGCATCCTGGGCGTGGCCAAACAACAGGCGGAACGGCACCTCGCCGGCCTGCTGCGTGTACATCGCCATCTCGAACTGCAGACGCGTCTCGCGCGTGGTCAGCGGCACGACGAACAAGGCGCCGGGCAGGCGTTCGTGAATCAGTTTGGCCGTCTGCACGAAAGTCTCGGCCATCATCGCCAGTTCGCCCTGGCGGCTGCCGGGCAGCAAGGCGAAGATCGGCGCATCCTTGGGCATGGCGAGCTTTTCGCGCACTGCCGTCTTGCTGGTTTCCAGCGGAATGATGTCGGCCAACGGATGCCCGACATAGGTCACCGGAATGTGCGCCTTTTCATAGAGCGGTGGCTCCATCGGAAACAGTGCCAGCACGCGGTTGACCGCCCGGCCGATCTTCTTGATGCGACCGCCGCGCCAGGCCCAGATCGACGGGCTGACATAATGGATGGTCTTGATGCCGGCCGCCTTGAGATCGGTTTCCAGACCCAGATTGAAGTCCGGCGCATCGACCCCGATGAAGATGTCGGGCCGGATGTCGAGCAGACGCTTTTTCAGCTGGCGGCGAATGCCGGCAATCTCGCGATAATTCTTCAGGGCATCGACATAGCCCATGACCGCCAGCTTTTCGAGCGGCCACCAGGCGTCAAACCCCTGCCCCTGCATGCGCGGACCGCCAATGCCGTAGAACACGGCATCAGGCAGGCGCGCCTTGAGCGCGGCAATCAGATGGCTGGCCAGCAAATCACCGGAGGCCTCACCGGCCACCATCGCAATCCGTACCACGTTGCCCATCAGCGAATAATGCCGCGCTTGGAAAGCTCAAGGAAATCGACAAAGCGCTGCACATCAGGCTGCGTCTTGGCGTCCTCCGCCAGCTTCTGCTTGGCTTCCTCGAGCAGCAGACCAGACTTGTACAGCGTGCGATAGGCGCGCTTCAGCGAGCTCAGCGACTCGGCAGTAAAACCGCGACGCTTCAGGCCTTCGACATTGATGCCGTAGGGCTGCGCCGTATTGCCGGCGGCCATCAGGTAAGGCGGCACATCCTGCAGGATCACCGTGCTGACCGCGGTCATGACGTGCGCGCCGATGCGGCAGAACTGGTGCACACCGGTGAAGCCGCCGAGAATCGCCCAGTCGTCGACAACGACGTGACCGGCCAGCGAGGCGTTGTTCGCGAAGGTGACCTTGTTGCCGACCTGGCAATCGTGCGCGATGTGCACGTAGGCCATGATCCAGTTGTCGTCACCGATCTTGGTCACGCCGGCATCCTGCACGGTGCCGAGGTTGAAGGTGCAGAACTCGCGGATGGTGTTGCGGTCACCGATTTCCAGGCGGGTCGGTTCGCCGGCGTACTTCTTGTCCTGCGGCACTTCGCCCAGCGAACAGAACTGGAAGATATGGTTGTCGCGACCAATACGGGTGTGCCCGGTAATGATCGTGTGCGGCCCGATTTTCGTGCCCTCGCCGATCTCGACATGCGGACCGATGATGGAATAAGCGCCGATCTCGACATTGGCACCGATCCTGGCGCCCGGATCGACAATGGCTGTTGGATGAATCATGTCAGAGATCCCGCTTGGCACACATCAGCTTGGCCGAGGCAGCCAGCTGGCCGTCGACACGCGCTTCGGCGATGAATTTCCAGACGCCGCGCATCTGGCGCTCGATTTCGACATGCAGGTGCAACTGGTCACCAGGCACAACCGGGCGCTTGAAGCGGGCATCGTCGATACCGGCAAAGTAGAACACGGTATCTGCGGACGGCTTTTCGTCCATCGACTTGAAGGAAAGGATGCCCGCCGCCTGGGCCAGGGCTTCCATGATCAGCACGCCCGGCATGACCGGATGGTGCGGGAAATGGCCGACAAAATACGGCTCGTTCATCGTGATGTTCTTGTAGGCGTGAATCGACTTGCCGGGCTCGATCTCGAGCACGCGATCGACCAGCAGGAACGGGTAGCGATGCGGCAGATGCTCGAGAATTTGTTGAATATCCATTTCCATTTTTCAGCCCTCTACATTGGTATTTTTAAGTTTTTTCTCGAGTTCCGTAACCCGTTCGGCCAGCTTGGCCAGATGCCGTATCTGCGCCGCATTGTGCAACCAGTGGCCATGCTCTTCCAACGGGAAGACGCTGGTGTATTGCCCCGGCCTGGTGATGTTTTTCATGACCAGCGAGCCACCGGAAATCACCGCCCCGGAGGCTATCGTCACATGCCCGGCAATCATCGCCGCGCCGCCGATGATCACGTTGTCCTGCAAGGTGACACTGCCCGCCACCGCGGCACAGGCGGCGATGACGCAATGCTTGCCGATCTGGCAGTTGTGGCCGATCTGGATCTGGTTGTCGATCTTGCTGCCGTCGCCAATCACAGTGTCGTCGAGCGCGCCACGGTCGACCGTCGTACTGGCACCAATTTCAACGTTGTCGCCAATGATGACCCGACCGATCTGCGGAATCTTGATCCACTGTCCCTGGTCCGGTGCGAAACCGAAACCATCGGCACCGATCACGACACCGGAATGCAGGATGACATTACTCCCAATCTCGCAACCGGCGTAGATGCTGACATTCGGATAAAGAATACTACCGGCACCAATCACGACATCGTCACCGAGCACACAACCGGCATGAAGGACGACGCCCTCGCCCAGACTGACCCGCGCCCCGACCGTGACCTGCGGGCCGATACTGGCACTGGCCGGCACTTCCGAAGCGCAGCAGGCACTCGGATGCACGCCGGCAGCCATCGCCGGCCGCGGATTGAGCAGCGTCGCCAGACGGGCGTAATAGGCATAAGGATTTTTGCTGACGATGCGCGGCAAATCGACCGCAGCGGCGAAATCAGGCGCCACGATCACGGCCGAAGCGCGCGTTGTTGCCAACTGGCTCTTGTACTTCAGGTTGGTCAGGAAGCCGATTTCGCCAGCGCCCGCCGAAGCCAGCGTCGCCACCTGCCTGATCTGCGTTTCGGCGTCACCAAGCACATCGCCGCCCAAACGGGCGGCGATGTCAGCCAGGGAAAGCGGAGTACCCCCAGCCACCGGCATTACTTGCCTTCGGCAAGTGCCTTGATCACACGATCGGTAATATCGAGCTTCGGGCTGACCCAGACCACGTCCTGAAGAATCAGATCGAACTTGTCGCCTTCGGCGATCTGCTTGATGGCCTTGTTGGCCTTCTCGATCACGGCGGCATTTTCTTCGTTCTGACGCAGGTTCAGATCTTCGCGGAACTCACGCTGCTTGCGCTGGAACTCACGCGACAACTCGCCGAATTCCTTTTCCTTGTTGCGGCGGTCACCTTCCGACATGGTCACGGAATTCTTTTCCAGATTTTCCTGCAGCCCCTGCAACTGCTTGGCCATGCGCTGGAGATCCTGGTCTCGCTTGGCGAATTCGCCTTCCAGCTTCTTGGCCGCCTTCTGGGCAGCCGGAGCATCGCGGAAAATGCGCTGGGTATTGACGTAACCGACCTTCAATTCATTGGCACTGGCACCCGTCACAAACAGGGCAGACATCAACGAGGCGAGAACTAGAGACTTAACTTTCAACTTGAGACTCCTGAATCAAAATGTAGTGCCCATCTGGAACTGGAAGGCTTCAGTCTTGTCGGTAGACGACTTGTTGAGCGGCCTGCCGAAACTGAATTTTAACGGACCCATCGGCGAAATCCATGCAGCAGAAAGGCCGGTTGAATAACGAAGCTGGCTCAGATCGAACTTCTCATTCGCCTGATAGACCTGACCTGCGTCAAAGAACCAACCCATGCGGAAAGTCTTTTCCATCCCCGGAAAGCCCCAGAGCAATTCTGCATTGGCAACGACACGGCGATTACCGCCAATTTTATACTCGGTGTTATCCCAAGGCTGACCGAGCGATGATGCCTTATAGCCACGCACCGAACTAACGCCACCCGCATAAAAGTTCTTGAAGAACGGCAAATCCATGCCGCCATAACCGTTCGCATAACCCAACTCGCCGTTCAGCATAATCGTAAACTTGCTGTTGAGCGGAATGAAATGCTGCAACTGGTAATTGGCACGATAGTACTTCAGGTCACCTCCAGGTAGTGCCAATTCGATGCCGGCACGCTGGTAGGTTCCTTTGGTCGGGAAGAAATAATTGTCCTTGCTGTCACTGGCCCAATTCAGGGTCAACGGCAAGGACAGATTGCGATTACCGAATTTATCGACAAAATCTTGGTAATACTGCGGGCTCTCGCTCGTCGTCGTGATGTTGGTGGAATCTATCCCCAGCCCGATACCCAGAGACTCCTTTTCACCGATCGGGAAACCGAAACGAATCCCCGCGCCGGTCGAAGACGAAGTGTAATAGGCAATCGCGGTTGAACTGGTATTCACCGTACGATGATAGACATCAAAGCCCTGGCTTACACCATCCTGCGTAAAGTAAGGATTCGTATAGGAAAACGCGTAGGTTCGATACGACTTGGCCGAATTAACCTGAACGGAAACATTGTTGCCACTGCCCAGGAAGTTGTTCTGGGAAATCGAGCCCGAAAGAATGACCTTGTCGGTACTGGAGGTACCTACACCCAGCATCAGATTGCCGGTCGGCTTTTCGACAACCGCCAGATTGACGTCAATCTGGTCAGACGTACCAGGCACTGCGGGGGTATCGACCACAACTTCAGTGAAATAACCAAGCCGGTCAAGGCGCTGTTTCGAGGCGCTAACGCGATCCGCGTCATACCAGCCACCTTCCATCTGACGTACTTCGCGACGCACGACCTCATCACGAGTCTTGGTATTGCCGGTCACATTGACCCGTCGCACATAAACCCGTTTGCCTGGATCGACAAAAATGGTGAAGGCAACCTTGCGCTTTTCCTTGTCGATTTCCGGTGCAGCATTGACATTGGCAAAGGCATAACCCTCCTTGCCCAGTCGCTCGCTAATTGCCTTGGTCGAATCGTTCAGGCGCTCGCGCGAGAACACATCGCCCGCCTTGACCTTGACCAGATTGCGCAACTCGTCTTCAGGCACGCTGAACTCACCGGCCAGCTTGACCGAGGAAACCTGATAACGTTCGCCTTCGACCACATTGACGGTGATATAAACGTCCTGCTTGTCGGAAGAAATGGAAACCTGGGTCGATTCGACATTGAATTCCAGGTAGCCCTGATTCATGTAGAAGGACTTCAGCTTTTCCAGGTCGGCAGACAGCTTTTGCCGCGAATACTGGTCGCTCTTCGAATACCAGGTGAACCACCCCGGCGTCGTCAATTCGAACTGGGACAGAAGCTCCTTGTCGCTGAAGGACTTGGCGCCAACAAAATTGATCTGGCGAATCTTGGCAGCAACGCCTTCTTCGATATTGAAGTTGATCCCGACCCGGTTGCGCTCGAGCGGCGTTACCGTCGTCGTGATATTCACGCCGTATTTGCCGCGCGTCAGATACTGACGTTTGAGTTCCTGCTCGGCCTTTTCCAGCAGGGCGCGATCGAAGATCCGGCCTTCGGCAATCCCCGTATCCTTCAGAGCCTTGACAATGACATCCTTGTCGAATTCCTTCAGCCCGACAAAATCGAGCTTGGCCACAGCCGGGCGCTCCTGCACCACGACAACCATGACATCGCGATCAATCTCGAGTCGCACATCCTTGAAGAACCCCGTGGCAAAGAGCGCCTTGATTGACTGGGCGGCCTTTTCATCGGTCAGCGTATCGCCGACCTTGACCGGCAGGTAGCTGAAGACGGTACCCGCTTCGGTACGCTGGATGCCCTCAACACGGATATCCTTGACCGCAAAAGGCTCGAAAGCCAGCGCGGGCGTGGCAAAGAGGCCAGCAATCAGGAAAGACAGCAGCGATTTGTTCATCATTCAGCCAGTGACCAGGCGATTTATGTCATTAAAAAAGGCGAAAGCCATCAAGACGAAAAGTATGGACAGACCAATACGCTGCCCCAACTCCATGGCCCGCTCCGAGAGCGGCCTGCGCCTGACGACTTCGATCATATGATACATCAAATGCCCCCCATCCAGCACCGGGATGGGCAGCAGATTCAGGACGCCCAGACTGATGCTGACCAGCGCCATGAACTTCAGATAATAGTCGAGACCAAGACGAGCCGATTGGCCGGCATAGTCGGCAATCGTCACCGGACCGGACAGGTTTCGCCAGGAAACTTCGCCGGTCAGCATCTTGCCCAGCATAAGCAGACTGAATACCGACTTGTCCCAGGTTTCTGCCAGCGCCTTGCCGCCAGCCGCAAAGAAGCCATAACTGACGAAAGTCCGCATTTCCCGGTGTAATTCGGCGTTATCCGCAACCGCCACACCGATCCGGCCTATCGTCTGACCGCGCTCGGCAAAAGCTTCCGGCACCACATCAAGAGCAAGGAGCTCGCCCCGCCGTTCAACATCCAGATGCAGAACACTGCCCGCCGAGTCACGTACCTTGCCAACCAGTTCATGCCAGAATTGAATGGCCTTGCCGTTGGCCGCCAGAATCCGGTCACCCGGTTTCAACCCGGCCAGATCAGCAACGCCACCACTGACAACCTGCCCCAACACGGCCGGAACCTTCGGACGATAAAAGCCGACCCCCAGACGCAGCAGCGCATCCCCCTCCCAACCGCCTTCACCTGCGGCCTGCAGATAAAGCCGGCGCAAGGAAATCTCCTGCTGCTCGTTGATCACTTCCAGCTCGACGCTTTCCTGATCGACCGCCTTCTGCAACAGCGTCCAGCGCAAATCATTCCAGGTTGCGACCGGTTCGCCGTCGATCCGGCGCACCTGCTCACCATTGCGTACACCAGCCATGGCTGCCGGCGAATCGACCGGCGGCGTGCCCAGCACCGGCAGCAACTCCTGGCTGCCGTACATGAAAATGCCCCAGTAGAGCAGGATGGCCAGGGCAAAATTGGCAAGCGGTCCGGCGGCAACGATCAGGCTGCGTTTACCGACGCCCTGCCGGTTGAAAGCCCGACCCAACTCCTCAACAGCCACCTCGCCTTCGCGCTCGTCGAGCATCTTGACGTAGCCACCCAAAGGAAAAACACTGAGCGCCCATTCGGTCTGGTCACGCCCCAGCTTTTTCTGCCACAGAACAGGACCAAAACCGAGCGAAAAACGCAGCACTTTGACACCGCAAAAGCGGGCCGCGGCGTAATGACCAAACTCGTGCACAACGATCAGGACGCCGAGCACCACCAGAAAGGCGGCAAGATAGAACGGAAAATTACTCACGCGAAGCGACGCTCACGGATCATCTGGCTGGCAAGATGCCGTGCCTCGACATCGGCTGCCATGACATCGCCCAGATTACCCTGCGGACCAGCCGGCAAAGCTGAAAGAACAGCCTCGTTGAGACGGGCTATCCCCAGGAAAGGCAAGTCACGCTCAAGGAAGGCGGCCACCGCGACTTCGTTGGCTGCGTTAAGAATGGCCGATGCCGTTCCACCGGTTGTCAGCACATCGTAAGCCAGTTGCAGGCAGCGGAAACGTTCGAAATCCGGCGCGTGAAAGTCGAGGCGGGCGATCTTGAACAGATCGAGCGGCTCGACCCCGGCCGCGATGCGCTCAGGCCAGGCCATGGCATAAGCAATCGGCGTGCGCATGTCCGGATTGCCCAACTGGGCGAGCACCGAGCCGTCGGCATATTCGACCGCCGAATGAATCACGCTTTGCGGATGCACAACCACCTGGATTTGCTGTGGCGGCGCCGCGAACAACCAGTGCGCCTCGATGACTTCGAGACCCTTGTTCATCATGGTCGCCGAATCAACCGAAATCTTGCGCCCCATCACCCAGTTCGGATGGGCACAAGCCTGTTCCGGCGTCACATGCGCCAGCGTATCGAGCGGCGCATTGCGGAAGGGACCGCCCGACGCCGTCAGCAGGATGCGGCGCACGCCGCAGGCATCGAGGCCGCGGGCAAAATCGGCCGGCAAGGCCTGGAAAATGGCATTGTGTTCGCTGTCGACCGGTAGCAATGTCGCGCCATGCGCATGCACGGCATGCATGAACAGCTCGCCGGCCATGACCAGAACTTCCTTGTTGGCCAGCATGACGCGCTTGCCGGCGCGCGCCGCGGCCAGGGTCGGCTCGAGACCGGCAGCACCGACGATCGCCGCCATCACGGCGTCGACTTCGGGCAGCGCCGACAACTCGATCAGCGCTTCGATACCGTACCGAACTTCGGTCGCCAGCCCTGCTGCGCGCAAACGCTCCGTCAGTTGCGTCGCAAGAGTGGCGTCACGCAACACGGCAAAATGCGGCTGAAATTCACGGCATTGTTCGAACAGCTTGTCGACCTGGCTATGCGCACACAACGCAAATGCCCGGTAGCGATCCGGATGCCGGCGAATGACATCGAGCGTACTGACGCCGATCGAACCGGTCGAACCCAGTACCGTAATGTTTTGCACAGTCATCCTTTGGACGATGCGAACAGCAACCAGAGCAAGGCAACAACCGGCAGCGTCGACGTCAGGCTGTCGATACGGTCGAGCACACCGCCGTGCCCGGGCAGCACGTTGCTGCTGTCCTTGATGCCGGCCTTGCGCTTGAGCAGCGACTCGTAAAGGTCGCCAATGATGCTGATTGCAGTAACGCCAAGCAGCAACAGGATCCAGAGCGGCAGCGCCGGCACGTCAAGCGCAAAAGCTGCGCGTACCACGACACCGTAAATAACAACACCAACGGCAGCGCCCGCTGCGCCTTCCCAGGTCTTGCCCGGACTGATCGACGGCGCCAGCTTGCGCTTGCCGAAGGCCTTGCCGGAAAAATACGCGGCGATATCGGCCATCCAGACCACGGCAAAAATCGCCAGCAATACAGCCGGCCCGAGAATGCGCAACTGCACCATGGCCAGCCAGGTCGGCAACAGCACGACCGCACCGACCAGAACGCCGACGACACCACCGCTCAGCGCCCATTTTTTCCTGAGCCAAAGCGGGATCAACAGACACCAGAACAGGGCCGAAACCCCATAAAAGGCCAAAACCCACGTCTGCGCAGGGTCGACCGCCTGGCCGACACCAAGCGCCTCAGGAAAACGCTGCGCCAAACCGGTACAGAGCAAGGCAGTCAGCCCACCGAGAATCCGCCGGGCCCGACCGCTCCAACCGAGCAACGCCCCCCATTCCCAGGCGGCAACACCGATGAAGGCGGCCACCAGGATGGCCCAGGAGGCTTGCGGCAACAGGAAAATACTCGGCAACAAAAGCGCCATCAGGACCAGCGCCGTGATCACACGGGTCTTAAGCATTGGGGCTTTCCACCAGCTGCTCGCTGGTTCGACCGAAACGACGCTCGCGTTGCTGATAGGAAGCAATCGCCTTGTCGAATTCGGCGGTATCGAAGTCCGGCCACAGCGTGCCGGTGAAATAGAGTTCGGTATAGGCCAGCTGCCAGAGCAGGAAATTGCTGATCCGCTCCTCACCGCCAGTACGGATGAACAGATCGGGTTCCGGCGCGTAGCTCATCGCCAGCCACGGCTCGAGATCGGCCTCGGTCCAGCCTGCATGCTTTTCCGGCTGCGCCGCGCACATCCGGTTGACCGCCTGCATGATGTCCCAGCGCCCGCCGTAATTGGCGGCAATGGTCAGTTCCAGACGCTGATTGCCGGCCGTCTTGTCCTGCGCATCCTGGATCAGTTGCTGCAAGCGGGGATCGAAAGGCGACAGATCGCCGACGATACGCAAACGCACGCCGTTGCGATCAAGTTTTTCAACCTCCTGCTCAAGCGCCTTGACGAACAGTTGCATGAGCAGGGAAACCTCCTCCTGCGGTCGACGCCAGTTTTCTGACGAAAATGCAAAAAGGGTCAGGTACTTGACGCCGCGCTCGAGGCAGGCCCGCACCATTTCGCGAACCAGTTCGACACCCTTGACGTGGCCGGCAACGCGGGGCAGGAAGCGCTTCTTTGCCCAGCGTCCGTTGCCATCCATGATGACGGCGACGTGCCGGGGCATGGCCGCAATCGTCGGAACCTGGCGCGTCGAACTCGAGAACAGAGCCATTCAGCGAGAAAACTCAGCCGAAGAAAGGCTCAAACCTGCATCAGCTCGGCCTCTTTGGCGGCGAGCATCTTGTCGACTTCAACAATGTAACGATCAGTCAGCTTCTGGACATCGTCCTGGGCACGACGCTCGTCATCCTCGGGAATCTCGCCCTTCTTGAGCGCATCCTTGAGATGGGTATTGGCATCACGACGCAGGTTGCGGATCGCGACCTTGGCGGCTTCGCCTTCGGTCTTGACGACCTTGATCAGGTCACGCCGACGCTCTTCGGTCAGGGCCGGCATCGGCACACGGATCAGGTCGCCTTGCGAAGCCGGATTCAGACCCAGATCGGAGTCACGGATCGCCTTTTCGATTTTCTGGCCCATCGGCTTTTCCCACGGCTGAACACCGATGGTACGCGCGTCGATCAGCGTGATATTGGCCACCTGATTGACCGGCACCATGGAGCCGTAGTAATCGACCTGGACATGATCCAGCAGACCGGTATGAGCACGGCCGGTACGGATTTTCTGGAGATCGTTCTTCAACGATTCCAGAGACTTCTGCATCTTGCCTTCGGCAGTTTTCTTGAGTTCGGCGATCATCTTGTTTCCTCAGCAATAGACCAGCGTACCTTCATCTTCACCACAGACCACGCGCTTCAGCGCGCCGGCCTTGAAGATGGAGAACACATTGATCGGCAATTTCTGGTCGCGGCACAGCGCGAAGGCGGTCGCATCCATGACCGCCAGATTACTGGAGATCGCTTCATTGAAGCTGATCTTGTCAAAACGCGTGGCAGAAGGGTCTTTTTTCGGGTCGGCGGTATAGATGCCATCGACCTTGGTCGCCTTGAGCACGATTTCCGCACCGATTTCCGAACCGCGCAGGGCTGCAGCAGTATCGGTGGTGAAGAAGGGATTGCCGGTACCGGCACCGAAGATGACGACCTTGCCTTCTTCGAGATAGCGGATCGCCTTGCCGCGGATGTACGGCTCGACCACCTGCTCGATATTCAGCGCCGATTGCACGCGGGCATTCAGACCGCCCTGGCGCATGGCATCGGACAGTGCCATGGCATTCATCACCGTGGCCAGCATGCCCATGTAATCAGCGGTGGCTCTATCCATCCCGGTGGCCGTACCGGCCATGCCGCGAAAGATGTTGCCGCCGCCAATCACGACGCCAATTTCCACACCCATATCGGATACCGCCTTGATCTCCGCGACGATCCCGGCGATGACCTGCGGGTTGATGCCGTAGGCGTCATTACCCATCAGGGCTTCGCCGGAGAGTTTGAGGAGAATCCGCTTGTACTTGGGCGTGGTCATTGGCGTTTCCTTAACAATTACTTCTTGGCAGCAGCAGCGGCAGCCTGGGCAGCAACTTCAGCAGCGAAGTCGTCAACCTTCTTCTCGATGCCTTCACCCACCAGGAACAGGCTGAAGCCAGCAACGGAAGCGCCCTTGGCCTTGAGCAGCTGCTCGATGGTTTGCTTGCCGTCTTCTGCCTTGACGAAGACCTGACCGAGCAGGGTCACGTCCTTCAGGTACTTCTGGACGGTGCCTTCGGCGATCTTTTCGAGCATGGCTTCCGGCTTGCCGGCTTCACGGGCCTTTTCGATGGCGACGCGACGTTCGGTATCGAGCAGTTCGGCAGAAACACCGGATGCATCGAGCGACTTCGGCTTGGAAGCAGCGATGTGCATCGCCAGATCCTTGCCCAGCTGATCATCACCGCCAACCACATCGATCACGACGCCAACCTTGGAACCGCCGTGGATGTAAGACTGCAGCTTGCCCTTGGCTTCGAAACGGACAAAACGACGAATCGTCATGTTTTCGCCGATCTTGCCGACCAGTGCGGAACGGGTCGATTCGACGGTGCCTTCGCCCATCGGCAGAGCCGACAGCGCAGCCACGTCGGCCGGGTTGTGTGCAGCCACCAGGGCGGCACTGCCATTGGCCAGCGCAAGGAACTCGTCGTTCTTGGCGACGAAGTCGGTTTCGCTATTGACTTCGATCATGGCACCGGTCTTGCCGTCAGCAGCGATGCTGATTGCCACAACACCTTCAGCGGCGATGCGGGTAGCGGCCTTGGAGGCCTTGTTACCCAGCTTGACGCGAAGGATTTCTTCGGCCTTGACCATGTCGCCATCGGCTTCGGTCAGTGCCTTCTTGCATTCCATCATGGGCGCATCGGTCTTGCCGCGCAGTTCTGCCACCATGCCTGCGGTAATTGCCGCCATAACTTATCTCCTGAGCTTGTTCAAACAGGCGGAGCCTAGGGCTCCGCCATTGCAGCTTTATTGCGCTGCTTCTTCCTGGACTTCGACGAACTCGTCGTCACCACCGGCAGCGACGATGTCCTGCAGAACCTGGCTACGACCTTCGAGGATGGCATCAGCCACGCCGCGGGCGTAAAGCTGGATGGCACGCGAGGAGTCATCGTTACCCGGAATGACGTAAGCAACGCCTTCCGGAGAGTGGTTGGTATCGACCACGCCGATGACCGGGATACCGAGCTTTTCGGCTTCGGTAATGGCAATCTTGTGGTAACCGACGTCGATCACGAAGATGGCATCCGGCAGACCGGCCATATCCTTGATGCCGCCGATGGACTTTTGCAGCTTTTCCAGTTCGCGACGGAAGGTCAGTGCTTCCTTCTTCGGCATGCGCTCGAGTTCGCCGGCTTCGACAGCCAGTTCCATTTCCTTGAGGCGCTTGATCGAGGTCTTGACCGTCTTGAAGTTGGTCAGCATGCCACCCAGCCAACGCTGGTCAACATACGGCACGCCAGCGCGCTGGGCTTCCTGGGCCAGGATTTCACGAGCTTGACGCTTGGTGCTGACGAACAGGATGTTGCCGCGATTGGCGGACAGCTTCTTCACGAAAGCGATGGCTTCGTTGTACTTGGCCAGGGTCTTTTCGAGATTGACGATGTGAATCTTGTTGCGGGCACCGAAGATATACGGGGCCATCTTGGGGGACCAGAAACGGGTTTGGTGACCGAAGTGGACACCGGCTTCCAGCATTTCGCGCATGGTAACGGACATGTAAAACTCCTTAAGGGTTGAACCGCCACCCGCCGGAAACGTACGCCAGGACTGAATCTTGACGCACACCCTTAATCGGCGGATGTGAGGATTTTGATTGCACACACCACGTGCACAACCATTTTTTTGGCTAACACAGCCAGAAAAACCGGTCGATTATAGCAGCAGAACGCCCGCCCTCAAAGAGCTACAAGCACTCTAGGTGGCCGCCAGTCGCTCCAGCATGCGCGCCAGAGAAGCTTGCCAGCCCGGCATCTGCAGCCCGAAATCGTTTTCGAGCCGGGTACAGGCTAGTTGCGAATTGGCCGGACGCCGCGCCGCCGTCGGATATTCGGATGTCGTGATGGCGCGGATTGCCTCTGCCTGCAGACGCAGATCGAAGCCCGGCATCTGCCCGGCCAGCTCGACAATCGCACGCGCGAACCCGCACCAGCTGACCGGCTCGGCCGAAGCGAGGTGATACAGCCGGTTTTCGCCTTTTTCCAGGCGTTGACCGCCGCGCAGCATGGCCAGCACCATGGCGCTGACGTCGGCGATCAACTCGGCCGGCGTCGGCGCACCGACCTGGTCGTCGACGACATTCAGGCTTTCCCTGTCGCGCGCCAGCCGCAGGATGGTCTTGACGAAATTGCCGCCGTGTTCGCCAAACACCCAGCTGGTACGAAAGATCAGCGACTTGCCGCCGACCGCAAGTATCGCCGCCTCGCCGGCCAGCTTGCTGCGCCCATAAACGCTTTGCGGATTGGTCGCATCGCTTTCGACATAAGGCGTCGCCTTGCAGCCGTCGTAAACGTAATCGGTCGAGTAATGCAGTAGCGTCGCACCCAGTTGCAGCGCCTCCTCTGCCAGCACGCCCGGCGCCACGGCATTGATCAGGTGCGCCAGTTCAGGCTCCGACTCGGCCTTGTCCACGGCGGTATACGCGGTCGCATTGACGATGATCGCCGGCCTGGATTGACGAATCAGGGAACGAATCTGCCCGGCATCGGCCAGATCACATTGAGCACGCCCGCAAGCCAGCACCGGCCCCAACGCTGCCAGCGCCCGTTGCAACTGCCAGCCCACCTGCCCGTCCTTGCCCAACAAGAGAATAGTCATCGCACCACTGCCCGGCCCGTCGATTGCACAAGCCCGAAGTATGCCATTTCCCGCCTGGCCGGCTTTGAGAAACAAAGCCCATCATTTATCCTTGCCCATTGCCCACCGCTTAACAGAACAACCATGAGCATCACGATCAAGACGCCGGAAGAAGTAGAAAAAATGCGCGTCGCCGGCCGCCTCGCCGCCGAAGTCCTCGACTACATCGAACCCTTCGTCAAGGTTGGCGTGACCACCGAAGAACTCGACCGCCTCTGCCATGACTACATGGTCAATGTGCAGGGCTGCATCCCCGCCCCGCTCAATTACGCCCCTTCCGGCTACGATCCCTACCCGAAGTCGATCTGTACCTCGATCAACCAGCAGGTCTGCCACGGTGTCCCGAGCGATCGCGCGCTCAAGAACGGCGACATCGTCAATCTCGACATCACGACCATCAAGGACGGTTATCACGGCGACACCAGCCGCATGTTCATCGTCGGCGAAGGTTCGATTCAGGCCAAACGCCTCTGCGAAATCACCTTTGAATGCCTGTGGCTGGGCATCTCGGTGGTACGTGCCGGCGCCCACCTGGGCGACATCGGCGCGATCATCCAGAAACATGCCGAAAACAACGGCTACTCGGTGGTGCGTGAGTTCTGCGGCCACGGCATCGGCAAGAAATTCCACGAAGACCCGCAGGTCGTCCATTACGGCAAGGCCGGCACCGGCCCGCGCCTGGAAGCCGGCATGATGTTCACCATCGAACCGATGATCAACGCCGGCAAGGCTGCCATCCGCGAAATGAACGACGGCTGGACCATCGTCACCAAGGATCGCAGCCTGTCTGCGCAATACGAGCACACCCTGCTCGTCACCGAAACCGGCTACGAGATCATGACCCTCTCCGCCGGATCTCGCCCCAAGCCGGACTGGATCAAGTAATGAGCTGTGATGTCGGCGCCCTGCGCGCAGAAGTGAAGGCCATCCAGAATGGGCTGAAACAGGATTACGAGCAGAACCAGGACGCCGTCGCCCTGCTCCGTTCGCGCTGCGTGCAGGTCGACGCCGTACTTGCCAAGCTGTGGAATGCCCTCGACTTTCCTGCCACGCTGTCGCTTGCCGCCGTTGGCGGCTATGGCCGCGGCGAGTTGTACCCGGCCTCCGACATCGACCTGCTGATCCTGCTGCCGCGCGAAGCCGGCGCGGCGCTGCAGGAAAAGCTGGAAAGGCTGGTCGGCTACTTCTGGGACATCGGCCTTGAAATCGGCCACAGCGTGCGCACCATCCAGGAATGCCTGGACGAAGCCGGCAACGACATCACGGTCCAGACTGCCCTGCTCGAAGCCCGTCTGCTGACCGGCAACGAAAAACTGTTCGCCACCTTCCAGAAACGCCTGCACGGCAACCTCGACCCGCTGGTCTTCTTCGAAGCCAAGCGCCTGGAACAGCAGGAACGCTACCTGCGCTTCAACGAAACGCCATACAGCCTGGAACCGAACTGCAAGGATGCGCCAGGCGGTCAACGCGATTTGCAGGTCATTTTCTGGATCGCCAAGGCAGCCGGTTACGGCGCGACCTGGGCCGAACTCGAACAAAACGGCATCATCACCGAAGAAGGCGCCCGCCAGGCCGAGGCCTGCGAAGATTACCTGCGCCACCTGCGCATCCGCATGCACCTCACGGTCGGCCGCCGCGAAGACCGCCTGCTCTTCGACTACCAGAGCACGCTGGCCGCCCAGTACGGTTTTGTCTCGAACGAAGCGAAGCGCGCTTCCGAGCAGCTGATGCAGGGCTATTACCGCAACGCCAAGTCGGTCACTGTCCTCAACACCATCCTGTTGCAGAACATGGGCGCCGCGCTGGCGCCGGAAAGCGAACTGACACCGCAATACATCGACGAGGACTTCCAGTCGGTGGGCAATCTGCTCGATATCCGCAACGAAAACCTGTTCGAGACCAAGCCGACGGCGATTTTCGACAGCTTCCAGGTCATGCAGGAAAGCCACGAGCTGCACGGCATGACAGCGCGCACCCTGCGCGCCCTGTGGCGTGCCGGCGAGTCGGTGATCAACGACGACTTCCGCGCCGATCCGGCCAACCGTGCCGCCTTCATGCGCCTGCTGCACAGCGGACGTGGCGTCGTTCATGAATTCCGCCGCATGAACCAGCTCGACATCCTTGGTGCCTATCTGCCCAATTTCGGCCGCATCGTCGGCCAGATGCAGCACGACCTGTTCCACGTCTACACCGTCGACCAGCACATCCTGCAGGTCATGCGCAACATCCGGCGCTTCACGATGAGCGAGTTTGCGCACGAATATCCGCTCTGTTCGCGCGTCATGAGCGAATTCGACGCGCCCTGGCTGCTCTACATCGCCGCCCTCTTCCACGACATCGCCAAGGGTCGCGGCGGCGATCATTCCGAGCTGGGCACCAGCGATGCGCAGATCTTCTGCGAACAACACGGTCTCTCGCCGGAAGACTCGGAACTGGTCGTCTGGCTGGTCCGCAATCACCTGAACATGTCGCAGGTCGCGCAAAAGGAAGATCTCAGCGACCCCGATGTCGTCGCCGGCTTTGCCCGCCGGGTCGGTGATGCCCGCCATCTCGCCGCACTCTACCTGCTCACCCACGCCGACATCCGCGGCACCAGTCCGAAAGTCTGGAACCAGTGGAAGGGCAAGCTGCTCGCCGACCTCTATTACCAGACCCTGCACTATCTCGGCCAGGACGAGGCACCGGCGCGTCAGGGCATCATCGCCGAACGCCAGGCCGAGGCGATGCGCCTGCTGCGCTTCTTCGCCCTGTCCGACACCGTGCATGAGCGCTTGTGGAAGCAGCTCGACACCGTCTATTTCCTGCGCCACTCGGCCGAGGAAATCGCCTGGCACACGCGCTCGCTGCATTACCGGATCTACAACAACCAGCCGGTCGTGCGCGCCCGCCTCTACCAGGAGGGCGAAGGCCTGCAGGTCATGGTCTATACCCAGGACCAGCCCGACCTCTTCGCCCGCATCGTCGGCTTCTTCGCGCGTGCCGGCTACAGCATTGTCGATGCCAAGATCCACACCACGGCACACGGCTACGCGCTCGACAGCTTTGTCGTGCTCGACATCGAAAACCGCGAATCCGACCGCGAAATGGTTGCCTACATCGAGCACGAACTCGAACAGCGCCTGATCCAGCAGCTGCCGCCCGACATTCCGTCGTCCGGCCGCCTGTCGCGCCAGGTCAAACATTTCCCGATCAAGCCCGAAGCCAGCATCCGCGGCGACGAGCGCGGCGCCCACTTCCTTCTTTCGCTGACCGCGGCCGACCGTCCAGGTTTGCTCTACACGGTCGCCAACACGCTGGCCGAACACGGCGCCAACCTGCATACCGCCAAGATCACGACGCTCGGCGAACGCGCGGAAGACGTTTTCCTGATCAGCGGCGGTGACCTGCGCGAAAGCGCCAGCCGCATCCGCCTGGAAACCGAGCTGATGGAGCGCTTGAAGGTCTGAGCTTTTCCCGCTGCAAACAAAGGGCGCCGCGGCGCCCTTTTTTGCATTATTTCAGCGGTCGACCGTTCAGCGCTGACAAATATCCTGGCAGCCGACCAGTTTCTCGATCACCGAACGCACCCGGCCCATCGCGCCCTGCAGAACCTCGTCCAGACTTTCGAAACGGATGCCATGTTCGCTGCTGCCGCGCCCGGCGGCGTGGTTGGCGATCACGTTGATGGCGGCGTACGGCAGGCCAAGTTCGCGCGCCAGCACTGCTTCCGGCATGCCGGTCATGCCGACCAGGTCGGCGCCATCGCGCTCCAGGCGATTGATCTCGGCTGCAGTTTCGAGGCGCGGCCCCTGGGTTGCGGCGTAGACGCCACCTGACTTCATCGGAATACCCAGGGCTTCGCCCGCCTCACGAATACGGCCGCACAGTTCGGCATCGTAAGGCTCGGTGAAATCGACATGCGTAACCGGCGTGCCGTTGCCATCAAAGTAGGTCGATTTGCGGCCCCAGGTGTAATCGATGATCTGGTGCGGCAACACGATGTCGCCCGGCTGCAGGTCGCTGCGGATGCCGCCCACCGACGCTACCGAAATGACACCGGTCGCCTTGTGGTGGTGCAGCGCCCACATGTTGGCGCGGTAATTGACCATATGCGGCGGGATGGTGTGACCGTAGCCGTGGCGCGGCAGGAACATCGCCGGCTGGCCGCAGATCTGGCCAAAAACCACCGGCCCGGAGGGTTCACCGTAAGGCGTGCGAACGACCTCGCGGTGCGAGACGTCAAGATTGGACAGGGTCGTCAGACCGCTGCCGCCGATGATTGCCAACATATTATTTTTTCCTTTCGGCCAGCAGCGAAGCCAGCACGGGCACCGCGCTCTTCAGCGAGGGGTGCGATTTGCGCATTCTTTCGATTTCCGGCGAGTTGCCGTCGATCTTGCGATACAGCGCCTGTTTGCGCTCGGCAAGCAGGGGCAGATCGCGCAGGGTCTTGCCGGCGTGGTAACCGACCAGGGTGTCGCGGCCGATGTCCTTGGCCTGCCAGGGAATCACCGTCCGGTCGACGAGGTGGAACGCCTGCACGCCCGGCAGGCTGGCCGCCAGTTCGGCGATGCCGCGGTGGATCTTCTCGCGGTAGGCGACCACCGCCTTGCCGCCATCGCTCGCCGTCGCACCGGTGACCGTGGCCGGCGCGCCCATCAGCCAGCAAACCACCGTATCCGGGGCAAAATCGGCGATTTCCCGACGTTGACCGTCTGACAAGGCCATGACGTCGGCTTCGAGCAGCGTGACATCCTGCCCCGCCACGCGCGCCTGCGTCGCCGCCAGACATTCCGGCAGCGTGTCGATGGCGAGCACGGACAAGCCGCGCGCCGCCAGCGCCTGCGTCGCGAAACCGACGCCGCAGCCGATTTCCAGCACCCGCTTGCCCGGCACCAGCGATGCCATCCATTCGTAGTCGCCGCGCCGCACGTAGTGCTGCCCTTCCGCTTCCCAGTAGCCGAGAAACTCGGCGACGGTGGCGCCACTCATCAGTCTTCTTTCATCGCATAGATGGCCGGCAGGTTGCGCCAGGCGCCATCGACATCCATGCCGTAACCGAAGACGAAACGATCCGGCACCGGCAAGGCGACGAAATCGGCCGCAATCGGCTTGTTCTTGCCGTTCAGCTTGTCGGTAAACACGGCGAGCAGCACTTCGTCGGCGCCAAGCTGCAGCAGGCTGTCCTTGACCGCGGCCAGGGTGACGCCCTCGTCGAGGATGTCATCCACCACCAGCACGGTGCGCCCCTTGACCGAAGTCCACGGCGCCATGCGCCAGGAAATCTTGCCGCCCTGGGTGTCGGCGCCGTAGCGCGTGGCATGCAGGTAATCGAAGTCGAGGGGAAAATCGAGCTTGGGCAGCAGTTGACCGGTAAAGATCACACCGCCGGTCATCACGCAGAGGACCAGCGGATTCTTCTCGGACAACTGGCTGCGGATGCACCCGGCGACCTCGTCGAGCGCCGCCTGGACGGCGGCCTCGGAGTGGATCAGTTCGGCCTCGGCGAGCAGCTTGCGGGCTTTTTGTGCGTCCATTTATTGCCCCAGGGTCTTCAGGTAGGCATCGAAGGCCGGCCCGACTTCATGGTGACGCTGGCCGAAGACGACCGTCGCCTGCAGGTAGCCCAACTTGGAGCCGCAGTCGTAGCGGGTGCCTTCGTAGCGGTAGGCGAGCACCTGCTCTTCGGAGAGCAACGAGGCGATGCCGTCGGTCAGCTGGATCTCGCCGCCGGAACCCGGCTTGATGTTTTCCAGGTGATGGAAGATGCGCGGCGTCAGGATGTAGCGACCGACCACGGCCAGCGTGGACGGCGCGTCTTCCGGCTTCGGCTTCTCGACGATGGCATTGACCTGTTCGAGGCGGTCGGCGACGCGGCGCGCATCGACGATACCGTAGCTCTTGGTATCGGCGCGCGGCACATCCTGCACGCCGAGCACGGAACAGCGGTAGTAATCATAGGTGTCGGTCATCTGCTTCATCACGGCCACTTCACCATCGAGCAGGTCGTCGGCAAGGATGACCGCGAACGGCTCGTCGCCGATCACCGGCTTGGCGCAGAGCACGGCGTGGCCGAGACCGAGCGCTTCGGCCTGGCGGATGTAGATGCAGTTGATGTTCTTCGGAATCATGTTGCGCACGAAGTCGAGCAACTCGTTCTTGCCGCGCGCTTCGAGTTCGCTTTCCAGCTCGTAGGCCTTGTCGAAGTGATCCTCGATCGAGCGCTTGGAACGCCCGGTCACGAAAATCATGTCGGTAATGCCGGCGGCAACGGCTTCTTCAACCGCGAACTGGATCAGCGGCTTGTCGACGATGGGCAGCATTTCCTTCGGGCTGGCCTTGGTCGCCGGCAAAAAACGGGTGCCCATGCCGGCCACGGGAAAGACAGCTTTCCTGACTTTTTTCATTATTCGACTCCCTTTTCGAGCAATAGCAAAAATTCTGTTTCATCGAGCACAGCAACACCCAGTTCCTGCGCCTTTTCCAGCTTGGAGCCGGCTTCTTCGCCGGCCAACACGTAATCCGTCTTCTTCGACACCGAGCCAGCCACCTTGCCGCCGGCGGTTTCGATCATCGCCTTGGCTTCGTCGCGCTTCAGGGTCGGCAGCGTACCGGTCAGCACGAAGGTCTTGCCGAGCAGCGGTGCCGCTGCGACATCCTGCGCGCCGACCGCCGGCAGCGCCGCCAGCAGTTCGTCACGCCGCGTCGCCACAGCAGCCAGCAGACCACGATTGCCGCGCGCCTGCAACCACTCGCCGAGCGCCGTGATGACCTCGCCGGGAATGCCGGCGCCGGACAGCGCCGCCGCATTGATCCCCTGCGTCGCCAGCGTCGCACCGTCGACAACGGCGGCGAGCTGTTTGGCGCGCACCGGCGTCAGGCGCGGCACGCCGAGCACGGCATAGAGTTCGGCCCAGCCCAGGCGTTCGGCCAGACCGGGCCGCGGCGCATGCTCGTCGGCCGGCGCGACGCCGATTTCCGGGCACAACAGCTCGTCGACCGCCTGGACATTGCGTTCTTCGGCAAAGAAATCGGCAATCGCCGCCGCCACCGTGGCGCCGATGTCGGGCAGCACGGCAAGCAAGGGCGCCGGCGCACGCCGCACGCGCTCGACACTGCCCAGCCAGTCGGCCAGGGTCTTGGCCGTGCTTTCGCCGACATGGCGGATGCCCAGCGCGAAAAGCAGGCGGGCCAGACTGGGCCGGCGGCTGGCGGCGATGCCGGCGAGCAGGTTCTCAGCCCAGCGCGTCGGCGTCTGGCCGGCCTTGACCGTTTCCGGCACCGTTCCATCCTTCTCGTCGGCACGCCGCTTCATTTCCAGCAGGTCGTCGAGCTTGAGACGATACAGATCGGCGATGCCATGCACATAATCGAATTCAACCAGGCGCTCGACGTAGCGCTCGCCCAGACCGTCGATATCCAGCATCCGGCGCCCGGCAAAATGCAGGATGGCCTGAATGCGCTGCGCCCGGCAGGAAAAACCGCCGGAACAGCGCGTCACCGCCTCGCCCGGCTCGCGCACGACGTGCGCGCCGCACACCGGGCAGGCGTCGGGCATGACGAAAGGCTGGGCGGTGGCCGGCCGGCGTTCGGCAACGACGCTGACCACCTCGGGAATGACGTCGCCGGCGCGGCGCACCACCACCGTGTCACCGACGTGAACGTCCTTGCGGCGCAGTTCGTCTTCATTGTGCAGCGTCGCGTTGGTCACCGTGACGCCGCCGACGAAGACCGGCGCCAGACGGGCGACCGGGGTCAGTGCGCCGGTACGGCCGACCTGGATGTCGATCGCCTCGACCACGGTCAAGGCCTCTTCGGCCGGGAATTTGTGGGCAATGGCAAAGCGCGGCGCGCGTGAAACAAAGCCGAGCTCCTCCTGCGCCGCCAGCGAATTGACCTTGTAGACCACGCCGTCAATGTCGTAGGGCAGGCTCGGGCGTTGCGCGCCGATCCGGACAAAATAATCGAGCAGGCCGCGACTACCGTGCACGACGTCACGCTCGGCGGCCACCGGAAACCCCCAGGCGGCCAGCCTGTCCATCAATTCGGCATGCGTTGCGGCGTCGACCGCATCGGCGCCCAGACCGACGCCATAGGCGAAGAAGGACAGCGGCCGGCCGGCGGTGATTTTCGAATCGAGCTGGCGCAGGCTGCCGGCGGCGGCATTGCGCGGATTGGCAAACTCCTTGTCGCCGTTCTCGCGCTGGCGTTCGTTGAGTTTGGCGAAATCGGCCTTGAACATCAGCACTTCGCCGCGGACTTCGATCAGCGCCGGCCAGCCTTCGCCTGCCAGACGCAACGGAATGCCGCGCAGGGTGCGCAGATTGGGCGTCACTTCCTCGCCGGTCATCCCGTCGCCGCGCGTGGCGCCGCAGGTGAACACGCCGTTTTCGTAGGTCAGGCTGATCGCCAGGCCATCGAATTTCGGCTCCACGGCATAGTCGACCGTGGCGATGCTGTGCAGGCCGTCGCGCACGCGCTGGTCGAAGGCCTCGACCTCGGCTTCGGCGAAGGCATTGTTGAGCGAGAGCATGGGCACGCCGTGCTGGCGCGGCGGGAATTCCTTGAGCGGCGCCGCCCCCACCCGCTGCGTCGGCGAATCGGCCGTCAGCAGTTCGGGATATTGCTGCTCGAGCCCCTGCAGCTCACGAAACAGCTTGTCGTACTCGGCATCCGGAATGCTCGGATTGTCGTGGACGTAATAAGCCTGGTTATGACGCTCAAGCTCGGCGCGCAGCTCTGCCGCGCGCTGCGTCTCGACCGCACCGGCCATCAGGAGAACAGCCGCAGCGCCTGGGGCGAACCGGCGGGCAGGCCGAAACTGGCCATCGTTGCCTGCGGCTTGCCGATGAATTCGCGCCGGATATGCTCAAGCTGCGAATCGGACAAGGGCTGGCGGTTGTCATCGACCAGCGCGCCCTGCAGCGTATCGGCAAAGCGCTTGGCGAGCTCGGACATCTGCCCGAACACGCGTTCGCCGTGATCGACGCGCGGCACATCGAGCAGGAAGGTCAGGCCATGCGTGCTCAGGCTGCGTACGGTATCGGGCGAGAACTGCGTGCTTTCGAAATTCTGCAGGCTGAACTGGGCGCGGCCGTCGTCATCGTAGCGGGTGAACATGCCATCGACGCCGAGCACCATGCCGGCGGCTTCGGCCAGGGCGCGAATCTTGGTACCCGAGAAGGCACTCGCCCGGCTGACCAGATTGATGCCGATTTCGAGGTCGACCGCAGCACAGAAACGGTCGATCTCGGCCGCCTGATCGAGGACGCGCGAGGACGGCATGTCGACCACGGCCATCAGTTCGTCGGCCAGCGCATGGATGGCATTGACGAAGACGGTCAGGTCGCCTTCGGAAACCGGTCCCATGCGATTGACCAGTTGCAGGCCGACGCGCAGGCGGCGCACCTTCGCCGTACTTTCCGGCGTCAGGCGCTCCCACTCACGGTTGCGTTCGTTGAAGCCGATCCAATGCACCGGCTTGTTGATGCGCTGCAGCACGTCGCGCTGCGAATGCAGGATCTGCTGCACGGCGACCGGCTCGACCATTTCGAGGGCGACCACCAGTTCCAGACGCGGATCGAGCAGTTCGGCCGGTACAGGACTGGCCGGGACTTCCGCCGGCAGTTCTTCCGGCGCGGCAACAACGGGTTCGGCAAGCGGCTTGGCAACCGGTTTCGCAGGCGCCTGGACAAGCGGCGCGGCATGCGGCTGCACGAATTGCGGCGGCGCATCCGGTTCCTCGACGAAAAGCGCCGGTTCCCCGATTTCGATGACTTCGTCCACACCCGGTTCGGTCGGATAGGGGTCACTGTAGGGCACGTCATTGAAAACCGGCTCGACGCGACGGTCGACCGCTGCCGGCTCTTCGATACGGATTTCCGGTTCGCTGCGCAACGGTGCGGCTTCCACCCTGGCGGCCGGCGGCGTGGCGCCGAGCAGAACATCATCGTGCTGCGGCTTGAAGACGGCTTCCGCCAGTTTGCGGTGGCGGTATTCCTGCCACTTGTTATAGGCGAATACGCCAACCACTGCGCTCGCGCCCAGGCCGATCAGTCCCAACTGGAGTTCGGTCATGCATCCCTCATCTTCAAAGCTTCTTCGATATCCACTTCCACCACGCGCGAAACACCGGATTCCTGCATGGTGACGCCGACCAGCTGTTCGGCCATTTCCATCGCGATTTTATTATGGGAAATAAATAAGAACTGCGTATTCGCCGACATTTTCTTCACCATGCCGCAGAAACGCTCGGTATTGGAATCATCGAGCGGCGCATCGACCTCGTCGAGCAGGCAGAACGGCGCCGGGTTCAACTGGAACATCGAGAAAACCAGCGCAATCGCGGTCAGCGCCTTTTCGCCGCCGGAGAGCAGGTGAATGGTCGAATTCTTCTTGCCCGGCGGCTGCGCGATGACCTGCACGCCGGCATCGAGGATTTCCTCGCCGGTCATCACCAGCTCGGCGCGGCCACCGCCGAACAGTTCCGGGAAAAGTTGCCCGAAATGACCGTTGACCGTATCGAAGGTGGTCTGCAGCAAGTCACGCGTCTCGCGGTCGATGCGGCGGATCGCGTTTTCCAGGGTTTCCATCGCTTCGGTCAGGTCGGCCGCCTGCATGTCGAGATAGCCCTTGCGCTCGGTCGCGGTGTCCAGTTCCTGCAAGGCTGCGAGGTTGACCGCGCCGAGTTCGGTAATGGCGTTGCCGAGCCGGGTGATTTCACCCTGCAGGCTGGCCGGCTTGGCGTTGCCCAACTCGGGCAGCAAGGCCGCCTCGTCGGCGCCGGCTTCGAGCAGTTGCAGCGAGAACTGCTCGGTATTGAGTGCCGCCGCCTGTTCCTTGAGCTTGAGCTCGCCAATGCGGACGCGCAGCGGTTCGAGGCCCTGCTCGATCTTCATGCGCTGTTCTTCGAGGCCGCGCAGCGCGTTAGTTGCCGCCTCCAGCGCATCGCGCTTTTCGGCCAGCGCCATTTCGCGCTCCTGGCGCAGTTCGAGCGCGATCTGCAGGTTATCTTCCATGACGTCGGCCGGCGCCGCCTCGACCTGCTCGGCGCATTGCGCCAGGTCCTTGCCGACCCGGTTCAGCTCGCGCTGCGCCGTCGCCTGCTGCGCAAAGACGTCCTGCAGCTTGCCCTGCGCCTCGCGCAGCGAGAACTGCGCTTCGCGCAAGGCGCGGTCGAAATCGGAATTGCGCTCGCGCTCGGCACGCACCGCCCGCTCGCACTCGTCAAGGCGCGACTGGGCGCCCACAACAAGAACGCGGATGCGCGCCAGACCGTCGCGCACTTCGGCGATCTTCTCGTCCGCGGCCATCTCGCGCTCGCGCTCGGCTTCTTCTTCCTCGGCCAGTTCGGCCATCTGTTCCTGCAGGCGTTCGCGCTGCTCGCGGTGGCGCTCGATCGCCTGGCTCAGCTTGACCACCTCGAGCTGCACGGCATGCACACGTTGCTGGCGGTCGGTGACGTACTGGCGGATTTCGCCGATTTCTTCCTGCTTGTCGGCAAATTGCTCGTCGAGCAGTTCGACCTGTTCGCGCCCGGCTTCGGCCTTTTCCGCGAAATCGGCAATACCTTCGGCCAGGCTTTCGATTTCGCGCTGGCGTTCGAGCAAGCCGTGTTCGCCCTTGTCGGGCGCAAAGAAATTCAGGCTGCAACGGGTGATCAGGTCGCCGCCCTGGGTGACCAGCACTTCGCCGGGCCGCAGTTCGCCGCGCCGGGCAAGCGCCACATCGAGCGACTCGGCGGTCAGCACCGGCGCCAGCCAGTCGGCGAGCACGCCGGCCAGCTCCGGGCTGGTGCAGCGCACGCGCTGGCCGAGGTGCGCAGCGGTCGACGCCGTTTCCGGAGGCAAATCCGCCGGCGCCGGCAGCATCACGCTTAGCCGCGCTTCGGGGCGGTCGTGCAGCCATGCGTCGAGCTTGCCGCTGTCGGCGCAGGCAATCGCGTTGAGGCGTTCGCGCAGCACCGCTTCGACCGCCGACTCCCAGCCGGCTTCGACGTGAATCTGCTGCCACAGCGGCACGGCGGCATCGAGACCGTGCCGGCGCAACCACTCGGGCAAGGTGCCGCTGTCGCGCACGCGCGCCTGCATCTGCTCGAGCGCGGCGCGGCGCGCCTGGCCGGCGGCCAGTTCGCGCTCGATGCGCTGCAGTTCCTCGCGCATCTGGCGGCGGCTGGCTTCGAGTTGCGGCAGTTCCTGCTGCAGTTGCTGCAGGTGATCCTGGTCGCCGGCCAGTTCCTCGCGCAGCAGGTCGAGTTCCTCTTCCTTCTCGGCGAGGTCCATGGCATCCGGCGCATTCTGGCCGCCGCCCTCGTCGCGCAGGCGTTCGCGGCGCTGGACAATGCCCTGCAGGGCGCGCTGGGCGTGCGCCTTGTTGGTCAGTTCGACTTCGAGGCGCTGCTCGCCGTTGGCGGTGCGCGTCTTCAGGCGCTGCAGCTCGTCGAGCGCCTGGGCGTGGTCTTCCTCGACCTGCGGCGCGATGTCCATCTGTTCGTTGAGGCGCTCGGCGGCCTCCTCGACCTTGAGGCGGGCGATTTCCTCGGTTTCTTCCCATTTTTGCCGGTCGACCGCCAGCTGCTCGGCAGTTTGCGTCCATTGCGCCAGTTCGCCTTCGAGCTGGACGATGCGCGCTTCGAGCTGGCTGCGCGATTCGCGGCGATGGCGGATTTCGGCTTCAAGTTTGGCGACTTCGGCATTGGCCGCGTACATATCGCTCTGCGCCTGATGCAGCGCGTCGCCAGCAGCGAAATGCGTCTCGCGCATGGCTTCGGCGCGCGCCTCGGTTTCGCGCAGGGCGGCACTTTGCGCTTCGAGATCGGTGGTGGCGCGCTCGACTTCGAGCGACAGGCGCTGGCGTTCGGCCTCGGCCTCGCGCTTTTTCAACAGCCAGAGAATCTGCTGGCGCTGCACCAGCTGTTCATTGAGCGCGTGGTAGCGACGTGCCACTTCGGCCTGGGCGCCAAGGCGCTCAATCTGGTTGCCGAGTTCCTGGCGGATGTCCTCAACCCGCAGCAGGTTTTCGCGCGTGTCCTCGAGACGGCCGTTCGTTTCCTTGCGGCGCTCCTTGTAGCGCGTCACGCCGGCGGCTTCTTCGAGGAAGACGCGCAGATCGTCCGGGCGCGCCTCGATGATGCGGGCGATCATGCCCTGGCCGATGATGGCGTAGGCGCGCGGCCCGAGGCCGGTACCGAGGAAGAGGTCGGTGATGTCCTTGCGGCGGACCTTCTGGTTATTGATGAAGTAGTCCGACTGGCCCTGGCGGGTCAGCGTGCGCTTGACCGAAAGCTCGGAATATTGCGTCCACTGGCCAAGGGCGCGACCGAGCAGATTGTCAAAAATCAGTTCGACCGAGGCGCGCGACACCGGCTTGCGGTTCGACGAGCCGTTGAAGATGACGTCCATCATCGACTCGCCGCGCAGCTCGGAAGCTTTTGACTCGCCCAGCACCCAGCGCACGGCATCCATGATGTTGGATTTGCCGCAGCCATTGGGGCCGACGACGCCGACCAGCTGCCCGGGCAGGGCAACCGCAGTCGGATCGACAAAGGATTTGAAACCGGCGAGTTTGAGTTTGGTCAGTCGCATGAGGCTGTGGCGGAAGCAAATGCCCCTGCCATGACGGGGGCCGTATCATAACATCGACCGATTTGATCGCTGGCACCGCGCTTGCACGAAGCTGGCCGGGCAATGTGCCGCAAAAGGGCCGCGCCCCGCAACAAACTTCCGCCAGGCAAACGACGAGCGGAAAAATCATGTTCTAATTTCTCCATGAATCCCGCTGCCGCCACCCAGAAAGTCATCAAGATCCGCCGCGACTACAACACCTGGGTCGCCAACGAAACGCTTGAGGACTACGCCCTGCGCTTCACGCCGCGCAGTTTCCGCAAGTGGTCGGAAATGCGCGTCGCCAACACCGCTTTCGGCGCCGCTTCCTTCCTGGTGCTCGAAGCGGTCGGCGCGACGATGATGGTGCAGGCCGGCTTCATCAACGCCTTCTGGGCGATTTTCGCGACCGGCCTGATCATTTTCCTGATCGGCCTGCCGATCAGCAGCACCGCCGCCCGCTACGGTCTGGACATGGACCTGCTGACGCGCGGCGCCGGCTTCGGCTACATCGGCTCGACCATCACCTCGCTGATCTACGCCAGCTTCACCTTCATTTTCTTCGCCCTCGAAGCGGCGATCATGGCCTATGCGCTCGAACTCGCCTTCGGCATTCCGCCGGCCTGGGGCTACCTGATCTGCGCCCTGGTCGTCATCCCGCTGGTCACCCACGGCGTCACCGCGATCAGCAAGCTGCAGGCGTGGACGCAGCCGCTCTGGCTGTTCCTGCTCGTGCTGCCCTACGCCTTCCTGTTCATCGAGGAACCGCAAGCCCTGGCCGGGCTGTGGAGTTATGGCGGCGAACACGGCGCACCGCCCGGCTTCGATCCGCACCTGTTCGGCGCGGCGCTCACCGTCGGCATCGCCATGGTCACGCAGATGGGCGAACAGGTCGATTACCTGCGTTTCATGCCGGAAAAGACGCCGGCCAACGCGCGCCGCTGGTGGTTCGGCGTCATCGTCGGCGGTCCGGGCTGGGTCGTGCCCGGCATCCTCAAGATGCTGGGCGGCGCCCTGCTCGCCTGGCTGGCGCTGCGCAATGCGGTGCCGGCGGCCAAGGCGGTCGATCCCAACCAGATGTACCTGATCGGCTTCTCGCACGTCTTCGACAACACGACGCTGGCCATCGCCGCGACAACGCTGTTCGTCGTCGTCTCGCAATTGAAGATCAATGTCACCAACGCCTATGCCGGCTCGCTGGCCTGGTCCAATTTCTTCGCCCGCCTGACCCACAGCCATCCGGGGCGCGTCGTCTGGGTCGTCTTCAATACGCTGATCGCCCTGCTGCTCATGGAACTCAACGTCTTCCAGGCGCTCGGCCAAGTGCTCGGCCTCTATTCCAATATCGCCATTTCGTGGATGGCGGCAGTGGTCGCCGATCTCGTCATCAACAAGCCGCTCGGCCTGTCGCCGCCGGGCATGGAATTCAAGCGCAGCAATCTCTACGACATCAACCCGGTCGGCGTCGGCGCCATGGGCATTGCCTCGCTGCTCTCGATCGCCGCCTTCGTCGGCCTGCTCGGCAGCGAGATCCAGCCCTACGCGTCCTTCGTCGCGCTCGGCACCGCCCTGCTCTGTGCGCCGCTGATCGCCTGGGCGACCGGCGGCCGCTATTACCTGGCGCGCCCGGCCCTGCCGCCAGCGGTCGACGTCCAGAAATGCGTGATTTGCGAACGCGATTACGAGAGCGAGGACATGGCGCACTGCCCGGCCTACCAGGGGCAGATCTGCTCGCTATGCTGCTCGCTCGACGCCCGCTGCCACGATCTGTGCAAACCGCAGGCCAATCTCGCGGCGCAATGGAACGGCGTCCTGCGCCGCCTGCTGCCGGCGGTCGCCCGGCCCTACCTGGAAACCGGCCTCGGCCATTACCTGCTGCTGATGGCCGGCATCGTGCCTATCCTGGCGCTCGTCCTCGGCGTGCTGTACACGCACGAACTGCTCGCGCTCGGGGCCGAACAGACCCTGCTCATCGCCGCGCTGCAGGATACCTTCATCAAGGCCTTCGCCGCCCTGCTCATGCTCTCCGGCGTCGTCGCCTGGTGGATGGTGCTGACCCAGCAGAGCCGGCAGGTCGCACAGGAAGAGTCGAACCGCCAGACGCAATTGCTGATCCAGGAAATCGAGTCGCACCAGCGCACCGACGAAGCCCTGCAGAAGGCCCGCCAGGTCGCCGAGCAGGCCAACCAGGCAAAGAGCCGCTACATCACGGCGATCAGCCACGAACTGCGCACGCCGCTCAACAGCATCCTCGGCTACGCGCAGATTCTCGATGCCGATGAAAACATCCCGCCCAGCCGCAAGCAGGCGGTCAGCGTGATCAGGAAAAGCGGCGACCACCTGCTGTCGGTCATCGAAGGCACGCTGGACATCGCGCGCATCGAGGGCGGCAAGCTGACCCTGGAGGTCAAGCCGCTCGACTTCCCCGACTTCCTGCAGCAGATCGTCGGCATGTTCGAACTGCAGGCGCGCAACAAGGGGCTGTCCTTCGACTACCAGCCGAGCGGCGAGATTCCCGCCATCGTCCGCGCCGACGAAAGACGCCTGCGCCAGATCCTGATCAACGTGCTCGGCAACGCGATCAAGTTCACGGTGCGCGGCGGCGTCGCTTTCAAGGTCGAATGCCGGCGCGAGATGGCGGTGTTCGAAATCCGCGACAGCGGCCCCGGCATCGCCGCCGCCGACCTCGAACGCATCTTCGAACCCTTCGTGCGCGGCAGCAGCGTGCAGGCCGGCGGCAGCGGCGTCGGCCTGACCATCGCCCGCATGCTGACCGACCTGATGGGCGGCGAAATGCAGTTGAGCAGCACGCCCGGCGAGGGCACGCTGTTCCGCATCCGCCTCTTCCTGCCGCAGGTGCATGCCCGCCAGGCAGCGCGCGAGCTGAGCCGGCTCAACCGCATCGGCTATGTCGGCGTGCGCCGGCGTATCCTGGTCGTCGATAACGAAAAGGTCGATCGCGACATGTTGCAAAGCGTGCTCGAACCGCTCGGCTTCATCGTCGAACAGGCGGCCAGCGGTTACGAATGCCTGGCCAGCGTTCCGCGCTTTGCGCCGCACCTGATTTTCATGGATCTCGGCATGCCCGGCATCGACGGCTGGGAAACCATCCGTCGCATCCGCCAGCAAGGCCTCAGCGACGCCCACATCGCCATCCTCTCGGCCAATGCCTTCGACAAGGGCCTGGACAACGATGTCGGCATCGCGCCGCAGGATTTCATCGTCAAGCCGCTGCGCGTCAATGAACTGCTCGACTGGATCGGCCGCCAGTTGCAACTCGAATGGATCACCGCCGACAGTCCGCCACCGGCCGCCGCACCGAGCGAACCGCCACCGCTGATCGCGCCCGACGCCAGCCACCTGGCGGCGCTCGACGAGCTGATCAACCTCGGCTACCTGCGCGGCATGCTCAACAAGCTCGCCGAAATCGAACGACTGGACCCGCAACACGGCGAATTCGTCCGCGTCCTGCGCGATCTGGCGCGCCAGTTCCAGTTCGATGCGATGAAGGAAATTCTCAGGAAAATGCACCCATGACGAAGGTCGACCGTACGCCACCCATCGCCGGCAACATCTCCGACATCGTGCTGATCGTCGATGACGTGCCGGAAAACCTTTCGCTGCTCCACGATGCGCTCGACGACACCGGCTACACCGTGCTCGTCGCCACCAACGGCGAATCGGCGCTGCAGCGCGCCCGCCAGAGCCTGCCCGACGTCATCCTGCTCGACGCGCTGATGCCCGGCATGGACGGCTTCGAGGTGGCGCGCCGGCTGAAGGCCGATTTCTCGACGCAGCACATCCCCATCGTCTTCATGACCGGGCTCACCGAAACCGAACACGTCGTCGCCGCCTTCGCGGCCGGCGGCGCCGATTACGTGACCAAACCGATCCGCCCGCCGGAAGTTTTGGCGCGCATCGCCGCCCACATGCAGAACGCCCGCCAGATGAAGCAGGCGCGCACGGCGCTCGATGCCTTCGGCCAAGCCACGGTGGCGGTGCGCGCCGCCGACAGCCGCATCGTCTGGCAGACGCCGCTGGCCAGGAAGCTGCTCAACGATTATTTCGCCAACCCGGAAGACGTCGCCCCCGAAGAACTCCTGAACTGGATCGCCGGCGCCCACAAGGCACGCCGCGACAACCGCGAACCCGGCCCGCTGTTGTGCGCCAACGGCAGCCGCCGCCTGCTCGCCTCCTTCCACGACCAGACCGGCGACGACGAATGGCTGGTCGTGCTGCGCGAGGAAAACGACGCCTCCGCCATCGAATCGCTGATCGCCGCCTTCCGCCTGACCCAGCGCGAAGCCGAGGTGCTCTACTGGGTCGCCCAGGGCAAGACCAGCAACGACATCGGCGACATCCTCGGCAACAGCCCGCGCACGGTCAACAAGCATTTGGAGCATGTTTTCGAGAAACTCGGCGTCGAAACGCGCACAGCGGCGGCGAATCTGGCGACGAGCAAGATGCGCGGCGGCTGACCCGCCTTACAAGTCGGTTTGCTGCTGACTGGCCTGCAGGCGGGCCAGCGCTTCACGTGCAGGATCGCGTCCCTGCTGCGTCGCGGGAACGGCAACGCAGCGCGGCACGACGACGCGCACGACAGGCGGCAGATGGGGCACGACGGGAATCGGCTGCTGGTTGATGTTCATGATGTCTCGCTCCGCAAATCGCGAATCGAATCGCGCGGTTCGGCGCTTCTTGGCGGCGCCTGGAAAAGAACGCCAGATTACGCCGACCAGGTTACAGATTAACGAAACAACGATGACGGAGTTCTACCAATTATTGATAAGCAAATCCTCCCGACGGGCGTATCCATCCACCTACGCAATCTAACGTATTCCGCCAAAACCGCCCGCTCCTTAATCTGGCGCTGCACTGCAACAACGCAGTAAGACCAGACCCCCAAACCGAGGAGCTTCCATGAGCAACCGTCGCAACTTCATCAAGGCAACCGTACTCTCCGCCGCCCTGGCTTCCATTGGCATGACGGCTCACGCCGCCGACACCATCAAGGTCGGCGTCCTGCATTCCCTGTCCGGCACCATGGCCATTTCCGAGACTGCGCTCAAGGAAACCGTGCTGATGACCATCGACGAAATCAACAAGTCCGGCGGCGTGCTCGGCAAGAAGCTCGAGCCAGTCGTCGTCGACCCGGCCTCCAACTGGCCGCTGTTCGCCGAAAAGGCCCGCCAGCTGCTGACCAAGGACAAGGTCGCCGTCACCTTCGGCTGCTGGACCTCGGTGTCACGCAAGTCGGTGCTGCCGGTTTACAAGGAACTGAACGGCCTGCTCTTCTACCCGGTCCAGTACGAAGGTGAAGAGCTTGAAAAGAACGTCTTCTACACCGGCGCCGCCCCCAACCAGCAAGCCATTCCGGCCGTCGAATACCTGATGTCCAAGGACGGCGGCGAAGCCAAGCGCTTCGTGCTGCTCGGCACCGACTACGTCTATCCGCGCACCACCAACAAGATCCTGCGCGCCTTCCTGAAGTCCAAGGGCGTGGCTGACGCCGACATCATGGAAGACTACACGCCGTTCGGCCACAGCGATTACCAGACCATCATCGCCAAGATCAAGAAGTTCGCCTCCGAAGGCAAGAAGACCGCCGTGGTTTCGACCATCAACGGTGACTCCAACGTGCCTTTCTACAAGGAACTGGGCAACGCCGGCCTGAAGGCCACCGATGTGCCGGTCGTCGCCTTCTCGGTTGGTGAAGAGGAACTGCGCGGCGTCGATACCAAGCCGCTGGTCGGCCACCTGGCTTCGTGGAACTACTTCATGTCGCTGAAGAACCCGGAAAACGACAAGTTCGTGAAGATGTACCGCGACTGGGCCAAGAAGGCCAAGCTGCCGAACGCCGACAAGGTCGTGACGAATGACCCGATGGAAGCCACCTACATCGGCATCCACATGTGGAAGCAGGCCGTCGAGAAGGCCAAGTCCACCGACACCGACAAGGTCATCGCCGCCATGGCCGGCCAGACCTTCAAGGCACCGTCCGGCATCGTTTCCAAGATGGACGAGAAGAACCACCACCTGCACAAGTCGGTATTCATCGGCGAAGTGAAGGCCGATGGCCAGTTCAACGTCGTCTGGAAGACGCCCGGCCCGGTCAAGGCCCAGCCGTGGAGCCCGTTCATCGCCGGCAACGACAAGAAGAAGGACGAGCCGGAAATGAAGTAATCCGGCGCTACTGTCAGTCGCAGAAACGGGGGCCTCGGCCTCCGTTTTACGTTCCGGGGAAAGATTTCTAAAGGCTCTTTAGTGCCCATAGCGGTAGTTGCCAGCCTGCAGAAGCGAACAGTAAGGAACGTGAAGTGACCGGCGACTTACCTCAGGAGGCCGCGCAGCGAGCAGCCTTTGTAAGGCCTCTGTGTCAAACAATAAGTAAGACCTTTGAGAGCTGCTTGCTCAGCCCATGGGATGAATCTCGCGACTTCACCGGTTCAACGCCACTTTTCGCACTTCCGCTTTCGAGCCTCAAGGAGATCACCAATCTCCTGTTCAACACCCTCTCTCCGATACTGCTGCCCATCAAATTTCAGCAGTCCCCCAGACACTATCTCATCCTTTATTTCCGGGAGGTTGTACACGGATGAAGAAAGGGTTGCCCGGATCGCGAGGTCTTGGTAGCCATTGCTTGACGTCGAAGCGACCGACAGCGTTAAGGACGCATCGTGCACCGCACCCTTTGACTCTTCTTGAGAACAGCAGACACATCCTTTGAAGAACTGGCGCTCTGATCGATACATATCAAAGCCGGATAGCACGGGCTGCAGCACAGCCCCCTGTTCCTGAAAAAGCCACAAAGTATCACCTGATGCGCCATCCCACGCACAGCCCGGTCGCACAATATCCATTCGGACGCCGATCGCCCTCACGCCATTTTTTAGGTCATTGCGGGCCGTATCAATAGCAAGGGAGCCATGCCAAAAGGCATTTGTACCCCCATCTTCCTGCAACATTGAAGTGTGCAGCGACAAGAGGCGCCGCTGCGCCTGATCCACTAATGCCACCACAAAGCCGACATCCCTCGCTTCGAACTCCGCAGGGGCCTTGTTCGGTACGAAGAACGTCGCCACGACAACCTGATTCGAATGACCAGGCCTCTCCTTGCAGACCAGAGCCAACTCGGTCCACTCATGCTGGCTCTTGCGATTCAGTCCTTCAAAGGTAATTTTCTGATGATCGCCGAATACGTCGGCAAGAAGTTCCCGGTCACATCTTGTTTGATCCCCACTCTGAGACCATACCAGTGAACTAGAAGCCAGCAGGATGGGCAACAGCAGGATTTTCTTGAGCATTGTGTGGGGCAGGTTCAGAAGCAGCATTAATTAGTCATATCCATTGTTCGGATGACTCCAAGGCGAATGTACGGGATTTTTGACGCATGGTAGGTCTGATGTTTATTCAGACCCAGAAGCATCCGCATTATTGCAACAATACGGACACGATTGGATCGCAGGTAAGATTTTCAATGACATGGAGATTGTCCAATGCCGATCTCCTTATCACTTAGCAATCATACGGACAGAGCCAAGGTCCGCTATGCGGAGCGAACTTGATGGACCGCTCATGACCGACTTGAGCCATCCTCCCCCCTACGCAATTCGCCGTATTCCTGATCCGCCGTCCCGTCCGTAATCTGTCGCTGCACCGCAACAATTGCGAACGGAACGTTGATGACCAAAATCCTTTTCACTCTCCTGCTCTGCGCCGGCACGCTGCCGGCCTGGGCTGCGCTGGACCCGGCGCAGGTTCGCCAGCTGGCGGCCGAGGACTCCAGCGAAAAAGTCGCCGCCATCCGGCAACTGACCCAGACCGCCGACCCGGACGCCGTGCGCGTCCTCAAGGCCATGGCCGAAGACAGCCTGTTCCTGGCCGGCGACAAGGTCGTCATCATTGAAGGCGACAAGGCGTTCGACGGCGCCACCGGCGAGATGGTCAAAATGCCGGCCAGCCCGGAGTCGCCAACGGTCAACAACCGGATTCGCGGCGAATTGGCCAGCGCGCTGGCCGCGCTCAAGCTGTTCGATGCCGATGCCGGCGTCCGCCTCGCCTCGGCCCAGAAACTGCAAAGCCAGGTGACACCGGAAATGGCGCCGCTGCTGGCGCGGGCGCTGGAGAAGGAAAGCGACGCCGAGATCAAGGCGCTGCTCACCCTGGCCTACGCCCAGGCCAATCTCGCCAACGCCGACCCGGCCGCCCGCCTCGCCGCGGTCAAGGCGCTGGCCGAAACCTCGTCGCCCACCATCAAGAGCGTCCTGCTGCCGCTTACCGAAAAGGCCGGCGAGCCCGACGACAAGGTGCGCTACGAAGCCATCGCCGCGGTCAAGGCCATCGACAGCCGGCTGGCCATCGCCGAGAACGTCGGCCGCGCCTTCTCCGGCCTGTCGCTCGGCAGCATCCTGCTGCTCGGCGCGCTCGGCCTGGCCATCACCTACGGCGTCATGGGCATCATCAACATGGCGCACGGCGAGCTGCTGATGGTCGGCGCCTACGCCACCTACGGCATGCAGACGCTGTTCCGCGCCTACTTTCCGGAAGCCATCGACTGGTACCTGCCGGCCGCCATCCCGGTCGCCTTCTTCGCCGCCGCGCTGGTCGGCGTGATCATGGAACGCACCGTCATCCGCTGGCTCTACGGCCGCACGCTGGAAACCCTGCTCGCCACCTGGGGCCTGTCGCTGGTGCTGATCCAGTCGGCGCGCGTGCTGTTCGGCGCTCAAAACGTCGAAGTGTCGAACCCGAGCTGGATGTCGGGCGGCATCGAAATCATGCCCAACCTGATCCTGCCGTGGAACCGCATCATCATCGTCGGCTTTGCGATGTTCGTCCTCTTCCTCGTCTGGGTGCTGATGAACAAGACGCGCCTCGGCATGTTTGTCCGCGCCGTGACGCAGAACCGCCCGATGGCCGGCTGCGTTGGCGTGCCGACTTCGCGCATCGACACCATGGCCTTCGCGCTCGGCGCCGGCATCGCCGGGCTGGGCGGCGTCGCGCTGTCGCAGATTTCCAATGTCGGTCCGGACATGGGCCAGGGCTACATCGTCGATTCCTTCATGGTCGTCGTTGTCGGCGGTGTCGGGCAACTCGCCGGCGCGGTCTGGGCGGCGCTCGGCCTGGGCATCTTCTCGAAACTGCTCGAAGGCTGGGCCGGGGCGGTCATCGCCAAGATCAGCATCCTCGTCTGCATCATCATCTTCATCCAGAAACGGCCGCAGGGCATCTTCGCCCTCAAGGGTCGCTTCGTCGAGTAAGGCTGAAAACGTCATGAACACGCGCAACACCTCAACCCCCCCCTGCCCCCCCTTGTCAGGGGGGGAGTGCGCCGGCGGTGAATTGACCACCTCACCCTCCCCTGACAAGGGGAGGGCCGGGGAGGGGTTTGCCTTTCACCTCACCCTCACCCGGAGCTACCATGCGTAAGCCCCTCACCCTCCGCATCCTGTCCTCCCTCGACAAAAAGAGCTGGATCACCCTCGGCATCTTCCTCGCCCTCGCGCTAGTCGTCGTCCCGGTCCTCCACCTCAACTTCCCGGAAGACAGCGCGTTCCACGTCTCAACCTACGCCATCACGCTGATCGGCAAGATCATGTGCTACGCGCTGGTCGCCGTGGCGATGGACCTGATCTGGGGCTACGGCGGCATCCTGTCGCTCGGCCACGGGCTGTTCTTCGCGCTCGGCGGCTACGCCTTCGGCATGTACCTGATGCGCCAGATCGGCCGCGACGGCAGCTACGGCGCCGACCTGCCGGACTTCATGGTCTTCCTCGACTGGAAGGAACTGCCCTGGTTCTGGCTCGGTAGCGACAGCTTCGGCTGGGTCGCCTTCCTGGTCATGGCGGTGCCGGCCGTCGTCGCCTTCGTCTTCGGCTACTTCGCCTTCCGCTCGCGCATCAAGGGCGTCTATTTCTCGATCATCACCCAGGCCCTGACCTACGCCGCGATGCTGCTCTTCTTCCGCAACGAAACCGGCTTCGGCGGCAACAACGGTTTCACCGACTTCAAACGCTTGCTCGGCTACACGATCACCTCATCGGAAACCCGGCTGGTGCTGTTCGGCCTGACCGCCATCGCCCTCGCGCTGACCCTGCTCTTCGCCGCCTGGCTGGTCAAATCCAAGTTCGGCCGCGTGTTGACCGCCATCCGCGATGCCGAAAGCCGCGTCATGTTCATCGGCTACAACCCGCTCTGGTACAAGCTCACGATCTGGGTCATCTCGGCCGTGCTGTGCGGCATCGCCGGCGCACTCTACGTGCCGCAGGTCGGCATCATCAACCCGTCCGAAATGTCGCCCGGCAATTCCATCGAAATCGCCATCTGGGTCGCGGTCGGCGGGCGCGGCACGCTGATCGGGCCGATCATCGGCGCCTTCGTCGTCAATCTCGCCAAGAGCTGGTTCACCGTCAGCTTCCCCGAATACTGGCTGTTCTTCCTCGGCCTGCTGTTCATCGTCGTGACGCTGATGCTGCCGCAAGGCCTGGTTGGCCTGTGGAAGAAATTGATGGAAAAGTACGAAAGCCGCAAAGGAGCCGCCGCATGAACACCCTCGAAACCTGGCAAGACGACCGCCCCGAGGGCAGCGACGGCGCCGACCAGATGGGCCACGTCGTCACCGGCGAGCTCGACCTGTCGCACGGCGTCGCCCTCTACCTCGAAGACATCACCGTCAGCTTCGACGGCTTCAAGGCGCTCAACAACCTCAACCTTGAAATCAACGCCGGCGAACTGCGCTGCATCATCGGCCCGAACGGCGCCGGCAAGACGACGATGATGGACGTCATCACCGGCAAGACGAGGCCCGATTCCGGCAAGGCCTTCTTCGGCCAGTCCATCGACCTGACCCGCCTGACCGAACCGGAAATTGCCCACATCGGCATCGGCCGCAAGTTCCAGAAACCGACCATCTTCGAGCAGCACACCGTCTTCGAGAACCTCGAACTGGCGATGAAAACCGACAAGCGGGTGTGGAAAAGCCTGATGGCCTGGCTGGCCGGAGACGAGCGGGATCGCATCGCCGAAACCCTGCGCCTGATCCGGCTGGACAAGGAAGCGGATCGGCAGGCTGGACTGTTGTCGCATGGGCAAAAGCAGTGGCTGGAGATCGGCATGCTGCTGATGCAGGAACCGAAGCTGTTGCTGCTGGATGAACCCGTTGCCGGCATGACCGATGACGAGACGATGCGGACCGCGGAGTTGTTTGTTTCGCTGGCTGGCAAGCATTCGCTGGTTGTTGTCGAGCATGACATGGCGTTTGTCGAGAAGCTGGGCGGGCTGGTGACTGTGCTGCACGAAGGCTCGGTGCTGGCCGAGGGCGATCTGGCGACGGTGCAGAATGATCAGCGGGTGATTGAGGTTTATCTTGGACGCTGAGGGGTTTTTGCCGTTTTCGACCGGTCGACCGATGGAAATGGCCGGTTTTGCCATGTCGTTCCGGCGATTCGGATTTCGCGATGGTTCGCCCTTGCGGGGCGTCTCGCTTGCGGACGTTGCGGCTCTTGTTTCGCGTGATGGTTCCGCCTTGCGGGCGGGCGTACTTTCTTTTGCTTCGCCAAAAGAAAGTAGCCAAAGAAAAGGCGACCCCAGGGTCGGCGCCGGCTTCGCCGGTCCCTTGCGCTACTCGAAACCGGCGGGGGCTGCGGAACTCGGGGCTACGCCCCTCAGACAGTCCTCGCCCTCTTTCCGCCGTTTTCTGCGTTGCTCAGCGCCTCTCATGGGGCCCCCAAAAACGTCACGAAACGACGGCTCTGCCCAGGAACAGAAAATGCCGCTTTTTAGCGGTCGACCGCTAAAAACGACCAAAAACCATCTCCACCGGTTCGGCGGCGACGCCTTTCGGATCCCCCTGGGAGGCGCTGAGCAACGCAGGCTGGCCGGGGGTTTCGGCTTGCGTCTGTCCGAGCCGCAGGCGAGTTTAGCAAGCCGCCCGGACAGCCGAGTAGCGCAAGGGACCGGGCAACGCCCGGCGCCGACCCGGGGGTCGCCTTTTCTTTGGCTACTTTCTTTTGGCGAAGCAAAAGAAAGTACGCCCGCCCGCAAGGCGGAACCCCAACGTAAAACGAGCACAAACCCCACCGTAGCCGAGACTACAAGCAAAAAACCACGCGAACAAAATACCTGAGCCGGAGAACCCCACCATGCTGAAAATCGACACCCTAAACCAAGCCTATGGCGGCAGCCACATCCTCCGTGGCCTCTCCTTCGAGGTCAAAACCGGCGAAGTCACCACCCTCCTCGGCCGCAATGGCGTCGGCAAGACGACGCTGCTCAAATCGCTAATGGGCCTGGTCAAGACCAAATCCGGCAGCATCACTTTCGACGGCAAGGACATCACGAACCTGCCACCGCACGAGCGCGTCAAGGCCGGCATCGGCTACGTGCCGCAGGGCCGCGAGATCTTCCCGCGCCTGACCGTCGAGGAAAACCTGCTCATGGGCCTCGCCACCAAGCCGGGCGGCACGAAGATTCCCGAGCGCATTTTCGAGATGTTCCCGGTTCTCAAGCAGATGATGCACCGCCGCGGCGGCGACCTTTCCGGCGGCCAGCAGCAACAGCTCGCCATCGGCCGCGCCCTGGCCATGGGTCCGAAACTGCTCATCCTCGACGAACCGACCGAAGGCATCCAGCCGTCGATCATCAAGGACATCGAACGCGCCATCCGCATGCTCGCCGCCACCGGCGAAATGGCGATTCTGCTGGTCGAGCAGTATTACGATTTTGCCGAAGCCCTGGCCGACCAGTACCTGCTGATGGAACGCGGCGAATTCATCATGCGCGGCCGCGGTGAAACCATGCCGCAGGACGGCGTGCGCCAGGCTTTGGCGGTCTAAGTCGGGAGAGTGGCCGCTATCGACCCAGCACTATTTCGGCCAACTGACGTCCAGCACCCGAACAAAAACCCGCCGGCGCTCTTCAGGATCAAGTTGCGCTTCGAGGCGGGCCTGCAACTCGCCCGGCGAGCTTGGCTTTTTCCCGCCATCCCTGGCTGGCGGGAAATCACTCTTGCCAAACCAGAGCACAAGATAAATACCGTAACCCGAGGTTTTTGGCGAAGTGGTGTATTGGCTCATCAATTGGCTACGCAATGCGCTCCATAACGAGCGGTTATCGTCACGCTTGATTTCGATGGGCACTTCAAAGTCATTGCGATACGACAAGCGGATGTCTGCACGCTTGTCGTTGGCGTAATCGCCTTCGGGTTGGCAATCGACGCCGAATGTTGCGGAAGAAGCGCGTAGCCTCCTCAGCAAAACATCGCGACAATAATTTTCCTCCCGCTTGCCGCTCGGCTTCTTGTTTTCAACATTCCAGAAGTCCCGAAAACCATCATCGTTGTCGTTGCGAATCCCAAGCGCAATTTGCTCCAGATAGTCGACCGTCAGGGCCGCCAAATCAGCGGAATTGACCGGTTCACGATTGGCCAGAATCCGCGCCACGCTTGCCAGTTCGGGGAAACGATAAAGCAACTCGCGCCGCTTCAACTTCAACTGGTGCAGTGCATCGAGCAGTGCATGTTTCAATTTACTCAATGACTGCAAAGCAAGCAGCCGCTCGATTTCCCGCTCGGCTTCATCGGTTGCCAGTGCGCCGAGACGGGTCACCATGGCCAGAATATTTTCGCCACGTTGCATGGTGCTACTGACCACTCCCGAGCGGCGTTCAAAATCGGCATGTGGACTGAGCAGTTCGATCAGTTTGCCGATGCTCACTGGCGAGAGCGGATAGTCATTGCTGATACCCGCAAAACGCTCGCTGAGAAAGACACACAGATGATTGGCCCTTAGCCAGTTCTTACCGATATACCGCCAGAGCGCCGATTCGTATTTCGGGGGATCAAGCAGCATGGCCGCCGTCAGCCAGTAAACCCGCTGCGCAACATCCATGCCTTTGACGGCCAGCTTATGGTCGACCAGTACCAGTAGCTGAACAGGGGTATAGCGTACAGCCGCTTTCAGCAGATATTCGAGATGCGACAACTGGGTCGATTTGGCACGAACGGGAAAGCCGGCCAACAAGGGCGGCCCGGCCAATTCTGCGACGCCACGGTAGATTGGATCGTGCGCCAGTGGATAGATGCCGTAGATGAAATCCTGGCGGGCTTTCAGGGTGGCGCCGGCATAAACGACCAGCACTTCGGCCACCAATTCGGGACACGTCTGTACCAGGTGGGTAAACCATGCCGGCGTATTGTCTGCGCCATAAGTCAGGCGAAAGGCCAGCATGCGACGCAGGCAGTCGTCGCCGAGCGTATCGACGAGAGAAACACCTTGCTGCCAGCGCAACTCCATGCCGATCAGGCAGGGTTTACGGATGTAGTGTTCTCGCTGTTTGATACCGAGGTCGACGATTTCGGCAACACTGGGCAAATCATTGCGAAGGGGACTCGCCACGAAACCAGACTCGGCTGCCTCCAGCGCTTCCAAGCCGTTATCACAATAACTGTCGAAGCGTTCCTGGTGCGTTTTTCCATGGGTATCGTAGTAGTGATCCATCCAGACCCCTGCCAACTCATACAGGATACCGGGCGCGGCACTGCCATCCTGAATCGCCGACAAGTACTTGGACAAATCAATAGCGCGTTTTCGTTTTTTTTCTGCATGTTCAAGCTTGCGAACTCTGGCTTTGGCTGAGCTATCCCGCTGCCACTCCTGTATTTCGCAAGTCAGCATTCGCTCCAGCCAGTCCTTTTTCTGCGGATTAGCTTCAGCCCATGCTTCGAGCTTTTCCAGCGACAGACCAACATGACCACGCTCAAACATCAGTGCTTGTACGGCCTCGATGGCGTGAATCTCGGCAAGCTCGACATTTGGCTCCCGGGATGCCAATTCCAGATGCCAAAGTCCGAAATCATCCGGCACGACAGCGCCATGCAAACGATGCTCCTGTGCAAAAATGCAAGAACGCACCTGATCTTTCGCCGCACAATGTTTGTAGCAAAGAGCAAGCACTGCCTTGTAACGTTCGGGACGTTTTCCCAACCAATCGGCAATGACAGCCTGATGCTCTTTTTCCCTGTGGCTCTCGCCATACTTGTCAGCACCGATTCCTAGCCAGGCAAACAACCGTTCATCATCGATCTCGTCGCCAAATATTTCCAGGCCCCGGCAGAGCAAGGCACCCTGCATTTTTCGGCAATAGAAGCTGAAGTCGTATTTATCGGAGACAACCAGATCTGTCCTAGTAGCAAGCTGATCCAGCAAAACAAGCAAATGCAAGTCTGGAGCGATGCTAGCTAATTTATATCCCCAGAAGCTTGCAAGCCCACCGATGTAGTCACGCTTCTTGGGCGCGTGCAGATAACGAAACAGCACATCGGGTGCGATATAGTCAGGATACAGATGACTGAGCAACTCGCCAGCCAGATCGTCATCAGAATCCGTCAGCCTATGCTCGTTGATCGAGTCCAGCACGGCCAGCGCCTCTGCGCTTGCCGGCGACAATTTCAACCAGACTCTCAGCGCATGGCTTCTGATTCCACTCCAGCGGCTGTCATCAAGGACAACAGCCTTGAGGGTTGCCGCCAATTCGGGAATGGGCTCACCTTCGCCAAGGATGTCCAACACGCAATAGGCGAAGTACTGACTTGCATCGTCACGCTGCTCCGACAGCAGGGCATTGGTAAATTCAGGGACCAGCTCCGGCTCGGCAAGCGCACCAAAGGAGGCCATGGAAGGAACTTCTCGGCGCGAGATGAAATGGTGTTTTGTCTCTTCTTGCAGGCCGGCAAGCAACTTGCGCTTGTCGGCCAATGACATGGGTTTGACGTCGCCATAAACCACCACGGTCAGAGGATCGGCCTCGATCAGGCGTTGGCGGGCAGTCTGGCAATGCAGCGCCAACCAGCCGTAGAGGCCACGCAAGCCGGCAACCGTCCGTTCGTCGCGCCCGACGAAAAGATTGATGACCCGCCGCAGCGGTAGACCGCTTTGATCGATTTGTTTTGCCAGCCATTGCGCCGCCAGGTATTCGGCAACGCTTCGATGACTGGGTTGCACCCGCTCTTCGGCGTCGGCAGAACGAAACAGTTTTCGCCTCACGGCCAGGCGCGCCACTGATAAATCGGGCGGGGAAAAATCGTCAATCAGCGGGAAACCTGAGTCGGCGCGCTCGATATCGAGCGCCAGGCCGGCCTTGTCGGAGAGCAGCAGCACGGCACAGAGTTGGCCGGCAGCTTCCAGAACGCGCTCGACAGAAATCGCCTGGCCGCGCAGGCAATCCCGATGTGGCTTGGCATCCTCTTCCGCCAATTTCCGACAGGCCAGCCTGAAGGTTTCCTCACGGGTAATCGGCCACTGCCCGTCACGTATGGCCTCTGCCAGCAGGCGTAGCGTCTGGGGATTGTTCAACAAACCGTTGATGCCACGATCACTTGCCTTGTTCACAAAATCTTCGGGATCGGCAATGTCGTGGTTGAGCTTCAGAATCTCCTGAATTTCCTCCGGGCTCAGGGGCTGAAGAACAAAGACCCCGAGGCGACCATCCGGCGACACATCGCTCACCGCCTGACTGTCCGTTGAACCGAACCAATCGGCCGCACGACAGGCGATACGAAATTTGGGGTTGCCGAGCTTTCTCAGATGACCCCGGATTTTCAACAAGATGCTGCTGTCGCCGCCACTGGCGCGCGTCTCATCCAGACCATCGAGAAACAAGGTTTTCCCTTGCCAAGCCGGGTCGGGATCATCGCTTAAAAATTTGGCGATGGAGATATAGAGACCTTCTGTCTCTGAGGCTTCCATCTTGAATACTTCGGTCTTCCCTGCACCCGGCTCACCCAGTAAAACCCATGCTCCTTGGTCGCGAAGCTCGGGCAAGAGGCAAATCGGATTTTCAGCCAGCCTGGCTGCATCGTCAGAGATTCGGGAAACATGACGCGGGATGAGCAACATTCTTCTTACTCCAGCCAATCATCGGCGGGATGAGACAGGAATTCGGCCAAGGGAACACCGCCTTCACCAACGATCAAGCTGCGAGCATCCTTGAACTTCCCGGTAAAAACCTCCAGTCCCTTGGGGGCTGCATATTTCGCACCGCTTTTGACTTCGATGGCAAGGATCTTTCTACCGTTGGTGAGGACGAAATCGACTTCGAGCGGGCTTTCCCGCCAGTACTGGATTTCGCAATCTTCCGAAGCGGTATTGATCAAATGTGCGCCGACGGTACTTTCGACCATACGCCCCCAGTAGCTCCGATCTGCGGTTGCTTCGGCAAAGGAATATCCGGCCAATGCCGAAATAAGGGCGGTGTTGTGGGCGTTCAGCTTCGGACTGGAGGCCCGTTTGCGGAATGCCTGCATGGCAAACTTTGATAAGCCGCTTAGCAAGCCGGCCATGGAGAGCAGCTCAAGATAGTGAGCCAGCGTCGTCGTATTTCCGGCATCGGCCAATTGGCCACGCAATTTGTCGTAGGCAATGATTTGGCCGGAATAGGCACCACATCCCAACTCGAACAGCGCTTTCAGCAAGGCAGGCTTGTCGACCCGCGTCATTTGCAGAATGTCTTTTTCGATATTCGGCTGAATCAGGGCCGTACGAACATAATGTCGCCAGCGTGTTTCCTCCCTGATCAGGCTCGCGCTACCGGGATAGCCACCAAAGTAGATGTACTCGTCCAGAGAAAAATCGAACGCAGCCTGCATCTCTCCGTAAGACCAGTGCGCCATGCGAATGGGCTCGTAGCGGCCCGCCAGACTTTCGGTAAGGCCCTTCTGCATCAACCAGGGTGACGAACCGAGCAAGACGATGTGGAGCGGCAGATTCTCGGCGCGATCAGCATCCCACAGGCCTTTGACAATTTCGGACCAACGGGGAATTTTCTGAATTTCGTCGATAGCCAGGACGTAGCGTTCGCCCTCAGAGAGATTTCTTGCGTTTGCCCGCGCCTGATTCCATTGCCGCACGAGCCATTCGGCGGTTGGTGGCGCCCCAGCTACGCTCTGTGCCACGGAGAAACTACTTGTATCGTTGAAAGGATCAAGTGCTTCCGGACCCGCTTGATCGACAGCGACGAAACTGGATCGCTCCCGATACTCAGACAAGGCCTGCCGGACCATTGTGGTTTTGCCAACTTGGCGAGGGCCGGCGACAACGATCATGAAGCGCGGCTGCTCACTGAGCCGGCTACGCAGGGTATTGATTTGACTACGTTCAAATAACATTTTTACGATACTGAGTAAATTTACTCACAACATTAATACTTAACATTCTTGAACGCAATGAACTTTCTGGCGTTCAAGGCATTTCCAGTCAGTTCGAAAAAAAATCAAACTCCCAACGGTCGACACAAAACCAGGCATCGAATTGGGGCGCATACAGCTTTCAGTGCGCAAAAGCGGTGCGCAAAAAGAGCATGTCGAGTTAGCCGAAACCCCGATCCGGCCTGGATTGCTGACTTTTCGGTCAGCAGACGACGAGGCGCGTTTATTGCTTTAGTCAGCTATCAACGCCGAATCGTCAGAGGGGAAAAATAATGGCAACGACTTGTTCCTGGGAATCCATCGATGTGCATCTGCTGCAGGTCTTGCATGCGCTGCTCACCGAATGCAGCGTCTCCAACGCCGCCCGCCGCCTGAACCAGTCGCAGCCGGCGGTGAGTACCGCGCTGCGTCGCCTACGCGACATCACCGGCGACCAGTTGCTGGTGCGCAGCCGCAATGGCATGACGCCGACCGAGCGCGGCCAGTCGCTGCTCGAACCGGTCAAGATCGCGCTCGCCCAGATCGAGGCGATCGGCCTGCAACAGGTACGCTTCGATCCGATGAAGTCGAAGCGCGTCTTCAACATCGCAACGCCGGATTACCTGAATGCCATCCTGATTGGCAACATCGTCGCCCGCCTGCGCAAGCTGGCGCCCAATTCGCAGGTCGTGCTGCATTCCTTCGGGCCGGATTACGACTACGCCCGCGCCCTCGAATCGGGCGAACTCGACACCGTCATCGGCAACTGGCCGCAGCCGCCCGAGCACCTGCGCCTGGCACCGCTCTTCGACGACGACGTCGTCTGCCTGATGCGCAAGGATCACCCGCTGGCCGGCCACAAGCTGACCCAGGACGACTACCTGAATGCCGAGCACCTGGTGCCGACGCCCTACGCGGTCGGTCAGCGCGGCGTCATCGACATGCAGCTGGCGCGCGAACGCTTGAAGCGCAACATCGTCGCCAGCGTGCCCTACTTCAATCTGGTGCCTTACGTGCTGTTGCAGAACGACATCATCTTCTCGGCACCGCGCATCTTTGCCGAGCACTGCTGCTCGCTGGGCGATCTGTGCTTCGCCGAATCGCCGCTTGAGTTCCCCAAGATGCGCTTCTACCTGCTCTGGCACGACCGTTCGCACCATTCCGAGGAATGCCGCTGGTTCCGCGAGCAGATCGTCGATGTCATCCGCGAACGCGTCGGTAACAAGAGCGACAGCGTCCAGTCCGCCGCCCCGGTCGCAAAAAAGCGCGCCCTGGCCTGATTTTGCCCCGGTCGACGCGGTCGACCGGGTTTATTCGGCGAAAATCAGGTCGTCGAGACGGAAGCTGGCTATGCGCAGGATCTGCGCCAGCGCTTCGGCGAATTCATCTTCCGGCCGGCGCGTCAGACGTGCCGCCATCGCCGCGATGATTTCCTGCCGCCCCAGTCCCTTGACCGCGATGATGAAGGGCCAGCCGAATCGTTCCCGGTAGGCTGAATTCAATTTCTGGATGCTGGCGAACTCCTCCGGCGTACAGGCATTGAGCCCGGCCCCGGCCTGTTCGCGCGCCGAATCGGTGGTCAGGTCGCCGCGCACTGCCGCCTTGCCGGCCAGCTCCGGGTGGGCATTGATCAGGGCGAGCAGTTCGCCGCGTTCGGCCTCGGCCAGCACCGTACGCAACACCTCAAGCAGCGCCGCACGGTTGGCAAAGGGGCGCCGCTCCCAGGCCCTTTCCATGACCCAGGGCGAATGCTCGAAGACCGCACCGACGGCAGCCATGAAGCTGGCGCGATCGAGGCGGGAAAGACTGTCTATGGTCAGATGTTCGAGCATGGGGAAAGGAAGGCAGTTGAACGTTGGCCTAGCTTACGGAGGTCGCCCCCCTTCCAGCAAGCCGCCGGGCAATATAACGATCTTGCGCGCTTTCATATATCGCCGGGCGCAGCGGCGCCAAACCGGCCTTCATCTGGAAAACCCGATAGCCTTTATAAACCCGCCGGCGGCCGAGGCTTCCTATAATCGCCCCATCGCCATTTCCGTTTCCGGAGAAGCCCATGGGGCGCCTGACCACGCATGTACTCGACACCGCCAACGGCCTGCCCGCCGCCGGCATGCACTTCACGCTGTACCGCATCGACGGCGCCGCGCGCACGCAACTCGTCGCCGGCACGACCAATGCCGACGGCCGCTTCGACCGGCCGCTGCTTGAAGGCGAAGCGCTGACGCCGGGCTGCTACGAACTGGTCTTCGCCAGCGCCGACTACTTCCGCGCCCTGGGTACCGAGCTGCCCGAGCCGCCCTTCCTCGACCGGATCAGCCTCGCCTTCGGCATCGCCGATGCGGCCAGCCATTACCACGTTCCCCTGCTCGTCTCGCCGTGGGCCTACTCGACCTACCGGGGCAGCTGATGGACAGCGCCTACCTGATCGAAATCGGCTCGCTGCTGCTGCGCTGGCTGCACCTGATCGTCGGCATCGCCTGGATCGGCTCCTCGTTCTACTTCGTCTGGCTAGACAACACGCTGAAGGCGCCGAGCGATCCCGACCTGATCGCCAAGGGCGTCGGCGGCGAACTGTGGGCGGTGCATGGCGGCGGCTTCTACAACCCGCAGAAATACCTGGTCGCGCCCAAGAACCTGCCGGACGACCTGCACTGGTTCAAGTGGGAGTCCTACTCGACCTGGATCACCGGCTTCTTCCTGCTCGGCGTGCTCTATTACTCGCAGGCCGCGACCTACATGGTCGATCCGGCCAAGGCAGCGCTGACGCCGGGCCAGGCAATCGGCGTCGGCCTGGCGACGCTGGCCGGTGGCTGGCTGGTCTACGACGGCCTGTGCCGGCTGCTGATGAAGCGCAGCCTGCTGCTCTTCGCGGCGCTCTACTTCATTTTCGTGGTTGCCGTCGCCTATGCGCTGACCCACCTGCTTTCCGGGCGCGCCGCCTTCCTGCATGTCGGCGCGATGATCGCGACAACGATGAGCGGCAATGTCTTCTTCTGGATCATTCCCGGCCAGAAAACCACGGTCGCCGCCATGCAGCGCGGCGAGGTGCCGGACGCCATCCACGGCCAGCGGGCCAAGCAGCGCAGCGTGCATAACAACTACCTGACGCTGCCGGTGCTGTTCTGCATGATCTCGAATCACTACGCCTTCACCTACAACCACCCGCAGGCCTGGCTGGTGCTGGCGGCGATCATGCTTGCCGCGGTACTGATCCGCCACTTCTTCAATCTCAAGCACAAGGGCATTTTTGCCTGGCAATACCCGTTGACCGGTGGCGCCATCCTGCTTGCCGTTTTCGTCTGGCTGGCACCGGCGCCACTCGCCGTTTCGGCAGCCAGCGCACCGCAGCTGGCCGACATCGAGCCGATCATCGCGGCGCGCTGTGCCGGCTGCCATGCCACCGCACCGACGCTGATGCCGGCCGCGCCGGCCGGCGTGCTGCTCGACAACCCGGCCGCCATCCGCGCCAACGGCCCGCGCATCCTGGCCCAGGCCGTGCAATTGAAGGCCATGCCGCTCGGCAACATCACCGCGATGACCGATGCCGAACGCGCCAAGCTGGCCGCCTGGGTAGCCGGCGGTTACCGCTGATTACGGAGCGGCGCGATGCTTCTTCATCGGCGGCACGAACTGGTAGTCGATATCCCAGGGGAAGTAGATCCACTTGTCCTGGCTGAACTGCTTGACGCAGAGATCGACCACCTCGCGCCCCTGCGGCTTGGCATAGAGGGTTGCGAAATAGGCCTTGGGCAGCAGTTTGCGGATGACGCGCGCGGTATTGCCGGTATCGACCAGGTCGTCGATAAGCAGAAAACCTTCGCCGTCGTGCTCGATGCCCTTGAGGATTTTGACTTCCTTGCGCATGGTCTGCGCACTGTCGTCGACCGCCGCTTCGTAGCTCGAAGCGCAGATCGTGTCGATCAGGCGGATTTCCAGTTCGCGCGCAACCAGTGCGGCCGGGATCAGGCCGCCGCGGGCGATCGCGATGATGCCCTTGAACGGCCCTTTTTCCAGCAACTGATGGCAGAGCAGACGCGTGTCGCGATGCAGTTCCGGCCAGGAGATGACGATATCGTCGCGGTAGGGGCTGGCGGGGGTATTTTCCATGGTGCATTCCCGAGAAAAAAGAATGGGCCGCAGTATAGTTGGAGGCAGCTATGAGCCATATACGCAAAACCGAATACCCGCGCGATCTGATTGGATATGGTGCGCACCCGCCGCATGCCGCCTGGCCCGGCAATGCCCGGATTGCCGTGCAGTTCGTGCTCAATTACGAAGAAGGCGGCGAGAACTGCGTGCTGCATGGCGACGCCGGCTCCGAGCAATTTCTCTCCGAGATGTTCAATCCGGCCAGCTACCCGGAACGCCACCTGTCGATGGAGTCGATCTACGAATACGGCTCGCGCGTCGGCGTCTGGCGCATCCTGCGTGAATTCGAGAAGCGCGGCCTGCCGCTCACCGTGTTCGGCGTCGGCATGGCGCTGCAACGCCACCCGGAACTGACCGCCGCCTTCGTCGAACTCGGCCACGAAATCGCCTGCCACGGTTGGCGCTGGATTCACTACCAGAACGTCGATGCAGCCGTCGAACGCGAACACATGCGCCTGGCGCTGGAAGTCATCGAACAGATGACCGGCGAGCGCCCGCTCGGCTGGTACACCGGCCGCGACAGCCCGAACACGCGCCGCCTGGTTGCCGACGACGGTCGACTGCTCTACGACAGCGATTATTACGGCGACGACCTGCCCTTCTGGACCGAGGTCACGAAGAGCGACGGCACGCCGGTGCCGCACCTGATCGTGCCCTACACGCTCGACACCAACGACATGCGCTTTTGCCTGCCGCAGGGTTTCAGCCACGGCGACCCGTTCTTCCAGTATCTGAAAGACAGCTTCGACGTGCTCTACGCCGAAGGCGACGAATCGCCCAGGATGCTGTCGATCGGCATGCACTGCCGCCTGCTCGGCCGGCCCGGCCGCTTCCTGGCGCTGCAACGCTTCCTCGACCATATCGAACAACACGACCGGGTCTGGGTCTGTCGCCGCCTCGACATCGCCCGCCACTGGATCGCCACCCACCCATACCGCAAGGACTCCGCACTATGAGCGACGCTGCGCCCATCGTTTCCGCCCCCGCCACCCTGCCCGACTGGGCGACCCGTTCGGTGAACCTCGCCGACGCCCGCATCGGCGCGCGCGCCATTGCCGCCAGCGACGAATTCTTCGCGCCGCTCGAACGCCTGCTCAACCCGGAACCGGCGGTGTTCATCCCCGGCAAGTACGACGCCAACGGCAAATGGATGGACGGCTGGGAAACCCGTCGCAAGCGTACCGCGGGCTACGACTGGAGCCTGGTCAAGCTCGGCCGGCGCGGCATCGTGCGCGGCTTCGACGTCGATACCAGCCACTTCACCGGCAACTTCGCGCCGGCCATCTCGATCGACGCCACCGACTGCGAATCGGACGACCCCGCCGTGCTCGCCAACGCGCGCTGGACGCGCATCCTGCCGTCCACGACCTTGTCGGGCAACAGCCATCACCTGCTCGAAATCAGCAGCACCGACACCTGGAGCCACCTGCGCCTGAACATCTACCCGGACGGCGGCATCGCCCGCCTGCGCGTCTATGGCCAGCCAGTCGGCGTTTTCGATGCCAACGAGCCGGAACGTATCTACGACCTCGTCGCGCTGGAAAACGGCGGCCGCGCCGTGGCCTGGAACGACGCCCACTTCGGCTGCGCCGCCAACCTGATCGCGCCGGGGCGCGGCATCAACATGGGCGACGGCTGGGAAACCCGGCGCCGGCGCGAACCCGGCAACGACTGGTGCATCCTGCAACTGGGCACGCCCGGCCTGATCGAGCGCATCGAAGTCGACACCGCCCACTTCAAGGGCAACTACCCCGACCGCTTCTCGCTGCAGGCGGCACGCATGGACGGCGGTACCGACCAGTCGGTGATCACGCAGAGCATGTTCTGGCCCTTCCTGATCAGCGAACAGAAGCTCTCGATGGACGCCATCCACACTTTCAGCGGCAACCTCGCCGACCTCGGCCCGGTCACGCATGTGCGCCTCAACATCATCCCCGACGGCGGCGTCTCGCGCCTGCGCCTGTGGGGCAAGGTGGCCTGGTGAAAAAGCTCGTTCCGGAAGCGTTGACCGCTGCGGCCTTCGCCCCCTTCGGCGAGGTCATGGCGGTCGACGCCGCAAAAATGCCGATTTCCATCAACGCCGGCAACACCGAGCGCTACCACGATCTGGCCAGACTCGACCCCGGCCCGGACGGCAAGCTGATCGTCAGCATCTTCCGCGGCCAGCCGCGCTCGCTGCCCTTCGCCGTCAGCATGATGGAACGCCACCCGCTCGGCTCGCAGGCCTTCATGCCGCTCGGCAACCAGCCCTACCTGGTCGTCGTCGCCCGCCCCGGCCCGGCACCCGGCCCGGACGACCTGCGCGCCTTCCTCGCCCGACCCGGCCAGGGCGTCAATTACGCAACCGGCGTCTGGCATCACCCGCTGCTCGCGCTCAATGAAATTGGCGATTTTCTGGTGGTCGACCGATCGGGACCGGGCAACAACTGCGACGAAGTCAGCATCGAACCGCCAGTCAGCCTGAGCCTCGATTAATCAGGCGAACCCGGCCGGCAACAAGGCGCGCGAAGCGGGCAGCGTAAAATGGCGGCGCCCTCCTCGCTCCCTGCCCCATGCCCCTCGCCGCGCCCGCCCATGGCGAACAACTGATCCAGAAAAGCCGCTCAAACGAATCATCCACCGCAGCATAAATGCGATACTCAGGGCTGCTGTAGGAAAAATCTGAAGTAACGCTATGTCGCTGGTCATTCCAGCGCACAAAACCAGTTCTCAACTATTCTGATTGCCCTCCTTGGGCTGGTAGTTGGAGGCGTCGAAACTTTTGCGCGTGCTTTCTCTGGTAGGGCAATGTCCAAAGACCTTGATATTCCTTTTCGCGGAATCGTCGAACAATCACTGGCTGGCATCTATGTAATTCAAGACGAGGTATTCGTCTATGTGAACGCGACTTTCTCCGGCATGCTGGGCTATACGCCAGAGGAAATGACAGGGATGCATTTGCGCCAGGCGGTGGTCCCGGAGTTGCAGGACGAGACCATTCGTAACTTTCACCGACGGGTCAGCGGAGAGGTTCCCAGCATTCGTTATACAACGGTCGGGAAACACAAGCTTGGTTTCCCGGTTACGCTCGACGTTCATGGTTCCAATCTGCAATATCGTGGGCAGCCAGCCGTGGTTGGCGTCGGGGTGAACATCAGTGAGCAGGTTCTCCAGCAGGAAGAGTTGAGAATCTCGCGTGAGCGTCTTCGAGAGTTGGCCGAATACATCAATACGGCCCGCGAGGAACAACGCACACGAATCGCCCGGGAGTTGCACGACGTGGTTGGGGGCATGCTGACCTCGATGAAATTGGACGTACAGCGCATTGCCCGCAAGACCGAGAACCCGCAATTAAAGAACATCGTTGCCGATCTTTTGGCGCTGGCGCAGGAAAGCATCGATACCGTTCGCAGCATTTCCGAAGACCTGCGCCCCGGCGTGCTTGACCATCTTGGTCTACCCGCGGCTTTGCGGGCGGCCCTGCGCCAGTTTTCGGAACGAACCGAAATTGCCAGCGAATTGACGGTCGAGGATTTTGATGAGGTCGTGTCACAACCGCGAGAAACGGCCGTGTATCGCATCTGCCAGGAAGCGCTGACCAATATTGCCAAGCATGCCAATGCAACGCATGTGCATGTCAGGCTGTACACCATTGATCGTCAGTTAAAACTGGAAATCAAGGATAACGGTCGCGGAATCTCGAACTCGACACCAACCGGCAAGAGCATAGGCCTGCTCAGCATGGCAGAACGGGCACGCGAACTCGGCGGCAGTCTGACGGTCGAGCGGGGTGAACGGGGAGGAGCATGCCTGCAGATGAGTATCCCACTGGAAGAGCGTCATGATTGAAATCCTTATGGCCGATGACCACGCCATATTTCGAAGTGGTGTGCGACGCTTGCTGTCAGATGAACAGGATATGCGCATTGTGGCCGAAGCCGCCAATGGCCCGGAGGTTGTCGAGCAGTTAAGGCAGCGTTCTTTCAGCCTGATATTGCTCGACATCAACATGGGTGGGCGCAGTGGTCTGGAAACGATGCGGAGAATCCGCGCGGAGTGGCCCAAGCAACCGGTCATCATGTTGTCGATGTATCCGGAAGATCAATATGCCCCGATTGCACTTGAACTCGGTGCCAACGGCTACCTCTCCAAGGACAGGGATGCCGATGAACTTCTTTCTGCGATCCGCATTGCAGCAGGCGGGGGGTATTACCTGCCGCCGGGCTTGTCAGGCGGGATTCTGGCCGGCTTGAGGAAGCACGATGATGCTCCCTTGCATCGGGAACTGACTGAACGTGAATGGGAAATCCTGCGTCTTATTGTCAAAGGCACGTCACTGACGGCCATCGGGCTTCGTCTGAGCCTGAGCGTCAAGACCATCAGCACCTACCGAACCCGGCTACTGGCCAAGTTACGCCTGGAAAGCAACGCTGAACTGATTCGCTATTGCCTCGAACACGGCATTACCGACTGAGCACGACGCGTTATTTCAGATTTTTCCTACAGACACTCCGGAAACCTCTGGCAGCAATTTAATTTTCCGGGCACTAGTCTCCCTGTTCCATACCAAAAATACAGGAGACTGCGATGCCCGCAAGCACCATCGAGGTTACGCCCTCGGCATACACCTACCCGCTGCTGATCAAGCAATTGCTGCACTCGGCCGTCGCCAGTGCAGGCGATCAGAGCATTGTCTATCGCGATCTTGGCCGGTATACCTATCGCCAGTTCTTTGAACGCATTGGCCGCCTGGCCAATGCCCTGTCCGGCCTGGGCATCGCCCCGGGCAATACCGTGGCTGTCATGGACTGGGATAGCCATCGCTACCTTGAAGCATTCTTTGCCGTACCGATGATGGGTGCCGTGCTGCAGACCGTCAATGTGCGCCTTTCGCCAGAACAAATACTGTACACACTGAATCACGCCAAGGCCGACATCGTCTTGGTCAACGTTGAATTCATCCCGACCCTGGCGATCATCAAGGACCAGCTCGAAACGGTGAAGAAATTCGTCCTGATCAGCGACGACGGCGCGACGATGAGCAGTTTCAAGGTGCCCTACGCCGGCGAATATGAAGCCCTGCTGGCGGCGGCACCGGCCAGCTACGACTTCCCCGATTTCGACGAAAACACCCGCGCCACGACCTTCTACACCACCGGCACCACCGGCCTGCCGAAGGGCGTCTATTTCAGCCACCGGCAACTCGTGCTGCACACGCTGGGCGTCGCGACGGCGCTCGGCACTGCAGCCGGACAGGGCCGGCTGCATCGCGACGACGTCTATATGCCGATCACGCCGATGTTCCACGTGCACGCCTGGGGCATGCCCTACGTCGCCACCATGCTCGGCCTGAAGCAGGTCTATCCCGGCCGCTACACGCCGGACATGCTGTTGCAGCTGATAGCCAAGGAAAGCGTGACCTTCTCGCATTGCGTCCCGACCATCCTGCACATGCTGTTGAGCAACAAGGCCGGCGAGAACATCGACCTGTCGCGCTGCAAGATGATCATCGGCGGCGCCGCCTTCCCCAAGGGCCTGGCTGCAGCCGCTTTGGCGCGGGGTATGGACGTCTTCACCGGCTACGGCATGTCGGAAACCTGCCCGATCCTGACCATCGCGCATGTCCGCGAGGAGCTGCCGGATGCCGAGGCCGAGGCGACCGAACGCATCAAGACCGGCTACACCATTCCGCTCGTCGATCTGCATACGGTCGATGCCGAAATGCTTGATGTCGAGCGCGACGGCAAGGCGACCGGCGAGATCGTCGTGCGCGCCCCGTGGCTGACCCAAGGCTACCTGCACAACCCGGACGCCTCGGAAGACCTGTGGGCCGGCAGCTACCTGCACACCGGCGACATCGGCACCCTCGATCCGCGCGGCATGCTGACCGTCACCGACCGCCTGAAGGACGTCATCAAGACCGGGGGCGAATGGGTGTCCTCGCTCGAACTGGAGAGCGTCATTTCGCAGCATCCGGCGGTCAATGAAGTCGCCGTCATCGGCATCAAGGACGACAAATGGGGCGAGCGGCCGCTGGCCATGATCGTCCTGCGCGCCGAACACACGGCGACGGTCGACGACATCAAGCAGCATGTCCTGCGCTTTGCCGAGGAAGGCCATATTTCCAAATTTGCCGTGCCCGAGCAGGTTCGTTTTGTCGACAGCCTGAGCCGGACCAGCGTCGGCAAGCTCAACAAGAAGGCCATGCGTGAGCAACTGGCCTGATAACGTGATTCAGGAGAATCAGCAATGAAACTAGTCGTTAATAAAGCGGCCGTTCTCGGTGCTGGCGTCATGGGAGCGCAGATTGCCGCCCACCTCGCCAACGCCAACGTGCCGGTGGTGCTGTTCGACCTCCCGGCCAAGGAAGGTGACAAGAACGGCATCGTCAAGAAGGCGCTCGATGGCCTGAAGCGTCTGCAACCGTCGCCACTGGTCACGCGCGACAAGCTGCAGTACATCGACGCCGCCAATTACGAGGAACATCTGGAACTGCTCTCCGGCTGCGATCTGGTCATCGAAGCCATCGCTGAACGGATGGACTGGAAGAACGATCTTTATTCCAGAATTGCCCCGTTTTTGCCGTCGACCGCCATCATCGCCTCCAACACCTCCGGCCTGTCGATCAATGCGCTGGCCGAAGGCCTGCCGGAGGCGCTGCGTCCGAATTTCTGCGGCATCCACTTCTTCAACCCGCCGCGCTACATGCCGCTGGTCGAAATCATCGCCACCCGCAGCACCGATCCGGCCACCCTCGACAATCTCGAAACCTGGCTGACCTCGCGCCTCGGCAAGGGCGTTGTCCGTGCCCTCGATACGCCGAACTTCGTCGCCAATCGCATCGGCATCTTCTCGATTCTCGCGGTCATGCATCACACGGCTGCCTTCGGCCTCGGCCTGGATACCGTCGACGGCCTGACCGGTCCGAAGATCGGGCGTCCGAAGAGCGCCACCTTCCGGACCGGCGATGTCGTCGGTCTCGACACCCTGGCCCATGTCGTCAAGACCATGCGCGACACCCTGCCGGGCGATCCCTGGCATGGCCACTTCAATGTCCCGGCCTGGCTTGATGACTTGATCGCCAAAGGGGTGCTCGGCCAGAAAACCAAGGGCGGCATCTTCCGCAAGCTGGGCAAGACCATTCAGGTCTTCGATCCGGCCAGCGGCGATTACCGTGACAGCGACGACAGCCTGGCGCCGGAAGTCGACGCCATGCTCAAGATGAGCGACCCGGCGGCCCGCCTGAGCGCCTTGCGCACTTCGCACCATCCGCAGGCCCAATTCCTGTGGTCCATCTTCCGCGACCTGTTCCACTACTGCGCCGTGCAACTCGAAAACGTCGCTGACAATGCGCGCGATGTCGATTTCGCGCTGCGCTGGGGCTTCGGCTGGGGGCAGGGGCCGTTCGAACTGTGGCAGGCCGCCGGCTGGGCCGAAACGGCACAGGCGATTGCCGCCGACATCGCCGCCGGCAAGGCCATGAGCAGCGTGCCGCTGCCGGCCTGGGTGATGGCCAAGGAGCGCACAGGTGTGCACGGCCCGGCCGGATCGTGGTCGGCCAGCCGCCAGGACAATGTGCCGCGCTCGACCCTGCCGGTCTATGGCCGTCAGCTCTTCCCGGAATTGTTGCTGGGCGAAACCCTGGCCCTGCCGGAGAGCAGCGGCCAAACCCTGTTCGAGAACGACGGTGTCCGTTTGTGGACGCTGCCAACGGTCGACGCCGGCATTGGCATCATTTCCTTCAAGTCCAAGATGCACGCCATCGGCGACGAAGTCCTCGACGGCGTACTGGCTGCACTCAAGCAGGCAGCCGGCAGTCTCGATGGCATGGTCATCTGGCACGACGCGCCCTTTGCCGTTGGCGCCAATCTCAAACAGATCAGCGATGCCTGCGTGGCCGGTGATTTCGATCGCCTCGAACAGACGGTGAGCAAGTTCCAGCAGGCGACGATGGCCATCAAGTATGCGCAACTGCCGGTCGTGGCTGCCGTGCAAGGCATGGCGCTCGGTGGTGGTTGCGAGTTCGCCATGCACGCCGCCAAGCGCGTGCTGGCGCTGGAAAGCTATCTCGGTCTGGTCGAAGTCGGCGTCGGGCTGATCCCGGCCGGCGGCGGCTGCAAGGAGCTGGCGCTGCGCGCGGCCCGTTGGGCGGCACAGTCCGGCGCTTCGGGCGAAGTGCTCGGCAACCTGTCGCCAACCTTCATGACCGTGGCCATGGGCAAGACCAGCAAGAGCGCGCATGAAGCGATCGATCTCGGCTTCGGCAAGGCCGGCGACACACTCCTGTTCAATGCCCGCGAACTGCTCTTTGTTGCCCTCAAGGAAGCCCGCCTGCTGGCCGATGCCGGCTATGTCCCGCCGGTCCCGGCGCGCGGCGTTCCGGTGGCCGGTCGGGCCGGTATCGCCAGCATGGAGATGACACTGATCAACATGCGCGAAGGCGGCATGATTTCGGCCCACGATTACCGCGTTTCCCGCGCCGTCGCCGTTGCCCTGTGCGGCGGTGAAGTCGAATACGGCAGCCTGGTCGATGAAGCCTGGCTGCTGGCCGTCGAACGCCGGCAATTCCTCGAACTCCTCAAAACCCCGGAAACCCAGGCACGCATCAAGCACATGCTGGACACCGGCAAACCCCTGCGTAACTGAGACGGCGGAGACAGACAATGAACAAACAGATTCAGGACGCCTATATCGTCGCCGTGACCCGTACCCCGGTCGCCAAGCGCAAGGGCATGTATCGCAACGTGCGGCCGGATGACCTGCTGGCCCACGTCCTCAAGAGTGTCATGGCGCAGGCGCCGGGGCTGGACCCGGCATTGATCGGCGACGTGATCGTCGGTTGCGCCATGCCGGAAGCCGAACAAGGCATGAACGTCGCCCGCATCGGCGTCTTGCTGGCCGGGCTGCCGAACAACGTGCCGGGCATTACCATCAACCGCTTCTGCTCGTCCGGTTCGCAGGCGGTGGCCGATGCGGCCAACCAGATCCGCCTCGGCCAGGCCGATGTGATGATCGCGGCCGGCACCGAGTCGATGACGGTGATGACCAACATGATGGGCAACAAGGTGGTGGTCAATCCAGGCGTGTTCGCCCACGACGAGCAGCGGGCCATCGCCTTCGGCATGGGCCTGACCGCCGAGAAGGTGGCCGAGCAATGGCACATCAGCCGCGAGGAACAGGATGCCTTTGCCTACGCCTCGCACCAGAAGGCCTGCGCAGCGATCGATGCCGGCCACTTCAAGGCCGAGATCACGCCATATCTGGTCGACGAGTATCTGCCCGACCTGAAAACCGGCGAGGTCAAACATCGCCAGCGCCTGGCCGAGCATGACGAAGGCGCACGCGCCGACGTGACGCTGCAGAGCCTGGCCAAGCTGAAACCGGTGTTCCACGCCAGGGGCTCGGTGACGCCCGGCAACGCCTCGCAGATGTCGGACGGTGCAGCAGCGGTGCTGCTCGTTTCGGAAAAGATCCTCAAGCAGTTCAACCTGGTACCGCTGGCCCGCTTCTGCAGCTTTGCCGTAGCCGGTGTGCCGCCCGAAATCATGGGCATCGGCCCGGTCGCGGCGATCCCCAAGGCGTTGAAGCTGGCCGGCATCGCTGAACACCAGCTGGACTGGATCGAGCTCAACGAAGCCTTCGCCGCGCAGGCGCTGGCCGTGTTGAAGGATGTGCCGCTCGATCCGGGCAAGATCAACCCGCTCGGCGGCGCCATCGCGCTGGGCCATCCGCTCGGCGCAACCGGTGCCATCCGCACCGCCACGCTGGTGCATGGCCTGCAGCGCACCGGCGGCAAGTACGGCATGGTCAGCATGTGCATCGGCACCGGCATGGGTGCGGCCGGCATCTTCGAACGGCTGTGAGGGGGCGAGCATGAGCGACTATCGCGCCCCGATTGAAGACATGCGCTTCGTCATGGACGAGCTGGCCGATTTGCCCGGCATCGCCCGCCTGCCCGGCTTCGAGGAGGCAACGCCCGACATGGCCGACGCCATTCTCGAAGAAGCGGCCAAATTCACCGGCGAAGTGCTCGCCCCGCTGAATGCGGTCGGTGACCGCGAAGGTTGCCGCTGGCAGGAGGGTGCGGTGAGCACACCGCCGGGCTGGAAGGAAGCCTATCGCCAGTATTGCGAAAGCGGCTGGAATGGCATTGCCTGTTCACCTGCATATGGCGGGCAAGGCCTGCCCAACGTGCTGGCTATCGCCGTCAAGGAAATGGTCTGTTCGGCCAATCTGGCCTTTTCGGTTTGCCCCCTGCTGACCACCGGCGCCATCGAAGCCTTGATGACCTGCGCCAGCAGCGAGCTGATCGAGACCTATCTGGCCAAAATGATCAGCGGCGAATGGACAGGCACCATGAACCTGACCGAGCCGCAGGCCGGCTCCGATCTGGCGCTGTTACGCAGCCGGGCCGAACCGCAGGCCGACGGCACTTACCGCATCTTCGGCCAGAAGATCTTCATCAGCTATGGCGAGCACGACATGGCGGAAAACATCGTGCATCTGGTGCTTGCCCGCCTGCCCGATGCGCCACCCGGCGTAAGGGGCATTTCGCTGTTTCTCGTACCCAAGGTTCTGGTGAATGCCGATGGTTCGCCCGGCATGCAGAACGACGTTGCCTGCGTCTCGATCGAGCACAAGCTGGGTATCCACGGCAGCCCGACCTGCGTCATGGCATTCGGCGAACAGGGCGGCGCCGTCGGCCATCTGCTTGGCATGGCGAATCGCGGCCTGGAATACATGTTCATCATGATGAATGAGGCACGCATGGGCGTCGGCCTGCAGGGTGTCGCCCTCGGAGAGCGGGCCTACCAGCAGGCACTGGCTTATGCACGCGAACGCAAACAGGGCCGGGATGCGGTCACCGGCGAGGCGCTTGTCAGCATCGACAAGCATCCGGATATCCGCCGCATGCTGATGTTGATGAAGTCGCGCGTTGAAGCCTGCCGCGCCACGACCTATTACACCGCCGGTCTGCTCGACCGGGCGCATGCCGGCATGGATCCGGAACAAAAGAAGCGAGACCTGCTCCTGGCTGAATTCCTGATCCCCGTGGTCAAGGGAGGCGGCACCGAGATGGGAATCGAAGTGACTTCGCTCGGCATCCAGATTCATGGCGGCATGGGCTTCATCGAAGAAACCGGCGCCGCACAGTACTGGCGCGATTCGCGGATCACAACGATCTACGAAGGCACAACCGGCATTCAGGCCAACGACCTGATCTATCGCAAGCTGATGCGCGACCAGGGCGCCACCGCCAAGATCGTCTTCGACGAGGTGCGCGCAACCGCCGCAGCACTGCTGGATTCCGCTTGTCCTGAGCTGCAGGCCATCGGCCAGCGCTTGTTGACCGCGCAGCAGGCCTGGTGCGACGCAACAGAGTGGGTGTTAAGCAATGCCAAGAGCAATGCCTCCGGCGTGCTGACGGCAGCGGTTTCCTACCTGAACCTGGCGACCACCGTCTGCGGTGGCTGGATGTTGGGTAAGGCAGCCCTCGTGGCCGCCAGCCACCTGGACAAAGGTGAGGGCGCGCCGCGCTTCTCGCGCAACAAGATTGCGACCGCCGGATTTTATGCCGAACAAATTCTGGCGCAGGCGCATGCCTGGGAAAGAATCGTCGCTGCCGGCGATGCTTCGATCAAGCACATCGGTGACGAACTATTCGAATAGGGATAAATGTGAGGGTCACTCTGCGGGTGGGGCAACGTTTTTGTTGCCTGCATCGCTTTCGAGGGGGGTTATACCCCCTCTTTTTTTCAGATCAGCAATTCGAAATCAGCAAGCGGGTGAGCAGTCCACCGCTTGGACAATGAGTTTTTCAACGCCATCGATACAGGGCACCCATTCGAAAAATGAGGAAGCCGCCATTTGCAGCAAGTCGCCACTGATCGGTGGCATCCGGTCGATTGCCGATGTGTGACGCACTGCGTCACGAATTGAGCTGCCCCCACTACCCACGCTATTACGCGTCGAGAGTGCCGATGCCCAGCAGTGGTACATGAACGAAGCCGCCGCGCAGAACTGGAGTTCCCGCGCACTGGAGCGCCAGATCGGCACCTTGTATTACGAACGACTGCTGCTGAGTGAAGACAAGCAGGCAGTTACTGCCGAAACCGATGCCAAGCTGGGCGCCCTGAAACAAGTACCGCGCGAATTCATCCGTGACCCGGTGATGCTCGAATTCCTCGGCTTCCCTGATAGCGGCAAGCTGCTGGAATCGACGCTGGAACAGGCCTTGATGGATAAGTTGCAGGCTTTCCTGCTCGAACTGGGCAAGGGCTTTGCCTTTGTCGCCCGCCAGCAACGCATCAGCACGGAAAGCAAGGATTTCTACATTGATCTGGTGTTCTACAACTACCTGCTCAAGTGCTTTGTGCTGATCGACCTGAAAACCCATGAGCTGACGCATCAGGACATCGGGCAGATGGATATGTATGTCCGTATGTCCGCATGTACGACGATCTCAAGCGTGGCCCGGATGACAACCCCACCGTCGGCATCCTGCTCTGCGAACACAAGGATCATTCCGTGGTGCGCTACTCGGTGCTGCACGACAGCGAGCAGTTGTTCGCCAGCAAATATCGCCTGATCCTGCCCAGCGAAGAAGAGCTGCGCTGCGAGATCGAACGCGAACGGGCGATCCTGGACGAAGCCCAAAATACTGCACAGGACATTCCGGGAGAAGGACTGGCATGAGCAAGAGCGCTGCGCTCGAAGTCTAGCCCGACCATCAAGGTCAGCTACGGCCGAGAACCTCTCGCCAGGCATCCGGCGGATTCACCTCCCCGTCTCAGACGCCACAGCCCTTAATGTCGCAGACCAGAGCATCACCCGCATTCCCGCCCTCTAGCCCCCGAACCTGACTACGCCACCAATCCTGAAAGGCTTGCGGCCACCCCAGGTCACCGGTTGGTTGTTCTTCATGATGCAAGCTGCTCCCTGTCGCCTGCGGGACTCATGCGCGAGGCCGCCAGGCAATGTTTATATGATTTTTTATCTGTAAACGAGGGGCAAGCAGGAAATACGCCTATCACGAAGGCAATAGTCCGGGCCTCTCCGGGAATGCCGGAAACGCTTGCGCTACGGCAATCGCCGGATACCGGGGGTACATCACGACGTGCTGCAGCGCTGTCGACTACTCGACAAGCGATGCAGCATGCGTAAAGTTTGCTACATTTTTTTCAGGCCTCGGCAAAACACGCATCAAGCCGCGCGATCCAGCCGGCCTTTTCGGCATCGCTGGCGAAGCTCGCCTCGAAACTGTTGCGCGCCAGCTGGTACCAGGTCGCCGCATCGAAATGGAATGCGGCCTGCACGGCGCGGATGTTGTCGTTGAGATAACCGCCGAAATAGGCCGGGTCGTCGCTGTTCAGCGTGACTTTGGCGCCCTGTGCCAGCAGCTTGCCTAGCGTGTGCCCGGTCATGTCCTTGAACACGCAGAGACGGATGTTCGACAGCGGGCAGACCGTCAGCGGCACACCTTCGCGCACCAGACGCTCGACGACGGCGACATCCTCAAGGGCACGCACGCCGTGATCGATGCGTTTCGAGCCGAGCAAATCGAGGGCTTCGCTGATGTAGACCGGTGGGCCTTCCTCGCCGGCATGTGCGACGACCGGCTTGCCGAGTGCGCGGCAGCGGGCGAAGACGCGCGCGAACTTGCTCGGCGGATTACCCTTTTCCGAGGAGTCGAGACCGAAACCGTCGATCCGCGCCAGATGCGGTTCGGCCTCGGCCAGCGTGGCGAAGGCGTCTTCCTCGCTGAGATGGCGCAGGAAACAGAGAATCAGCCGACCGCTGATGCCCCAGCGCGCCTGACCCTGGCGCAGGCCTTCTTCCAGGCCATCGAGCACGGTAACGAAGGGAATGCCGCGCGCCGTATGCGTCTGCGGATCGAAGAACATCTCGGCATGGATCACGTTGTCGGCCGCGGCGCGCTCGAGATAGGCCAGCATCAGGTCGCGGAAATCGTCGGCCGTGCGCAGCACGTCGGCACAGGCGTAGTAGAGATCGAGGAAGGATTGCAGGCTGTCGAAATCGTAGGCGGCAGCGAGCGCCGCTTCATCGGCGTAAGGCAGCGTGATGCCGTTGCGGCGGGCCAGCGCGAAGGCCAGCGCCGGCTCCAGCGTGCCTTCGATATGCACATGCAGCTCGGCCTTGGGCATGCGGCAGGCCAGTTCGAGGCTGGCGTCCTTGTCTTGCGTGGCGATCATGGGAATTCTCCTGAGAGCTTGGCCGGCGACCAACATCAAGCCTAGCCTGAGCCATGGATTCTACAAAATACTTGCGATACCGGCCGGCAAAAGCGGCCAGCCAATAAAAAACGCGACCCGCAGGCCGCGTTTCCGGGTACCGGTGGTGCTTACTTCGGAATCGAACCTTCGACGCCTTCGACGTAGAAGTTCATCTTCTTCAGGTCGCCATCGGCGTAGGTCTTGCCGGCGGCGAGCAGTTCCTTGCCGCTCTGATCCTTGAGCGGGCCGGTGAAGGGGTGCAGCGTACCGGCCTTGATCGCGTCGCGGCGCTCTTCGGCCAGCTTCTTGACCGGTGCGGTAACGGCCGGACCGAAGCTTTCGATATTGACGGCGCCTTCCTTGACGCCCCACCACAGGTCGCCGCTCTTCCAGGTGCCGGCCTGCACTTCATCCAGCGTCTTCTTGTAGATCACGCCCCAGTTGAGCACGGAAGCCGCCAGGTGGGCCTTGCCGCCGAACTTGGTCATGTCCGAATCCCAGCCGAAGGCGAGCACGCCCTTCTCCTGCGCAGCCTGGACGACGGCCGGCGAGTCGGTGTTCTGCATGAGCACGTCACAGCCTTGCGAAATCAGCGCCAGCGCGGCTTCGCGTTCCTTGCCCGGATCGAACCAGGAGTTCACCCAGATGGCGCGCGTCGTGATTGCCGGATTGACGCTGCGCGCGCCGATCGTGAAGGCGTTGATGTTGCGGATGACTTCCGGGATGGGAATCGAGGCGACGACGCCGAGCTTGTTGCCCTTGCTCATCTTGCCGGCAACGACGCCGAGCATGTAGGCGCCTTCATAGGTACGCACGTCGTACACACCGAGGTTGGCGGCCGTCTTGTAGCCGGTGGCGTGCATGAACACGGTATTCGGGAAGGCCTTGGCGACCTTGGCCATCTGGTTCATGTAACCGAAGGAGGTGCCGAAGACGACCTTGTTGCCCTTCTGGGCCAGATCGCGGAAGACGCGTTCGGCGTCGGCGGTTTCTGGCACGTTCTCGACAAATGCGGTCTTGACCTTGCCGCCCGACTGGCTTTCCAGCAGCTTGCGGCCTTCATCGTGCGAATAGGTCCAGCCGTGATCGCCGGTCGGGCCGATATAGACGAAACCGGCCTTGACCGGTTCGGCGGCTTGGGCAGCGGTCAGGCCGGCAACGGCCATGACCGCAACGGCAGTGAGTGTCTTGAGTCTGGACAGCATGCGAAGTTCTCCTTGGAAGGTCTGTGAGGGTTGGTTGCTGCACTGTAGCAATCAAGTGCGGTCCAACCTATCTCGCCAACGTTATGACCAGTATTGCTCAGGACTGTCATGCCCCGGGCAAGGCTGCCGCGATAATTCCGGCAACACTTTACGAAAGCCCGCCATGCCCAGCAACCTGACCGAACTCGACGCGCAGCACCTGCGCTACTGCATCGCCCTCTCCCGCCAGGTGCGCGACAGCGGCAAGCATCCCTTCGCTGCCATCGTCGTCGATGCCGCCGGCCATATCGTCGCCGAAGCCGGCAACGATTCGCTGCCACCCGAGGGCGATCCGACCCGCCACGCCGAACTGGTCGCCGCCGGCCTCGCCGCCCGCCGCCTGAGCCCGGAACAGCTCGCCGCCGCGACGCTCTACACCAGCGCCGAACCCTGCGCCATGTGCGCCGGCGCCATCTACTGGTGCGGCATCGGCCGCGTCGTTTATGCGCTGTCCGAGCACAAGCTGCTCGGCCTGACCGGCGACCACCCGGAAAACCCGACCTTCGCCCTGCCCTGCCGTGAGGTGTTTGCGCGCGGCCAGCGCCGCATCGACGTCACCGGCCCCTGCCTGGAGGACGAGGCCGCGGCGCCGCACATCGGCTTCTGGCAGCAACCATAAGAAAGCGCACATAACCCTTATCGTCCCGGGCCTCTCAACCCTGCCCGATGAGCTGTGCTACCTTGAACCATCGTCACAGGAAACCCTTTCAGCATCATGTCCGAACGCCCCATCCAGTTCTATTTTCGCGGTGCCCTGCATGCCGTGCAGGGCCCGGCGCCGACCCGTACGGTGCTCCAGTATCTGCGCGAAGACCTGCTGCAGACCGGCACCAAGGAAGGTTGCGCCGAAGGTGACTGCGGCGCCTGCACCGTCGTCGTCGGCGAACTGGTCGGCGCCGACGGGCAGGAGGAACTGCGCCTGCGCGCCGTCAATTCCTGCATCCAGTTTCTGCCCTCGCTCGACGGCAAGGCGTTGTTCACGGTCGAGGATCTGGCACCGGCCGCCGACCAACTCCACCCGGTACAGCAGGCGCTGGTCGACCGGCACGGTTCGCAATGCGGCTTCTGCACGCCGGGGTTCGCGATGTCGCTGTTCGCGCTCTATGAAAACCAGCCGAGCTGCCCGGAGCGCGAGGAAATCGACCACACGCTGTCGGGCAACCTGTGCCGCTGCACCGGCTATCGCCCCATCGTCGATGCGACGCAGGATGCCTACGCCCTGCCGCGCCAGCCGCTCAACCGCTTGCCGGTGATCGCCGCTCTCAAGGAACTCGCCAAGCTGCCGCCGCTCGATTACGCCGGTGGCGGCCGGCGCAGCCACAGCCCGCGCAGCCTGGCCGAACTCGCCGAATTGCGCGAAAAACTGCCCGAGGCCCGCCTGGTCGCCGGCGGCACCGACGTCGGCCTGTGGGTCACCAAGCAGGGGCGCGATCTCGGCGAAATCATCCAGCTTGGCGCCGTGGCCGAACTGAAAAGCGTCGCGATCGGCGCCGAACGCCTGGAAATCGGCGCTGGCGTCACGTTGACCGATGCGTTTGCCGCGCTCACCGCCTTCGAGCCGCAATGGGCCGAACTGGCCCGCCGCTTCGCTTCGACCCCGGTCAAGAATGCCGGCACGCTGGGCGGCAATGTCGCCAACGGCTCGCCGATCGGCGATTCGATGCCGGCCCTGATCGCGCTCGGCTGCCGCATCGTGCTGCAAAAAGGCAGCGCGACGCGTGACATGGCGCTCGAGGATTTCTATGTCGATTACCAGAAGACGGCTTTGCAGGCCGGCGAATTCGTCCGCTCGCTGATCCTCGATGCGCCGCAGGCACCGCTGCAACGCCTGTTCTGCAGTTACAAGGTGGCCAAGCGCCTCGACCAGGACATTTCAGCGGTCGCCGCCGGGCTGGCCGTGCATGTCGACAGCGATGGCCTGATCCGCCGCGCCCGCCTCGCCTTCGGCGGCATGGCGGCAACACCCAAGCGCGCCGCCGCCTGCGAAGCCGCGATGCTCGGCCGGCCGTGGGACCCGGACACGGTGCGCCTGGGCATGGCGGCGTTGAAGGAAGATTTCGCGCCCTTCTCCGACGTGCGCGCCAGCAGCGCCTACCGCCTCACCGTCGCCGCCAACCTGTTGCAGCGCTTCTGGCTGGAAACCGGGCAAAAAAACACGTCGACCGCTACGCCGGTACGTCTCGCCCAGTTGTCGCCGATCGCGCCGGAGGCCCGCCCATGAGCGCCCGTCCCGCAAATTCCCAGCTCTCCGGCCCGCTCGTCGGCCGCGCCATTCCGCACGAAAGCGCGCATCTGCACGTCAGCGGCAAGGCCGCCTACATCGACGACCTGCCCGAACTGGCCGGCACGCTGCATGCCGCGGCCGGCTTGTCGACCTGCGCGCGCGGTCGCATCAAGAGCCTTGATCTGTCTGCCGTGCGCACCTATCCCGGCGTGCGCTGCGTGATCACCGCCGCCGACATTCCCGGCGAGAACAATTGCGGGCCCATCCTGCACGACGATCCGATCATCGCCGGCGAGGAAATCCAGTTCTACGGCCAGGTGATTTTTGCCGTCGCCGCCGAGACGCGCGACGCCGCGCGGCAGGCGGTACGTCTGGCGAAAGTCGAGTACGACGTCGAAACGCCCATCCTCGACATGGACGCGGCGATTGCTGCCGAGTCCTGGGTGCTGCCGCCCTTCGCGATGCAGCGCGGGCCGGTCGATGCGGCGTTTGCCGCAGCGCCACACCACCTGAGCGGCACGGCCCGCGTCGGCGGCCAGGAACATTTCTACCTCGAAGGCCAGATTTCCTATGTCCAGCCCAAGGAAGACCACACGCTGCACCTGATCTGCTCGACACAGCACCCGACCGAGATGCAGCAACTGGTTTCGCATGCGCTGGGCTGGCGTTCGCACCAGATCAGCGTCGAAATCCGGCGCATGGGCGGCGGCTTCGGCGGCAAGGAATCGCAATCGGCGCAATGGGCCTGCCTGGCGGCGATCCTGGCGGTCAACACCGGAAAACCGGTCAAAATGCGCCTCGACCGCGACGACGACATGATCGCCACCGGCAAGCGCCACGGCTTCCAGTACGCCTGGGAATCGGCCTTCGACGACAGCGGCCGCCTGCTCGGCCTGAAGCTGGAGATGGCCTCGAACTGCGGCTACTCGGCCGACCTCTCCGGCCCGGTCAACGACCGCACCATCTGCCATATCGACAACGCCTACTACCTCGACGCGGTGACGCTGAAGAGCCTGCGCTGCAAGACCAATACCGTGTCGAACACCGCTTTCCGCGGCTTCGGCGGGCCGCAGGGCATGTTCGTCATCGAGACCGTGCTCGACGACATCGCGCGCCATCTCGGGCGTGATCCGCTGGCCGTTCGCCAGACCAATTTCTACGACGTCGAACCCGGCGCGCGCAGCACGACGCCCTACGGCATGACCGTCGAAGACAACGTCGCCCCGGCCCTGGTCGCCGAACTCGCCGCCAGTTGCGATTACGCCGCGCGGCGTGCGGCGATTGCCGAATTCAACGCCGGCAGCCCGGTCATCAAGCGCGGGCTGGCGCTGACCCCGATCAAGTTCGGCATCTCCTTCAACGCCACGCATTACAACCAGGCCGGCGCGCTGGTCCATGTCTATACCGACGGCACGGTGCTCGTCTCGCACGGCGGCACCGAGATGGGCCAGGGCCTGTACACCAAGATCAAGCAGATCGTCGCCCAGGAATTCGGCCTGCCGCTGGAAGATGTGCGCCTCTCCTCGACCGACACCAGCCGCGTCGCCAATACCTCGGCAACCGCCGCGTCGAGCGGCGCCGACCTCAACGGCAAGGCCTCGCAGAATGCCTGTCTGAACATCAAGGCGCGCCTCGCCGCCTTTGTCGTCGATCTGTGCAACGGCAAGGTTACGACCGAAGACGTGCAATTCGTCGACGGCCGCGTCAAGGCCGGTGACGCCTACGACGCCAGCTTCCACGAACTGGTCATGACCGCCTACCGGGCGCGTATCCAGCTCTGGGACGCCGGTTTCTACAAGACGCCGAAAATCCATTTCGATCCGGTCACCAAGCTCGGCCGGCCCTTCTTCTACTTTGCCTACGGCGCCTCGTGCAGCGAGGTCGCCATCGACACGCTGACCGGCGAAAGCCGCGTGCTGCGCGTCGATGTGCTGCATGACGTCGGCCGCTCGATCAATCCGGCGCTCGACATCGGCCAGATCGAAGGCGGCTTCATCCAGGGCATGGGCTGGCTGACCAGCGAGGAATTGTGGTGGAAAACCGGGGGCGCCCAGGCCGGCCGGCTGATGAGCCACGCACCCTCGACCTACAAGATTCCGACCGCCAGCGATTTGCCGGAAGTCTTCAACGTCCGCCTCTTTGACAACGCCAATGTCGAGGACAGCATCCACCGCTCCAAGGCGGTCGGCGAACCGCCCTTCATGCTCGCGCTGTCGGTTTTCCAGGCCCTGCGCGATGCGGTCGGCGCGACGCTGCCGGCGGGCAGCCAGGTCAGACTCAGCGCGCCGGCGACGCCGGAAGCGATTCTCGCCGCCCTCGCCCCGGCCAGCGGTCGACTGCCGGAAAAAGCATGAAATCGCCAACCGGAGACCCCCGCCATGGCCGCTGACTGGCTCGCCGCCCTGTGCACGCAACTGGCCGCCGGCCAGGATATCGTGCTGGTCACCGTTGCCGGTACGCAGGGTTCGGCGCCGCGCGAGGCCGGCGCGACGATGCTGGTCGGTGCCGACAGCACTATGCTGACCATAGGCGGCGGCCATCTCGAATGGCAGGCCATCGCCCAGGCCCGGCGCCGCCTGACGGCTGAGAACAGCCGCCCGCAAGTGCAGCGCTACAACCTCGGCGCCCGCCTCGGCCAGTGTTGCGGCGGCGTCGTCTGGCTGTTGTTCGAGAACATCGCGGCGAGCAGCCTGGCCGAATGGCAGGCGCGCCGGGATGCCGTCGAAGGCGGTGCCAGCCTGCAGCGCCGGCTCGATCACCGGGCCGCTGCGTCGAGCTGGACGCCGGATGGCGAACACGCCGTGACCAAACTGGTGGGCGGCCCGGAAGAATGGCAATTCAGCCAGAAAATAGCGGTCGACCGCTTCCCGGTGTGGATTTTCGGCGCCGGTCACGTCGCGCAAGCGCTGGTCCGCCAGTTGCAGCCGCTCGGCTGCGCGATCAGCTGGATAGACAGCCGCGACGAAGCCTTCGCCGACCTCGCCACCGACGGCATCGACACCCGCCTCACTGACACGCCGGAGAGCGAAGTCGCGCAGGCCCCGGCCGGCACTTTCTTCATCATCATGACGCACAGCCACACGCTGGATTTTGCGCTGTGCGAAGCGGTCTACCGCCGGCGCGACTTTGCCTACTTCGGCCTGATCGGCTCGCAGAGCAAACGCGCCTCCTTCGAGCACCGCCTGCTCGACCGCGGTCTGGCGCGCGAACGCCTGGAAGAACTGACCTGTCCGATCGGCATTGCCGGCATCGTCAGCAAACAACCCGCCGCCATCGCACTCGCCGTCGGCGCCGAAATCCTGCAGATACACCACGCCCGCCAACTGCTGACCCAGGCCGCCCGCCCACGCCTGTCCGCCAGCACCATCCAACCGGAGTAGATCCTTGAAACCTCAATTGACCGCTGATCCATCTCCGGGCTGCCGCGTGAATACAGGCTCCTGTGCCCCCGAGGTGATTTACTCGTGGAATGACAGCGCTACATGGCCGCTGGCACGCCTGGTCGAGCGCCCGGCTTTGTCACTCCTTCTTGCAGGCATGAGCCTGCTGCGGCGTCGCTTCGCGCCGGTCATCCCGCCCAAACGCACCATCAGCCACGTCCAATGGAGGTTTCAAGGATGATGCCCCCGCCCGATCCCCGCCTCCAGTTGCTGCACATCACCAAACGCTATCCCAGCGTGGTGGCCAATTCCGACGTCAGCCTGACGGTGATGCCGGGTGAAATCCACGCCATCCTCGGCGAGAACGGCGCCGGCAAGAGCACGCTGATGAAGATCATCTACGGCGCGGTCAAGGCCGACGACGGCGAGATGATGTGGGACGGCCGCCAGGTTGCCGTCGCCAACCCGGCGCAGGCGCGCAAGCTGGGCATCGGCATGGTTTTCCAGCATTTCTCGCTGTTCGAGACGCTGTCGGTGGTCGAGAACATCGCCCTGGTCCTCGACGAACCCTTCGACCTGCCGGCGCTGGCGGCGCGCGTCAAGGAGGTGTCGGAGCGCTACGGCCTGCCGCTTGACCCTTACCGCAGCGTGCATAGTCTGTCGGTCGGCGAACGCCAGCGCGTCGAGATCGTGCGCTGCCTGCTGCAGGACCCGAAACTCTTGATCCTCGACGAGCCGACCTCGGTGCTGACGCCGCAGGCCGTGCAGAAACTGTTCGAAACCCTGCGCCGGCTGGCTTCGGAAGGCGTCTCCATCCTCTACATCAGCCACAAGCTGCACGAAATCAAGTCGCTGTGCGACAGCGCCACCATCATGCGCGGCGGCAAGGTCACCGGCACCGCGATTCCGCGCGACGAAACGCCGGCCAGCTTGGCGCGCCTGATGATCGGGCGCGAGCTGCCGGTCTGTGCAGCGCCCATTTACCACGGTGAAAATCGGCCAATTCTCGAGGTCGACCGCCTGAGCCTCGTCTCCGACGATCCGTTCGGCACGACGCTGGAAAACATCTCGCTGACCGTGAACGCCGGCGAAATCCTCGGCATCGCCGGCATTTCCGGCAACGGTCAGGCCGAACTGCTGGCTGCGCTGTCCGGCGAAACGACCGGCCAGCGCGACGCGATCCGCCTCGAAGGCCAGGCCATCGGCCACCTCGATGCCGGCCAGCGGCGCGCCCATGGCCTGGTTTTCGTCCCGGAAGAGCGGCTCGGCCGCGGCGCCGTGCCGGCCCTGTCGCTGTCGCGCAATGCGCTGCTCACGGCGCACCGCCAGGGCATGAAGCAGTGGGGCCTGGTCAGCTACCGCAAGGCGAAGGAATTTGCCGAGCAGTGCATCGCCCGCTTCGACGTGCGCTGCGGCGGGCCGGGCTCGGCGGCACGCTCGCTGTCCGGCGGCAACTTGCAGAAATTCATCGTCGGCCGCGAAATCATGCTCGCCCCCAAGCTGATGATCGTCGCCCAGCCGACCTGGGGTGTCGATGTCGGCGCCGCCGCCTTCCTGCGCCAGACGCTGCTCGACCTGTCGCGCACCGGCGTCGCCATCCTGGTCATTTCGGAAGAACTCGAGGAATTGTTCGAGATCAGCGACCGCATCGCCGTGCTCGCTGCCGGCAAGCTTTCCGCCGCCCAGCCCAAGGCGGCGACCAATGCCGAATCAGTCGGTCTGCAGATGTCCGGCCTTTTCAAAGAAACCGCCCAGCCCACGGAGTCCGGCCATGCACCTGCTTGAACCCCGCGCCCAGCCGTCGCAGTTGATGCGCTGGACGGCGCCCCTGATCGCCATCGTCGCCACGCTGCTCGCCGGCTCCCTCCTGTTCTGGGCGCTCGACAAATCGCCCATCGCCTCCTTCCAGGTTTTCTTCATCGAACCGCTGACCACCAGCTACGGCTGGAGCGAACTGCTGATCAAGGCCTGCCCGCTGATCCTGATCGCCCAGGGCCTGGCCATCGGCTTCAAGGCGCGCATCTACAACATTGGCGCCGAAGGCCAGTTGATCGTCGGCGCCCTGTTCGGCGGCGGCGTCGCGATCTACTTCGACGGCAGCGATTCGGCCTGGGTGATTCCGGCCATGGTCGTCGCCGGCGCGCTCGGCGGCGCCTTGTGGGGCGCCCTGCCGGCGCTGCTCAAGACACGCTTCAACGCCGAGGAAACGCTGACCACGCTGATGCTGACCTACGTCGCCACCTTCATCCTCTCCTACATGGTCAACGGCCCCTGGCGCGACCCGGACGGGATGAACTTCCCGCAATCGATCATGTTCGGCGACAACGCGCTGTTCGGCATCCTGCTCGAAGGCTCGCGCGTCAATACCTCGGTCTTCATCACGCTGTTCGCGGTGCTCGCCTTCTGGCTGTTCAATGCCAGGAGTTTCCTGTCCTACCAGCTCGAAGTCGGTGGCCAGGCGCCGGCCGCCTCGCGCTACGCCGGCTTTTCGGCGAAGCAGACGGTGTGGTTCAGCCTGGTCATCTCCGGCCTGACCGCCGGTCTGGCCGGGGTCGGTGAAGTCGCCGGACCGGTCGGCCAGTTGAACCTCAATATCTCGCCGGGCTACGGTTTCGCGGCGATCATCGTCGCCTACCTTGGCCGCCTGCACGCGCTCGGCATCGTCCTCGCCGGCTGCCTGATGGCGCTGATCTACCTTGGCGGCGAAGCGGCCCAGGTCAGCCTGCAGATGCCGGCGGCGATTACCGGCATCTTCCAGGGCATGCTGCTCTTCTTCCTGCTCGGCGCCGATGCCTTCATCGACAACCGCCTGCGCAAACCCATCCGCTAGCCGACTGAGGAACCCACCATGATCGACAGCCTGATTCCCGTCCTCGCCGGCGCCATTGCCGCCGCCACCCCGCTGATCTTCGCCGGCCTCGGCGAACTGGTCGCCGAACGCACCGGCGTCATCAACCTCGGCGTCGAAGGCATGATGCTGACCGGCGCCATCGCCGGCTTCGCGCTCGCCGCCGAAACCGGCTACGGTGCCGCCGCCGGCCTGCCCGCCGGTGCCATCGCCGGCGCTGCGACGGCGATGATCTTCGCCTTCTTCGCCCTGTCGCTGGCCGCCAACCAGGCCGCCTGCGGCCTCGCCCTGACCATCTTCGGCATCGGCCTCTCCGCCTTCATCGGCCAGCACTACGTCAGCTACAGCCTGCCCGGCCTTCAACCCATCGCCATTCCGCTGCTCGCCGACATCCCGGTCATCGGACCTGTGCTGTTCAAGCAGGATGCCGTCGTCTATCTGTCCTTCATCGCCTTCGCCGTCGTCGCCTGGACCCTGGCCAAGACCCGCCTCGGCCTGCTGCTCAAGGCGGTCGGCGAATCGCCGGACGCGGCGCATGCGATCGGCTATCCGGTGCTCGGCATCCGCTACGGCGCGGTCGCCTTCGGCGGCGCCATGGCCGGCATCGCCGGCGCCTACCTGTCCACCGTCTATACGCCGCTGTGGGTCCAGAACATGAGTGCCGGGCGTGGCTGGATCGCCGTCGCGCTGGTCGTTTTCGCGACCTGGAAACCGACCCGCCTGCTGCTCGGCGCCTATCTGTTCGGCGCCGTCACCATCCTGCAGTTCCACGCGCAGGGTCTGGGCATCGACGTACCGGTGCAATTCCTCGCCGCGCTGCCGTATGCTGCAACCATCGTCGTGCTGGTCGTCATTTCGCGCGACCGCAAACTGCTCCAGCTCAACCTGCCGGCCTCGCTCGGCAAGCCTTTCCTGCCCTGAGTACTTGATGACCACGCTTTTACTGAAAGACGCCGACGTCCTCGTCACCATGGATGCCGCCCGCCGCGAAATTCCCGGCGGCGGCGTTTTCATCCGCGACGGCGTGATCGAGGCGGTCGGCAGCAGCGATCAACTGCCGGCCACTGCCGACCAGGTGATTTCGCTGGCCGGCACGGTTGCCCTGCCCGGCCTGGTCAACACGCACCACCACATGTACCAGAGCCTGACCCGCGCCATCCCCGGCGCCCAGGACGCCGAACTGTTCGGCTGGCTGCGCCGCCTGTACCCGATCTGGGCCGGGCTGACGCCGGAAATGATCAAAATTTCGACGTTGACCGCCATGGCCGAGCTGATCCTCTCCGGCTGCACGACCTCGAGCGATCATCTCTACCTCTACCCGAACGGCAGCCGCCTCGACGACTCGATTGAAGCCGCAGCCACCATCGGCATGCGCTTCCACGCGGCGCGCGGCAGCATGAGCGTCGGCGAAAGCCAGGGCGGCCTGCCGCCGGACCGGCTGGTCGAGAGCGAAGCGGCGATCCTGAAAGACACGCAGCGCCTGATCGAAACCTGGCACGACCCCAAGCGCCACGCCATGCAGCGCATCGTCGTCGCGCCTTGCTCGCCGTTTTCGGTCAGCCGCGAGCTGATGCGCGACGCCGCCGAGATGGCGCGCAGCTACGGGGTTTCGCTACATACCCACCTCGCCGAGAACGACAACGACGTCGCCTACAGCCGCGAAAAATTCGGCATGACGCCGGCCGAATACGCCGAATCGCTGGGCTGGGTCGGCCACGACGTCTGGCACGCCCACTGCGTTAAGCTCGACGCGCCGGGCATAGCTCTCTTTGCGCGCAGCGGCACTGGCGTCGCGCATTGCCCCTGCTCGAACATGCGCCTGGCTTCCGGCATTGCGCCGATCCCGGCAATGCGCGCAGCCGGCGTCAATGTCGGCCTCGGCGTCGATGGCTGCGCCTCGAACGACGCCGCCCACCTGCTCGGCGAAGCCCGCCAGGCGATGTTGCTCGCCCGCGTCGGCCATGGCCCGGCGGCAATGAACGCCCGTCAGGCGCTGGAACTCGCGACGCTGGGCGGCGCCAAGGTGCTCGGCCGCGACGACATCGGTGCTCTGGCGCCCGGCATGAGTGCCGACCTCGTCGCCTTCCCGACCGGCGGCCTCGATCTGGCCGGCGCCGCCGTGCATGACCCGGTCGCGGCGCTGGTTTTCTGCACGCCGCAGTCGGTGCGCCATTCCATCATCAACGGCAAGCCGGTCGTCGCTGACGGCCAGTTGCTGCCGCTCGACCTGCAACCGCTGGTCGCCACCCACAACCGCCTGGCCCGGCAGCTGGCCAACGGCAGCCACTGAAAAATCATGAGCACTCCGCAAATCTCCCGTTTCCAGCTTGTCCGCGGCCAGGTGCTGCATTTCCTCGCCGACCCCGGCGAACAGGACGACGCCGACAGCTACCAGTATTTTCGCGACGGCGCACTGTGGATCGTCGACGGCCATATCGCCGATCTCGGCCCCTGGGTCGGCGTCCAGGCCCGCGTTGCACCGGAGGATCTCGCTGCAGCCGAAGTCTTCAACTACGGCGACCGCCTGATCCTGCCCGGTCTGGTCGACACCCACTGCCATTACCCGCAATCCGGCATCATCGCCTCGTTCGGCCGGCAATTGCTTGACTGGCTGAACGACTACACCTTCCCGGCCGAAGCGGCCTTCAGCGACCCGGCGGTCGGCGCTGCCACCGCAGAATATTTCATCGAGCGCATGCTGGCGCACGGCACGACGACGGCCTCGGTGTTTTCGACAGTGCATCCGGAGTCGGTCGATGCCTTCATGGCCGCGGCGAAAAAGCGTGATTTACGGATGTTGACCGGTAAGGTCATGATGGACCGCAACGCCCCGGCCAACCTGATGGATACCGTCGCCGACGCCGAGCGCGACAGCCTGGCACTGATCGAGCGCTGGCATGGCAAGGGCCGCCTGCGCTACAGCATCACGCCGCGCTTCGCGCCGACTTCCAGCCCCGAGCAACTGGCGCTGGCCGGCGAGCTTTACAAGAGCAAGCCCGATCTGCACGTGCAGTCGCACCTCGCCGAAAACCCGGCGGAAATCGCCTGGGTCGGCCAGCTCTTTCCGCATTGCCGCGACTACCTCGACGTCTATCAGCATTACGGCCTGCTCGGCCCGCGCACGATCTACGGCCACTGCATCCACCTCGCGCCCGTCGAAATCGAGGAAATGGCCCGCTACGGCGCGGCGGCGGCTTTCTGCCCGACTTCCAACCTCTTCCTCGGCAGCGGCTTCTTCAACCATCCGGCGGCGGCCGATGCCGGCATCCGCGTCGGGCTGGCCACCGATGTCGGCGGCGGCACCTCGTTCAGCCTGATCCGCACGCTGGGCGAAGCCTACAAGGTGTCGCAACTGCACCAGCGCCCGCTGGCACCGCTGCGCGCCTGGTTCCTCGCCACGCTGGGCGGCGCCCAGGCGCTCTACCTCGATGAATTCATCGGCAATTTTGCCAGGGGCAAGGAAGCCGACTTCGTCGTCCTCGACCCGCGCGCCACGCCGGAACTGGCTTTCCGCCTCAAGGGCAGCGAACGCCTGGCCGAGAAGCTGTTCGCGTTGATGATCCTCGGCGACGAACGCTGCGTCGTCGCCACGCATGTCATGGGCAAGCCGGCCTTTCAACAGTAAGCCGGCTTTTACCGCGATGCTCCTGGTCAGCCGGTGCCATCGGTCGACGCTCCATTAATAACAAATTTGACAATTATAATAAAATCTATATATTGAACTCATGAACCCGCCAGAAGAGGCAACATCATGAGTGAACAGAATCTACAGTCGGCGCCCGCCGAACAGGGTGGCCCGCCCTATCCCGCGACCTTGCAGCGCCAGGCCCTGGTCCAGCCCATGCTCTGGATCAGCAATGCCGAGTTGTTGCGCCAGGCCAATGCGGCGGACGATCCGCTGGTCCAGGAACTGGCCGCGCGCTATGCCGCTGCCCTCGACTTTCTCCATAAGGACACGCTGCACTTCACCGACCAGGCGGCGTGATCGTTTTCCGCCGCCGCAGTTCGCCAGCGGAGCAAGCTTGAAAAATAGCGCGGGATGGCAAGCTGGCGTCCGGGCCGCCGGCGCTCAGCGCAGCCGGTGCGCCACTTCGCCGTCCAGGCTGGCCAGAAAGGTTTCGACCGCCGCCGTGTAAGCGCCCGGCATCCCCAGCTGAGTATTGATATCGCCGTGCGACAGATCCTGACGCAGCACTTCGGCACGCACGCCGAGTTGCCCGGCGCGCCCGGCGAACTGGCTGGCCTGGCCGCAGGACTCATCGCGCCGGCTGGAGCAGACGGCGAGCAGCGGCGCGGCACCGGCCGCCAGGTTCAGCGTCGGCGACATGCTGCGCCAATAGGCCGGATCAGTCCCGAAGGGCTTGTCGTAGAGGCGGTAGTGTTTCTGGCTCATGATCTCGACGACGTTCATCGCCGCACTGTCCAGCGCCACCGTGCCGAGCACCGGCTGCAGGTCCGGCGCGTAGGCCGGATGCGGCGTGGCGGCGAGCAGCGCGACGAGATGCGCCCCGGCCGAATGGCCCATCAGGATGAAACGCCGCGCATCGCCGCCCCATTCGCCTGCCTTGCGCTGTGCCGTCGCCACGGCCAGGGCCACGTCGCGCAACTGCACGTCGGGCGGCGCACTCGGCAGCATGCGGTAATTGGCCGAGATGAAGATGAAACCGCGACTGACCCAACGCGCCACCTTGGCGTCGACAACGCGGCCCATCGCCTTGTCGCCGACCGCCCAGGCACCGCCATGCACCATGAAGATCACCGGCGCATTCTGCGCATTCGGCGGCAGATAGACGTCGAAAGCCTGCGCCGGATCGCTGCCGTAGGCGATGTTCTCCAGGCGCTCGACACCGGCCGGCAGGGTGGAACCAGCCGCGCTGCTGCCTTGCTCCGCCCGCCGTTCACGCAGGCGATCAAGCAGCGGGCCGGCCAGGCTGGCTTCGCTCAGGCCGAGCAGCAGGGCCAGGCCGATGGCGCACAGGTGCAGTCGTTTCATCTCGCTCTCTCCTCTATCGCGGCCGATTTCAGCGAGCGCAGGGAATGCTGTTGCCGGCAGCATCGCTGCAGGTCCCGGTATGACTGACGCCCTCGCCCTTGGTATAGGTGGTGCTGCCCTGATACGTGTTGCCGTTGGCGCCCGTCGCACTGGTTGTCCGCTCGCCGCTGACGGCGCCGTCGGCCGTGCGGCTGACATTGCCCTGGCTTTGCACTGAGCCTTTTTCACCACTCGCTGCGAAGCCGCCCTGACGGCTGGCCGAACCGTCGGCATTATGCGTCACCTGGGCGGCACGCGCGCCGCTCGCCCCGTTCGGGCCGCGGAAGGCGCCACCGCTGGTCGAGGTCACATTGCCCTGGCCGTCGCCCTGGGTGCGCCGGCCGCGCAGGAAGCCGCCGCCATTCGGCCCGGCCCCACCGGCCAGGCGACCGGCGGTGGCGCCACCCTCGGCATTGGGCCGGATGAAACGTTCGCGTTCGCGGGCACTGGCCGCGCTCGGCATGGCGGCGCTCAGACAGAGGGCGACGATGGGCAGCAATTTGAAAAAATGTCGGGCATGCATGGCAGTCTCCTGGCAGGTTGAATGACGAAGAAAACACCGTTGGCGGTGCATGTGGCCAGTCTAGACAGGCCGCCCACCGGTCGACGCCGGCAATTGTCAGATTTTGTTAGGAAGCCGGCCGTTTGTAATGCCTTGTAATAAGTTGTAGCGCCGCGAGATAAATGGACACTCATAGCGAGATATTTGCACAGATGGATAATTTCGCTGTGTGCAATGAATTTTCGTTTCACCAAACCCAGTTACCTGCCCGCAAAAGCCCTGTTCTTGGATCGTTCACGTAGGGTGCGCCTTCGGCACCGAATGTCGTTGAATCCTTGACCACGTCGTTAGCTGGCGATATGAGAATCCGGCGCGACAACGACTGGTTTTGGGGGCTATATCTGACCATCACACCAATAGCGGGATCGACGGAAATTGCAAACGCCGGGTGAATGGCTTCTAAGCTTGTCCCGTTCTCTTCGTGCCCGTCAAAATTGATCATCCATTTCGGTGTGCCAGATACAACCGCTGTGTCGGCGTTAGTCATCAGATCGTAACGAACTGCCCCGACCCAAAGCCACCGTTTATATGTCGTCGTAGGGGCGGAATACTCTCTTGAGCCGCCTTCCCAAAAATCGACGCGCCCACCGTTCGCCAAGTACCTTGCGCCGATCCACATCTCGTTGGACGAAATGGCAACCGTGTCGACCACGTTGCGCTGACGATCGGCCTCAACGACACCGACAACAACAGGTGGAATCGTCGCGGTGCCGCCCGACACGGTTATCTCGATGGCGCGAATTACCGAGCCGAACGGAACAAGGGCATGCGTACCATCGGGAGATGGCCATACTTGACTGAAGTTGTTGTCGGCGGGGTGCGTAATATCGGCGAGCGTCAGTTTCGGGTCGTCTTTCACGTTGAGGCGACTACCCTTGATCCTCAACGTCGTCGAATTGAGATGTATCGGCTCCAGCACCCAAACCGTTAAATCAACCGTCCTGAATAGCCACGTATTAACGCCAATTGAAACATTGGAAAACGGGCTGTATTGCCGCCGTAGCCCGGCAAGGATTGCATCATTTTTCCAAACCATCCCGGCTTCTGTTTCCACCAGCGTAGCAGCGGGCGGAACCGGCTGATTTGCAAATCGAACTAGTACATGTGGTCGTGCCGTATCAATCTCGGTGCCATATGCAAGAGGCCTGACCCCCGCTTTGACTGGGCCAGTATCAAGGGTCAGCTGGCCGGCAGCATTCATGACGCCATGCCATGGGTTTCCGACTACCTTGATCTCATCCCATGGCGAAAAATCAATCACGGCTGATCCTTGAATACCATCTCAACGCTATTGTCTTTTGCGTCGGTCATGAAAATCTTTTTTAATGCCCGAACGCGCACAGCAAAAACCCCATCAGTGGTCGTCAAGGTCCGCTCTGGAAACCATTGCCGCTCGGCATAATCCGTCTCGGTCAGTGGTGAGTTTATGCCTTTGTTATTCTTCCCGCTGCCAGATCCGGGGGAGTCTAGAGACGATGAACGTTGGGCCGGAACATCGCCGCGTGGATTTGCGTCGGGCAACGAGTTATCTTGCCCATTCCGGCTACGTTTCATCAACTCATCGAGGGCCGCGGTCAGATCTTTACTACCGTTCATGCTTGATACTCTGCCAACGCGTTGGACTCAATTACTACCGATGCCGCCGCAACATCGGTACGTAAATAAACCGGAATCAAATTGCCGGGGCCACCATCTACCCTTGCACCGACAGCAACAGACTGCCCCCCCAAAAAAACGCCAGGCACGGCTGAAACATTGACGCTAGACGACACCGGGCCGGTAACTGAAATCGTTACATCGCCACCGTCCTCTGCCACGCAAAATCGTGACGCTTTCGGCGAGCCAAAATACACCAGCAAATCACGACCGTTACCCTCGTCATCAACCGTCATCACTACCCTGCCGCGCACTCGTGTCGTCAGACCCGGATCGAAGAAAAAACCAAAGCTCGCGTCCATCCAACCTCCTAAAAGTTGATCAAAAGCTCACCGGCCGCCAATTGAAAATTAACGGTCAACGGCACATCCACCGTCGCCGGATCACGATGTACCGCATAGATGGACGGCATGATGATTCTGAACTGCGGTGCAAAAGCTGGCTTTGTGTCGTCAAATTGAGGAGCTGTTGGGTCGACGTTGCAAAGGAAGCCCTGCAACGTATCCTCATTCGTCGCGGGCGTCATACCCATAATCGACCCAAGATGGTTGCCCAGCACCGGAAAATTCAGGGCATGCGCCACATCGCAAATAATGGAAGGCACCGTAAATGACGGTAGTGCCGTTGTATCCGCATTCCCCTGTGGGCACGCCAAGATAAAACTGGTTGTAGCTTCGCCAGACTCGAAGTCGAGCGAATCGACAAACTCGGTCAGCTGCCCGGTCGCAGAGACCTTGCGACCAACGATACTCAACACGTCAGAAATATCCCAGCGCGGATCAATAGGCCGCTCAAATTGGACGGTACGTTTCCGCAAACCCGCTGCAGCCAAACGCAGGGCACGGGCAGCAACGTAGCGCGCGGCAGAATTCAAAGGCGCGCCGGCCAGATCCGGATAATAGTCAACTGCACCGTTAGCCGGTGGCCACGGCTCTGGGAGTGCCTCATAGCCAGTGGGTGTGACCGTGGCGCTCGGCGCATTTGCAACGTACAAATCAACCGTGTTGTCGGATGACGGTACCTCTTCCCAAGCTGCCGCATCCCAAGTCGATTGAATAGCCTCGGAAATCGACTCATCTCGGTCGGAAAGGCCGCCCAGCGCGATCTCAAACGAAAGTTTGTAATCGACCTCCTGATACCACCGCTTGTACATCGTTGCAGACAGCGAAATACACGTCTTGTCTGCGTCACCGATGAGTAGCGCCGAAACCCCGCCACCAGACGTGGGAACAACATAGCCGCTCTCCGGCGTTCCCATCACAGGCTTGCCCTTGATGAACCATCCACTCAGCCCATTAAGCGCCGCCAACACCGTCGCCTTGCCAAGCCAAGAACCGAGGCCGTGAGCGTAATCGATATAACTGATAGCCTTCCATGACAGCGGCACTTCGACCGCATGTAATCGATTCACGCGCACTGTCAAGCTCGCTTTGATCGAAGACGGAATGTCCTTACGGGCCGGGAATGATGTTGCAAGAGACCCATCGAAAAAATCGGACAAGCCGAAAACCGCACGGGGAGCGCCACCCCCCCAACGGAACGACTTCCAAAACCCAGCCCCATTGATAAACACGGAACCCGGAACGGTCTCCAGAAGAGCGTCAAAATAGCCAACAGGGTCAGGCGTTGAATCCGACCAGGCGCAAAGCGCATCGCTCACCGTATGCAGGCCACCCAGCAGCGAATGAATAGCATCCCGGCCTGCCGCCTTGATGCGCTCCTGGTATCCATCCCGGCACGATATCGAGCACAGCATGTCGCTCTCGGAAAAATCGAAGCCTTCGACCACGCCAGTGAACCGGCGATAGGTGGCCGACAACGTCCCGCGAAACACCGTAATGTCAATCGTTACCGGCGCGTTGTCATAGGAAAAAAGCTCTGCCGAAGACAAAGGCGTGACATCGAAATGAGCCGTCCGAGCTGACTCCTCTGCAGCCGAAATTGTCAGTGAGCCGCTCAGTCGATCACTCACATCCACGCTACCGATCATCACCGATGCAGACCAGCAAACATAATGCGGCGAGGTATCAAACAGCGTCGGCTGGCCCACATGGGTATCCAGCGAAAACGCGGGCTGATGATAGACAACAGCAACCGGCGCAGCTTCGCCGGCGAAGGTTGGCGAGAATGCTGAAGAAAAAGCGCTCATATCACGGAGCTGCCGGCGCCTCGGCCGCAATGCTTACCCAAACCGTGAAATAAAGTTTCACTGTCACCGTAGGATCGACCGCAGCAAAAGAACCATCGGTGATCGAAACCTCCAATGTGCTGCCGACGATGCTGGGCGAAATCACCATGGCTGCAAGCGCCGTCGGCATGGGAGCCATTGACGGCACGGCAAAGTACTCCGCCACGCAACCATCGGCAATCGCTGCGGACGGCAAAGGCGTGACATCTGCGGAATACACGCCGACATCGACTCTTGTCGCGCCGGCAACCCCGCCGCGCCCGGAACTCAAAACGAAACCGGACGGATCGAAAGACAGCACCAACACCCCAACCGGGACCAATGAGCCGAGGTCGAAACAATGCACATCATTCCAGTCGTCCGTCTTCACATCAGCCGTGCTGGCTGTGTCATCAAAAGTAGCAACTTTTCTATGCTTCGTGAGCATGCTTACACCTCTTCACAATTCAGCTCCCATGTAGGATTTGCACCCGGATTAATGCGGGGCGGGCGAGACTTAACAGTCAGGATCGGATAGACCAGTCGGGTCTCAACACCATATTTATCGGTGATCGTCTTAACGGGCGCATCCGGCCGCATGACCCAGTTTTCCGGCAGGTCTTCACCTACGCGGAAAGACAGCGGCTGCACGCAATGAATCTCATACGGCAAGCGGTAATTGATACCGAGCAACGCGGGGAGAATCCAGCCTCCGGCACTGATGCTGGTTTTCCAGCGGCGCCAAGTCTCGGTTGAAAAAAGAGCACCATTCGCCATGCGCCGATCCGTCCCGGCAACGATGGGTTCGAAGGTCTGCTGAAAATCGAGACGGGACTCAACAGGGACCACAATGCCGGCGATAATCAAAGGTAAATGGCTCATGTCATCCCTTCCCAAACCGCAGGGCGGCGCGGTGAAGAACGGCGGCAACGTCGCTGGAGGTGTCCGAGGTCTTGCGCATCCGGACTTTTCCTAGCGCGCCCATATCCAGTACATCAGGTTGACCGCGGGCAGTTGAAGGGTTTGAAAGGCTCGGCACGCGCAAGCGATTCACAACGCTGCCACCCAACTGCCCACCCGTTGCATATTTCGGCAGGCTCATCGAGTTCAGCGCCGCCAGCGTGCCAGCGCCGTAATAGCGCACAGCAGCACGGCGAATCACCCACTCACCAGGCGTACCGCGATAAATCACATTGTCCGCCGTGTCGTGCGGGGCCCAGCCCGGCAGCTCGCCGCCGCTTGCCCGGGCCGGCAATGAGGAATCGTTCGCGGCTGGCGCGGTCGGCAAACCGGTTGCCTGAACCTTGACCGGGATCGTCACGTTTGCAAAGGCGTTTTGCACAGCCGAAATCGCCGCATCCAGCGAAGACTTCTCGATCTCCGGCTTGAGCTTGATTGCCGCGTTTGCATTCAGATCGGTGATCTGCTTTGCCAATGTATTCAGCGCCGTCGTCATCTCGCCATAGGACTTCAGCTGAATGGCCGCAGATGCCGCTGCAGCAGCGCGCTGCTCCTGCAAAATGGCCTCGGCCTGCGCGCCAATCTGCGTCAGATTATCGACACCCTCTGCGATCTGTGCCTTCTTATCGACACCTTCACCAGATGCCTGCCCGATCTGTTGCGCCAAGGACTTCTGCCGACTCAGTAGCTCCAGGGCGTAGTCACGCTGCCCGGCCGCCATAGCATCGGCAGTAGCCACCTGCAGCTGAGACAACTCCTCACGCAGGCTCTGCACCTGATCCTTCGGCGACATGCCAGTACGCTGCAGCGCCATGATCGCTGCTGAGGTATCGAGCCGATTCGTCGAGATCTTCTGGTCGAGCTGGATGACCTGCTGAGCATATTGCTTGTACGACGACAGCGCCTCAGCCGCCTTGCCCTGAATCGTCTTGTACAGCCCCTCAGCAATCGCAACGCGCTTTTGCGCAGTCTCGGCATCAACCTCCCGGTTCTGGCGAATCGCATCAGCCTCGGCCTGCTTGCCCGTTGCACGTACCGCCTTGACCTTCTCGGTCGTCTCCTTAGCCAGCTTCGTCTCAGCGTCGGCGAGCTGCTCCTTGCTCATCGTGCCTTTTGCGACTTCGGCCTCCCACTGAGAAATCTTCTCGCGGCCGCTCAATTGGATTGCAGATACCTCATCTCGAACAGAGGCCTGGGCATCCTTCAGCCCCTGTGCAATCAGCTCGTGCTTTCTGGTTGCCACCTTGTCGAGCGCAGCAACCTGCAACGCAGCTGCCTGCTGCGCGACCAGCACTTCGGCGTTGCGACTGTTCGTTTCAATACGGGATACGCCCACGCCATCGCCTTTGAGTTCAGCGGCAACCTTCGCTAACGCCGCGGCCTGGTTGAATTGCGCCAGCGCGATCTGTGCCGAGCTCGAGAACAAAGCCTGCGTACGCTGAGCGCGCGCCTCAAGGCCAGAAACGAGGCTGTTCAGCGCTTTCATTTCCGCCTGCATGCGCCCCTCGATCGCTACTTCCAGCGTCGACTGCAGCGTTGAATCCTTGGGGCTGGCCTTGAGCGCATCGCTGACCCGAGTTATCAGGCCGGTAAATTCGGCCGGCGTCTTGGCAGAAGAAAGCAAGGTGGCCAGCGCTGCCTTGACCTCCAGCGCGCTCGCCTTCAGCTTGTTGTTGTCACCCACCGCATTGGTGACAAAATCCTTGTACAGAGTCGAAAACGCATCGAGCTGCTTCTGCGTATCGATACCGATCAAACCACCGACGTCGATCTTCAGCTTATCCAGGCCGAGCAGCCCGCGCTCCTTGGTGTGGCTGTCGTTAAACTTCTTTTCCTTGGCTGCAAACTGATCGATAGCCTCATCCGCCAGTTTCAGATCAGCGGCCATCTTTTTGCCTTCCTCGCTGGCCCTGAAAATCGGGCTGGCCAGCTTGTCGCGTGCCTCGGCCGCTTTGTCTTTCAGCTCAGACAAAGCCTTTGCAGATTCCTCAACGCCGGACTTGCCAGAAAACTCGTTGAAGCGAGCAGCCATATCAGCAAGCGATTCATTGGTCTGATCAATCGCAGTTTTTGATTTTGCTTTGAAATGGTCCCAAACCTCGTAAGAAGCAACCAGTCCCGTGACAAGCAATCCAGGCCAGCCGCCAAAAAAACTCAATACGCCACTACCTACAGCTTTCAGGCCACCTAGCGCTTTAGAAAATAAAGTTGTTTTTTCTGCCGCCTCTGCAGCCTCCTTTGCCGCAGCAGCACCCCAGCCCGCAACAACAACATCTTGGCGAGCTGGACCAACCTTTGTTTGTGCAGCACGCCGCCGATCTGCAGCGGCAGCCTCATTTGTGGCGAGGGTATAAGCGTTTATCTCAGCGACCGCTTGAAGCTCAGATTCAGTTTTCCGAAGAATGGCTTGGCGCAACGCCAATTCGCCATCCATCTGTTTGGACAGTTCTCTTGTTGCCAATTTCGTGGCGGCAGCTTTGTCTCCTTGCGCAACAACATAAGCCATGAGCGCAGCCACCTGGCGGGCACCGAATGCAACTGCCGAGACGATAGCAATGTCAGTAAGCGCCGTGCCGATCGCCGGCAAATTCTTCGCCACCGTGTTAAGCAGGGTCGCCAGTCCGGATGTGGCGCCAGTCGCCTTGTCTACGCCGCTGACATACAGCTTTGTGCTCTCAGCGAGATTCGTCCAGGCCATACCAACGGTTTGAGGCAAACGGGCTGCTTCAGCTGCAAGCGCAGCCTGCTGGCTCTGCACGGCCTTGAATACTTGCTGACTTGTCAGTGCCCCCTGCGCCCCGAGATTCTTGAGTTCGCCGACCGTTACGCCAAGACCATCGGCAATCGCACGCGCCAGGCGGGGCGCGTTCTCCAGGATGCTATTGAGTTCTTCGCCCTGCAGTACGCCGGCACCCATCGCCTGACTAAACTGCAGCATCGCTGCAGCGCCTTCGACCGTTCCCGCATTGCTGATGCGCAGGGAGTTGTTGACTGCTTGCGTCAGCGCCAACACATCCTTCTGCGCGCCGCCCATTGCTTTGACTGGATCAGAAATCCGATTGATCAGCGCCACATTGGCGGCGACGGCCGTGCCCGCTTGAAAGGCGATATCCCGCACGCCGACCAGCGCCTGCTGATACTCGCGCCACGACGCACTCGACAGCTTCAGGCGTGCCTCAATACCTTTCAGTTCATCAGCAGCGCGCAGGGCATCTTTTGCCAGGGAAAGCAAAAATGCCCCACTGGCGGCACCGCCGGCCAGCGTCTGCAGGCGGGCCAGCTGCGTCGATATCGACTCAACGCCAGCCCGTGTCTTTCCGAATGTGCCTGATGAATCAGCCTGGCTCAGTGCAGCGCCAGAAGCCTGTGCCCGAGTCACGACTTGATTCAGCGCAGCAATGGCCCCATCATTGGAACCACTGATCACCAATTTCAAATTTAGGTCGGCCATGGCTTCTTTTGCTCAAATCCTGTTTTTTGTCGGCATCGGCGTGCTCGCCGCTGGCATTAAGTGGGGAATGGGCTGGGCGCTCGGAATCGGCTTTATTGCCCTGCTGATCCCTTGCGCCATCCCAGTCCTGCAGTTTCTCTTCCGGCCTTACCGCTGATTAGCTGCCTGCTCAGCCTCCGACATCGCGCTGGAAAACACTGACCACGGGTAATCCCAGGCATTTGCGTGACCCAACCTAACCAGGCAGGCCACGCTTTTTTCTAGCCCGGCGGTGCCGCGAGAATCTTGGTCCCGATGTCCACCATCTTCTCGCGCATCGCGAAAAAAGCGACGTTGATCTCCTTTGCAGCTGTGATGACCAGGTCAAGTTCGGCGGGCGTCAATTCTTCGATTTCGCCATTAGTCAGATCGCTCAAAATGAGCAGGTCAGAAATCGAAATATCAGCGATCAACATCGAGTCGACCAGATCACCAGGCTGGACCTTGGCAGCCAACCAGGAGCGAATTTCCCCAACTGTCAGCTCGCGCACGATGACCTTATTCTCACGGCCGGGGATAGCCACTTCACGCAGGACACGCATGATCAGTAGCCGGTGGTGATGTTGGTGTACTGGCTGATGCCGACGCCGGTCTTCGATTCGTCCTTCAGCAACTGACCTTCCAGCGTCAGCGACACGAAATCGTCACCGATGTGCTCCAGCGACTTCGCGGGCTGAAATTTGACCCGGTAGAAATCCGGCGCCTGCGTTTCGCCAGACACCTCATCAATGCCGTCCAGAAAAATATGGTGCTCGCGAGTCAAGTCGACAAGCGCCTCGACGCGATGGCCAGCCTTACCTGCGTAAGAAATTTTCAGGGATTCGTCAGCCTCGATGCCACCGCCTTCAAGCGTAATGATGCCGGCGCGCTTGCGGATGTAATCGACCCCTTCGACATAGGCCGCACCAGCCAAAGCAGGCTTTACGGTGAGCGCAGCACTCGTATCTTGCGGCTTATTGAGCACCGTCAGGCAACCGAGTTTTGCCGTGTGAACTTCATCGACTACGGCAACTGCCGCAATCGCAGTAGAGGAACCACCCAGGGCCAGCGCAAGATTTGCGACACTGACCTTTTTGAGCTCAAGCGTCAGCTTCGCCGCCTTTACCCGAGAGTACGACTCCTGGTTACCACCACCCGGATTTTCGTAGTCGGGAACACTCTTTTCTTCGAGTTCGACAGAATAGGTACATTTCGCCGCGTTGCCGAAAGCAACAAGTTCCAGCGGCGTCTTGAAATCAGCACCATAAACAGTGCCCTTGAAAATGCGATGCTGGGAAGTAGACATAAAAAACTCCGGAAGTTGTTGATGGATTCATCAAGTGACAACCGGAGTTTTTCATGCGAGGCGGCGCCCGGTGAGGATGACGGGCGTCGGTGCCGAGCTAGGCGAGATCAGGAAATAAACAGCTGTGATGACCTACATCAAATGCAATCGGACTGCGCTGCGTCATCAACGTAGCACTCAACATTCGCGCAGAACGCGGTCACGTCATCGAGAGTCGGCACAGGGAGATCAGACCAGCGAGCGGCGTAATCAGCAGCAACCACCGCATGCAGTTCACTGGGGATCATGAGCAGCATCGCGGCGTTGCGTGCAAAGTCTGCTGTGCACGGCGTCGAGTAGCGCGCCTTTGTGCCATCTTCGTTGCGCTGCTGAAAGGCTTCGTACCCGCCGACATCCGGATCAAGGGCGCGGCTGATCCGTTTGGCAGTTTCGAGCTGCTCAATGCTGACTGTCATGGTTATCGTGTGGTCGTAGATCATTCTTGTCCTTTCTGGCAGCAGTTCGTGCACCGGGTCGCTTTGACGATTGCGAATGCGAGCAACATCCCAAGCGCGGGGAGCAGGAATACGGCGGCTATGCAGTAGCGGGTCATCAGAAGCGCCCCGCTGCGTAGCCGCTGAGAGCGTTGATCATGCGTTCGAAGATCAGGAGTTGCGCGTCAGAAACGGTGCCTTTGATGACCACTCCAGAATAAATCTTTCCGTTCCATTTATCCCAGCCTTGGCCGCCACCAATGGCTAGACCAACAGAGCCACCTAATTCCGTTGTGTTTGAATCTGACGCGACGACAGAACCATTCTTTCTAACCTTTCTTCCCGATACCCCCTTGCTACCAGTAATCACATACGGTGTGCCGGCGCTTACCAAACCCCCAACAGATACAAGGTCATTGGAGAATTGACCAAAACCTATACCGCCTCCAGAAGTTACACCAATAAACGGAGCCATGTTAAGCGATGCAGCGGTACCAGAAAACGCTAAACTGGTCGCGGCTATCGTATTAACAGAGCCGCACACAGAAAACGTATAGCTACTGTTTGAGAGGTCAATTGGGGTAGAAAGATTGTCATACACACCATCAAACGCCCAAGAATATGCACCAACGTTGCTCGATGCCGGCGCAGTAGTCGTGAGAGGGATACCACCGGCAGCGAGGATTTGTTCAGCGGTGTAGGTGCCTTGGAAGAGGGCTGCACCACTTACTGTGACTTGACAAGCCGTTCCGACACTGCGAACCAAAACCCCAAGTTGCGTTATTGCCCCAACAGTGAAAGAAGTCGCGTAAATGGTAGGAGTTGATGACAGCGTTATCAGCGTCTCGGTTCCGTTATAAGATCCACCATTTTCTTCAAGCCTCAACCTGATCTGAGTGCCGGGTGGCCCACTGATCTGTACGCCTGCTGTGTAAGCTAACCCGGTTGTTAGCCCTGAAACGTAATGATACAGCGTGCTGTTTGTCGCAGATGTAACGCTTGCCGTCGTCGCTGAATCCTTGGATGCGCCGCTTGAAACAAACCAAGCCGCATTGCTCAGATCATTGCTATACGTCAGCAGATTAACAATCCCACGCCGCAACGGAGGCTTGTTGCCGGTAGTTGCCTGAGTGGCGTGGGTGCCAGTTACTTCTTGCCAAGTAATTGACTCAATCGAGATGGCTGTCGCTGATGCAGAGACAATGCTGATCGCGCCTACCGGCGACGGCGTACTATTTTGCGTGACGTAAACTGTTGTTGTCGTTACGGCTGCAATCAACGACACAGTCTCCCGAGCTGCGAAGTCAATCTTGTTAGTAACCCCGAGATAAACAATACCGTTACCGCTCGCCCTGAGCGTGCACTTATACGTCTTACCGGCGCAATGCTCACTTGTTCCTTCCTGGATGATCTCCTCATTTGGGCCGGAGAATGTAAGCGTCGTTGCTGATGTAACATTGCAGCCCGCGCTTTGAAACCAAGCTGCCGATTGTAGGTTCAGCGGACCCGCAGGAGACAAGTCACTCCCAACACTCCCCGCACCATCCAGCACCAGACCGACAAGTCCATCGACAGATGCGTGCGTAGTGCCAATGGAGTCGAAATAGTTACCGGCAGTAATGCCGCTTATCGTGTTGGTGTAGCCGAGGATTTCTTTGACGGTAATTGACTCGACCGAGCCATAGAACCCGGCCGCGTGGCAGGCAATCTCAATCAGCGACGAGTCGGCTGGCGTCGTTAGAATATCCGTGTACGTGCCCGGCCCAGTCCTGACTGCGCCGCTTTGCGCATCCGGATACGTGCCGATTTGCACATAAACCCCCCCTGACACACAAGACGAGACGACCATTGTTACTTCGTAAACTCTGCCCTTTACCGCTGCTATTGGACGATTAATAGACGACCAAGCGGAGAGTGACGTAGCCACCGCATTACCGCCGCTTACCAGCCACCCTCCGAGCGCCCACCCCTCGGATGAGCCGAAGTCACCGTTCACAACCAACTCTGGCCCAAGGATCGGAATCCCCGGCCCCGGCAGGTAAAGGTGCGCATTCGCTCCGAACTTGCGAAGCTCGGCGAGGCCGCGAGCGATATCATTCAGCCGATCACTACTCCGACCACGCTTCAAGATCCTATCAAGCGCGCCCATGGTTACGGCTTGTCGAAATAGACGACCTGCACCTTCGTGCCAGCAGTGCGGGCGATCAGCTTGACGTTGGCCAGCGACGTGTCGACGTAGTAGATCACCCCGTCGTCAATGCGGGTTCCAACAGTTGCAGATGGTGCAGATGCGCCGTCCAGCGTGACGCTGACGGCGCTGCCATCGGCCTGGATCGCAGCAGCGACGGCGCCGACGGGAACCGTAAGCGTCGACACCGCGCCGGCAGTGACATTGAGCGTCTGCCGGCCGACGCAAGCGCGGGCAGTGCCGACCACCCCAACCGCCGCTGCGCGCAGCTGGGCATCAGTCAGCGGCCCGGAGACGGCGAGAGCGACAGCAGCGTCGAGGCGCATGCATACGCGACCGGCCGCATCAACCATGAAGGGCAGGAAGATAGTGTCAGAGCCTTCTTTTTTGCCATGCGGAATTTCCATATCGTCCTCAATCCCAAGGTTTAACGGACAGCTCGGCCGTCCGGGTTGTAAATTTCAGCTTCGCGGCATGACACAGCACACCGCAAAACATCACCGGCCCGCTGTCGGCGAGATCTGGGATGCTGTTTGATTTGTCGCGGGGGTACAGCAAAACCTTGCCCAGTGTTGGGTCAGCCCGGAAGGCGTCGAGGATGTCGTCGATCAAATCATCGAACGCAAGCTCGGACGCGACCGCATCCTGGATCGCCTTGAACCCGCGAATTTCCCAATCCGTCAGCACCTCGGCATTGACGGCATCTTCTTTCCGACCAACCCGGCGGATGTGCCATCCAAGCAGGTTTTCATCGGTGGCGTACAGTTCGCGAAAAGCCTTTTCATTCGCTGCGGCCCGCTCATACTCGAAAACATTACCGATGCCGGCGACGCTCAGCAGCTTTGCCGCAATCGCGCGGCGGATCTCTCGATTTTCGCGGCTCATGCCATACCGCCAATTCTCTTCACGATGCGGTCGACCGCCTGTTCAAACTGATAAATCACCTGACCGCGGTTGGCGATGAAAGCATCGCGGAACATGAAAGCCCCCTTCGACCCCTTGGTGCGAATCTTCCAGGCGATCGCATGTGCGGCCGACAGCGCCGCCTCTTCAATTCCCTTCGTTTTCAGCGGTCGACCGGTCTTCAGCGATACCGCTTGCCCGAGCGGCAGCGTGCGCTTTGCCCACTCAGCAAGCTGCAGGATGCCCTCTTCAGATACCGGGTGCGGCCGGGAGCCAAGCTCAACCGGTGTCGCATAGTTCAACGAAGTGCCGACAACGCCCAGGAAGCCGCTTTCATTCACGGTAGCGTTGCCGATGATGCTCGAGCGCAGATGCCCCTGGCTGGCCGGCGTGCGGTCGACGATCTCGCTGGTCATGTGCGGCAGTACGATCGCGAAGAAGCGGTCGAGCTCATCCATCACAATCTGGGGCGCCAGTGCGAGTGCCCGGGTAACCTCACCGAGGCGCGGCAAGGAGAGTGCGTAGTGGTCAGCCATGACGATAAATGCCCGAGGTGAGGCGGGCGCGGCTCGGCCATGCCACGGTTGTTCCTGCTGCCTGAGTACTTGCACCGCTGCCGATCCCGAGCGCCTCGGTGTAGCGCGCCTTCAAGCCACGGGCACGCGATGCGTACTCCTGGGACTTCGTGCGGCGGTCGGTCGAGTCAGCCATGATCGTGCTGTCGCCGTCATTGATCGCTGCAGCAGACAACTGCTCGAGCAACAGCGCGGCCGCATAGGCGGCAACCGCCTCCCGGTTGGATCCCGGGATCGTATCAACGACCCCCGAAACCACATGCGGCACGGTAAAGGTCAAGCGGCACTCAACGCCTGACGACAACACATCGCCGATCCGCAGCAGATCGCCGGATGGCGCCGTATAAATCGAGCCGGGCAAATAGCACGCCGGATATTCGCCCACTGGATGTTCAACCGAGACCAGCTCGGATTCAGTCGCCCACGAAGCCGGCAGCGGCAACGTATCACCGCCGGCACTCACCACATCTTCAACCTTGGTGCGAGGGCGGTCCTGGTCATAGCGCTGCGTGGCCAGACTGATTGCAGTTTCGATGTCATCAGCCGACAGGCGAGTCGTCTCATCACGGACAAACCCTTCGACCAGCTTTTTCATGTCAGCCAGCATCGACTGCTCCCGATTCATGGGCGGCACCGAAGTGCCGCCCTTGGCCTTAGGCGACGACGTGCTTGCGCAAGCCGCGATAGTCGGTCACCGCACCGCCGTAGATGTGGCGGATCTTGTAGGTGATCACATCGTTGGCAAACAGGCTGCCGACCGTCGGACTATCCTGGACAAACAGCTCCGGCTCTTCCCGGCCATCCAGGAAGCCCAGCTCGATCGACGGAATGTCGAGTTTGTCGGCAGAGCAAGCCCAATCGTTGGCATCCGTCCAGTACCAGACCGGATGAATCATCGGCGCAGTGCTCTGGGCAAAGTTCGGGTCATTGCTCGTGCCACGATTCTTGAACGTGTTGTAAGCCAGTTCTTCCAGTGCAGCGGGGATCCAGACGTGAGCCGGCGGGATACCAGCAGCATCCGGCGCACCGTATTCAGCCTGCGCCATCATTGCAAGGCGAGCTTCAGACCAGGCCGCGGCGCTGAAGGCCGTGGTGCCCAGGTTGGCATGGTCGGCATGGAAGAGCGCCTTGCCGTCATAGATCGCACCATTCGCACGGATGAAGTCGAGGACGAACTTGCCCAAGGTACGCTTGGCTGCACGTGACAAACGAGTCGGGATCTGGCGGATGGCACTGACGTCATCGTTTCGCGTCATTTCCAGCGTCACCGACGCCAAGCCGCCGCGCTTCTGCGGGCTATAGGTCGCTTCTTCATCAGTCGGCTGAGCCAGCTCGGTGTAGTCACCCTTTTCGGCAACGACCGGCACATCGCCAAAGCCACCCCAGCGCGTGCGATGCTGCACGCGGAAGTCGTTCAGCGGAACGACATTGACCAGGTCGCGCCACACGTCAAACTGGTCGCGAGTACGGAAGTCAGCAAGGACACGCCGCGAGATCGAGTCACCCAGTACTTGCGCAAAACTGGTGGTGTCGAGCGCAGCTTCGCGGAAGTTCATGCCCAGGCTTTCACGCATGCGGCTCATGTCGCAATCAACCACCTTGCCAGTGACGCGCTTATCGCCGGTCACTTCGATATAGCACTCCTTAAAGGACTGCGCCGAGCGGTGATCCTTGTGGCTCGGATCAAAGAAAGCATCGAGCATGTCCTTGACCTTCGCCGAACGGTCGCCGACCTCGATGTCGAAATCGCCCATATTGACGCGGCCCGACTCGACGAAGCGGGACAGATACTCGCGTTCTTCGGCAATGGCCGCAGTGACATCGGCCTCGACGAAGCGCTCGCGAGTCGCGAAAACGCGGGTCAAGCGATCCTTGGCCGGTTGCGGCAGCGAGCTACCATCGATGGCCGAGCGAGCCAGCATGCGTGCTTCGATCATGCGAATGCGCTCTTCTGCATCGGCAGCAATATTGCCGGCCGGCGTAGCGGTAGTCGTCAGCGCTTCGCGGTAAGCCAGCTCCAGGTCATCATCGCTGACGGTTTCCGGGTCGAGCTTGGCATAAGCCGCCGGGGTTTTTGCCTCGACGAGGCGAAGCATCTTTTGACGCAGGTTCATATCGGGATCTCCTTGGGTTGAACCGTTTTCAGGGGCAGCTTCGACAAGTCGAATCAGGCGGCCCCCAGCCCCCGGCTCGACAATCAGATCAACAGATTCGATGCGATCGATACTCGTTGCAGCATTGACGCGCTTGCCTTCGATCATGCGCATCGCACCCTGGCCACGCGCATCGATCGAGAGGCCAACGATGTTCTGCTTGCCAGCTCGCGCTGCCGCAGCGAGCAGCTTGGCCGTCGTCTCCGGCAGGCCGGGCAAGTTGAGCATGGCGACCAGGCGGCCCGTATCGGGCGTGGCGCCCTCGACAAAGCGCGGCGCCTCGCCCCAACCGACGATGGTGTTGATGTCGCGCTCGGTGGACTTGATGTGCTTCGCATCGGGCTTGATGCAGATCCGCACGCCATCGAAGAGATGCGCGGCTTCGCGCAACACCTGGTCGGAGTAAAAGACCCGGCTGCCCACCGACATGCCGGCCTGGATCAGCGTGGCTTCCCACACTGTACCGGCGGCCTGGCTCTCTGACTCGACCAGCGCGATCTCGGTAGTGACAGCGGCTTCCTTCAACGGCACGAAGGTTTCGACCACCTCAACCGGATCAGCCAGCGTGACGACGTTGGCCGTCATCGTGTAGGGGTAAGACCAATGGCGACCATCCATACAAATGACTGCGGTGTCGCCATAAACCGCCTCGAGCTCGAACCACTTGCGATCAGTGCCCGGCCCGGCATTGCTGTTGACCTTGGCATCCAGCGCATTGCGCACCAGCTCGATGATGGCGCGCAGATTCTGCGCAGCTTCACGCAGGGCCATGCCGCGCAAACCAGACGGGGGGATTTTCACAACTTGCCCTCCAGCTTTTGGCCGTCGATCGTCACAACGATCACACGCTGGCCACGCACAGCCCAGGCCTGCACTTCGGATTCCTGCAGGGAAACCAGCTCGGTCTCATCAGTCGGCTTGCCGGCCGCGTCAAGCACAGGTACCAGACGCTTGACGGCGGCAGCAGCCTCAGCTGCCGTCAGCTCAACGGCCTTCGCGAGATCAGGTACAGCGGCAGGAGCGGCGCGCAGCTCGGCGGATTGCTCGCGGCGAGTGACTTCTGCAAGAGTGGGGGCAGCGGCCGGCGGAGCAGCAGCCGGAGTGGCCGCCGCAGCACTAGCCTCGACGGCAGGCGTGGCAGTGGCCGGGGTGGCCGGAGCAGCCGGCGGGGCAGCGGTCGGAGTGGCCGCCGCAGCACTAGCCTCGACGGCAGGCGTGGCAGTGGCCGGGGTGGCCGGAGCAGCCGGAGCAGCCGGCGGGGCAGCGGTCGGGACAACTGGCCGGCGCGGCTTCGCCGAGGAAGAGGTGTTCTTGTTTGCCATCGGTGGCTCCTGTCAGCAATGTGTGCTGACAAGGATGCCGGTGGCAGAGTAGTTCGGTGAGGATGACGGGCGTCGGTGCTGGGGCTACGGGATTAGCCTGGCAAGCAGATAGGGAGAATGTGTCTCATCGGTTAGCCACAACGAGCGTTGAGTCTAATTTTCCGAAAAATCTTAACCACAATCAGATTCTAGGTGTCCCCCAAAAGGCACAGCAATTTCGGAACTCTTTCCACCTCTGACAGTTTTTGTTGGGTATTGGGTGTTTAGCTTTTGCTTCTGCTGTCGGAACTCTCATTCCGGCAATAGATTGGCAAGATGGGCATGGAGATGCTCCTCCCCGAATTTCAACCTCTTGATAGCCATTGCTCAGCAACGCCTCAAGGTCCAAGCGATAACCGATGGTTGCCCATTTCGTTTTATCTCTACCTGTCAGCTTTGAAGATAGGTAATGGGCCGCCATTTTCCTTAACCCAATATCTTTCGATGGGTCATCAGAAAATACTTTTAATGTCTCGACAACTGCCTCTTCATTTGATCCGGGAGAAATTCCAAAAATTGCCAACTCCGCATCGATTCTCAACTGACTTTTCACCACTTGATACTCTGCCCACTGTTGCTCAACTAACAGCAATTGACTCTCTGTAACCAAACGCTTTACTGGATCTGTTGGGGTGTACTTCACAAAAATCACTTGGTTGCAATGCGGACATCGAGTTTTCTGCTTCGGTCGTTTTGCCAGCAAGTTCCCACAGTAAGGGCAGATAGGAGGTGCTAAATCTTCAATCGGAGCAGGAAGAGGCTGTAGATGTGCTTTGTGATGAGCATCTTTGCTCAGCCCAGCCCCAACCATTCCGAAAGGAATCGGTTTGGGCTTACCGGGTGTTGCAAATGCTTGAGCTGGTATAGCCTTTGTTTCTTTCGGCCGCCATGGAGTAACAGGGGTGGGCTTTGGATTAATAGCAGTTTTTGGCGCATGCTCTAAACCAGTCTCACTTGGAATATGAAGATCGTCGGGCCTGCTGGCAGGGGATGGTCTTCGTTGACCGGACAAAGAAAAAACAATCAATCCGATGATGCCTAGTACGGCCAAACCAAGAAAAACGAGAATTGATGTAGGCATAGGCCCCCGCAGCCATCTGTTAAACGCAGTTAAACCGCCCAAGGATCGATTTCAAAGGTCGATCCTATGACTTCATATACATAGCGGAGCGAAAGCCCCGCTAATCGCGCGCAATCGCGGCGGCGATGATCATGGACACGACACTCACCACCATCACCGGCAACTTGATGTTATCCGGCAGGTAACTCTGCATCGAGACTGGTGCAAAGCCGATGATGCCAAAGAAGGCAACAAACTTCAGGCGGCGCCACTTCTGGCGCTCCCGCCGCTCTTCGGCATCGATGGCGAACAGATCGACACCACAGGCGATGCAGTGCTGCGTCATCCGCCAAGTGAGTTCATCGCACTGGGGACACACTCGCGCGTTGTGGTGCCCGGCCGGCGGGCGATTCCCGCCGTAGTAGTTTTCAATCGAGTCGGCGATCTGGCCGTGGTTTTCGACAACCCTGAAATCCTGCCTGCTCATGCTTCAGCTCTACGATTTTTTGTTGATCGTTGCGCCGACACCGATCGGCCCATTGAAAACTGCACCGCCTTTGACCACCTGGCCATGGTTTGTACCAATGCTGATGCTCGTCTGTTTTTGGCTCTTTTGTGCCTTGCTGCTGCCGCCCTGGAGCGCACCAATTGCAGCTGCCTTGACCGCTAGTGGTGCAGCCCGGAAGAGAGCAAGCAGTTCGCGCTCATCGGCGCTGAGCGTTTCAGGCGCCGGCCCATCGCGCTGGCCCGTAACGATGTAACGCACATCAGCCCCCACCGAGGCTATTGCCGACAAATAGGCGGCATCAGGGAAGCGATCACCTTTTTCGTAGTTCCGCTGCGAACGCATGGTCACCAGCCCGGAAACAGCCAAATCAGACTGACTCAAACCAAGCCGATCGCGCTCTTCTAAAAGACGCTCTCCAATAGACGACACAAAATTTCCTCAAATAGTCGTTGACGTGAGGAACGTTTGTTCCTCATAATTAACCTACAAACAACCTCTAATTAACCTGTAACAAAATCAGGAGGCCATTGATGACCGTCCCTCGCTTCAAATCCAACCTGCGCAAACAGGGCAAAACCATTCGCCAGTGGGCAGAGGAAAACGGCTTTCCCGCCTGGGCGGTCTATCGCGTGCTCAACGGCGTCGACAAAGCCAACTTCGGCCGCGCCCACGACATCGCCGTCGCGGCCGGCATCAAGTCGGCCGAACCCGACCAACAAGCCGCCTGAGGCCCGCCATGTTCATCCGCGACTACTCACTCAACGTCATGAGCGAATGCAATGACGAATTCTTCAATGCCCGCCTCGATCCGGACGACTACGACGCCGCCTGGCTCTGGTGCATGGGGGCCTGAAATGACATTTCGTACCCAGCACACAGCCATGACCCGGGACGAGGCAGCCATCGTCATGCAGCCGCTGATCAGCCGGCGTCAGGCGCGCTGCGCTTTCTCTCCCACAGTCGGCGTATTTCATCAGCCGTTCCAAACATCGCCCGCACATCCTCAAGCGCCCGGTTTGACGACTCCAGCACATCAAGCTGCAGCAGCACGTCGTGCTCAAGGATCTGGCGATCAACAAGCCCCGAGTCATCCAGGTGCGCAATGAGGTTTCCCAAAACGACATGCAGCGCATCAATTCGATCTTCCAGCGGAATTTGCCGCATTTCCTGCTCCTGTGTTGTGACGCCTCAAATTTAGCCACGCGCAACACGTTTGCATAGTAGCAAAACCCCGCTTTTTTTGGACACCCCCATTTACAGGACTTTCCAAATGCCAGCACGAAATTGGAAGCACCCGCCGCAGAACATCCAGGAGGCCATGGAGGCATGCCTGGCCCATGCACTCAGCAAGCACCGCCGCACGCTCGACCACGTTGCCGCCGACATGGGCCTGCCCAACAAGTGGAGCCTCTACAAGTGGACTGAGAACGGCCGCATCCCGGCGGTGTTGATTCGCCCGTTTGAAGCGGCCTGTCGCGCTGACTTTGTGACCCGCTTTTTGGCGCACGCCGCCCACCGACTGCTGATCGATATCCCCACCGGCCGCGGGCTGGCCAGCACTGATCTGCCGGCCGTGCAGGCTGCAACCCACGACGCAATGGGCGCCCTGATCAACTTTGCCAGCGGCAAGGCCAAGGCGGATGAAGTCATCGCCGCCGTGACCTCTGCGATGGAAGGCCTTACCTGGCATCGCGAGAACGCAGCGCGCTCGGCACAACCCGAACTGGAGCTGGAACCGGAATGAGCGCCGACTACATCAATGCCGCGCAGCAGCGGCTGCTCAAGGTGGTGGTGCTGCTGGCCGGCAACGAGTTTGGCGGCTTGGCACCGAGCGACCTTGCGAAGGCCCTCAACACCAACCCCTCCAACATCACCCGCGATCTGGCCAACCTCAAGGAGGCCGGTCTGGCCGAGCAACTGATCGACACCGGCCGCTGGCGGCTCGGCCCGAAGCTGGTGCAGATCGCGGTGGCCTTCACCGAACACATTGCCCGCTCATCTGACCGGATGAGCGAGTTGAAACATCGCTACACACGCCAGCCGTAAGGGAAATGAGCATGAAAAAACTGAGTCCGTTTAAGCCTCAAGCAAAAGGGGCGATCGAGAGAGCCCAAGGAAGAATCGAGCGGGCGATCCATCTTCAGTTCGTCGATAGCCAGAAGCAGAGCAGTGGGATTGCTGCTTGTGTCGGGCAAGCCGGAATGGGCAAGACCAATCATAACCATAAGGTCGGGAGATAAGCATGGCAACCCGAGGAAGAAAACCCACATCCACCGCCGTTGAGGCGGTTGCCGAAACGCTGCCACCGGCAACGCTGGAAGTGATCACGCATGACCTGCAGCAGGCAGATGCCTATTCAGCCGCGCTAGCCAACGTGCAGGAAAACATCACCGCGCTGGCCAAGGAATTGGACTACGAGGGCGCGTTGACCGTTGAGTCGCTCGAAGAGGAAATCAAGTTCTACCAACGCCGCAGTGTTGAGGCCGTGCTGGAGATGGGCAAGCGCCTGTTGCTGCTCAAGGAAGTGACTGGACACGGCATGTTCATCGAACGGATTGAGGCGCTTGGCATCGGCTACAAGATGGCCAACAAATTTATGGCCTGCACCCTGAAGTTCTCAAAAGTCTCGTCGACGAGACTTTTCGAGCTCCCCAATATCAACCAGGGAAAGCTGCTTGAACTGCTGGTTCTCGACGATGGCGAGATTGAAGCCCTGAACAGTGGCGACCAGGTGCGCGGCATCCAGCTCGACGACGTCGACTGCATGTCCGTCTCGGAGCTGCGCCGGGCACTGCGCCAGGAGCAAGCCGACAAAGAGGCCGGCATCGCTCAGGCCAAGGCTGCGGTTTCGGGCGAGCTGGCAGCAAAGGACAAGCTGCTCGCCGACCGCGCGCGCCGCATCTCTGAACTGGTCGAAGAGAAGAACAAGCGCGAATGCCTGACCGTTGATGAGCAGGCCACCGAGATCGAACGCGCGCTGGTCAATGACACGCTGTATGCGGTCGGCGCGCTTCTGCCGATCCGTCAGGGCATCTATCGCGGCCGTGCGTTGGATGATTGCCCGCAGGGTCTCTACGTTGCGATGCAAGGCGCGCTGGACCGCATCCTCGGCGAGGTGCTGGGCATTGCCTCCGACTTTGGCATTCAGCTCAACTTCAACCAGGCAGACGATTTTCTCGACAACCCGAATGAGGGTGAGCAGATCGTTGGCTTCCCGTCTGAGCTTGATGCGTAATGGAGGAGTCAATCATGGCGCTGACTCCTGACCGGATCGTCGCACTGAAAGGTGCGGCAGAGATGATCCAGGCGGCCGCCCACGGCAACAAGACGCGCATCGCGCTTGATCAGGCGAGGCTGCTCGGCGTCGATGTCAAAAGCTTGTATCGGCAGATTGAGGAAGCCGGGTTTTCTGCCCCCCGCAAACGCCGGGCCGATGCTGGCCAGCTCGCAGTCAGTCGCGATGAAGCAATGCGCCTGATGGCGATCAAGAAAACGGCGCAGCGTGCCAACGGCAAGGACGGCATGGCGATCAGCAATGCGGCGAGGCTGGGCCGGGCCAATGGCATCTTCGCCATGGGCAGGCTTGACCAGGACTCCGGCGAGTTGGTACCGGTGTCTGATTCGGCGATACAGCGCGCGGTGCGCCATTACGGCCTGGACATGAAAACCCTGAATCGGCCGGCGCCGCATCGTGGGGCAAAAAGCCTGCACCCCAATCACGTCTGGCAGGTCGATGCTTCGGTGTGCGTGCTGTACTACCTGGACGACGGTGGCCTCGGCGTGATGGAAAAGGACGAGTTCTACAAGAATAAGCCCGAAAACTTCACGAAGCGCGCCAAGCAGATGGTCATTCGCTACGTGTGCACCGACCACTACACCGGCACGGTTTTCTTCCTCTACTACCTGGGCGCCGAAAGCGGCGAGATGCTGTGCGAGTTCTTCATCTCTTGCCTGCAGGCAAAGGACCACGAGAAAGAACCATTCCACGGGGTGCCGTTCATCGTGGTGCTCGACCCCGGTGCAGCCAACAAGGGCAGCCTGTTCCAGAACCTCTGCCGGCTGCTCGGCATCAAGGTGATCATTCACCGGCCGAAGAATCCGCGCGCCAAGGGGAGCGTTGAAAAGCACAACGACCTGATCGAGCGTGGCTTTGAAACCATGCTGGTCGGCAAGAAGGTCAACAGCCTGGAGCAGCTCAACGCTGAGGCTGCTGTGTGGCGGCGCTGGTTCAATGGGGTGTGCAAACACAGCCGCCACGGCCACACCCGTTTTGGGCTGTGGCAGACGATTCGCGCTGACCAGCTGCGCATTGCGCCGGATGCCGGCCTGTGCCGCCAGTTGATGACCGGCAAGACGGAAAAGCGCGATGTCCGCGGCGATCTGAGCATCGCCTTCGGCGGCGCGTCATACGACGTGCGGCACATCCCGCATCTGAACATCGGCCAGAAGGTGGAGGTGGCGCGCAGCCCCTATCGCACGGATGCCATCCTGCTGATTGAGCAGGATGAACACAAGCGCGATGTGCATTGGGTTTGCCCGCAGATCGCGCTTGATGCCGGTGGCTTCCGTGCCGATGCGGCGACATGGGGCGAAGACATCAAGGGCATGCCGGACACCCCGGCGGTGCGCGACATGAAGGCGCTCGAGCAACTGGCGTATGGGGTCGACGGTAAGTTGGAGGTCGATGCCGCTCGCCGCGCCCGCCAGCCGATTTACGGTGGCCTGGACATTTCCAGCCACCTCGCCGCCGCGACACCGGCCAGCTACATGGCCCGGCCCGGTACCGAGCTCGATATCACCACACCGGTTGTCCAGCGCCGCAAGGAAGACCTGCTGGCCAGCCCGGCAACCGTCGCTGTCGAAGCACGCCAACTCAACCTGGTGCAACTGGTCACCCGGCTTTCTGCCGCCCTGGTGGGCGAATGGTCTGCCGATCACTACCACCAGGTGGCGAGCTGGTATCCAGCCGGCGCACTTGAATCGGATGTGGGCGCGATCGTCGAGCGCCTGCGAGGTTTCACGGAACCACCACGCCTGCGGGCGGTGGGTGGGGCCTGAAAAAGGTTGCCCCTCAAAGCCGTTGGAGCGGCCGAGGGGCAGATTTGAAGCACAAAACGCAAGGAGATTTAAGCATGAAAACGCTGATCAACCAAACCGGAGGGGCAAGCGATGAACGCCGTTCCGAAAACTTTTAGAGGGTGTGAATACATGCCGATCAAGCTCAAGGGCGTGCTGATTCGGCACGGCATCTCTCATCCGTCGCTGGCCGAGAAGATCAAGCAGGCGAAGGATATTCCGCTGTCCAGGACGGCGCTGAACCAGATCATCAATCACAGCTATTTCCCGCGCAACACGACGCCGGAGTCGATCAAGACGCAGGTGGAGGATGAGCTGAGGAGCCGTGGCGTTCCCGATGCAGAGATTGCTGACTGCTGGGATCCGGAAGGTGATGACCGCTACCGGGGCGTGTACCCGATCGGCGCTCATGTCGGCAAGGCCGCACCGAAGCCGGAGGGATTCGGCCGCAATCGTCTGCGTGCCGCCGGAACACCTGATTTCAAACCCCTGGAGATTCAAATGCTTTCACCCAAGGCCAAGCGCCACTTCAAGATTTTTCGCGATCCGTTTCTTGACGATATCAACGGCCCTGACGATGTGTTCATGAGCGAGTCTCAGCATTACGTGGTTGAGGCGATGATTCAGACGGCGCTGGTCGGCGGCATTACTGCTGGCATCGGCGAGTCTGGCTCGGGCAAGACGACCTTGCGCAAGTTCCTGCAGAACCGCATTGCCCGCGACCGCCAGAACATCCGGATGATCTTTCCGCAGACGCTGGATAAAACCAAGCTCAATGCGACGGCGATCTGCAACGCGATCATCAAGGATCTGGAGCCGGACACGACCGTGCGCAGCGGCCTCGAGGCACAGGCCCGCCAGGTGCGCGACACCTTGCTGCGTTCCGACCGTGCTGGCTTCAAGCATGTCCTGATGCTCGAAGAGGCTCACGACCTGTCGATTCAGACCATGAAGTACTTGAAGCGCTTCAACGAGATCGAGAGCGACACCGGCTTCGGCAAGGTGCTGAGCGTGGTGCTGATCGGTCAGCCCGAGCTGAAGATCAAGCTCGATGCCAACCGTTACCCGGAAGCACGCGAGTTCATCAACCGCTGCGAGATCGCGACGCTTGACCCGCTGCATCAGAACGTTGGCCCGTACTTGAAGCACAAGTTTGCGCGGGTCGGCATCGATATCGCCAGCGTGTTTTCTGATGACGCCTATGAGGCCATCCGCGCCCGCTGGACGAAAGTCGATCCGGGAACCCGTGAGGTGAAAACGATGCTTTACCCGCTGATCGTCAACAACACCGCCACCCACGCCATGAATCGCGCTGCCGAGCTCGGCCTGCCGATGGTGACCGGCGACCTGATCAAGGAGCTGTGATGAACGACTTTCCTGCATTCCCCTATCCGGAGCATCTGATGCCGGCGCTGCGCTGGCAGCCGGTCAGCAGCCCGATCACCAATCGCGAAGTTGCTGGCGATGCCCGCACTTGCATCGACAAGCTGCTCGACGATCAGCGTCGCATCTACTCTTGGGCGCAGTCGCACCACCTCGCGGTGTTGTCGATCAATGCCGACCGCAACGGCGCCTATATCTGCGTCGCCGCCCAGCCGTCGCTCTACCGGCTGCTGGGTGACGAGTGCACGAAGGTGTGCAGCCGGATCGAGAACGGCCTGGCACTCGAATACTGGATCGGCCTGGTTGGCGAGATCCGCATCTTCTGGCGGGAGGTGAAATGCGTGCATTGACCATCCCCATGCGCCTTGCTCAGCGCGCCTGGCTTGCCGTGCGCTACTGGCTGGCGCTGGATTACTCCTGGCATCTGGCTTGGATCAAATCGGAGCGCCCGTCATGAAAATCCCCCGCAAACACTGGTCAGCAGATGAAGTCCTAGTCCTGGAAGCCACCTACGCCAATAACCCGACGGAGAGCATCGCGCTGATGCTCGGCCGACCGTTGCACCAGGTGTATCAAAAGGCCAACAGCCTCGGCCTGAAAAAGAGCGCCGAGTATGCCGAGGATTTGAAGATCCGGTCGGGGCAAACCCTGACTGCTTCCGGGGTGGCCAGCCGCTTTAAATCTGGCCATCAAAGCTGGAATAAGGGGAAAAAGGGTTTGTGCCATCCCGGCAGCGTTCAAACCCAGTTCAAGGTTGGGCATCGGGGCGGTCGGGCAGCTGACATCTACCAACCGATCGGCGCCGAGCGCATCAGCAAGGACGGCTACATCCAGCGCAAGATCAACAACGACCGGCCGTTTCAACAGCGCTGGCGTGGCCTGCACATCATCAACTGGGAAGCAATCAACGGGCCGCTTCCAGCAGGACATGCCCTGGTCTTTCGCGATGGAAATAAACGCAATTGCGACGCGGAAAACCTGGAGCTCGTTACCCGTGCTGAGCTGATGCTGCGCAACTCGCTGCACAACCTCCCGCCAGAGCTCAAGGCCGTCATCCACATGAAGAAGGCCCTGACACGGGTAATCAACCGCAAGGAGAAAGAACATGAGCAGCAGAACCATCGATGACCTGCGCGAGTTTCTATTTTTCGCGCTGGAAGGTTTGAAAGACGGAAAGCTCGATGTTGAACGGGCGAAGGCCATGGCCGAGATCGGCCAAGCCGTGATTAACAGCGCCAAGGTCGAAGTCGACGCGATGCGGGTGGCCAACGCATCGAGCAGCAAGTTTCTGCTGACCGATGGCGGATTCAAGCAAAGCCAGATAACTCAGCAAGAGACCGGAGCTGGGACGAAAACTACCGAGCAGTTTCAAGGCTATTCAGTCACTAAACACCGCATGAGCTGAGCGCTCAGAAAGGATCGTTATGTCAAACCTCATCGATATCGAACGCGCGGCAAAGAAGTTCGCCGAGGCGCGCGAGCACCTCACCACCATCGTCACGACGATGAATGAGGGCATCGAAACCATCAAGCGCGACAACATCAAGCGCCTGAAGAAGGCCGTTGCCAATGCGGCAGAAGAACACGATGCGCTGAAGGCGTTGATCGAGGCCACGCCGGCCAGCTTCGTCAAACCGCGCAGCACCGTGTTTCATGGCATCAAACTTGGTTTCCAGAAGAGCAAGGGCAAGATCGACTGGGCTGATTCTGAGCAGGTCATCAAGCTCATCAAGAAGCATTTTCCTGAGCAGGCTGACGTGCTGATCGCGACGACTGAAAAGCCGGTGAAGGAGGCGCTGAACGGCCTCTCTGCAGCCGAGCTGAAGAAGATCGGCTGCAACGTCAATGAAGGTGGCGACGTCGTCTTCATCAAGCCGGCCGACAGCGCCGTCGACAAGATGGTCGACGCGCTGCTGAAGGATGCTACGGCGGAGGTTGAGTGATGGCCATGGTGACCAACTTCGATCAATTGAAGCAAATGCACCAAGCCGCTGTGGTGGGTGGCGCCAAAAGCAAGGCCTGGATTGATTTCGCCGTCACGATGATGGACTCGTTTCCGGCCATCTATGCGCGGGCTAAGCGCGTGAACGAAGCGCTTTCCAACCTTCGCGTCGATATCGACAAGATCAAGAAAGAGGTGGCCTAAATGTGGTTCCGTAATCTACAAATCTACCGCTTGCCTTCTCCCTGGGCGATGAGCCTAGAAGTGCTCGAGCAGCAGCTCACGCGCGGCCCGTTCGTTGCCTGCCCGAGCAATCAGCCCTCCAGTCGCGGCTGGGTGTCGCCGCGCCGCGATGGCGCGCTGGTCTTTTCGCTCGGCCGGCAATGGATGATCGCCCTCTCTGTCGAGCAGCGCCTGCTGCCGGCATCGGTGGTCAATGAGGAGGTCCGCAAGCGGGCTGAGGCGATCGAAGTGCAGCAGGATTTCGCGGTCGGCCGCAAACAGCTCAAGGAACTGCGCGAGCGGGTCACTGAAGAGCTGATGCCGCGCGCCTTCACGCGCCGCCGCACCACCTTCGTCTGGATCGACCCTCAGAACGGCTGGTTCTGTGTCGATGCCGCCAGCCCGGCCAAGGCCGAGGAGGTCATCGAGCACCTGCGCCATTGCCTTGATGATTTCCCGCTGACCATGCTCCACACCAAGCTTTCGCCGCAGACGGCCATGGCGGATTGGCTGGCTGGCAGTGAAGCCCCGGCGGGTTTCACCATCGACCGCGAGTGCGAGCTGAAGGCAGCCAGCGAGGAAAAGTCTGCGGTGCGCTACGTCCATCATCCGCTCGATGGCAAAGAGATCGAGGGCGAGGTCAAGGCGCATCTGGCGAGCGGCAAGCTGCCGACCAAGCTGGCGCTGACCTGGGACGACCGCATCTCTTTCGTGCTCGGCGAGAAGTTGGAAATCAAGCGCCTCGCCTTCCTCGACCTGCTGAAGGAAGAAGCCGAGAAGAGCGCCGAGCGCGCCGACGAGCAGTTCGATGCCGATTTCGCGTTGATGACGGGCGAGCTGGCGCGGTTTCTTCCGCAGTTGATCCAGGTTCTCGGTGGTGAGGTGCGCGATGCCTGCTAATAGCCGAGAGCAAGAGCTCGAGAACGCCCTGCGCAATTTGCTGGCCGGCATTGATCAGAACACCGATTGCATGTCGAACCTGATTGATCGTCTTCGGCTGGATCCACTCATCGACCAGGCGTTCATTGTCCTGGCTGATGGTTGGGAACCGGAGCCCATCGTTTTCTTCCCTTCAACCGCCGCCTGATGACCACAAGCCCCCAGCGGCTCGTGGGGCGAGTAACGGCCGCAGCGTCGGGAGAAAAGGCAAAGGCTTTCCTCGCTGTTCCTTTCCAGCAAATAAGCGCTCTGACGACGCCAACCTCAAACCAAGCAACAACCTGGAGCAAATCATGAATCGTATGCAAATGACCAACACCATCGCCGCCGCTGGCGGCGTGACCAAAAAAGTTGCCGAGCAACAACTGAGCGCGCTGCTCGAAGGCATCAAGTCCAGCCTGGCGGCCGGCGAGGCCGTCACGGTGACCGACAACTTCACGCTTTTCGTGGATACCCGGGCGGCGCGGATCGGCCGCAATCCGAAGACCGGCGCGCCGGTCGATATCCCGGCCAAGCGCGTCATCAAGTTCAAGCCCTACAAGCACTTTCGCGATGCCGTCGCCTAACTGAAAACATCGCTTCAAGCCCGGCCCGGCCGGGCTTCTGGAGATGGTTTCCCGGAGATGAAAAGAAAATGAGCAAACTCGGATTACAGAAAGCAAAACGCATGAGGGCCATTGTTGTTGCGGCCAATGCGGCCGGCCTGAGCGCCGATGCCCGGCATGACCTGCAGATCGATCTGACTGGCAAGGCCAGCCTGAAGGACATGAGCTTCGCCGAGGTGACTCTAGTGCTTGATCACATCAACCGCCTGACTGGGTACAAGGGGCATGCCGGCAAGCCGAAGACGGTCGACGCGGATCTGCAGCTGCAGAAGATTGAAGCGCTGCTGGCTGATCTGAAGCTGCCCTGGGAATACATCCACAGCGGCAAGAATGGCCCGTCGATGGTTCGCCGGCTGACCGGCAAAGACCGCATCGAGTGGGCAACGGCTGAAGGCAAAGCCGCGGTCATCGTGGCACTGATCAAGCGCGCCGAAAAGCTGAAGGAAGCCTGAAATGACCCCGGACCAGCTCAGCGAGCTTTCTCGCTTTCCTGCTTTCCCCGAGACTGCCCGCACCCTGGTGCGCGTGGCTGGCTACGAGGCTGCAGCGAAGCTGATTGCGCGCTGGCCTGGTCAAGAGCCACCGGTCCCGAGCCGGCGAAGTATCGAGTCTGGCCGCGCTCGCCAGGTGTTCGACCGCCTTGTGGACGTGATCGGCGAAGTCGCTGCATGGCTGATCGTCGATGAGTTCGGTGGCAGCGAGCTGCAGATCCCGAACTGCAAGGCAGTCGTCTATCAGCATGCGCAGGAAATCATCCGCATCAAGTTCGATGAGATGACGACCAAGGGTGGATGGAGCTACCCGGCAGCGGTCTTCGAGCTGGGGATCGAGTTCAATCTGGCGCGGCGATCAGTCGAGCGGATTCTCAAGCGACCAGGAACAGGGATATCTGTTGAAGCACCCCGCCCGAGAAAGCAAAGGATCGGCAGCGATCGCAGCGCCAGGGCGAAATTTGAAGAGCAGCAAGGCAGTTTGTTTTGACGCTAACGTAACCGGCCTTGCGCCGGGAAAGGACGATAAATGAACACCGAAACTATGCAGGCGCAAGGTCCGGTTGACGGACGTGTTGGGCGACGTGTGCTGGACCCGTGCTGCGGCGGCCGCATGATGTGGCTGGACAAGCAGCACCCGGACGTGGTGTTCGGAGACTGGCGCAGCGAGACGCTGACTGTGACCGACCGCTCGCACGGCAACGCCAGTGGCACGCGGACGCTGCGAATTGAGCCGGACGCACTGATTGACTTCCGGGCGCTGCCGTACCCGGATGGCTCTTTCAAACTGGTGGCGTTCGACCCGCCGCATCTGGTGCGCGCCGGGCCTCGCTCGTGGCTGGCTGCGAAATACGGGAAGCTCGGCCAGGACTGGCGCGATGACCTGCGCGCGGGCTTCGCCGAATGCTTCCGCGTGCTGGCCACCGACGGAGTTTTGATTTTCAAATGGAACGAGACCCAGGTGCGCGTCGGCGAAGTGCTGGAACTGACGCCAGTGCAGCCGCTATTCGGCCACATTTCCGGGCGCAAAGGGCTGACGCACTGGTTGGTTTTCATGTCGCCCAACGCCGGCAATGAGCGGATGCCGCTTGCCGGCGGTCCGCTCGATTAAACTGTTCGGCGGCTGGTTACGGATAAAGGATACTGAATGTTTGCGTTGATTAGAAAATTTCTCAAGCCAACGGGTGGCGTGATTGAAAGCAAACCCGCCGATCTGTGCATTGGATGCCAGCAGGCCATGCAGAGAATAGATCGCGGGGCATGGGAAACGAGTTGCCATATGTGTGGATGTCATTGGCTGAGTAAAGCAGCGGCTGATTCGCACAATGGACGACACAAGACGCCGAACGCAGAGCTGTGCGGCGGGCCGTCAGGCCCGTCCGAACGAGCGCCGGGTTCGGCGTCTGACTAGGAGATGAAAATGGACTGGATTGACAAAGCAATACGCGACCTGTGCGAACTGCCAGACCGGAGCAGCCCAGAAGATGACCAGGAGGCGATTGTGGCAACGCCAGGCGAGATACGCGCCGCGATTGAGGCCAACATGCCGGCCGGGGTAACTTGCCTGCAACGGAAGGCCATCGACGGGTTGCTTGCCCTGGCCGGAGCGACGTTTTTCGCACTGGATGACAGCGAGGAATCGTCAGACGGGAAAGTGTTGATTGAGCAGCAGCATATGTCGGAGATGAGCGCCGCACTCGATGCGCTTGACGAGCTGCCGGACGATCAGCCGGGGTACGTGATGAACGAGACGGCAAAGGCCGCTTGGGCTCTACGCGACCTGACGCCGAACGCAGGATAGACGGCGCTTTTGCCGCATATCCTGGGAATAGCCGACAAACACGGCAAAAGACCCCGCTTCGGCGGGGTTTTTCTTTTCCCGATCTCACCACGCCAGGCACCGACGCTCGCCGTCTAAAAATCCCCTGCGGCGCCGCGTAGCCTTCCGGCATGACCTGCCGCGAATGTATTCATTACCTCGATTCTGCTGACGCCAACAAGCCCCGCGCTGGGCTGGATGGCTTCGGCTATTGCAAGCAGGCCTCTACGCCAGAGCTTCGAGCTCACTTCTTTCGCAACACGACGCCTCGCTGCTGGCTGACGCCTGCCCAGTTCAAGGCAAAGCCTGCAGAGGTCAAATCGTGAAATTACGCTACGCGATTGCCGTATTAAGCCTTTCTGCCGCCGGCCTGGTCGGCATCGTCAGCAACGAAAACTATACCGATCGCGCCATCATTCCCGCGCCTGGCGACGTGCCGACGAACGGTTTCGGGTCGACAACCCGGGACGATGGATCGCCGCTGCAGCTGGGTGACCGCACGACGCCGCCCAAGGCGCTGGCGAAGGCCATGCGAGACCTTGCGACGTATGAAGGGGCTATGAAGCGCTGCGTCAAGGTGCCGCTGAGTCAAGACGAGTACGACATCTATGCTGACCTCACTTACAACATCGGTGCATCGGCCTTTTGCGGCTCAACGCTCGTGGCCAACCTCAATGCTGGCGACTATCACGGCGCCTGCTCTCAGATTCTGCGGTGGCGGTATTTCAACGGGCGCGATTGCAGCCTGCAGGAAAACAAGACGATCTGCGGCGGCTTGTGGGTTCGCCGATCGACCGCCGCAACCCGCTGTCTGGAAGCCCAGAAATGATCCCGTCGACCGTCAAGGATGAAATCAAAGCCACTATTTGTGTGCTGGCGCTCGTCTTCTCTTTTGGTGCTGGCTGGGCGGTGGAAGGGTGGCGGAAGGATGCCGAGATTGCCGACCTGAAGACCATAACGGCGACCGATAAATCGCTCGCCGCCAATCAAGCGCTGGCAAGGATTGTGATTGCCAACAAGCGCGCGGCGCAGGCTGAGCTGCAACTGGCGGCATGGCAAACAACCCTCACTGCATTTGCTCAGGAGAAAAACGATGAACTCGCTCGGCTTGTCTCTGGCCGCCGTTGCCTTGATAGCGCTGTTATTCGGGTGCTCAACCGACCCGGCCCAAAATTCGACAGGGCTTTACCCGATGCCCCCGGCCTCGTTTTACGCCCCGATGGAGGAGCTGCCGCCGGTTCCGATGACGGGGCGTACTCAACAGACGCGGACGTCGCCGGCTGGATCGAACTCTGCCAGCGCTCCTACAACACATGCCGTAGCCGCCTCCAGGCAATAGCTGACTTCTACGCCGGAGAGCCTCAGTGACCGACATTTGCGAGCGCGGACAAGAGCGCGAACAAGAGATGCGCCAGGATTCCCTGGACAAATGGCGTCGCCTTGCACAGCCAGCGGCAGGTGATAGCGCCCTGGACTGTGCGATGTGCGGCGAACCGATACCACAGGCACGCCGTGAGGCGCAGCCGGGAACACAAACCTGCATCGAGTGCCAGCGCGACATTGAGCGCCTCGGCCTGGGCACACCGGGAGTGGCGAAATGAGAGTTGAAATGGAGCTGTGGCACCTGATCACGCTGCTGCTGGCGTTTTTCTCGTGTGTCGGTGTTTTTGGGCGGCTGCTGCTCGGGCAATTCGAGAAGCGCCAGCAAGAGCGATTTGCGGCGCAGGAAGTGGCACGGAAAGAAGCACAGGCGCACTGGGACGAGCGTTTTGCCAGCCTGGACAACTCAGCAAAGGAGTGGGCACGTGTCGAGCGCGACTTCCTGGAATTCAAGGCTGTGCTCCCGATGACATACGTCATCCGTGATGACTACGTCCGCAACCAAACCGTGATCGAAGCAAAACTCGATGCGCTGGCGCTCCGCCTGGAAAACGCTCAATTGAAAGGGAAGTTATGAACATCGACGCCGCCCGCGTGCGCCGCGAATCGCTGCGCTGGTACCTCATTCTGGCGCTTTACAACGCCCGGCCGGAGGAGCTCTGCGAGGAAATCATCCAGGGCACCATGCGTGCCATCTATCCGGATGTTTCGGCGATGGAAGTTCGCCAGCAGCTGGACTACCTGGCCGACCGCGAACTGGTGAAGCTGCGCAAGGAGCCCTCCGGTCGCTGGTGGGGTGATCTGACTCGCATCGGCACTGACCTGGCTGAATACACCATCGACTGCGAGCCGGGCATTGCTCGGCCGACGAAATACTGGGCAAGCTGAGATGGCTCGCGAATCCGCCGTTTCCGCGTTGCCCAGGGAAGTTCAGGATCAGCTGAATCGACAGCTCATTGACCAGAATTTCACGGGCTACGAGGATTTCGAGACCTGGCTGCGCAATCTCGGCTACGAGATCAGCAAGAGCAGCATTCACCGCTACGGCCAGAAGATCGAGCGCCGCATGGCCGCGATCCGCGCCAGCACCGAAGCGGCGAAATTCATCACGGAAGCCGCAGGCGACGATCAGGACGCGCGCAGCGAGGCGGTCATCGCGTTGGTGCAGAGCGAGATGTTCGATTCGATCATCGCTATTCAAGAGGCCGGCGATGAGGATGACGAAAAGCTGTCTGCCGCGGAACGCATTGGCCTGATGAGCGCTGCGGCAAAAAATATCGCGACATTGACCCGCGCCAGCATCGCGCAGAAGGAATTCAAAACTAAGGTATTGGCGAAGGTTTCAGAGGATGCGTTTAAGGCTGCAATTTCCGGGGCTACGGCAGAAGGGCTGACCCCAGAGCAGGCAGCACGGGTTGGCGAGGCCGTCGCTCGCCGTATCCAGATCTATCTACCGGACAATGGCCGCTGAAATGGGCGAGCCAAAGGTCATTCGGCCACAACCAGGACCACAGGAGGCTTTTCTCGCATCCAGCGCGGATATCGTTATCTACGGTGGAGCGGCTTTCGGTGGCAAGACGTTCGCGTTGTTGCTTGAAACAACCCGGCATTGCGAAAACGGGAAATTCGGAGCGGTCATATTTCGCCGCACAACTAAACAGGTCAAGGCAGAAGGCGGCCTGTGGGATACGTCCGAAGAGCTATATTTAGAGCTCGACGCGAAGCCCAATCAGTCGAACCTGTCATGGACGTTTCCGAGCGGTGCTCGCGTAACTTTTGCTCACCTGGAGCATGAGAAGAACAAAACCGACTGGCAAGGCGCTCAGGTCGCGATGATCGGATTTGACGAGCTGACGCACTTCACCGCTGGTCAGTTCTGGTATCTGCTTTCCCGAAACCGTTCAGATTCTGGTGTGGCGCCATATATTCGCGCCACAACAAATCCTGACCCAGACAGTTTCGTTGCTGACTTGATCGCATGGTGGATTGATCAGGAAACCGGCTATGCGATTCCTGAGCGCTCTGGTGTTGTGCGCTGGTTTATCCGCTATCGGAATGAACTCGTCTGGGCTGACTCTCCAGATGAATTGCGGGACCAGTATCCAGACCTGCAGCCGAAGAGCTTGACGTTCATTGCATCGTCCTACAAAGACAATCAGATTGGCTTGTCGAAAGACCCGACCTACATATCGAATCTGGATGCGCTGACCAATGTCGAACGTGAGCAGCTGAAAAACGGTAACTGGAAAATTCGACCTGCAGCTGGCGACTATTTCAAATCAGAATGGTTTGAGATCGTCGAGAAGGCGCCGGCCAATTGCCGATGGGTACGCTATTGGGATCGGGCGGCATCCGAGCCGACCAGCCAGAACAAGGATCCCGACTACACAGCCGGGCCGAAGGTCGGCAAAGCGCCCGATGGGATTTACTACGTTGCTCACGTCGCACGCGATAGAAAGCGGCCTGCCGGTGTGCTGAAACTGATTAAGGAAACAGCACGTGCCGACGGCGTGGAGTGCACACAGGCGCTTGAGCAAGATCCAGCGCAGGCTGGCAAGACGGAGATGGATTTCTACATTACCGCGCTAGCCGGTTTTGACGTGCGTGCGGTCCCGAAGCGTGCCGATAAGGAAACAGCAGCACGGCCAGCCAGCGCTCAATCTGAAGCGCTCAAGGTAAAGCTTGTACGGGGCGCATGGAACAAGGCATTCCTGGATGAGTTGGAGAATTTTCCGAAAGGAAAACACGACGACCAGGTCGATGGATTTTCCGGAGCAATCAGTTTTCTGGAAAGCGACAACGTCAAAACGCCTGCAGGCGAGACCGTTCCACCCAGCCCCGATCAATTCATTCCGGAGTCGCGCAAGCAATCCGGCCGCAGCATCACGCTCAAACGGCCTTTCATCGCATCGCTGTTTGGTCGCCGTTCCTCCTGAGGTTGTCATGGATCTATTTTCCAAGGTCAAAGAATTTTTCACATTCCGCGAATCGGCGGGCCAGACCGTCGAGGACGATGATGAAGGCTGGCGGCGCCTGAGCGGCGACAGAGACCGCGACCTGGCACCGGTCACCCTGAGCCGCTCCCGTGAAATCTCGGCCTGGCTATGGCAAGCTAACCTGCTCGCCAATCGCATCATTGAGCTGCCGCTCGCCTACATGCTGGCCGATGGCGTCAAGCTGACGGTGCCGGATCCGGAGGCTCAGGTCATCCTGACGCGCTTCTGGAACGACCCAATCAACTCGATGGACATCAAGCTCGAAAAGAAGGTGCGCGAGCTGGCGCTGTTCGGTGAGCAGTGTTACCCGGCCTTCGTCAATGAACATACCGGCCATGTCAGGCTGGGTTATCTCGATCCGAAATTGATCGAAACGGTGGTGACCGATCCGGATAACCCGGAACAGCCGATCGGCATCGTGACGGTCAAGGACAAGAGGGGCCGCGCGCGGCGCTATCGTGTGATCGTCAACGGCGATGAGGCCGATATTTTCAGCCAGCGTACCGTTGAAATTCGCGACAGTTTCACCGATGGCGAAGCCTTCTATTTCAACGTCAATGGGCTGTCATCCGGCGTCCGCGGCCGGCCCGATCTGCTGGCCAGCGCCGATTGGCTCGACGCCTACGACGATTTCCTGTTTGGTGAGGCCGATCGCAATCGCTACCTGCGGGCATTCGTCTGGGATGTGACGCTCAAGGGCGCGAACGATGACGCCGTGAAGGAAAAGGCCAGAACAATCCAGCCGCCGTCGCCGAATTCGGTACGTGTGCACAACGATTCGGAAATCTGGGATGCCGTGAGCCCCGACATCAAGTCAGCCGACACATCCGAATCTGCACGTCTGCTGCGCAATCATGTCCTGGGCGGTAATACGGTGCCCGAGCACTGGTTTGGTGGCGGTGGCGACGTCAACCGCGCCACCGGTGAAAGCATGGGTGATCCGGCCTTCAAAATGATGAGCATGCGCCAGCGCACGCTGAAATACATGCTGGAATCCATGGCGCGGTTTGTCATCTACCAATGGGCGCAGAAGTACGAGAAATCGATTGATCTGGGCGACGATGCGTTCCTGCCTGCCGCCGAATTCCCGGAAATGATCGCCCGCGATACGTCGCGCTTTGCGGCGGCGCTGCAACAAGTCGTCGTCGCCGCTGCGCAGGCCATCGCCCAGAAACTCATCACGAAAAAACTGGCGCTGCGCTGCATTGCTGCAATCGTCACGCAGCTCGGCGTCGAGTTCGACGTCGACAAAGAGCTTGCGGCAGCGCTGGCCGAGGCGACTGCTGAGCAAGGCAAGGACATTTTTCCCAATCCGGAAAATGGACAGTAATGCCTACCAAACACGTCATCAGTGTAAGTGGCGGGAAGGACAGCGCAGCTACGCGCTGCTCGCGCTTGAACGCTGCCGGCGCGACTCGATCATTCCAATATTTTGCGATACCGGCAATGAGCATCAGGCTGTATATGACTATCTGGCCTATCTTGAGCTGGCGCTCGATATCAAGATCACTCGCCTCAAGGCAGATTTCACCGAACAAATCGCCGCGAAACGGCGTTTCATTGCCAACGATCAACGCATCGGACGTGACAAACATGGCCGGCGCATCCGCTGGTCGAACAAGGCAAAACGGCGGGCACTGGGCGCCCTGTATCCCACCGGTAATCCATTCCTTGATCTGTGCATCTGGAAGGGCCGTTTCCCGTCCCGGAAGGCTCAATTCTGCACCGAGGAATTGAAGCGGAATCAGGCGGTGATGTTCCAGCTCGATTTGATCGATGACGGCCATCAAGTGATTAGCTGGCAAGGCGTTCGTCGGGATGAAAGCCAGAACCGAAGAAATGCCAAGAAAATCGAGCGCCTTGGTCCAAACCTCTACGCTTTTCGGCCGTTGGTCGATTGGACGGCGCTGAAGGTTTTCGACTATTGCGCCAGCCACCGCATCCAGCCAAACCCGCTTTATCTTCAGGGAATGAACCGAGTCGGCTGCATGCCTTGCATCAACTGTGGCAAGGAAGAAATCCGCCAGATCATGGCTAGATTTCCCGAGGCGCTGACTGAAAAAGATGAGTGGGAAAGACTGGTTTCACTCGCTTCGAAGAGAGGATTCTCAACCTTTTTCAACAAAGAGCTTCACGCGAAAAACTACGCGGATCGGCGAGTGCATGAATCCAATCGAATCGAGTCGGTAATTCACTGGGCGCATACCAGCCATGGCGGTCGTCAACTAGATATGTTGTCGGGGCTAATCGAACCGTCGATGTGTTCTTCATCGTATGGGCTTTGCGAATGAATAAAGAACAGGAACGCGCTTGGAAAGCGGCAGAACGCGCCGCACAACAGCTGCGCAAGGATCTGATCGACGGCACTTACGATGACGTGATTGCCTTGCTGCTGCAGGCTAAGTCGAATATCGCGGCAGCACTGGCGAACCAGCCTTCTGACTTTCAGCAATGGCACCTTGGGCTGATCAATATCGAGATCGACCGGGTGCTTGGAGTGTTCCAGGACAAGGCTGGCGAGATGGTTTCCAATGCTGTCGGCGCGGCATGGGAGGGCGGTATTTCGGCGATCGACAAGCCGCTCGCAGCAGCCAGATTCGAGGTCATCATGCCGGTACTGGATACCCAGCAGTTGCTGGCAATGCGTACGTTCATGGTCGATCGCATCAAAGACGTCGGCGTGCAGGCCGCGCAGAAGATCAAGGCGGAAATCGGCCTGGCAATGATCGGCACGCAGGACATCAACCAGACGGTCGGAAAGGTTGCCGAAATCCTCGGCGATGGCAGCAAATCGCGCGCAGCGACCATCGTTGGAGACAACCTCACCAGGGCATGGGCATATGCATCCAACGAGCGTGCGCTGCAGGCGGATGAGGCTGGGGTGAAGATGAAAAAGACCTGGCGCCGCTCCGGGAAAATCCACTCACGCCTGGCTCATGACCTGGCCGACGGAACAACCAAGGCGATCGACCAACCTTTCGTGATCAATGGCCACAACGTGATGTATCCGAAGGATCCGAAAGCACCGCTGGCTGAAATCATCAACTGCGGCTGCGTCGCCCTGTATCGGCCCGTCGAGATGAAATCCACGCTGGCCGACAAGCGCGCATTCACCGCGCGCGAGCTCGAGCTGAACCCGTACAAGAAACAAATGGCGAGCGGAAAAACTCTCGCTGAAATTCTGGCCAGCCTGAAATGAAAAGACGGTGCGACCACTCCCGGTGCTGTAACACCGAAGGTGGCCACCTCCCGCAGATGAAGCCTGCGTTTGGCCAAGGCACCGTACCGTCGCGACGGCGCCGACAGCCTACACGCAATAGGCATAATCGTGAAAGAAGTTCGATGCATCAGCTGTAAGAGGAAACTTGCCGAGGCGGACTATATCCGGCTCGAAATCAAATGCCCGCGCTGCGGGAAGATGAACATTCTGAAGGCCGTTGAGCCTCCCATATTGGAGATATCTCAATGGAACCGCTCTATAACAACCCGACAAATCCCATCATTCCGTGGCTCGGAGGAAAGCGCCGACTCGCCGACCGGTTGATTCCGCTGTTTCCACAGCATGAGTGCTACGTGGAGTTGTTCTGCGGTGGGGCCGCTCTGTATTTCTTGCGGCCCGTGTCTGCTCCGGTTGAAGTGCTGAACGATATCAACGGTGAGCTCGTCAATTTTAGTCGGCGCCTGATTTTTGCCACACGAAACTATTTTTCAGTGCCGTCCCGTTTTTTCCCACCTCATCCCGGCTCATCCCGCATTTATCTCGGCATTCCCCGTTTGTTTATCTCGCCCCCTCTCAATAAGTTTTTGCCCGGCCAGTCGGCCTGCCGCTCGCCGTGGCGTCCGGCTCCGGGCAAAATGCGCCATCGCCAGCCTTTTCCTGCCTATTTGATGAGTTCACCGCCCCGCATCCTGGTCCTCGACGACGAAGCCGAGTTGCGCGCCCTGCTCGAACGCTATCTGGGCAGCCAGGGTTTTGCCGTGCGCCAGGTCGCCAACGCCGCCCAGCTCGACAAGCTGCTGGCGCGCGAGCCCTACGACGCGCTGGTCCTCGACCTGATGCTGCCCGACGAGGACGGCCTGGCAATCTGCCGCCGTCTGCGCGCGGCCGGCGAAAACCTGCCCATCCTGATGTTGACCGCGCGCGGCGATGCGGTCGACCGCATCATCGGCCTCGAAACTGGCGCCGACGATTACCTGGCCAAGCCTTTCGAGCCGCGCGAACTGGCGGCCCGCCTCAAGGCCCTGCTGCGCCGCCAGCAACTGGCGCGCGCCAGCGCCACACTGACCGGCGCCGGCACAATTGCTTTCGGACCCTATCGCCTGCATCTGGAAAGCTGCCGGCTGAGCCGCGACGGCGCAACGGTGGAACTGAGCAGCGGCGAATTTGCCCTGCTCCGCGTGTTGACCGCCCAGCCGGGCCGGCCGCTCAGCCGCGAACGCCTGCTCGCACTGGCGTTCGGCCGCGACCACGGCAACAGCGAGCGCAGCGTGGACGTGCAGATCCTGCGCCTGCGCCGCCTGCTCGAAGCCGACCCGGCGACGCCGCGCTACATCCGCACCGTCTGGGGCGCCGGCTACGTCTTCGTCGGCGACGAGGAAACGCCGTGAGCGCCCGCCGCTGGCTGCCGCGCAGCCTCTACGGGCGCAACCTGCTGCTCATTGTCGGCCTCATCCTGTGCGCCGAGATCGGCGCCGCACTCGCCTTCCACCTGCTGATCCAGATGCCGCGCATCGAGCGCCTGGGCGAACTCAGCGAAAAGTACCTCGGCGTGCTGTCGACCGCCATCGCCCACATGCCGCCGGGCGAGCGCGAGCGCTTCAGCCAGCAGTTGCAGCAACCGGACGGCACGGTATTGATCAGCCGCCAGGCGCCGGCCAATCTCGTCCGGCCAAACGCCCTGCTCACCCGCCTGGCACTCGAACGACTGCAACGTCACCTCGGCGAACGGGCGCAGCTTGTCTGGTCGGAACAGCCGCGGCCGCGCCTGTGGATCGCCAGCCAGATTGGTGACGAAACCTGGTGGCTGGGCCTCGATGCCGGCGCGCTCGGCGGTGCCCGGCTGGCCCTGGCATTCGGCATCCTGCTGGCGACGACGCTGCTCGCCGCGCTCGGCGCCAGCCTCATCCAGCGCAATATCCATCGCCCGCTGAAAACCCTGGAACAGGCCGCCGCCGGCCTCGCCGACGGCCACTTCCCGGTCGTGCACCTGGCCGATGCGCCGAGCGAGATCGCCCACCTTGCCGCCGCTTTCGACAGCATGGCCCGCCAGCTCGAAGCCGGCGAGCGCGAACGCGGCATCATGCTGGCCGGCATTTCGCACGACCTGCGCACGCCGCTCGCCAAGCTGCGCCTCGCCGTCGAGATCCTGCACGCCAGCGGCGAAGAGGAATTGCTGCAGGGCATGGTGCGCAACATCGCCGCTGCCGACCAGATCATCGACCAGTTCATCGACTTCGCCCGTCTTGACAGTGCCGAGACGCCTACCGTGTGCGACGCGGAAGAATTGCTGCGCGACATCGTCGCCAGCTTCGCCACATCCCGCCTCGTCATCGCGCCGGTCGCCACCGATCTGCCGCTGCTGCCCTGCCGCCCGGTGGCGCTACGCCGCGCCATCGCCAACCTGCTCGGCAACGCGCTCAAGTACAGCGCCGACGAAGTCGCGATTCGCCTGGAATGCCAGGGCGAAAACCTGCACTTTTGCATCGTCGACCGCGGGCCGGGCATTCCGGAGTCCGAGCAGGCCCGGCTGCGCCAGCCCTTCACCCGCCTCGCCCCGGCGCGCGGCGGCCCGGCCGGCGCCGGCCTCGGGCTGGCCATCGTCGAGCGCATCATGCGCATGCATGCCGGGCGTCTCGAATTGCACAACCTGCCGCAAGGCGGCCTGGAAGCCGAGCTGATCCTGCCCGGCCTCAACCCCGAACGCGCCTGAAACGCGATCCTTGCCGCACCGGGCACGCTCTCGGGCACAATAGGCCGCAACACTAGCCACAGGAAACTCCATGTCCCTGATTCTTGCCGAAATCAGCGATGGCATCGGCACCATCACGCTGAATTACGAAATCAAGCGCAATGCGCTGTCCGAACAACTGGTCCTCGAAATCGCCGCCACTTTCGAGAAATTCAAGGCGGAGCGCGTGCGCGTTGCGATCCTGCGCGCCCGACCCGGTGCCAAGGTCTGGTCGGCCGGCCACAACGTCGCCGAACTGCCGCTCGGCGGCCTCGACCCGCTCGGCTGGCAGGATCCGTTGCGCATGCTGATCCGCGATGTGGAAGCTTTCCCGGCCCCGGTCATTGCGCTGATCGAGGGCGGCGTCTGGGGCGGTGCCTGCGAACTGGTCTTTGCCTGCGACATGATCGTCGCCACGCCCGAGGCGACTTTCGCCGCGACGCCGGCCAAGCTCGGCGTGCCTTACAACGCGACCGGCCTGCTCACCTTCCTCAACGCCGCGCCGCCACACATCGCAAAAGAGCTGCTTTTTACCAGTCGACCGATGACCGCCGCCCGCCTCGAACGCCAGGGCATCATCAACCACGTTGTGCCGGCCGGCGAGATTTCCGAATTCACGCACGAGATGGCGCAGACCATCGCCCACAACTCGCCGCTGGCGATCGGCGTCATGAAGGAGCAACTCCGCATCCTGGCCGCCGCACACGCCCTTTCGCCGGCCGACTTCGAGCGCATTCAGGGCCTGCGCCGCGTGGTGTACAACAGCCGCGACTACGCTGAAGGCATCAACGCCTTCAAAGAAAAACGCAAGCCGGTCTACCTCGGCGAATGAGCGAAAAAGGAAAAACCATGGACCCATTCATGCAAGCGGCCATAGCCGAAGCCCGCCTTGGCCTGGCCGAAGGCGGCATTCCGATCGGCTCGGTGATCGTGCATAACGGCCGCATCATCGGCCGCGGCCACAACCGCCGCGTGCAGAACGGCAGCGCCATCCTGCACGGCGAAATGGACGCCTTCGAAAACGCCGGTCGCCAGCCGGCCAGCGTCTATCGCGACGCGGTGCTGTACACCACGCTCTCGCCCTGCGCCATGTGCAGCGGCGCCATGCTGCTCTACGGCATCCGCCGCGTCATCGTCGGCGAAAACCGGACCTTCATGGGGGAAGAAGAATTGCTGCGCTCACGCGGTGTTAGCGTCGAGGTCGTCCAGGACGAGACCTGCATCGCCCTGATGCGCGATTTCATCGCCGCCCGGCCGGAATTGTGGAACGAGGATATCGGCGTCGTCGACACGGTCGACCGCTGAAACCACGGCAAATCGGAAACCGCTGATCAGGTGCCGCAATCCGCCGTGGAAGGCTTGTCAGGAATTTGCGGCGGCTGCGACAAAAGAAGACTTCAGACTTTTCATGAATTGACCGAAATGCCCGCGAAATTCGGAAAAAAGCGGATGCGTCCGGTTTTGCAGCATCACTTCACTGAATAATTTCAAGCCGACCCCGAGGGCGCAGGCTGAGTCATCATCAAAATCCTTGCGCTGACGGAAACGCTCGACGATACCAAGAATATCGTCATGATTGGTCACTTCGAAAGCCAGCGTTGCCGGCGAATCGGCACCTTGCTGCGGCGCCAGGTCAAGCTGTTCAACGGTAATTCGGTAGCGATGCGTTGTCATGATATTTCCTTTCCGAAACATGTTGTCTGCGCCCTCACCGATGCCGACGCCAGAACAATGCGCGTCACGCCGGGCCGGCCATTCATTGACAGCTAGAGTCCCTTGAAACGCATTGGAGTGATCCTAATCAGCAATTATCTTTCTTGCAAGATAAATTACAATATAAAACAAATCCACTAACCGGTACAGAAAGTCGCACTCACCCGCATGAACCAAAATACCCGCGTGAAAAATCATCAGTGGGATAGCGCACTTGATCCGGAGATCGCCCCCCTGTTTCTCGCGTTGCAGTGGGCCCACCGCCGTTCTCTGGAGGTCATACGTCCCGTCCTGAATGCGCACAAACTTTCCAGCGCCGAGTTCGATGTACTGGCCACACTGCGCAATGCGCCCGTCCCGCACGAACTGACGCCCTCGCAGTTGCAGGACGAAGTAGTCATTACATCCGGTGGGTTGACCAAGATCATGTTGCAACTCGAGGAAAAAGGTCTGATCCAGCGTCTCCAGTACAGGGAGGACATGCGGATCAAACCCCTGCGCCTGACCCTGGCCGGTACGCAGAAAATCGAAGTCGCCATGCAGGAAATGATCGATGCCACCAGAGCATGGGTCAGCACGGCACTGGTACCGCAGGAAACAGCCAGGCTGCTCGAACTGCTAAACAAGCTGGGCGATAAACAGGACTGAACGCACACCTTTCCCTCCAGCAAGGCTGGGATATCAATGTTGTCGACACGGTCGACCGCTGAAAACAATGAAAAACGGCGCCGCGCGGCGCCGTTTTTCATTAGGCAAGCGGCGAGCGATCAGCCCGGCGCGTTCGGATTGCGGTGCGCCCAGCCGGTCAGGCGGGTTTCTGCCAGTGCGAACAGTTCGTACATGACGACGCCCATGACGCCGATCACGATCAGGCCGGCGAACACCAGCGGCATGTTCATCGACGAGCTGGCCGACATCATCAGATAGCCGATGCCGAGATTTGAGGCGACGGTTTCCGAGATCACCGAACCGACGAAAGCCAGCGTGATCGCCACCTTGAGCGAGGCGAAGAAGTACGGCAGCGAGCGCGGCAGGCCGACCTTGATCATGATGTCCCAGCGCTTGGCGCCGAGCGAGCGCAGCACGTCTTCGAGTTCCGGCTCCAGCGTCGCCAGGCCGGTCGCGACGTTGACCACGACCGGGAAGAAGGAGATCAGGAAGGCGGTCAGGATGGCCGGCACGGTGCCGATGCCGAACCAGACGACGAGCACCGGCACGAAGGCAACCTTGGGAATGCTGTTGAAACCGACCAGCAGCGGATAAGTCGCCTTGTAGACCAGCGGCGAGGCGCCGACCGCCAGGCCGAGCACCATGCCGACAACGACCGCCAGCGCAAAACCGGCCAGCGTGGTGAATAGCGTCTGCGTCGCGTGCATCATGATCGGCGAGGCGTATTCAACGCCGGCGACCCAGATGGCGCTAGGCGCCGGCATCAGGTAGTCGGGAATCTTCAGACCGGTGCAGATGATTTCCCAGACGAGGAAAAGCGTGATGGTCAGGGCCCAGGGCGCGACCTTGATCAGGGTGGATTGTTTAACGGCCATGCTGGCGCTCCTCAGGATTCACGAATGCGGCCGATGTGTTCACGCAATTCGTGAACGTAGCCGGCGAAGGCATCGGTATAGGTCACGTCGAGCGGACGCGGGCGTGGCAGGTCGATTTCCTTGCGCACCAGGATGCGGCCCGGACGCTTGCTCATCACGTACACGGTATCGGCGAGGAAGACCGCCTCGCGCAGGTCGTGCGTCACCAGCACGACGGTAAACGGCTGCTGTTGCCACAAATCGCGCAACATGCACCAGAGTTCTTCGCGGGTGAAGGCGTCGAGCGCGCCGAAGGGCTCATCGAGCATCAACAGGCGCGGCTGGTGGATCAGGGCGCGGCAGATCGAGGCGCGCTGCTGCATGCCGCCCGACAGTTCCCACGGGAACTTGTCACCGTAGCCGGCGAGGCCGACCTTGGCGAGCAGGGCTTCGGCATCGGCGGTGTATTTGGCCTTTTCTTTCTTCAGATTGCTGCGGAAGGGTTCGACGATTTCCAGCGGCAGCATCACGTTGTCCAGCGTCGTACGCCAGGGCAGCAGGTTGGCGGCCTGGAAGGCCATGCCGATGATTTTCAGCGGCCCACCGACTTCGCGGCCGTCGACGAAGACATAGCCTTCGCTCGGCGGCTTGAGGCCGGAGACCAGTTTCATCAGGGTCGATTTGCCGCAACCGGACGGACCGACCACGGCGACGAACTCGCCTTCGCGGATGTTCAGGCTGACGTTCTCGATGGCATTGGCGCCGCCCGGCGCGTAGGCCAGGCTGACGTTTTCAAAGGAAACAAAAGACATGGGGAATTCCTGTCGGGTGAAATCAGCCGGCGGCGGACACCCGCCCCCGGCGCAAACTGCTTACTTGAGCATCCGGTCGGCCTTGGCCGGCAGGAAGGCCGAGGTGAACAGGTCGGCAGCGGCCGGCACCTTGGCCAGGCCGTAGGCTTCGGCGGTTTCGGCGAGCGAGCGCTGCATGCGTTCGGCGGTCACCGCACCGAGGCCGTTCGCCTTGACTTCCGGGGTGATCACGCTGGACTCAAGCGCCAGCTTGAGACGACGCGTTTCCAGATCGACGTTGATCAGCGGATCGCGTTCCTTCACGTAGGCCATGCTCGCCACCGGGTTGGCGATGGTTTCCTTGAGAGCCTTGTTGAAGGCGCGCAGCACGCCGGCGACGGCCTTGGGGTTCTCGGCCATCAGTTTCGGGCTGGCGATGATGGCGTTGCCGTACAGTTCGACGCCGAAATCGGGGTACTTCAGGGCGACGATGTCTTCCGTCTTGACGCCGCGCGCTTCGAGATTGAGCAGGCTGGTGAAATAGAAGCCGGTGATGCCATCGACGTCGCCACGGGCGAGCAGGGTTTCGCGCAGGGCCGGTTCGACGGTCTGCCATTTCACGGCATCGACTGCCAGCTTGTTGGATTTGGCGAAAGCCGGCCAGGCCTTGCGGCCGGCGTCGAAGATCGGCGCCGCCAGCGTCTTGCCGGCGAGGTCGGCCGGCTTGGTGATGCCCGACTTCTTGAGCACGAAGACGGCAGCCGGCGTTGCGTTGTACACCATGTAGACAGCCTGGATCTTCGAGTTCGGCGTCTTGGCGTCGTATTCGACCAGGGCGTTGAAGTCGGCAAAGCCCATGTCGTAAACGCCGGTCGCGACGCGGGTCACGGCACCGGCCGAGCCGGCACCGGAGTCGATCTCGACATCGAGGCCTTCGGCCGCGAAGTAACCCTTGGCCTTGGCCAGCAGGAAGGGTGCGGACGGGCCTTCGAAACGCCAGTCGAGGGTGAACTTCAGTTTGGTCGGCGTATCGGCCAGCACCGGGCTGGCAAGGAAGGCCATGCTGGCAGCGAGAAAGAGGCGACGGCAGACATTGAACGGGACAGACATTTGGCAGATCTCCAGAGCAGATAAAGTGACTCCCTCTAGGCAATCGCCATGCCAACACCCAAGCTACTGAATTAAAACAACTTTAAATTCCGCATACGATTTTCGCACCGAAGACAAGCCGGCATCACCGCGTTTTGCGTGGATTTCCGGGAAAATCGCGCATCAAAAGAGTGCATCGAGCGCAAAACTGCCCCCTTCGAGTGCATGGATTTTGTATATCCCGCTTCAAACAAGCTCATTATATTCAATGAGATATAAAACCTTGTTTATACAACTTTGCTGATAATGGATATACAGCCCGCGGCGCCGCTGTCCTGATAAATTTTGCCCATCGGTTCAATGCTGCATCGCAACACGGCAGATCCCGACAAAAATTACATTCAACTCCTGGAGGTTCAATCCCATGTCCATCAAGAAATCCGCTGTCCTCGGTGCACTGCTCGCCGCCAGCCTGTCGAGCGCTTACGCGGTCGACTGGAGCGACACTTACGTCGGCTACCGCTACGGCACCACCTTTGCCGAGCCGTTCAACAAGAACGACATCGCCAAGAACATTTTCAATCTCAATCATGTTAACGGCTACAAGTACGGCACCAACTTCCTGAACGCCGACATCCTGCTTTCCGACAAGAAGGATCCGGACGGCGTCGGTTCCACGACCGGTGCCCAGGAAATCTACATTGTCTATCGTCACACCCTCGATCTCGGCAAGGTCTTCAGCACGCCGGAAACCTTCAAGTTCGGTCCGGTCCGCGGGGTCGGCCTGACTGCCGGTTTCGACTACAACCTAAAGGACGATGCCGGTTACAACTCGAAGAAGCAGATGCTGGTCGCCGGTCCGACCGTCATGTTTGACGTGCCGGGCTTCCTGAATGTCAGCCTGCTGCAGTTGTGGGAAAGCAATGCGCCCTACAACGGCTTCACCAAGACCAAAACCGACCGCTACGACTACGATCCGCACCCGATGCTGAATGCCGCCTGGGGCATCCCGTTCAGTGTCGGCCCGGTCAAGCTTTCCTTCGAAGGCTTTGCCAACTTCATCGCGTCCAAGGGCAAGAACGAATTCGGTGGCAATACCAAGCCGGAAACCAACATCGATGCGCAGATCATGTACGACGCCAGCTCGCTGCTCGGTGCCAAGCCGAGAACCTTCAAGGTCGGCCTGGAATACCAGTACTGGCGCAACAAGTTCGGTAACGACCACACCAAGGCCGCCGGTGATGGTGCTTTTGCCAAGACCCCGATGTTGCGCGCCGAGTACCACTTCTAAATCGTCATCGACGATGTGTCGCCACGGCGCAGCAGGCTTCGGCCGGCTGCGCCGTTTTCCTTCTGCCGTTTTCCTTGTGCCGCCCCCCGGCTCGCCCTTGGCGAACGGCAGTTGCGGGTAAAATCGCGCCATGAAACCCAGTCACGACCCCAGCCCCCTGTCGCCCCTCGGCAAAGCCACCGAATACCGCAGCACCTACGCCCCGGAGCTGCTTTTTCCGATTCCCCGCCAGATCAAGCGCAGCGAGATCGGCGTCAGCGATGCCGCCCTGCCCTTCGTCGGCGAAGACATCTGGAATGCCTACGAACTCTCCTGGCTTAACGAAAAGGGCAAACCGGTCGTCGCCCTCGGCTGCTTCCGCATTCCGGCTGACAGCCCGCACCTGATCGAATCGAAGTCCTTCAAGCTCTACCTGAATTCCTTGAACCAGACGCCCTTTGCCGACACCGACACGGTGGTCGCGACACTGGCCAGGGATCTTTCGGCTGCCGCCGGCGCCACTGTCGATGTCGAACTGGCGCCGCTCGGCCTTTACCCGCTGCCGCAGATCGCCTATCCGGACGGCGTGCTGCTCGACGATCTCGACATCGCCTGCGACACCTACCAGCCGACCCCCGAACTGCTGCAGACGGTCGACGCCCCGGAAATCGAAGAAACGCTGTACTCGCACCTGCTCAAGTCCAACTGCCTGGTCACCGGCCAGCCGGACTGGGGCATGGTCGTCATCCACTACCGCGGCCGGCCCATCGAGCGCGCCGCGCTGCTGCGCTACATCGTCTCCTTCCGCAATCACAACGAATTCCACGAGCAGTGCGTCGAGCGCATCTACTGCGACATCACGCGCCAGTGCGCGCCTGCCGCGCTTGCCGTCTACGCCCGCTACACGCGGCGCGGCGGGCTGGACATCAATCCCTTCCGCAGCAGCGGCGAGTTCGGGCCGCCGGAAAATGTCCGCGAAGTCCGTCAATAAGGCACCTACGCGTTCCTGCGTATGGCCGGATAGTGGCGCCTTGCCGATAATCCAGCCATGAACAGCCGCCTGCCGATCGCCCCGCCCACCTGGCATGCCGAGTTGCATCTCGGTTTTGCCAGCCGTGCAGGCCGCAGCGTGCTGCGCGAGAATCGCCACCTCGGCCCCTTGCGCGTACAGAAGGCGCTCTACCCGGAAGGCGAAGGCGTCTGCCAGGCCATCCTGCTGCATCCGCCCTCCGGCATTGCCGGCGGCGATCAGCTGCACATCGCCGTGACGGTCGACGCCGCGGCACAGGCACAAATCACCACGCCCGGTGCCGGCAAGTGGTATCGCTCCGGCGGCACCGAAGCCAGCCAGCACATCAAATTCAACGTCGCTGCCGGCGCTGCGCTCGAATGGCTGCCGCAGGAAAGCATCGTTTTCGACGGCGCCATCGCCCGCATGGACACCCGCGTGCAACTCGCCGCCGACAGCCGCTATATCGGCTGGGACATTCTCTGCCTGGGCCGCGCCGCCGCCGGTGAACGCTTCGAAAACGGCCATTTTGACCTGTTTTGCCGCGTCGACCGTGCCGGCCAGCCGATCTGGCTCGAACGCGGCGGTTTTGCCGGCAACGATGCGATGTTGCACAGCCCGGCCGGCTGGGCCGGTGCCACCGTTTGCGGCACCCTGCTGTGCAGCTTTCCCGAACTGCCGCAACAGGCCGCCGCGCTGCTCGAAGCCTGCCGCGCCATCGCCCCGGTCGACGCCGCATCACACGCGCTGACCGCCCTGCCCGGCATCCTCGTCGCCCGCTACCTCGGCGACAACAGCGAAGCCGCCCGGCAATGGTTCGCCGACATCTGGAAAACCCTGCGCCCGGCCTGCATCGGTCGCCCGGCCGTTTTGCCAAGAATCTGGAATACCTGAAGGAGTCGTCATGGAATTGACACCGCGAGAGAAAGACAAACTGCTGATCTTCACCGCCGGCCTGCTCGCCGAACGGCGCCTGGCCAAAGGCCTGAAGCTCAATTACCCGGAAGCCGTGGCGCTGATCACCTGCGCCATCATGGAAGGCGCCCGCGAAGGCAAGACCGTCGCCGAGCTGATGCACGCCGGCACGCAGGTCCTGAGCCGCGCCGACGTGATGGACGGCATCGCCGAGCTGATCCCGGAAATCCAGGTCGAAGCGACTTTTCCGGACGGCACCAAGCTGGTCACCGTGCATAACCCGATTGTTTAATTGCAGGATGCAAACCCCTAACCCCCCCAGCCCCCCTTGTCAGGGGGGAGTGACTATCTCGGCCGACCGGGGTGTCACGCCCTCCCCTGACAAGGGGAGGGTTGGGGAGGGGTTTTCCCCCTTCTCGTTTACGGAGAAACCATGATTCCCGGAGAACTCCTCGCCGAACCCGGCGAACTCGAACTCAACGCTGGCCGGCCGACCATCACGCTGGTCGTCGCCAATACCGGTGACCGCCCAATCCAGGTCGGCTCGCACTACCATTTTTACGAAACCAACGCCGGTCTGAGCTTCGACCGCGAAGCGGCGCGCGGTTTCCGTCTCGACATCGCCGCCGGTACCGCCGTGCGCTTCGAGCCGGGTCAGACGCGCACCGTGCAATTGGTCGCGCTGGCTGGTGAGCGCAAGGTCTATGGTTTCCGTGGCCTGATTCAAGGAGCCCTCTAATGGCCAATAAAATTTCCCGTCAGGCCTACGCCGAAATGTTCGGCCCGACCACCGGCGACCGCCTCCGTCTCGCCGACACCGACCTCATCATCGAAGTCGAGAAGGACTACACGATCTACGGCGAGGAAGTCAAATTCGGCGGCGGCAAGGTCATCCGCGACGGCATGGGTCAGAGCCAGCGCGTTTCCGCCGAAACGGTCGATACCGTGATCACCAACGCCCTGATCGTCGACGCGGTCACCGGCATCATCAAGGCCGACATCGGCTTGAAGGACGGCCGCATCGCCGCCATCGGCAAGGCCGGCAACCCGGACATCCAGCCCGGCGTCACGATTGTGATCGGCCCCGGCACCGAAGTCATCGCCGGCGAAGGCATGATCGTCACGGCCGGCGGCATCGACAGTCACATCCATTTCATCTGCCCGCAGCAGATCGACGAGGCGCTCTACTCCGGCGTGACGACCATGATCGGCGGCGGCACCGGCCCGGCCACCGGCACCTTTGCCACCACCTGCACGCCGGGCCCGTGGCATATCCACCGCATGCTGGAAGCCGCCGACGCTTTCCCGATGAACCTCGGCTTTCTCGGCAAGGGCAACGCCAGCCTGCCGGAAGCCCTGCGCGAGCAGGTTGAAGCCGGCGCCATGGGCTTGAAGCTGCACGAAGACTGGGGCACGACGCCGGCCGCCATCGACTGCTGCCTGACGGTGGCCGACGAGATGGACGTGCAGGTCGCCATCCACTCCGACACGCTCAACGAATCCGGCTTCGTCGAAGCGACGCTGGGCGCCTTCAAGGGCCGCACCATCCACACCTTCCACACCGAAGGCGCCGGCGGCGGCCACGCGCCGGACATCATCAAGGCGGCCGGCTTGCCCAATGTCCTGCCCAGCTCGACCAACCCGACCATGCCGTACACGGTGAATACCATCGACGAGCATCTCGATATGCTGATGGTCTGTCACCACCTCGACCCGAGCATCGCCGAGGACATCGCCTTCGCCGAAAGCCGCATCCGCCGCGAAACGATTGCCGCCGAAGACATCCTGCACGACTTGGGTGCCTTCTCGATGATGTCTTCCGATTCGCAAGCCATGGGCCGCGTCGGCGAGGTCATCATCCGCACCTGGCAGGCGGCGCACAAGATGAAGCTGCAGCGCGGCGCCCTGCTGGAAGACAACGCCAGAAACGACAACTTCCGCGTCAAGCGCTACATCGCCAAATACACCATCAACCCGGCGCTGACGCACGGCATCGCGCACACCGTCGGTTCCGTCGAAGTCGGCAAGCTGGCCGACCTGGTACTGTGGAAACCGGCCTTCTTCGGCGTCAAGCCGTCGCTCATTTTGAAAGGCGGCATGATCGCCGCCGCCGCGATGGGCGACCCCAACGCCTCGATCCCGACGCCGCAGCCGGTGCATTACCGGCCGATGTTCGGCAGCTTCGGCAAGGCGCTGAAAACGTCCGTCACCTTCGTCTCACAAGCGGCGCTGCAAAACCCGGCGGTCAACGCCCTGAATCTGCAAAAAATGCTGGTCGCCGTGTCCGGCACGCGCACGCTGAAGAAGTCGGACATGGTGCACAACGGCGCCACACCCGAAATCACCGTCGATCCCGAGACCTACGTGGTCAAGGCCGACGGCGTGCATCTGGTCTGCGAGCCGGCGACCGAACTGCCGCTGGCGCAGCGTTACTTCCTGTTCTGAGACGGCATGCAGCACTGGCTTTACCTCGGCGTGGCGATCGTCAGCGAAGTCATCGCCACCTCGGCGCTGAAGGCGGCGGAAGGCTTCACCCGGCCGCTGCCGTCGCTGGTCGTCGTGATCGGCTACGGCATCGCCTTCTACTGCCTGTCGGTGGTGCTGCGCACGCTGCCGCTCGGCATCACCTACGCCATCTGGTCCGGCGTCGGCGTCGCGCTGGTCGCCCTGTCCGGGTGGCTGCTCTACGGCCAGGCGCTTGACCTGGCAGCCGTGCTCGGCCTGACGCTGATCGTCGCCGGCGTCATCGTCCTCAACCTCTTCTCGAAAACCGTCGCTCACTGAACCCCATGCTCATCCTCAACCACCGCAGCACCGCTGCCGCCACCGACTCCGTCGCGCTGGCCTACGACGAACGCAAGCGCAGCCGCCTCAAGGTGACTCTCGCTTCCGGCCTGGAAGCCGGCATCTTTCTCGAACGCGGTGACCACCTGCACGACGGCGACAAGCTGGTGGCTGAAGACGGTTCGACCGTCGTCGAAATCCTCGCCGCACCGGAAAAGCTGATCGAGGCCGTCGCCGACAGCCCGCTGCTCTTCGCTCGCGCCGCCTATCACCTCGGCAACCGGCATGTGCCGGTACAGATCCTGCCGACGGAGAACGGCGGCAAGCTGCGCTTCCAGACCGACCACGTGCTGGCCGACATGGCGCGCGGCCTGGGCTGCACGATCAGCGAAGCCGAAGCGCCCTTCCAGCCGGAATCCGGTGCCTATGGTGCGCATGGCGGTCATCACCACGGCAACGACGAAGCGACGACCGACCTGCACAACCCCGGCCACGGACCGCATCGCTCGGTGCCGAAAATCCACGAGTTCAAGCCGCGTTGAGCGCAGCCCTGCAACTCGCCCGCCTGCTACAACTGGCCAGCCCGGCGCTACCGGTCGGCGCCTACACCTATTCGCAGGGTCTAGAATGGGCGGTCGAATCGGGCGTCATCACCGACGAAACCACGGCCGGCCGCTGGATTGCCGACCTGATGCAGCATGGCATCGGCCGTTATGAAGCGCCGCTGGTTTTTGCCCTGATGGCAGCGTGGACCGCTGGCGACAGCGCCGAAATCGCCCGCCTCAATGGCGAATTCCTGGCCAGCCGCGAATCGGCCGAACTGCGCGCCGAAACCGCCCAGATGGGCTTCTCGCTCAACCGGCTGGTGCGCGATTTGCGCGACCCGGACTTGGCAAGTGTTGAAAGCACGCTGGCCAGCCTCGGTGAAATCGCCTTCCCGACCGGCTGGGCCGGCCTCGCCGCCAGCTGGAAAATCGCCCCCGAAGCCGCGTTGACCGCCTACCTCTGGTCCTGGGCGGAAAACCAGGTGATGGCCGCATTGAAAGCCGTACCGCTCGGCCAGGCCGCCGGCCAGCGCCTGCTTGCAGAACTGGGGGGCAGGATTCCCGCCGTAGCGGTCGACGCGCAAAAACTGCCCGAAATGCAGTGGTCCAACTTCACCCCAGCCTTCGCCATCGCCTGCGCGCGGCACGAAACGCAGTATTCGCGACTGTTCCGGTCTTGAGATTTGAAATGGCGGCAAAAACCTTAACCCCCCCTAGCCCCCCCTTGTCAGGGGGGGAATATAGTGGCGACGGTTCAACCGCCACTCCCTCCCCTGAAAAGGGGAGGGCTGGGGAGGGGTTTGAGGCCGCCCCCCCAAAGCACAAATTTCTCGCCTACGAAAAGCGCCTGACTGCTTTCGCCCGCACAAACCGCCAGCAGCCAACGCCGGCCGAAAATCTGATCTGGCAGAAAGTCCTGCGCAACCGGCAATTTTTCGGCCACAAATTCCTCCGGCAAAAACCCGTTGGCCCCTACGTCGTCGATTTCTACTGCGCCGGACTCAATCTGGTCATCGAAATCGACGGCGACAGTCACGCAGAACAGCAGGACGATGCCAAACGAACGGCCTTCCTTGAAGGCCAGGGCCTGCGTGTCCTCCGCTACACCAACCGCGACATCCTGAACAATCTTCCCGGTGTTTACGAACACCTCCAACAGCAACTGGAACAAACCCTATCATGAGCAAACAAGCCCTGCGCGTCGGCATCGGCGGCCCCGTCGGTTCCGGCAAGACCGCCCTCACCCTGGCCCTGTGCCAGGCCCTGCGCGAGCAGATCGACATGGCCGTGGTCACCAACGACATCTACACCGCCGAGGACGCCAAGTTCCTGGTCAATCATTCGGCGCTGGCGCCGGAGCGCATCATCGGCGTTGAAACCGGCGGTTGCCCGCACACGGCGATCCGCGAGGATGCGTCGATCAATCTCGAGGCGGTCGACCGCCTGCAACGCGCCTTTCCCGGCGTCGAGCTGATTCTCGTCGAATCCGGCGGCGACAATTTGGCCGCGACCTTCTCGCCGGAACTCTCCGACCTGACGCTCTACGTCATCGACGTCGCGGCCGGCGAGAAAATTCCGCGCAAGGGCGGCCCCGGCATCACCAAGTCCGACCTGCTGATCATCAACAAGATCGACCTCGCACCCATGGTCGGCGCCTCGCTCGAGGTCATGGCGAGCGATGCCAAGGCGCAGCGCGGCGCGCGGCCCTTCGTGTTCACCAACCTGAAGACCGGTCAGGGCCTGGACGAGATCATCGCCTTCATCCGCGAAAAAGGCATGCTTTAGGCCGTTGACCGGTGGGCGGCATCACGGCCGGTCGACGACGAATTGCAGGCGATTTCCCCTGGCGTCCACACCGCTGCCCTGCAACGAGCGGCAGGTGATGGCGCGCCAGGTGAAGGGGATTTCCCGCCCATCCGAACAGCGGGCCAAGCCTTCCCCGCTTTCACCCAGACAGGAACCGGGGTTGGGCGACGACTTGGCCGGCTCGGCGACACCATCGCAGGAGAGGCCGCTGTTGCGCTCGCTCAGCACGAAACGCCCGCCGCCGCTGTTGCCCGGATAGCCCTTGCCGCGCAGTTCGCCCGCCACGTCGCTCAGGCTGCCACGCGCCTGGTAGCCATAGGCGCAGGCGCCGAGCAGCAGCACCAGGGCGAGGGGAAAGACGCGGGATTTTTTGTTCACGAGGCAGCAACACTGTTTTCGGGGATAATCGACATTTTTACACCCATTCGACGCCCGCCGTGAATCCGCATCTCGCCCAACTCCAGCCCTACCCCTTCGAAAAGCTGCGCGCCCTGTTCGCCGGCGTCACCCCGAACCCGCAATACAAAGAGATCAAACTGTCGATCGGCGAGCCGCAGCACGCGACGCCGCCCTTCATCATGGACGCGCTGGCCAAGGGCCTGAACGGCCTCGCCAACTACCCGACGACGCCGGGCATGCCGGCCCTGCGCCAGGCCATCGCCGCCTGGTGTGGCCGCCGCTACGGCCTGCAGCTTGATGCCGAAACCGAAATCCTGCCGGTCAACGGCTCGCGCGAGGCACTTTTCTCCTTCGCCCAGACGGTGATCGACCCGAGCCGTGGCTACGTGCCGCTGATCGCCAGCCCGAACCCCTTCTACCAGATCTACGAAGGCGCCGCCTACCTGTCGGGCGCCGAACCGCGCTTCCTCAACAACCTGCCCGACAACGGCTTCGCCTTCGACTACGCAGCACTGTCGGAAGAGGAATGGGCGCGCGTCCAGCTCTTCTACGTCTGCTCGCCGGGCAACCCGACCGGCAAAGTGCTGTCGCTGGACGACTGGAAGACGCTGTTCGCCCTCTCCGACAAGTACGGTTTCATCATCGCCTCCGACGAGTGCTATTCCGAGATCTACTTCGACGAAGCCAACCCGCCGATCGGCGGCCTCCAGGCCGCCCAGCTGCTCGGCCGCACAAACGATCGCCTGGTCATGTTCTCCAGCCTGTCGAAGCGCTCCAACGTGCCGGGCATGCGCTCCGGCTTCGTCGCCGGCGACGCCAAGATCCTCAAGAAATTCCTGCTCTACCGCACCTACCATGGCTGCGCCATGGCGCCCCCGGTGCAGACCGCCTCGATCGCGGCCTGGAACGACGAGGCGCACGTCCTCGACAACCGCGACCAGTACCGCGCCAAATTCGCCGCCGTGACACCGCTGATTGCCGACGTGCTCGGCACCGCCCAGCCCGACGCCGGTTTCTACCTGTGGGCGAAGACGCCGATCGTGGACACCGAATTCGCCCGCGGCCTGCTCGAACACTATAATGTCGTGGTCCTGCCCGGCAGCTTCCTCGCCCGCGAGGCCAACGGCGTCAACCCGGGCAGCAATTTCATCCGCATCGCGCTGGTCGCGTCGCTCGAGGAATGCCTCGAAGCGGCCAGCCGTATCCGTCAATTTGCCCAACAACTTTAAACAGAGAGAACCCTCCATGAGCCATCCGCTGCAAACCATCATCGACGAACTCTGGGAACGCCGTACCGAGCTGTCCCCGCAATCCCCGGTGGACACCGTTGCCGCCATCAACCAGGTGATCGCCGAACTGGACTCGGGCGCCATCCGTGTCGCCGAAAAGATCAATGGTGCATGGATCGTCAACCAGTGGATAAAGAAAGCCGTGCTGCTCTCCTTCCGCACCCGCGACAACCGCGTCCAGGAAGCCGGCGACGTGCGCTTCTACGACAAGGTAGACACCAAGTTTACCGACTGGAGTGAAGAAGACTTCAAGCGAGGCGGCTTCCGCGTCGTGCCGGGCGCCTTCGCGCGCAAGGGTTCGCACATCGCCAAGAACGTCGTGCTGATGCCCTCCTTCGTCAATATCGGCGCCTTCGTCGATGAAGGCACCATGGTCGACACCTGGGCCACCGTCGGTTCCTGCGCGCAGATCGGCAAGAACGTGCACCTGTCGGGCGGCGTCGGTATCGGCGGCGTGCTCGAGCCTATCCAGGCCGGCCCGGTCATCATCGAAGACAACTGCTTCATCGGCGCCCGTTCGGAAGTCGTTGAAGGCGTCGTCGTCGAAGAAAATTCCGTGCTCGGCATGGGCGTCTATCTCGGCCAGAGCACCCCGATCTACAACCGTGAAACCGGCGAAATCAGCTACGGCCGCGTGCCGAGCGGTTCCGTGGTGGTCAGCGGCAACCTGCCCAAGGGCGACGGCGCCTACAGCATGTACGCCGCCATCATCGTCAAGCGCGTCGATGCCCAGACCCGCTCGAAGACCAGTATCAACGACCTGCTGCGCCCTTGAGCCATGACTGCGGAATGTTGCTGGTGGCACGCTACGCACCAGCAACATTCCGCATGATTTTTAGCACCTCCGAGTTCCACTACCTCACGAAGGTCTTGCCATGATCCTCGACAAACTGTTCCAGCTGATGTCGGAAAAGCAGGCGTCGGATATTTTCATATCCGCCGGTGCGCCCATCCATATCAAGATCCATGGCAATACCCTGCCGGTCAACCAGCAGATGATGTTGCCCGACATGATCGAGAAGATCGCCCACGAACTGATGTCGCCGGAGCAGATCAAGACCTTCGAGGCCACGTCGGAGATGAATCTCTCCTTCGGCGTGCCGCAGGTCGGCAACTTCCGGGTGAATATCTTCAAGCAGCGCGGCTCGGTCAGCATCGTCGTCCGCTTCATTCTCGGCAACATTCCACCGCTCGACACGCTCGGCGTGCCGCCGGTGCTGGCCGAGATGATCATGGAAAAACGCGGCCTGATCCTGATCGTCGGCGCCACCGGCTCCGGCAAGTCGACGACCATCGCCGCCATGCTCGATCACCGCAACGCCAACCGCAATGGTCATATCCTGACCATCGAGGACCCGATCGAGTTCCTGTTCAAGCACAAGCGTTCCATCGTCAATCAGCGCGAAATCGGCATGGATACTGCCGACTGGAACGTGGCGCTGAAGAACGCCATGCGCCAGGCGCCGGACTGCATCCTGATCGGCGAAATCCGCGACAAGGAAACCATGCAGGCCGCCGTTGCCTACGCGCAGACCGGCCACCTCTGCCTGGCCACGCTACACGCCAACAATTCGTACCATGCGCTGAACCGCATCATCAGCTTCTTCCCGCCCGAGAACCGGCCGGCGCTCTTCCTCGACCTCTCGGTCAGCCTGCGCGCCATCGTTTCGCAACGCCTGGTCAAGAAACCGGACGGCAAACTGCTGCCGACTTGCGAGGTCATGCTCAATACCCGCCACATCAGCGAACTGATCGAACGCGGCGAAGTCCAGGCGATCAAGGATGCCATGGAGCAGACGCTGACCCCGGGTTCGCAGACCTTCGAGCAGGATCTCTTCCGCCTTTATCACGAAGGCACCATCACCCTCGACGAAGCCCTGGCCAACGCCGATTCGCCGACCAACCTGTCGTGGCTGATCAACAACTCCGAAATCAGCAGCAGCACGCCGGAAGAAGACAAAGCCGCCGAACTGGCACTCGATTTCGACAGCACCAACTCGGGCGGCACCTCCTTCAAGGAATTTGCGCTCAGCCTCGCCGACGACGACGAAACACCCCAATGACCGAACCCACGCTCGAACTGGCCCGGCAGATCATCGCCCGGCCCTCCGTCACGCCGGACGACGCCGGCTGCATGGACATCATCGCTGCCCGCCTCGCACCACTCGGCTTTGCCATCGAATATATCAACCGCAATGGCGTGACCAATCTCTGGGCGCGCCGCGGCACAGCAGCGCCGCTCTTCGTCTTCGCCGGCCACACCGACGTCGTGCCGACTGGCCCGCTGGAAAAATGGACCAGCCCGCCCTTTGCACCGGAAATCCGCGACGGCGTGCTCTACGGGCGCGGCACGGCCGACATGAAATCCTCGCTCGCCGCCTCGGTGATCGCCGTTGAAACCTTCCTCGCCGCCCACCCGGATCATCCCGGTTCGCTCGCCTTCCTGCTCACCTCGGACGAAGAAGGCGATGCCAACGACGGCACCATCGCCGTCGTCGAGGCCCTGAAAGCGCGCGGCGAAACGCTGGATTTCTGCATCATCGGCGAGCCGACCTCGGTCAACACTCTGGGCGACATGATCAAGAACGGCCGCCGTGGTTCGCTGTCCGCGACGCTCCAGGTCAAGGGCATCCAGTGCCACATCGCCTACCCGGAAAAGGGCCGCAACCCGATTCACGAAGCCGCCCCGGCCCTGGCCGAACTGGCTGCGACCGAGTGGGACCAGGGCAACGAGTATTTCCCGCCGACTACCTGGCAGGTCTCCAACATCCACGCCGGCACCGGTGCGACCAACGTCGTCCCCGGTCAACTCGAAATCAAGTTCAATTTCCGTTTCTCGACGGCGAGCACGCCGGAAGGCCTGCAGCAACGCCTGTGCGCCATCCTCGACAAGCACAGGCTCGATTACGAGATCAGCTGGACGCTCGGCGCCCGCCCCTTCCTGACCGGCCGCGGTCCGCTCGCCGATGCGGCGACTGCGGCCATCCGCGAAATCTGCGGCATTGAAACCGAACTGTCGACCACCGGCGGCACCTCCGACGGCCGCTTCATCGCCGAGATCTGCAAGCAGATGCTGGAAATCGGCCCGGTCAATGCGACCAGCCACAAGATCGACGAGAACATCGAAGTCGCATCGCTGCCGCAACTCTCCGCCATCTACACCCGGATTCTTGAGCAGTTGCTGCTGGCCGGCAACTAAGCACTCGATCCTGCCAACCCGATCCTGATAACTAAAATGACCGATCCCGCCGCCCGCAGCGAACTCATCACCATTCGCGACTTCATCCGCTATGCGGTCAGCCGCTTCAATGCCGCGCAACTGTTTTTCGGCCATGGCAGCGACAACGCCTGGGACGAAGCCGTCTACCTGACGCTGCACACGCTGCACCTGCCGCTCGACCGCCTCGAACCCTTCCTCGACGCCCGTCTGCTGCCCGGCGAACGCGAAACCCTGCTCGGCGTCTTCCGCCGCCGCTGCGAAGAACGCCTGCCGGCCGCCTACCTGACCAACGAAGCCTGGCTGGGCGAACACCGTTTCTACGTTGACGAGCGCGTCATCGTGCCGCGCTCCTTCATCGCCGAACTGCTGCAGGAACAACTGACGCCGTGGATCGAAGACCCGTGGGCCATCCACTCGGCACTCGACCTGTGCACCGGCTCCGGCTGCCTCGCCATCCTGACCGCGCTCGCCTTCCCGGAAGCCGACGTCGATGCGGTCGACCTCTCGGAAGACGCGATTTCCGTCGCCGAGCGCAACGTCGCCGACTACCACCTGAACGACCGGGTCAACATCATCCAGTCCGACGCCTTCACCAAATTGGCCGGCAAGCGCTACGACCTGATCATCTCCAACCCGCCCTACGTCAATGCCGAATCGGTCGACCGCCTGCCGCCGGAGTATCTGCATGAGCCGGAACTGGCGCTCGGCTCGGGCGAAGACGGTCTCGACTTCACGCGCATCATTCTCGCCGAAGCGAAAAAGCACCTGACGGAAGACGGTATCCTGGTCGTCGAAATCGGCCACAACCGCGATGCGCTCGAAGCCGCCTACCCCAACCTGCCCTTCATCTGGCTCGACACCGAAGCCGGCGACGAATACGTCTTCCTGCTGCGCGCCGAAGACCTGCCGGAATAAGCAGGCAGCTTGAGCAAGCTTTTCGAAATACCCAGCCCGTTCGAGATCGAAACGGGCACCGTGCTCATGCTCGAACCGGGCTGGGCGCGCGAAGGCGAGTTGCGCGCCCAGTTGCTCGACGAGAGCTACCCGAAGCCCTTCGTCATCGACAACGGCAAGTCACGCTTCCTGTACTTCAACGTGCGCCTGATGCAGAGCGAAATGTCGCTCAAGGCGCCGCACGACCTCGCCTTGCGGTACACGCAGAAAATGATGGCATTTCTGCTTTTCCAGCCGCGCCCGAAACGCATCGTGCTGATCGGTCTGGGCGGCGGCTCGCTGATCAAGTTCTGCTACCAGCGCATGCCCGGCACGCACCTGACCGCGGTCGAGTTGAATCCCGACGTGATCGCCCTGCGCGACGCCTTTGCCGTGCCGGCCGACGACGAACGCCTGCAGATCATCGAGGCGGATGGCGCCGAATTCATCGAAAACGCCGAAAAGGGCATCGACGTGCTACTGGTCGACGCCTTCGACAAGACCGGTTTCGCGCCCAGCCTGGCCAACCGCGAGTTTTTCGAAAACGCCTACGCCAAGCTGGCCGGCAACGGCGTACTGGTCATCAACCTGGCCGGCGAGAAGGAAACCTACGCCGGCCTGATCGGCGAGGCGATGCACGTCTTCGACGACCAGGTCATCGTCATCTCGGTGCCCGACGACGGCAACCATGTGCTTTACGCTTTCCGCGAACTCTACTTCGAGCCGCGCTGGCGCTGGCTGCACAACTACGCCAAGGAACTGCGCGCCAAGTTCGGCCTCGACTTCCCGGCCTTCGTGCAAAAGATGGAACGCTCGACCAAGCTCGGCCTGGCCCGCCGCGAGGCGCTGCGCGGCCGCTGAAGCAACAATCCCCCGGCAGAACCGGGGGACTTCATTATGTGAGCCGCTCACAGCGGCTATGCGGGGACGCTAACGCGGCCCCGAGTTCTTGGCGCCATCCACTGGCACCCAATCGGCCACACGAGATTGAACTGATCCAAACACTCGTCCTTCTCTTGATCTCGCCCAACCGTCGACACGAAATATCCTCTAGCCCAGAAGTGCTAACCAACAAAGTTGCGCTTTCGCTCCCCGTACACTCGGGCTATGTGGATCGCACTCTTACCCTTCATATACCCCACCACCTGTGACACCACATACTTCGGCGGGATCGCAATCAACATGTGAACTTGATCTGACATCAGGAGCCCTTCCAAAATCCGGCACTCCTTACGCTGCGCCAACTGCCGAAAAATCTCCCCAAGGTGCGCACGCAACCTCGCATACACCGTCTTCCTCCGGCACTTCGGAATGAACACCACATGGTATTTACACTCCCACCGACTGTGACTTAGGCTCTCAAACTCGTCCATCGTAAAATTCCCTTTATCGAGTGTGCTTGGCGGCTCACTCTGGAAGTTTCATCGATGGGCTCCCGTAAAAGTCAAACTTCTACTGCCACCCCGGCATAGCCGGGGGATTTCCCTTGATGATTTAAAGAGCCAGTTGAATCTATCTGCTGCAAACCAATTTATCGTCGGCTAAATCACCCCTGACTGTGCCCGGAGCTTTACCCACATCATTGTGTTTCGGGTGCGAATTTCAAAATAAATCTATTGTAAACAGCAGATTGCAACGTTAGCAACCTAATCGCTCTGCCGGCCGCAAGGCGTTTGCAAGAAACACGTGGCGGATGTGCTGCAGCGGCAAGGTGGAGTCCCGCGCTGGCGAAGAGCGATCAGCCACATCGCCGCGGTGTCTGGTGAGTCAGCTTTGGCCCCGCTGTTGCCGAAGACTTGCGACGAGCGCTCCAGTAACTGTATTTCCCAGTCCATGATCCGGTTGGGATGGAGATCAAACTGCTGGACCAACTCGACCTGCGTCTTGTCGCCTCGCGAGGTGGCAATCGCCACCTCGGTCTTGAACTCCGGCGAGTGATTCCACCATTTCCTTCTTGTCATGCCCTTGCTCCTCAATCAAGCCACTATGCGGCCGTGGGTTGAGCAAGGCTATCAGTTGTCCTGCCGTCCGAAATCGCAGAGGCGACTCTGCCTGGCGAGTTCAATTCGCAGCATCACGGCACTCACCTTCCAATTTAGAAACCGCCATAGCATATCAATAATCAATTTTTTTAAATAATTCACTTTTGTCATATTAACAAACTCACGGTACGCACCACCTTCACTCAGCACCATCACTCAATTGTAAAAATTAAAAACTTGTCGCTTTTCTCAGACACCTGATTGATACCAACGCAGGCATGGCAGCCACCTTCATCGACAAGGTCGGATGACAGGCAACATTTCACGACAAATCTTCACCTGCCGGACACTATCGCAGATAGAGCAGCCATCTCAGCCACCCAACATATATACCAATGTCATTTTATTTGAAAAAATGAGCAATACGAACAAAACAACCAAACGTCACAATTAGCTATCAAATTGTCAGTTTTTTTAACTTAAAAACCACAAAACCACGGAATGTCGCCACGAAACGACAACAAATAGCACATTTTCAGCAAGATTTTGGACAAACCATGACGCGACAAATGAAACAAGCCTCTCCCATTTGAGATAAAACAAAATATAATTAAATTAATACATCAACCACAAAAATGTGATGAAAATACAGATAAACGATAGTGACAAGTCATGTGGTACGCACATTGATGGAGTTGGAACCCTGTTTCATATTGCGACAGCCGATCCAACCGCAAACGAAACACGGCCGGGGAAATAAATGGATTTGTCGCGGCAAATAGTATTCAAAGGACACACCACGGTCGAAAACCTCCCGGTTCGTGGCATCGTGGCCCGATCAAAAGTGATGCACAATCTACTGGAAGAAGTGGCGCTCTACGCCAACAGCGAGGCCAACGCGCTAATCCAGGGAGAAACTGGCACCGGTAAGGAACTGATCGCCTATGCGTTGCACCGGGGCAACGAAAAGCGTAACCGGGGTCCTTTCGTCTCGGTCAACTGTGGTGCCATCCCAGACGGACTTTTCGAATCCGAATTCTTTGGACATATGAAGGGCGCCTTCACGGGCGCCACGAGCAACCATGCCGGCTATCTGGAACAGGCTCATGGAGGAACCCTGTTTCTCGATGAACTAGGCGAACTCCCCATCCATCAGCAAGTCAAATTGCTGCGCGTCCTCGAACAACGTACGGTCACCCGACTTGGTTCGCACGCCCCGCTTGCAGTCGATTTTCGCCTGGTTGCAGCCACCAACCGCGACCTGCGCCAGATGGCAGAACAAGGTAGCTTTCGCGCCGACCTTTATTTCCGCGTTGCCGTGCTGTTGTTCCGTCTCCCCAACCTTGAAGAACGCGGCGCGCAAGACAAGCGAGCCATCTTCGAGTCGGTACTCAAACAGGTGGCCGAACGCAACAATCACCCTTTCACCCCCCCCCCTGAATGGCTGCTGGTAGAACTGTCTCAGTTGCGCTATCAGGGCAATGTCCGAGAACTGATCAACCTTGCGGAACGTATTGCCATCACCCACCACGCAACCGGCGAGTGGAATGCCAAGCAGTTACTGCCCATCCTGCAGCGCCACCGAAACGAGACTGTCGACACCACTCAATCGCCTGCCCGTGACTGGTCTTCCCGCGACATCAACGAGCGTGAACGCGTTCTATCCCAACTTGAAGCCCACGGCTGGCAGCGCCAGGTCACGGCTGCTGCACTGGGTATCAGCCGCAAGGTGCTGTGGGAAAAAATGCGCAAATACCGCCTCTATGAACACCTGATCCTGAACAAGAATGACGGGGATAATTTTGGCTGCTAACGACTCTCAGGAGGTACCTGAAACCACCGAAAAAACCGAAAACACCGCACAAGCACAACTGACCAAAGGCGAAGCGGAAGCAGCCGCAAAAGCCTCGCCCGAAATGCGCGCCCACTCGGGAATCTATGCCTTTTGCCTGATTTCCGCTTTTCACCTGAGACCATGCGATCCTGAACTACTGGCCGTTAGCGAGGGCTTCGAGCAGCGCCCGGTCAGCGCAGCAGATCTCCAACTCATTGCGCGCCACCGGGAATTCAGAGTGCAGGTTGCCTCCTTCACTTGGAGCGATCTCAAGCGCCAGACCTTCCCTGTCATAGCCGAGCTTAGCAATGGCGACTTCCTTGTCGTAGCACGCGTCGAAGCAGACCGTGTCGTACTGGTGGAACCGCGCAAGGGGCAACCGTTGCTTGCCACCCAACCCCAGTTCGAAAGCATCTGGACGGGACGCCTAGTATTGCTCAAGCCCCGCCTAAGCTGGGATGACCCCAACCGTCGTTTCGGCCTGGCCTGGTTTCTGCCTGTCGTCAAAAAATATCGCAAAGTGTTGCTGGAAGTGGCACTGGCCGCTTTCGTCATCCAGCTTTTCGCGCTCGCCACACCACTGTTCACGCAACTCGTCATCGACAAGGTGCTAGTGCACCGCTCGGTTTCAACCCTCAATGTCCTGGCTTTCGGAATGCTGCTAGTGGTGGTCTTCGAGGGCGTGCTGAATATCCTGAAGGTGCAGTTGCTGACCCACACCACGAACCGCATCGATGTCACCCTGAGCTCCCGATTGTTCAACCACTTGCTGCACATTCCGCTACGCTACTTCGAGGAACGCAGGGTAGGCGACACCGTGGCCCGCGTGCGAGAACTGGAGAGCATTCGACAGTTTCTCACCGGCTCCAGCATGATGGCACTCATCGACACTCTCTTTCTCGGAGTGTTCGTCTTTGTCATGCTGCTTTACAGCGTCCAGCTAACCGTGATGGTCCTGGGCACCCTGCCTCTGCTGGCTGGCCTTTCGCTGATTTCCTTTCCTGCCCTACGCCGACGGCTTTCGGAGCGCTTCGACCGCGGAGCCGAATACCAATCCTTCTTGGTTGAGGCCATCACCGGCATTCTGACGGTCAAAGCCATGGCCTTGGAAAACCAGATGCACCGACGCTGGGAAAGTCTGCTCGCGCGCTACGTCACCGCCTCCTACCGCACCGAACTGCTTGCCGGCGTGGTCGGTTCGCTTGGTCAGGCCGTACAACGCCTGATTACCCTGCTGCTACTCTGGTACGGCGTCAACCTGGCGCTGGACGGCGAGATAACCGTCGGGCAACTGATCGCCTTCCAGATGATCGCAGGCCAGGTCACCGGACCGGTACTTCGCATGGTACAAACTTGGCAACATTTTCAACAGGTTGGAGTTTCCATCCAGCGCCTCGGTGACTTGATGAATACCCCCGCCGAACCCATCCTGAACACCGCTCGCAGCAACCTGCCGCCCTTGCGTGGTCAAGTCAGTCTGCAAATGCTGCGTTTTGGCTACCGCCACGATGCACCGCCAGTCGTGCGCGACATCAATCTCGAGGTGGCGCCAGGCACCTTTGTCGGCATTGTCGGCCGTAGCGGCTCGGGCAAAAGTACCTTGGCCAAGCTGTTGCAGCGACTGTATCTACCCGATAACGGCAACATCCTGCTTGACGGCATCGACCTCAAAGAACTCGACCCAGTCTGGCTACGTCGTCAGATTGGCGTCGTATTGCAGGAAAACTACCTGTTCAACGGCAGCATTCGTGAAAACATCGCCATCCATATTCCCGACATTGCGCTGGAACGGATACGCGAAGTGGCAACCCTGGCCGGAGCCGACGAGTTCATCGCCAAGCTACCCGATGGCTATGACACTTTGGTCGGCGAACGCGGCTCATCACTGTCCGGCGGCCAGCGGCAACGCATCGCCATCGCTCGCGCCCTACTCACCAATCCACGCATCCTCATTTTCGATGAGGCGACTAGCGCCCTCGATTACCAGTCTGAACGCATCATCCAGGCTAATCTCGGACGTATTTCAGCCGGCCGCACCGTTTTCATGGTCGCTCACCGTCTGTCGGCGATTCGTCACGCCGACATCATTCTGGTTATGGATGACGGCCAAGTTGCCGAACGCGGCAACCATGAGGAATTGCTCGCGCAGGGCGGCATCTACGCTTCTCTTTGCAACGAGGACAACCTGCAATGAAGTCGATTCGGCAAATTACCACCGGATGGCCTGCACGACTCCGCCTGGCTTATCAGAGACGGCGTGAACAACAACGAGTTCGGGCCCTGCAACGCCTCGAACAAGATTTTTTGCCACCATTACTGGAAATCCAGGACATACCGCCGTCGCCGCACAAGCGACTGGTCCTCTGGTCGCTACTCCTGCTCCTGCTCATCGCTCTGCTGTGGAGCTACTTCGGCCATATCAACGTGGTTGCAACAGCCGGTGGGCGATTTATCCCGGATGGACGACTACAAGTGGTCCAACCCTTGCAGATCGGCGTAGTCAAAGCCATTCGGGTCAAGGTTGGCGAACAGGTAAAGGCTGGCGACACCTTGATCGAACTCGACACCGAACCTCTAGAAGCAAGCGAAATCGCCGTCCAGAAAAACATCGTACAAAACGAATTCAGGCAGCGACGGCTGCGTGAACAACTGGCTGGCCACAAGCCGGACCCAAGTACCGCCGATGAAAGCGATGCCACACAGCGCAATCTATGGCGAGCAGAAATGGATGCTTACCACAGCCAGTTGCGCATCGCCAAAGCCTCGACACAGGAAGCAGCAGCCGAACTCGCCGCCGGAGCCGCACTACTCTCCCACAAGGAACACAGTGTAAACATTGCAGACGAACAGGTAGCCAACTCGAAAATCCTGGCCGAGATGGGTGCCATCGCCCGCAACGAATACCTGCAGGCAGAGCGTGATCGATTAGGCCAGCATGGTGAGCTCGAATCGCTGCGCGAAAAGCAGGAGACCCTGCGTGCCCACCTGACTTCTGCCCGGGAAACATTGGCCCGGCTCGAGTCCGAACGCCGCCTGCGCCTGCTTGAGCAGATGGAAAACACCCAGCAGCAGGGCTACGCCCTGGAAGAAAGTCGGAGCAAGGTTTCACACGAACTGGCCGCACAGCGCCTGCGGGCCCCAGTGGACGGCATCGTCCAGGCAGTCAATGTAGCCTCACTAGGCGAAGTAGTTTCACCAAAACAGGATGTGGTGACCATCGTTCCTGAGTTAGCACCATTGATTGTCGAAATCCGCGTCGCGAACCAAGATGCTGGCTTCGTCAAAGTCGGGCAATCCGTCGAAATCAAGGTCGACGCTTTCCCCTTCATGCAGTACGGCATCTTGCCGGGACGCCTCACCTGGATCAGCCCAGATGCTGAAAGCGATGCCAAACAAGGCCTCTATTACCGCGCCTGGATCGAATCGGAACAAACATTCCTGTCTTATGCCGGCAAAAAAATGCAAATGCGCCCAGGAATGTCGGCCAGCGTCGATGTAAAGACTGGAGAGCGTCGCATCATCGATTTTTTTCTGTCTCCCCTGCTGAAGAATCTCAGCGAGAGTCTGTCAATTCGATAAACCTTGCGACCGGGCAATTCCACTCTGCATAAGTCGCTTCTGCGGCAGGTAGCCTGTCCGAACCTCCGGCAAACACCTCCAACAAAGGCATTTTGGACTCCCGACGTTACGTAACACCAGCCTCTTGTTCCCCTTTGTTCCGTAACACAAAACAGATCACCCGCATTACTTGCCGACCCAGTCCGAGATAAGCCACTGAGCAATATGGAATTTTCATTTTAATCGAAGCAATCGATCATCTGGCATGGCTATTGCTAATTAATATGGTGCAGCTTTTCGGGGCGCACACCGGACCCAGGGTTGCAGACTACCGGGGAACGGAATTCTGTTTAGCCTGCATCTATCAATTACCAAGGAGAAATACTAATGGGACTTTTGGACTCTTTGTTTGGCAGCGGCACTTCTGCTGACGACATCAACTCGATCCTCAGCTCTACTGCTGCCAACTCGTCCGCACTGAGCAACGTTTCCGCAACCAACGCCAATACGCTGGTCAATAGCGTGCTTGATGGTATGACCACCATGGTTAACACCACGCTGCAAACGACCTTCGAGGGTGTAACCGCCTTGGAAGAAAGCGCCATGCAGGGCAGCGCCGAAGCCATGAACAGCGTAGCCTCGACTGCCATTTCCTTTACAGAAGCATCCTCGGCAAAAACTTACGATGCTTCCGGCCACCTGCTGCAAGACACTCAGGCGGTTAGCCACAATGGTGGTGCTGCCATCATGACCGCTTACGCCAGCAATACGCTGGGCCCCTTGATGGAAGGTATCGGTCAAGGAATCGCCGGCCTGATGACCGGTGTCGGCAATGGTGCTGGACAAGCCATGGCCAACCTCGGCTCACATCTGCCGGACGCTCTGCCCGGCCTGACTTCCGCCTTGGGTGGTCAGATCGCAGCTAGCCTCGGTACTGCCGGTCTGCTGGCCAACTCATCCCTGTAACCCCTCGGGCGAGAGAAACGGAGGCCCGATCCAACGGATCGGGCCTTTTCCAGATTTTCCGATCGATTTTTTGGATGCACTGCGAATGCTAAGCGGATTATTGAGCGCATTAGGCGACTTACTTGGTTCACTGACCAATTTTCTCGGCGACCTTCTCGGTGGCTTGACTCAGACCCTGACCTCAGCCGGAAACAGTACAAGCGATACTGCCATGCAAGCAATTACCAATGACAGCACAAGTGCACCGACTGCAGTACCCGCCCCCGTCGAAACATTCATCGACAGCGCCGCTGATGAAGCCAACAGTCTGTTTGACACAGCACTGGCAGGAACCAACGAACTGGTGGAAACAAGCTTGGTGGACAGCGCCCAAGCGCTGAGCCAACTCAGCAAGGACTTGGCCGATCTGACCGTGACCACCGTGACCACCAATTACCGTCAGGACGGGACCGTTTCCAGCGTAGTCCAGCAGGTTTCGCATGAACCGGGTGCCCTTGTCATGATGCACTACGTCAGCGAAGTACTGGCGCCGCAGGTCAGTGGCTTGGGCAAAGACATCAGCCTATTCATGCAGCAGACCGGAGAGGGAATGGAATCGGCCTTGATCAATCTCACGACTTACGACCTGAGCTATTCGACATCCTCCTTCGGCACCACTCTTCTGACCATCAATCACACCTGACGACAAGACCGCCAGACAAGCACATCTGGCCCCAAAAGCACGCACCGCTGTCATTGAACCAACGAGGCAATCATGGAACTTATCAATACTGCTTTGACCAACCTGAGCCCCCCCCTCTCAACGCTTGACCAAAACACCGAACTATTGCGCCAGATCAGCCAGGCCGGAATATCGAGTACACATACAACCCTGATTGCAGATGGCCAACTAGATGCCATTATCCAGTATCAAGGCAGCATGCAATCCTGGCAAATCGACTCCGATCTTACCGACAGTTCAAATGCCGCCCTAGGTAGCATCCTGGGTAGTGCCGCGACTCTCAACCTGCTAGTCCAGAACAATACTGGCCTGAGCGACAACAACGTCACAGTGACCACTCACAGCAATGGGACCACAACAATTACTGCCACCCAGACGCATAACCCAGGTCTCGCTCAGATCATGGCGGAGTTTGCCGAAAAAAGCTCCGACCCGGCGCAAAGCAGCGCTGACAACCTCGCATCATTGCTCACCCAGCGAGGCAACACGGTGGCGAATAGCATGGCCGATTTCTCGGCACACCTGCCTCTCAAAGCTCTTGAATTCGTTCAGGCCGGGGTTGCCAGTTCCGCACTCGGCACAGCCCTGACAATCAATTCAGCGACCATTTACTGATTCTTTTCTTTGTCTCGAACCGATTACCCGACAAACTCGCTGTATCTGGCGAGGATTGCGTGTGCCTGCCTGGTGCTCTGCCAACTTGATGTTGCTGCGCAGCCAGGCAGTCGCACGCACAATACTTTACCCGGTCGCGTGGCCGATGCCGACGGACGGTTGGTGCTTAGCATGGCTATATCGCTCGCCGGATCCACAGAAACAAGCGCATCCAAAGCGGAAGACGGACATATCCCAGGAGCAGCCTCCCGCCCCCTCGTTCAAGAGAGAGCACTTAACCTGTACCAGGCACTAGAACACACCGCCTTCAGTTCTCCGGTACTGGAGCGTGGTATTGGCACGGTAGACAAGGCAAAAGCTGCTCGTGCCGGAGCGTCCGGTGCCTTTCTGCCACAGTTCGACCTATCCATGCAATTCTCCCGCTATGTCAACGAGGGCAAACAAGCCACATTGATCGGCAGTACTGTAGTTCAATCGGAAAGCGCCTTCTACGGCACCTACGCCGCGCTCTCAAGCAGCCTGAACCTTTATTCGGGGGGACGCCAAGAGGCAGGATACCGGGCCGCCGACTCGGAACTGAAAGCTGCCCACGAAGACTACGAAAACCTAAAAGTCAAGCAGTTTTCCAAGGTACTTGAAGACTATGCAGCCCTACTCAAGGCGCAGGAAGAGTATCGCAGCCTTCTTTATCTCGAAGAACTCTATGTCAGCCTCGAAGAGGCTACCCAAAAGGCTTACCAACGCGGCATCGCGAGTCGTCTCGACATCGGCAATGCCCGCCTGCAATCGGGCAAGCGGCACCAACAAGCCCTGCAACAACTAACCACGCTGGAAAGCAAGGCCGGCCAACTAGCCGTCAGTATCGGCCTTGAGTTACCGGAAAAGGAGCGCCTACAGGCCGCCGACAGCCTCCCCCCCCCCCCTGCACTGCCAGAAATAAAGGCGACGCCAAGTACCGACGAGACACTCGCCGAACATCCTGCCTTGCGCGCCGCGCAGCAGCGCGTCGAAGCTGCGCGCAACAAGATTAGTGCAGCACGCGGCATGTTCCTGCCCAAGGTCGATCTGGTTGGCAATTACAACTGGTCGGGACGCGACAATGCCAGTGCCAGCAATGCCGTTGATGCCACCAAAGCCAACAGTTACTCCTTTGGCCTGCTGGTTCAGCAACATCTACCCCCCTTTACCGGAGAAACGACCGCACTGCAGACGGCACAGGCAGAACTACGCGAAGCCGAAGCGCAACTGAAAGAAACCCGCCTTGGACTCCTGAACGCAAAAAAGCAAGCCTTGGCGGAATTCGCCCAAGCTCGCCGCTCACTGGACATTGCCCGACAAGCGGAGAAAGAGGCGGATGAAGCCCTGATGCTACACCGCGCCCGCCGACAACACGGACGCAGTGATGAACAGACCTACACAGAAGCCCAGGCCAATGCAGTTCAGCGCCGGCTCGAACGCTTTTTCCAGGAAACCAACTATCGGCTAATCGGCTGGGCCGCGCAGGCACTGCTCTCCCCCCGCCACTATCTGGAGATCCTGCGCAACAAGCTGCAGTGAGCCCTTACGATAATAGGTTTCCCATGAAAGCACTCCTACAGAGTTTGCCGCACCTGCGCGAAGAGCCAAGCCAGTTCCCCGATATCCGGCTAATTCAAACTCGGCATACACGTAGCACCGGCCAGGATGGCCCGCAACAAGTGCCAGCAACGCTCGACCGCAATCACCTCGACCGCCTCGCCCGGCGCGTGCGCGCCGCGAATGGTCGGGCCGAAGGAAACGATGTCCAGCCCTGGATATTTGGCGCCGATAATGCCGCATTCCAGTCCGGCGTGGATCACCTGAACGCTCGATTCGGCCTCGAACTCGCGGCGATAGACCTGCTGACACAGCGCGAGCAGCGGCGAAGCCGGGTTTGGCGTCCAGCCCGGGTAATAGTCGCTCTGTTCGGTCGACGTGCCGGAAAGGGCAAAAAGGCTATTGATCTCCGCGGCCAGCGCCAGGCTGCCGCTATCCTGCAGCGAACGCAGCATGAAATTGCAACTGCCGCCGGCCGGCTGCACATCGATCATGCCGAGATTGTTCGAAGTCTCGACCACGCCAGGCAAGGCCCGGCTCATCCGGCGCACGCCATTCGGCGCAGCATGCAGCGAAGCCAGCCAGACCGTCTGCTCGGCCGGCGCCAGCAGTTCTACGACATCGCAAGCGACCAGACTCAGGCAAACGCCATCATCAACGCCGCACAACTCCTGGCGCAGCTCCGCCTCGATTTCGCCCAGACAGGCTTCGAGCGCTACCAGTTTCCCAACTGGCAGCGCCAGAATTGCCACCGCTTCGCGCGGCAGCGCATTGCGCGCCGTACCGCCCGACAGACTGGCCAGCCGCAGCGGGAATTCCTGCTCAAGCTCGCGCAGCACGCGCACCAGCAGCTTGATCGCGTTGCCACGCCCTTCATGGATATTGACCCCGGAATGGCCGCCGCGCAGACCACCCAGTTCGATACGCCAACCTTCCCAGCCTGCCGGCAACGGCGCCGGCAGCCCGGCTCGTGCGACATTGACATCGAGCCCGCCGGCACAGCCGAGATAGAACTCGCCCCATTCCTCGGTATCGAGATTGAGCATCAGACTGCCCTGCAGCAAATCGGGCGCCAGGCCGCGCGCTCCGCCCATGCCGGCCTCTTCATCGACCGTGAACAAGGCTTCGAGCGGGCCATGCACGATCTCCGCATCCTCCAGCACAGCCAGCATCAGCGCAACGCCGATCCCGTTGTCGGCACCCAGGGTCGTGCCCTCGGCAAGCAACCAGCCATCGCGCAGAACGGGCGCAATCGGGTCGCGCGCAAAATCGTGCACTGTTTCGGCGTTCTTCTGGCAAACCATGTCGAGATGCGCCTGCAAGACGATGCCCGGCGCATGAGCGCAGCCAGCACTGGCTGGCTTGCAAATAAGCAGGTTGCCGACCGCATCGACCGTCGTCGCCAGGCCACGCGCCGCCGCCCATGCCCACAGTTCGGCACGCAGTGCAGCCTCTGCCTTCGAGGCGCGAGGAATCGCGCAGAGCTGCGCAAAATGCCGCCAGACGGTCGACGGCTGCAAAGAGGCAAAAACGGCAGGAAGGTCAGACCCAGTCATACGCATACTCCAATCGGTTCTCCCGCCAACACGGGCGCCGACGGAACGAAGACCGATTGTCCATCGCCCCCCCCGAAGCAGGCAAGCCCGCGCAGGCACAAGCTTACGAGCGGCACCGCCAGGCCGACAAATCAGCTTGAAACGCAACAAATGTGAACAAATAACAATTTTTCACGAACACACGAAAACAAGTCTGGAAACAGCTCCTAACAACCTGTTTTTTATCGGTTATATAAAAAGCAAAGCATCGATAAAGCGAAAAAAAAATGATGAAGAAGAAAACATTCCCCGCTAAGCCGGTGGTTTTTATGATTTATTTGGATAAAATGAAAACACAAGCATAGAACCACGCAATAAAACGGAAAAAATGTTCAAAGACCTCCTTGCCGACGCAACAGTTTCATATCCGACTCGCCCGACCAGCATTTGCCGGCTTGGCACAGTTGCCTGCATGAGCCGGAAAACCCGGCAGAACAGATTCGAAGACTGTACGCAACATCCGATGCAAACCACATCGGTCAATGCTGCATAGCCTTCCCAATATCAATTCAGTGTCTGGAGTATCAAGATGGCCCAAGCTCAAATCATCGCAAGAGTGACTTCCCTCACTGGTGCAGCCTTTGCCCGCGACAGCGCCGGCAACACCCGCCGCCTCAAGACGGGCGATGTCATCCGCGAAGGTGAAACCGTCAGTGCAACTGACGGTTCGGAAGCTATGCTGAAGCTAGCCGACGGTCGTGATCTTGCCGTGCGGCCGGGACTACCAGCCAAACTCGATAGCGAAGTAGCCGCCATGAACAAGCCGGATGCCACCGACAGCGCGCTCAGCATTAACAAGAAGGGTTTTCAGAAAATCGCCAAGGCATTGAGCAGCGGCAGCAACCTCGATACGCTACTCGACGAAGACGCACCAGCCGCAGGCGGTGTCTCCGGTAGCGGCAATGAAGGCCATACCTTTGTCGAACTGCTGCGCATCGCCGAAACCGTGGGCGGAGCAAGCGGCTATCAATTCGACGCCACGGGTAACCGGAGCGGCAACCTGGCTGGCAGCGGCGCCCCGATCCTGACCTCGACCTTCGCGCTGACCGTCGATGCACCCGACAACACCAACGACACCACGCCGACCATCACCGGCCAGACCGAACTGGTACCGGGCAGCGTCATCACCCTGAGCATCACCGACAGCGCTGGCCTGGTGCAGACAGTGAGCACCACGGTCAAGGGCGATGGCAGTTTCGCCGTCGACGTCCCCGCCCCGCTCGGCCAGGGCAACTATACAGTCGTCGCCAGCGGCGTCGATGCCGCCGGCAATACCGGCAGCGGCAGCGACAGCGGCTCGGTGGACAGCATCGCCCCGACCCTGAGCGCGCAGCTCGACCCCGCCTCCGACAGCGGCACCAAGGGCGACGGCATCACCAACGACCAAACGCCGACCATCTCCGGCACCGGCGAGCCCGGCTCGAGCATCGTCGTCGTCATGCCCGGTACCGGCGAAACCCTGAGCACCACGGTCAAGGCCGACGGCACCTGGAGCGTCACGCCGAGCCAGAACATCCCGAACAACACCAGTGACCAGGCCGACGTCACCGAGACCGACAGCGCCGGCAACGTCACGCATGCCAAGGTCGATCTCGCGATCGACGTCGCACCGCCGCAAATCAGCGTGGACATCGACCTGATTGCCGGCGACGACATCGTCAACAAGAACGAATCGACGGCGGCCGCGATTCCCGTGACCGGCACCGTCAGCGGCGCCTTCAATGTCGGCGACACCGTGACCGTGACCGTCAACGGCAAGGAATTCACGACTAGCGTGCAGGCCGGCGGCAAGTTCTCGGTCGACGTTTCCGGCGCCGACCTCACCGCCGACTTCGACCATATCGTCGAAGTCGTGGTCACCACCAGCGACGCGGCCGGCAATATCGGTACCGCCCAAGCCGTCGAGAATTACACGGTCAACACGACGCCGCCCGCGATTGCGATCAGCCTCGACGCCAACGTTGCCGGCGACGGCATCGTCAACAAGACCGAGTCGACAGCCGCCGCCATTCCGGTCACCGGCACCGTCAGCGGCGCCTTCAATGTCGGCGACACCGTGACCGTCACCGTCAACGGCAAGGAATTCACCGGTACCGTCCTCGCCGGCGGCAGGTTCTCGATCAACGTGCCCGGCGCCGATCTCGCCGCCGACGGTGACCGTATCGTCGACGCCAAGGTGACGACGACCGACGCCGCCGGCAACACTGCGACCGCGCTCGACACGCAAAACTACACGGTCAACACGACGCCACCCGCGATTGCGATCAGCCTCGACGCCAACGTTGCCGGCGACGGCATCGTCAACAAGACCGAGTCGACAGCCGCCGCCATTCCGGTCACCGGCACCGTCAGCGGCGCCTTCAATGTCGGCGACACCGTGACCGTCACCGTCAACGGCAAGGAATTCACCGGTACCGTCCTCGCCGGCGGCAGGTTCTCGATCAACGTGCCCGGCGCCGATCTCGCCGCCGACGGTGACCGTATCGTCGACGCCAAGGTGACGACGACCGACGCCGCCGGCAACACTGCGACCGCGCTCGACACGCAAAACTACACGGTCAACACGACGCCACCCGCGATTGCGATCAGCCTCGACGCCAACGTTGCCGGCGACGGCATCGTCAATCTCGCCGAATCCACCGCGGCCTCCATCCCGGTGACCGGCACGGTAAGCGGTGCCTTCAATGTCGGCGACACCGTGACCGTCACCGTCAACGGCAAGAACTTCACCGGCTCCGTTCTCGCCGGCGGCAAGTTCTCGGTCGATGTCCCGGGCGCCGATCTCGCCGCCGACGGCGACCGCATCGTCGACGCCAAGGTGACGACGACCGACGCCGCCGGCAACACCGCCACCGCGCTCGACACACAGAACTATACGGTCAACACCAATCCGCCGGCCATTTCCATCAGCCTCGACGCCAACGTTGCCGGCGACGGCATCGTCAATCTCGCCGAATCCACCGCGACCTCCATCCCGGTGACCGGCACGGTGAGCGGCGCCTTCAATGTCGGCGATACCGTGACCGTCACCGTCAACGGCAAGAACTTCACCGGCTCCGTTCTCGCCGGCGGCAAGTTCTCGGTCGATGTCCCGGGCGCCGATCTCGCCGCCGACGGCGACCGTATCGTCGACGCCAAGGTGACGACGACCGACGCCGCCGGCAACACCGCCACCGCGCTCGACACGCAAAATTACACGGTCAACACCAATCCGCCGGCCATTTCCATCAGCCTCGACGCCAATGTTGCCGGCGACGGCATCGTCAACAAGGCCGAATCGACGATGGCCGCGATTCCGGTGACCGGCACCGTCAGCGGCGCCTTCAATGTCGGCGAGACGGTGACCGTGACCGTCAATGGCAAGAACTTTACCGGCTCCGTTCTCCCCGGCGGCAAGTTCTCGGTTGATGTCCCGGGCGCCGATCTCGCCGCCGACGGCGACCGCATCGTCGACGCCAAGGTGACGACGACCGACGCCGCCGGCAACACCGCCACCGCGCTCGACACGCAAAATTACACGGTCAACACCAATCCGCCGGCCATTTCCATCAGCCTCGACGCCAATGTTGCCGGCGACGGCATCGTCAACAAGGCCGAATCGACGATGGCCGCGATTCCGGTGACCGGCACCGTCAGCGGCGCCTTCAATGTCGGCGATACGGTGACCGTCACCGTCAATGGCAAGAACTTTACCGGCTCCGTTCTCGCCGGCGGCAAGTTCTCGGTTGATGTCCCGGGCGCCGATCTCGCCGCCGACGGCGACCGCATCGTCGACGCCAAGGTGACGACGACCGACGCCGCCGGCAACACCGCCACCGCGCTCGACACGCAGAACTATACGGTCAACACCAATCCGCCGGCCATTTCCATCAGCCTCGACGCCAACGTTGCCGGCGACGGCATCGTCAATCTCGCCGAATCCACCACGACCTCCATCCCGGTGACCGGCACGGTGAGCGGCGCCTTCAATGTCGGCGATACCGTGACCGTCACCGTCAACGGCAAGAACTTCACCGGCTCCGTTCTCGCCGGCGGCAAGTTCTCGGTCGATGTCCCGGGCGCCGATCTCGCCGCCGACGGCGACCGTATCGTCGACGCCAAGGTGACGACGACCGACGCCGCCGGCAACACCGCCACCGCGCTCGACACGCAAAATTACACGGTCAACACCAATCCGCCGGCCATTTCCATCAGCCTCGACGCCAATGTTGCCGGCGACGGCATCGTCAACAAGGCCGAATCGACGATGGCCGCGATTCCGGTGACCGGCACCGTCAGCGGCGCCTTCAATGTCGGCGATACGGTGACCGTGACCGTCAATGGCAAGAACTTTACCGGCTCCGTTCTCGCCGGCGGCAAGTTCTCGGTCGATGTCCCGGGCGCCGATCTCGCCGCCGACGGCGACCGTATCGTCGACGCCAAGGTGACGACGACCGACGCCGCCGGCAACAGCGCTACCGCCTTCGACACCCAGGATTACCGCCTGGCGACCGACCTGCCGAAAGCGACCATCGCGCTCGACGCCAACTTCGCCGGCGACGGTATCATCAATCTCGCTGAATCCACCGCGACCGCGATTGCCGTCACCGGCACCGTCGGCGGCGATGTCAAGCTCGGCGACAGCGTCGTCGTTAGCGTCAATGGCAAGGACTACACGACCAGCGTCATCCAGCGCAATGCGACGACGCTCGGCTTCAGCGTCAATGTCCCGGGCGCCGATCTCAAGGCCGATACCGACCACACCATTGATGCGCGCATCACGACCAGCGATGGCGCCGGCAACCAGATCAGCAACAACACCAGCCTGACCTACGCCGTCGACACCACGCCGCCCAGCCCGACCATCGCACTCGACGCCAATTTCGCCGGCGACGGCATCATCAATCTCGCCGAATCCACCGCCGCTGCGATTGCCGTGACCGGCACCGTCGGCGGCGACGCCAAGCTCGGCGACACGGTCGTCGTCACGATCAACGGCAAGGACTACACGACCAGCGTCATCCAGCGCAATGCGACGACGCTCGGCTTCAGCGTCGATGTGCCGGGTGCCGAGCTCAAGGCCGACGCCAACCAGACCATCGAAGCGAAGGTCACCGCCACCGACCAGGCCGGCAACAGCGCTACCGTCGACACCAGCCTGACCTACGCCGTCGACACCACGCCGCCCAGCCCGACCATCGCACTCGACGCCAACTTCGCCGGCGACGGCATCATCAATCTCGCCGAATCGACTGCGGCCGCGATTGCCGTGACCGGTACCGTCGGCGGCGACGTCAAGCTCGGCGACACGGTCGTCGCCACGATCAACGGCAAGGACTACACGACCACCGTCATCCAGCGCAACGCGACCACCCTCGGTTTCAGCGTCGATGTGCCGGGGGCAGAACTCAAGGCCGACGCCGACCACACCATCGAGGCCAAGGTCACCGCCACCGACCAGGCCGGCAACAGCGCCACCGTAGAAACCAGCCTGACCTACGCCGTCGATACCGCGCCGCCCAGCCCGACCATCGCGCTCGACGCCAATTTCGCCGGCGACGGCATCATCAATCTCGCCGAATCCACGGCGGCCACCATCGCCGTGACCGGCACCGTCGGCGGTGACGCCAAGCTCGGCGACGCTATCGTCGTCAGCATCAACGGCCACGACTACACGACCACCGTCATCCAGCGCAACGCGACGACGCTCGGTTTCAGCGTCGATGTCCCTGGCCATGAACTGGCGGTCGACGCCGACCACACCATCGAGGCCAAAGTCACCGCCACCGACCAGGCCGGCAACAGCGCTACCGTGGATACCAGCCTGACCTACGCCGTCGATACCACGCCGCCCGCCGCCACCATCGCGCTCGATGCCAACTTTGCCGGCGACGGCATCATCAACCTCGCCGAATCCACCGCGGCCGCGATTGCCGTGACCGGTACCGTCGGCGGCGACGTCAAGCTCGGCGACGCGGTCATCGTCAGCATCAACGGCCACGACTACACGACCACCGTCATCCAGCGCAACGCCACCACGCTCGGTTTCAGTGTCAACGTCCCGGGCCAGGAACTGGTTGCCGACCCGGATCTCACCATCGAAGCGAAGGTCACCACCACCGACCAGGCCGGCAACAGCGCCACCATCGACACCAGCCTGACCTACGCCCTCGACATCCTGCCGCCGAGTGCGACCATTGCGCTTGACGCCAATTTCGCTGGCGACGGCATCATCAACCTCACCGAATCGACTGCCACCGCGATTGCAGTAACCGGTACCGTAGGTGGCGACGTCAAGCTCGGCGATTCGGTCATCGTCACGATCAACAGCCACGACTACCTGACCACGGTCATCCAGCGCGCGCCAGGCACCTTGGGCTTCAGCGTCGATGTCCCGGGCAACCAGTTGAAGGCTGATGCCGACTTGACCATTGAAGCCCGCGTCACGACAACTGACAAGGCTGGCAATACCGCCACCGACCAGACCAGCCTGACCTATACGCTTGACCTGACACCGCCACAGCCTTGGATTGCACTCGACGCCAATTTTGCTGGCGACGGCTTCATCAATCTCGCCGAATCGACCGCCCCTGCCATTGCTGTCACCGGTACCGTCGGTGGGGATGCCAAGCTCGGCGACCCGATTATCGTCAACATCAATGGTCACGATTACCTGACCAGCGTCATTCAGCGCAACCCGACCACCCTCGGCTTCAGTATCGATGTCCCGGGCAAAGAACTGGTTGCCGATCCTAACCACACTATTGATGCCAAGGTGACATCGACTGACAAGGCAGGTAATCAAGCCTCAGCTGACACCAGCCTGACCTACATGGTGGATACGACCCGCCCCACCCTCAGCATTGATTCGTCCGGCGCCATTGTTTCGGAAGAAGGCATCGCCGTGATCGGCCTTCCGGACAACGTCGGCAAGCCTGACACTACCGACAAATCGACGGCCAGCGGCACATTGACTGTCACGGATGACAACAGCGTCAAGCTGACCCTTGTCGCGCCAGCTGAAACCCTTACCGCGGGCGGCGCCACTATCGTTTGGACACTCGACGCCTCCGGTCAGCAACTGGTCGGACACATCGGCAGTGCAAATGGTGAAGTTGCGATCATCGTCAAGCTAATCGACGACAACGGCAATTACAAATACCAGGTGCAGTTGTTGCACGGGATTGACCACCCGAATACAACGAGTGAAGACAGCAAGACCTTCAATATCGGCGTGCAAGCAACCGACCGCGCCGGCAACAGCAGCGTTGCCGATCTGGCCGTCAGCATCCAAGACGACTCGCCAGTCGTCACCGCCGCCGCGATCCACTCGGCGAGTTCAGGCAGCTTGGGCCTGTTTGGTGCGGATGGTGGCCATGTCGCCACGATCGGTGTCGGCGACTACACCTATACGTACAACGCCGAATCGAATACCGTCAGCCGCTCGGGCTCATCGAGTTCGGCTTCGTCCTACAGTTACAACGGCGTCACCCACACCCTTTCCATCCAAACGGCCAACGGCGAGTGGATTTCGATCAACATGGAGAATGCCAGCTATAGCTATACACCGGGCACCCCAATGAGCAAGCTGCAATACACCAAGGTCGATTTCACGCTGGTCGATGGTGATGGCGACAGGGTCCAAGGTGCAGTACGTTTCGACGGCACGGTCAATCCGATCAACGTCGCACCGGATACAGACATCCACACTAGCGGCAATCTGCTGGGCATCATTGGCCTATCAACGCTCAACCTGATCGACATTAGCACGCACCAAGCCTTCACAGCTTTCGATGCAAATCGCAACCTGAGCAAGGTAGAAATCAAGTACACCTCCTTCCTGACCGTCGGCACCGACCATCTCGCGGCATCGCAAGCACTTGCGCACGAACTCGGCCTAGTCATTAGTGTTGTCGATACGCCGAGCTTCTTGGGCACAGAATCAGTACTGACGATCACCTCGGCAACACCAGGCGGCACGATCAGCAACCTGGCGATCAACGAGTTGCTCGGTACTGTCTATGTCGACCAGTCCTCGTTGATTGATCTTACTGTCGGCAATAGCTACAGCATCACGGCTACCGACAGCCAGGGTCTGAGCCACACGAGCAACGACTTCACGCTGCTTGATCTCAATTTGATCAACAACCCGGCCAGCCACACCGGCATTCAGGAAGGCAGTACAGGCAACGATACATTGACTGGCACAGCCGGTAGCGACCGTCTCTACGGCTACGCCGGTGACGATGTCCTGACCGCAGGGGACGGTAACGACCTGATCCGTGCAGGTACTGGCAACGACCAACTCAACGGTGGTAATGGCTCTGATATTCTGATCGGCAGTGCCGGTAACGATATCCTGTTCGGCAATGCTGGCAGCGACGTTTTCCGCTGGGAGTATGCCGATCAGGGCACAGCTAAAGCACCAGCGATCGATATCGTTGCAGACTTCAACAACGGCGACATACTCGACCTGCGCGACCTGCTGCAAAACGAGTTCCATATGGATAGCGATGTCGGCAATTTGGGCAATTACCTGCACTTCACGACATCGGGAGGCAACACGACCATCGACATCAAGCCGATCGGCACCGGTGGCGCCGTAACACAGGAAATCGTTCTCTATGGTGTCGATCTTTCCCATAACGGTACCCTTTCGGATACACAGATCATCCAGAACCTGCTGCAGAACGGCAAGCTGCTGACCGACTGAACACGCCACAACATTACTCAGGACTAAATACTCATGAAACAAAACGCAATTCTGCTTGCCTTGCTCGCCACCTTTCCATTGTTCTCTGCTGCGGCCCCGAGCGGCGCGCCGGCCACACTGAAGGAGGTTGCGCAGCAGGCCGTGCTGAGCAGCCCGGAAGTCACTTCGAAATGGCACAATCTGAAGGCTGCCGAAGAAGAAGTCGGCGTTGCACGTGGCGCTTTTTTGCCTCGGATTGATCTGACAGCCGGCACCGGGCGTGAAAGCTTGAAACAGCCACCGGCTGATCAAAGCAATAACTACACCCGCAGTAACTACGGCCTCAGCCTTAATCAAATACTGTTCGACGGCTTTGCCACCCACAGCGAGGTTAAGCGCCTGGATAAGGCACGCTTGGTCCGCTACTACGAACTGCTCGACGCATCCGAGAATATCGCCCTTGAGGCGACCCGCGCCTACCTGGACGTACTTCGCTATCGCTTCCTGGTCAATCTGGCGGAAGATAACTACGTCCAGCACAAGGCTACGCACGAACAACTGATTCGTCGTACTCAGTCCGGCGTCGGTCGCCGCGTCGACCTTGAGCAAGCAGGTAGCCGTTTAGCCTTGGCCGAAATCAATCTAACAACAGAAACAGCCAACCTGCATGATGTGACTGCACGCTACCAACGTCTTGTCAACAGTCAGCCGCCGGGCTCGGTTATTCCGCCCGCTCAGTTGAGCAACGGCTTACCTGCCAGCCAGAAGGCTGCGCAAGAGACCCTGTACAAGAAAAACCCGACCCTTCTCGCCGCGATTGAGAATATCGAAGCAGCTCAGAACGACATGGAAGTACGGCGTGCAGCCTATATGCCGAAGCTTGATTTCCGTGCACGGACCGACCACATCAACAACTATCTTGGAGTTGACGGAAATCGGGTCCAGAATGTAGCCGAACTGGTCGTCAACTGGAATATATTCAACGGAGGATCGGATCGAGCTCGTGAAAAGCAGTATGCCGAACGCAAGAACATTGCGCTCGACCTACGCGAAAAAGCTTGCCGCGATACCCGTCAAACCTTATCGATTGCTTATAACGATGTGCTGCGCCTGAAAGAACAGTCTAACTATCTGGCCACCCAAGTCAGCCTGCTGGAAAAAACCCGCGATGCTTACCGCGACCAGTTTAACGTCGGCCAACGCACCCTGCTCGACCTACTTGACACCGAAAACGAATTGCTCAGTGCCCGCCGCAATGCGGTAAACGCCGACACCGACCTTAGTCTTGCCTATCTGCGTACCTATGCTGGCATGGGCACCCTGCTTGAATACCTCGGCCTGCAAAAGCTCGAAGCACGCGACCCGGAAAGCAGTGAACTAGCAGTTGTCGATGCCAGCCAACTCTGCCCGAACGACTCGATCGGCACTTTCGCTTCGGATCGTGAAGCCCTTAATGCTCGAGCAATGAGCCAACTCAATATTAAACCGGCCGCACCAATGCCTACCCTAGCCACGGGTCAAGAACAGGTGGTAAGTAGTCAGATTCGCGCATGGTCGGCTGCATGGAAGGCAAAAAATTATTCGAGCTACGTTGCTTTCTATGCCCCTACCTTCACGCCTGACGGTGGCTTGGCCCGCGAAGACTGGGCGCAACTTCGTCGCGCCCGAATCTCAAGCCGTGACAACATCCAGATCGACATCCAGGACATTGACGTCCATCTCGACGGACAAGACCGAGCGACCGCACGCTTCCGCCAGACCTATTACTCAACACAGTACAAGGACGTTACACAAAAGACCCTAGAAATGATCCTGATCGGTGGCAAATGGCTGATTAACCGAGAGCATTCCGTACCCTGTGCCGGCAACACAGTGGGCGGTTGCAAAGTCACTGGCGGCAAATAAGTCCCCAAACAGGAATCAGCCTGCGCAGACTTGTTAAAAGCCAGTTTTCAATAGCAGGAAATGCCTGTCATCGTTGCGATGACAGGCATTTTTTTAGGTTCATCGCGTTTTACCGGGGAATGCGGTAAGCGCCCGGCAAACCCATCTGTAAATTGACGCGTTAGACCGCGAAGATCGCGTCCCCCTGAGAACCCAAGCAGGGTAAACCGGAAGGGAGTGGTGAGGAAACCCATAAACGAAAAACCCCCTGACGAATCAAGGGGTTCTCGTTTAAATTCTGGGGCGACTGATGGGGCTCGAACCCACGACAACCGGAATCACAATCCGGGACTCTACCAACTGAGCTACAGCCGCCGCTGAGCGAAGGCGCGCATTGTACGAACTTCTGAAAGCGCTGTCTACAACTTCTTCTTCAATTGCTGCGAACGAATGCAACTGCTGTCAGTTTGATCCACCGTGATAGAATTGACAGCTTTATTTTTCGGCTCTGTAGTCACAAGGAATTCTCATGGAAGCAACCACTGCACAAGCTAACGAACTCGAACGTAGCGTCGACCTCTCCATCGCCATTGCCGATATCGAGAAGGAAATGGACCAGCGCCTGAAGCGCATGGGCAAGAACATCAAGATGCCGGGCTTCCGTCCGGGCAAGGTGCCGCTCCACATCGTCAAGCAGCAGTATGGCGACCAGGCTCGTCACGAAATCCTCTCCGAACAACTCGACCGCGTCTTCGGCGAAACCGTGACCGCCCAGAAGCTGCGCGTTGCCGGCTATCCGCGCATCGAGCCGAAGACCACCGAAAGCACGACCCACATCGAATTCGCTGCCACCTTCGAAATCTACCCGGAATTCGTGCCTGGTGACCTGTCAACCGCTGAAGTCGAGCGTCCGGTCCTCGAAGTCGGCGAAGCCGAAATCACCAAGACCCTGGACATCCTGCGCAAGCAGCGCGTTTCCTACGCCGACGCCGACCGCGCCGCCGCCAAGGAAGACCGTGTTGTCATCGACTTCCTCGGCAAGAAGGACGGCGTCCCGTTCGCTGGCGGTGAAGCCAAGGATTACCCGTTCGTGCTCGGCCAGGGCCAGATGCTGCCTGATTTCGAAAATGCCGTCGAAGGCGCCAAGGCTGGCGAATCGAAGACTTTCGACCTGGCTTTCCCGGCTGACTACCACGCCAAGGATCTGGCCGGCCAGACGGTTCAGTTCGACATCACCGTCAAGCAGGTGCAAGCCCCGGTCCTGCCGGAACTGGACGCCGAGTTCGCGACCAGCATGGGCATTGCCGACGGCGACGTCGCCAAGATGAAGGCCGAGATCGAAGCCAACCTGAAGCGCGAAGTGAAGAAGCGCATTGAAGCCAAGCTCAAGGATCAGGTCATGGAAGCCCTGCTCAAGGCCAACCCGATTGCCGTACCGGGCGCCCTGATCGAAATGGAAGTCCAGCGCCTGATGCAGGCTGCCCGCCAGGATATGGAACAGCGCGGCATGAAGACCAAGGACTTCCCGATCCAGCCGGAATGGTTTGCCGACCAGGCTAAGCGCCGCGTCACCCTTGGCCTGGTTCTTGCTGAAGTCGTCAAGACGGAAAAGCTGCAGGCAACGCCGGAACAAGTTCGCGCCATGGTCGAAGAAACCGCCCAGAGCTACGAGCATCCGGAAGAAGTCATCCGTTGGTACTACGCCCAACCGCAACGCCTCGGCGAAGTGGAAGGTGTGGCAATCGAGAACAATGTGGTTGAATGGGTACTGGGCAAGGCCAAGGTCACCGACAAGGCTGCCGTTTTTGATGAACTGATGGGCCAGAACCAGTAATTTCCGGCACGTCACAAAAACAACAAACGTCTGTAACGTAACCAACAAGGGCTGACATGAATATCGACAACGCAAGCAACTGGGATCCGCAAGCACTGGGCCTCATCCCGATGGTGGTAGAACAGAGCGGCCGTGGCGAGCGCTCTTACGACATCTACTCCCGCCTGTTGAAAGAGCGGGTGATCTTTCTTGTCGGCCCGGTTAACGACGCCAGCGCCAATCTGGTCGTCGCCCAATTGCTGTTCCTTGAAGCGGAAAACCCGGACAAGGACATTTACTTCTACATCAACTCGCCGGGTGGCTCGGTGACGGCTGGCATGTCGATTTACGACACCATGCAGTTCATCAAGCCCGACGTGTCGACGCTGTGCATTGGCCAGGCGTGCTCGATGGGCGCCTTCCTGCTCAACGCCGGCGCCAAGAACAAGCGCTTCGCGCTGCCCAATTCGCGCATCATGATTCACCAGCCGCTCGGTGGCTTCCAGGGCCAGGCCTCGGATATCGCCATCCACGCCAAGGAAATCCTCTCCATCCGCGACCGTTTGAACCGGATCATGGCCGAACACAGCGGTCAACCGCTGGAACGGATCGAAAAGGACACCGACCGTGACAATTTCCTTTCTGCTGACGAAGCGGCAGAATACGGTTTGATTGACAAGGTGCTTACCCGCCGCGATGCGGCTTGACCGGAGAAATTCAGATGTCTAAAGGCGGCCAGGAAAAACTGCTGTACTGCTCCTTCTGCGGCAAGAGCCAGCACGAAGTCAAAAAGCTTATCGCCGGCCCGTCGGTGTTCATCTGTGACGAGTGCATTGCCCTGTGCAACGACATCATTCGTGACGAGTTGCCCGAGGAAGCCGCCAAGGCGGGTCGTTCCGACCTGCCGACGCCGCGCGAGATCAGCTCCATTCTCGACCAGTACGTGATCGGCCAGGAAGTTGCCAAGCGCATCCTCTCGGTTGCCGTGTACAACCACTACAAGCGCCTGCGCCACACCGCCAAGAATACCGGCGAAGTGGAACTGGCGAAGAGCAACATCCTGCTGATCGGCCCGACCGGTTCCGGCAAGACCCTACTCGCCCAGACACTGGCCCGCATGCTCAACGTCCCCTTCGTGATGGCCGATGCCACCACGCTGACCGAAGCCGGCTATGTCGGCGAGGACGTCGAGAACATCATCCAGAAGCTGCTGCAGAAGTGCGATTACGACATCGAGAAAGCACAGCAGGGTATTGTTTACATCGACGAAATCGACAAGATTTCGCGCAAGTCCGACAACCCGTCGATCACCCGCGACGTCTCCGGTGAAGGCGTGCAGCAAGCCCTGTTGAAGCTGATCGAAGGCACGGTGGCCTCGATTCCGCCGCAGGGTGGCCGCAAGCACCCGAACCAAGACTTCGTCCAGGTCGACACCACGAACATTCTCTTTATTTGTGGCGGCGCCTTCGCCGGCCTGGAAAAGGTCATCCAGAAGCGCTCCGAAAAGGGCGGCATCGGCTTCGGCGCCGAGGTTAAGAGCAAGGATGACGGCAAGGCCGTCGGCAAGATCCTGCTCGAAACCGAACCCGAGGATCTGATCAAGTTCGGCCTCATCCCCGAGCTGATCGGCCGCCTGCCGGTCGTCGCGACGCTGCAGGAGCTGGAAGAAGACGCTCTGGTCCAGATCCTGACCGAACCCAAGAACGCCCTGGTCAAGCAATACCAGAAGCTGTTCAACATGGAAGAGGTCGAACTGGAAATTCGCCCCGGCGCCCTGTCGGCCATCGCCAAGAAAGCACTCGATCGCAAGACCGGTGCACGCGGCCTGCGCTCGATCATGGAACATGCCCTGCTCGACATCATGTACGAACTTCCGGGCATGGAGAATGTCGAAAAGGTCGTCATCGATGAAAACATGATCACCGGCGACACCCCGCCGCTGCTCATTTACGCCGATCAGCCAAAGGTTTCCGGCTCCAACTGAGCCGGTACTTGAATTGCGGTTCCCCGCCCCCACCTAGGGGGCACATACCTATTTCAAAGGCATCGTAATGTCGAACCCCAACACGCTCCCGGAAACCGTCGAACTGCCGCTGCTGCCGCTGCGCGACGTCGTCGTTTTCCCGCACATGGTCATCCCGCTCTTCGTCGGCCGCCCGAAATCGATCAAGGCCCTCGAAATGGCCATGGAGGGCAACAAGAACATCCTGCTCGTCGCGCAGAAATCGGCGGCCAAGGATGAACCGGAGCCGGAAGATCTCTATCGCATTGGCTGTCTGGCCAACATCTTGCAAATGCTCAAGTTGCCGGATGGCACCGTCAAGGTGCTGGTTGAAGGCACCCAGCGCGCCCGCGTCGAAGCAATCGAAACCCAGTCCTCGGTTTTCATGGCAACTGCCGTGCCGCTGCCGCAGGCTGCAGTGGAAGATCACGAGATCGAGGCGATGCGCCGTGCCGTGGTTGCCCAGTTCGACCAGTTCGTCAAACTGAACAAGAAGATTCCGCCGGAAGTACTCTCCTCCATCGCCGGTATCGAAGACGCCGGCCGCCTGGCCGACACCATCGCCGCCCACCTGCCGCTCAAGCTTGAGCAAAAGCAGGAAGTGCTGGAAATGGACAGCATCCGCGACCGTATCGATCGCCTGCTTTCGCAGCTCGAATCCGAAATCGACATCCTCCAGGTCGAAAAGCGCATCCGTGGCCGCGTCAAGCGCCAGATGGAAAAGAGCCAGCGCGAGTACTACCTCAACGAACAGGTCAAGGCCATCCAGAAGGAACTCGGCGAAGGCGAAGAAGGTGCCGACCTCGAGGAACTGGACAAGAAGATCAAGGCCGCCGGCATGAGCAAGGAAGGCCTGGCCAAGGCACAAAGCGAGCTCAAGAAGCTCAAGCTGATGTCGCCGATGTCAGCCGAAGCCACCGTCGTGCGCAACTTCATCGAAACCCTGATTGGCCTGCCCTGGCGCAAGAAAACGCGCATCAGCAAGGATCTGCGCGAAGCCGAGAAGGTGCTGGATCAGGATCACTACGGCCTCGACAAGGTCAAGGAACGCATCGTCGAATATCTTGCCGTGCAACAGCGCGTCGACAAGGTCAAGGCACCGATCCTGTGCCTGGTCGGCCCTCCCGGTGTCGGCAAGACCTCGCTCGGCCAGTCGATCGCCAAGGCGACCAACCGCAAGTTCGTGCGCATGGCCCTGGGCGGCGTACGTGACGAAGCCGAAATCCGCGGCCACCGCCGCACCTACATCGGCTCGATGCCGGGCAAGATTCTCAGCAGCCTGACCAAGGTCGGCGTACGCAATCCGCTCTTCCTGCTTGATGAAGTGGACAAGCTTGGCCAGGATTTCCGCGGCGATCCGTCGTCAGCCCTGCTCGAAGTGCTCGACCCGGAACAGAACCACACCTTCCAGGATCACTACGTCGAGGTCGACTTTGACCTCTCCGACGTCATGTTCGTGGCCACCGCCAACACGCTGAACATCCCTGCGCCCTTGCTCGACCGCATGGAAGTCATCCGCCTGTCCGGCTACACGGAAGATGAAAAGGTCAATATCGCGATGCGCTATCTGCTGCCCAAGCAGATCAAGAACAACGGCCTGAAGAAAACCGAGATTTCGGTCGCCGACAGCGCCGTGCGCGACATCGTCCGCTACTACACCCGGGAAGCCGGCGTACGGGCGCTCGAACGCGAAATCTCGAAAATCTGCCGCAAGGTCGTCAAGACCCTGGTGCTGAAAAAGCGCGACACCAAGATCCTGGTCAACGCCAAGAATCTCGACAAGTTCCTCGGCGTCCAGCGTTACAGCTACGGCATGGCCGAAAAGGAAAACCAGGTTGGCCAGGTCACCGGCCTGGCCTGGACGGAAGTCGGTGGTGAATTGCTGACCATCGAGTGCGCCAACATGCCGGGCAAGGGCAACATCCTGCGCACCGGCTCGCTCGGCGATGTCATGAAGGAATCGGTCGAAGCTGCCCGCTCCGTCGTGCGCGCCCGTTCGCGTCGCCTCGGCATCAAGGATGAGGCCTTCGAGAAGACCGATATCCACATCCACGTTCCGGAAGGCGCCACACCCAAGGATGGCCCATCGGCAGGCATCGCCATGGCTACGGCACTGGTCTCGGCCTATACCGGCATTCCGGTACGTTGCGACGTGTGCATGACCGGCGAGATCACCCTGCGTGGTGAAGTCCTGCCGATCGGCGGCCTCAAGGAAAAGCTGCTGGCCGCCGTGCGTGGCGGCATCAAGACCGCACTGATCCCGTCCGAGAACGTCAAGGACCTCACCGAGATCCCTGACAACATCAAAAACAAGATCGAGATCGTCCCGGTCAAGTGGATTGACCAGGTACTCGAACGCGCGCTGGAACGCCTGCCCGAAGCACTGCCCGAGCTGGCCGAGCAAAAATCCGAGGTTGCAGCGACGGCTGAAAACCCCGCCGCACAAACCGTGCTTACTCATTGATTTGTAAGGAAAGGCCTGCCGGCGCATTCGCACCGGCAGGCCTTGGCCGTTAACCAGCCACGGAAAACCCGCGAGAATCCGCTTGACACAAGGATTTCGCCAGATATATAAATCCGTCCTCACAAAAATTTCGCTTCTCAAATCCATCCACCTAGGGGACTCAAGATGAACAAAACCGAACTGATTGACCAAATCGCCGCTTCTGCTGATATTTCCAAGGCTGCCGCTGGCCGCGCCCTCGACGCTACCGTCGAAGCCGTCAAGGCTGCCCTGAAAGCCGGCGACACCGTCAGCCTGATCGGCTTCGGCACTTTCTACGTTGGTGAACGCGCTGCCCGCACCGGCCGCAACCCGCGCACCGGCAAGACCCTCGAAATCAAGGCCGCCAAGTCGCCGAAGTTCCGCGCCGGCAAGGGCCTGAAAGACGCCATCAACTAATCGCATTACGGGTGCTTAGCTCAGTTGGTAGAGCGTCGCCCTTACAAGGCGAATGTCGGCGGTTCGACCCCGTCAGCACCCACCAGGATTCCTCTGCAGGAAACCACGAACCCCGCTCCTGTAGCGGGGTTTTTGCTGGAAGAGCAAGAAAATGACCGCGCAACAGATATCGCACGAAGACGACAAGACCGGCGATGCGCTCAAGGCCCAGCGCTTTCAGATGCTGGCCGACATCGCCAAGGAACTGGCCGGTGAAGTTGTCTTCCCCACCCACTTTGATGCCGTCATGCGCCTGCGCAAGGTCTTGCATGATCCAGAGGTATCTTTGCGCAGCATTACTGCCGCAATCGCGGGCGAACCTCTGATCAGCGCAAAACTGCTGCATCTGGCCAACTCGGTCGCGTTCAATCCGGGCGGCGTTGAGGTGGTCGACCTGCAGGCCGCTGTTACCCGCCTGGGGATGAATGTCGTCCGCAGCTCCGCGCTCTCCATCGTTATGACCCAGTTGCTGCGCGCCAAGGGCATGGCCGCTTTCGCCGGCCTGACTCAAACGCTCTGGGATCACTCCATACGCACCGCCGCGGGCGCCCGCGTCATTGCCCGTCGCCTGACCCGGATCAATCCGGAAGAGGCCATGCTGGCCGGCCTGATCCACGACCTAGGCGCGTTCTACATGCTGTACCGCGCCACGCAATACGATGGGCTGCGCGAGCGACCGGACAGCGTCAAGCATCTGATCATTGAATGGCATGAAAGCATTGGCGTATCACTGCTCAACGCACTCGGCTTGCCCGAGGAAATTGTCAGGGCCACCGAAGAACATGACCGCCTGCGCGCCAATCCCTATCCGCCGCGAACCCTGGCCGATGTGGTCTATATTGCCAACATGCTGGCCGGCGGCCACTTCGAATGGACCATGCAGGGCCATCCGATGAGTGCGCCGGACCGTGAGGCCCTGGAAGCCACCTACGCCGAGCTCCAGCCGGAAATTGACACGCAGCTCGCCGAAATGCGCGAGAGTTTCGCCTGAAGCCGCTGCGGGCTAGTCCTTGCGGCCGAATCCGGTTTTTACCTGGGTAGAAGCCAACACCCCGCGCAGGATATTGATTTCATCCTTTTCAAGGCGAATCCGGCCAAACAGGCGACGCAATTTCGGCATCAGCCGCCCCGGCTGTTCCGGATTGTAAAAGCCGGTCGCGGTCATCACCGACTCAAGGTGACCGTACAAGCCTTCGACCTCGTCGTGACTGGCGGGCGGCGAGACAAACGGGGTGACGCCGGCCACAAGCACCGGCGGCTTTTCTGCAAAGGCTGCCATCCGACACTCGTAGCACAACACCTGCACGGCCGAACCAAGATTCAGCGAACTGAAATCGGGATTGGTCGGGATCGTCACGGCGGCATGGCAATGCTGGATCTCCTCATTGCTCAAGCCCATGGTTTCGTTGCCGAAAACCAGCGCCACCTCACCCTGGGCCGCCTCGGCAAGCAGCCTGGCAACCGTTTCGCGGGGCGCCCCCAGCGCCGGCCCCAGATCGCGTTGCCGTGCCGACAGCGCGACGACAAACACGGTCCCGGCCAGTGCCTCGTTCAGGCTCGTGGTGATTTTTGCCTCCTGCAGCAGGTCGACCGCTCCGGTGGCCCGGGTATCCGCCTCGGGATCCGGAAACTGCTTGGGTGCCACCAGATATAGCCGGGACAGACCCATGGTCTTCATGGCGCGGGCCGCGGCGCCGATATTGCCCGGGTGACTGGGGCGGCAAAGGACAACTCTGATACGGGAAAGCAGGACTTCGGGGTTCATGGTGTAAAATTCGTTCTTTCAAATATATATCGGGTGGCTCTGGCCGCCCGTTAGCTCTTTAAGCCCATGCATCCAGCTCTGAATATCGCCATCAAGGCGGCGCGTCGCGCCGGCCAGATCATCAATCGCGCCTCGAACGACGTCGACCTGCTCAAGGTCACGGCCAAGCAACAGAACGATTTCGTTACCGAAGTCGACAAGTTTGCCGAAGCCGCGATTATCGAAACCCTGCAGGAAGCCTACCCCGGGTACGGCATTCTAGCAGAGGAGTCCGGCGAGTCCGCCGGCAAGGGCGCGACAGACGCTGAGTACCAGTGGATCATCGACCCGCTCGACGGCACCACCAACTTCATTCACGGCCTGCCGCAATACGCCGTGTCGATCGCCCTGGCCAAGGCCGGCGTGGTCGAGCAGGCGGTGGTTTTCGACCCGAACCGCAACGAACTGTTTACCGCCAGCAAGGGTGCCGGCGCCTTCCTCAATGAACGCCGCATTCGTGTCTCGAAGCGCCTCCGCCTGGAAGGCTCTTTGCTCGGTACCGGCTTTCCGTACCGCGAGTTCGACAAGCTAGACACCTACCTCGCCATCTTCAAGGAACTCGCACAGAGAACCGCCGGCATGCGCCGCCCGGGTGCTGCCTCGCTTGACCTGGCCAATGTCGCCTGCGGCCGCTACGACGGCTTCTGGGAGTTCGGCCTGGCCCCCTGGGACATGGCGGCCGGCGCCCTGCTCATTTCGGAAGCCGGCGGCCTGGTCAGCGACCTGCGCGGCAACACCAACTATCTCGAAACCGGCAATCTGGTCGCCGGCACGCCGAAGGTCTTTGCACCGCTTCTCAAGATGATCGAGAGCAAGCTGCCAGAAACCATTCGCGGCTAAACAGCTCGTGGGCACAGAGGCCCAGACATGAAAAACGCCAGCTCGCAGCTGGCGTTTTTTATTCCCGGAAGCGGGAAAATTGGCCTCAGGCGGAAGCGTGCGCCTGCAGAACAGCCAGCTGCTCGTCACTGATCGACTCGAAGCGCAAGCCGACCAGACGCTGATGGCCAACCCGCCGGATGCGCATGACGCTGACAAATGCCTCGACCGACGACGCGAGCTGCGGCGACTCGATACGACAGATACCGACCTCGCCACTCGGTCGCGCACCGAGTACCGCAACATCAAGCATGACACCAACTCCGGTGACCGAAACATCGGCCAGCGGAAACTCGAAGCGCTGGCCGCCAAGACTCAGATGAACCTGACCTTGCAGGAAAATGCGCTGGGATCGACGACGCTCTCTCATGATGCTTTCAAGCAGAAAAATCAGCCTGCATTTTCCCATGGCAAGCGCAGGCAAACCATGGGGAACCAACTAAACCAGCGAAATACCGGGAACCGGCCATGAAGATCAGGCGAGGAACTCCCGCCAGACATGGCTTAGCGGTCGACATCCAAAACAGATGCAATTTCCGCCAGGCCAGGCAGCCTTACTTCTGCTCCGGCTCTTCCGGATTGAACTGGAAGCCGGTGAACATCGTGCGAGTCTGGGTTTGCAGCTGATCCTGCATCGACTGGAACATTTTCTTCGACTGTTCCATATAGGCAGTCATCATGTTCTGCATGGCCGGTTGCTGGAAATTGAGAAACTGCGCCCAGAAATCGGCCTGCATGTGGCTGTTGTCGCCCGGACCGTAAACCGTGCGCGACTGCTCCTGCAGCTTGCCCTGGAAATCAACGAAGGTCTTCATGTTGTTTTCCAGATACTTGCCGAGCATGCCCTGCATGGCGCTACCGTAGAAACGGATGAAGCCAGAAAGCAGATCGCTCGAGAACAGCGGCATGCCACCGGTTTCTTCTTCAAGAATGATCTGGAGCAGGATGCTGCGGGTCAGATCCTCTGCCGTCTTGGCATCAACAACCTTGAATACTTCGAACTTGAGAACCAGTTCCTTGACATCACCCAGTGTGATGTAAGCGCTCGTCTTGGTATCGTAAAGACGACGGTTAGGGTATTTCTTGATCAGGCGTACCAGTTCCGACATGCTGCGATCCTTGAACGATTTTGTGTGCAGTGCAACATTATAGCTAAAAAAACAGGCGCCCGGAGGCGCCCATTCTTGTTGCGATGCAAAAATTCAGCAATGTTTCATACCGAATTCCGCAACATTGCGATTACTGGTAGTACAGACCGCCATTGATGTTCATCGTCGCGCCGGTCATGAAACCAGCCAGTTCGGACGACAGGTAGGCACAGGCGAAGCCGATTTCTTCCGGCTTGGCCAGGCGCTTCATCGGCACGGAACCGACGATGGTTTCCAGCACTTCCGGCTTGATCGCCATGACCATCTTGGTTGCGACATAGCCCGGGGCGATGGCGTTAACCGTCACGCCCTTGGCGGCCAGTTCGGCAGCCAGTGCCTTGGTGAAGCCGATCACACCAGCCTTGGCAGCAGAGTAGTTGGTCTGGCCAGCCTGACCCTTGACGCCGTTGACAGACGAGATGTTGATGATGCGACCCCAGCCGCGCTCGGCCATCTTGGCGGAGACTTGCTTGGTCATGTTGAACAGCGAGGTCAGGTTGGTGGCGATAACAGCATCCCAACCGTCCTTTTCCATCTTGGCGAACATGCGGTCACGGGTAATACCGGCATTGTTCACGAGGATATCGACCTGGCCGCAAGCAGCTTCAGCTTCGGCAACCATGGCCTGGCAGGAAGCGATATCGGAAACGTCGCCAGCAACACAGACGAAATCATTGAAACCGGCGGCAGCCATTTCCTTCAGCCACTCATCCTTGTTGTCGAATTGCGGATGGTAAGAAGCAACCACCTTATGGCCAGCCTTGGCCAGTTCCTGACAGATTGCGGTTCCAAGACCACCCATAGCGCCGGTAACGAGAGCAACACGTTGCGTCATAATTTTTCCTTCATTGTTGATATAAAGCGGGGTAAAAAAAGTCGATCAGTACATGTGCTGACCGCCGTTTATGGAAATATTGGCACCAGTGACAAACGCTGCTTCATCGGAAGCAAGGTAAGCCACCAGTCCGGCAATTTCCTCTGGCTTGCCCAGTCGGTTGACCGGGATTTGCGGCAGAATCTTTGAGTCGAGAATCTCTTGCGGGATCGCTGTCACCATCTTGGTGCCAATATACCCCGGCGATATTGTATTTACTGTGACACCCTGCTTCGCGACCTCCAGGGCCAGCGCCTTGGTGAAGCCATGCATGCCGGCCTTGGCAGCAGAATAGTTGGTCTGCCCGAAAGCGCCTTTCTGTCCATTGACCGACGAAACGTTGATGACACGACCCCAGCGGCGCTCGATCATGCCATCCATGACCTGCTTGGTCATGTTGAAAACAGAATCGAGATTGGTATGCATGACGGCATCCCAGTCACCCTTGGTCATTTTCTTGAAGGTCATGTCACGCGTGATACCTGCGTTATTGACCAGAACATCGACCGGCCCGACATCGGCAGCTACCGCCTCGACACAGGCGCGCGCCGAATCGAAGTCGGTTACATCACAAGGATAGGCCTTGAAACCATAGCCCATGTTGTGCATCGAATTGAGCCACTCCTGAACCTTGGGATTCCCCGGCGAATACGTCGTGACAACCTTGAAGCCCAGCGCTGCCAGCTTGATGCACACCGCTTCGCCAAGACCGCCCATACCGCCAGTAACCAGTGCAACACGCGACATATTATGATCCCTCTCCTCCAGCCTTTTTTAAACCGCGCGCTCCTTGACGTAGCGACCAGGTGCCGGTTCGATCGGCTTGTATTTTGCATTTCCCGGTTTGCGCGGTGCCCGCTGTTCTCCTGACAACGGTTTCAGCCATTCGGCCCAGTCAGCCCACCAGCTGCCCTTCTTTTCTTCGGCAGCGGTCAACCAGCTTTCAGCATCCATTTTCACATCGTTATTGACCCAGTAGCTGCGCTTGTTCTTGCTCACCGGATTGATCACGCCGGCAATATGACCGGAGGCACCGAGCACGAAGCGCACCGGTCCGCCAAGAATGCGCGTGCTCTGGAAGGCAGATTGCCAAGGCACAATGTGATCTTCACGCGTCGCCAGCAGATAGACCGGCATTTCCAGACTGCCGAGATCGACCTTGGTGCCGCACATTTCAAGCTTGCCCGGCACACGCAGATTGTTGTCGTGATAGAGGTTGCGCATGTACCAGCAGGCAAATGGCCCGGGCAGGCTGGTCGAATCCGAGTTCCAGTAGAGAAGGTCGAAAGCCGGTGGCTTCTGGCCCTTCAGATAGTTGCTGGTTACGTAATTCCAGACCAGATCATTGGCACGCAGGAAGGAAAAGGTGCTTTGCAGGTCGCGAGCCGGCAGCAGCCCGCCCTTGCCTATCGTCGACTCACGCGCCAGCAGGCCGTTTTCATCAATGAACAGACCAATTTCACCGGTGTCGGAAAAGTCGAGCAGCGTGGTCAGCAGGGTCAGCGAAGCAACGATGTCCTCGCCGCGCGCCTTGAGCACAGCCAGCGCAGAAGTCAGGATGGTGCCGCCGACACAGAAGCCAAGCGCATTGACCTGCTTGACCCTGGTGATTTCGCGCACGACATGCAGCGCGGCAATCGGACCATGCTCAAGGTAGTCGTCCCAGGTCAGATGCCCCTGCTCCTCCTTGGGATTGCGCCAGGAAACCAGGAAAACCGTGTTGCCCTGCTCAACCATGAAGCGGATCAGCGAGTTATCCGGCTGCAGATCCATGATGTAGAACTTGTTGATGCAAGGCGGCACCACCAGCAATGGGCGCGTGCCGACCTTCGGCGTCAGCGGCGCATACTGGATCAGCTGCATCAATTCATTTTCGAAAACGACAGCACCTTCGGTGGTCGCAATATTGCGCCCCACGTCGAAGACCGTTTCATCGGTCATCGAAATACGGCCCTTCTCAAAATCCTGAATCAGATTGTTGATACCGTCGGTAATGCTCTGCCCCTTGGTTTCCAGGGCACGCTGAATGAACTCGGGATTGGTCGCGGCAAAATTGGACGGCGCCATCGCATCGATCATCTGACGCGCCAGGAAACGCATGCGGTTTTTCGATTTTTCGTCGCCAGCAGGAATCAACTCGACCATCTGGTTTACAAACTTGCTGTTGAGCAGATAAGCCTGATGCGTGTAATCGTAAATCGGGCTGTCGCGCCATTCGGGAGCCGAGAAACGGCGATCGCCCGGTTCCGGTGCGACCTTGAAGGACTCCTGCTGCCCCTGCTGCTTGGACAGGACGGACTGCCACAAGGACATCTGCTGATCGGTAAACTGTTTTTGCAGCGCCGTCAGTTGCTGCGGATCAATCGCCGGCGGTGGCGTGACATTGGGATTCCCGGCTTTACCGATGAACTCCATGAACTGCTGCGCCATGTTCTGGCCGGCTTGCATGAACTGCATCGCCGAGCCAAGAAATGCGTCGTTGTTGTTCGATCCCTGATGCGCCATGGATGTCTCTTTGTTTTATCGTGGACTTGAGCTTATCGATTCTCCATACGCCCCCGAATCCTGTCAATGAAAATTGTCGACCGGCGGAAACGACCATCTGGCAAGGCTTTCAAGCCCTCCTTACAGGACAGGCGAGAGTCCCGCCTGGCATCCAACGCCCACCAAGCCCATATTGTTGCAAGCGGTAACAATATGACTGCCTTCATACATTTGTGGCGTAGCAAAAATGCATACACCGGAGGCACGGAGCGAGTCTGGCGAAAAGTTCAGGAACCGGGCCGCACCGGCTGCCCGACATTGCTTTTACAATGACGCCATGCCTCTAGCCATGATCATCGTCATCGGGTGGATTTACGTCACCCTGCTGGTTGCCGCCAATGAACCTTCGGTCGTTGCCGGCATCGTTTCCTTCCTGTTTTATGGTGCCCTGCCATGCAGCCTGGTCCTGTACTTCGCCGGCGCAAGGGTACGCCGTGAACGCCGCAAGTACCGGGAACAGATGGCCGCACGCCAGGCCCGGGACCCTGCCCGGGAAGATGCGCCGGCAGGCGATTGATTCTGCCCGCAGCGGCCGGCTATTCGCCGACCAGGAACTGAACGATAGCGATCGAAGCGATACCCAGCCCGATCAGGAGCACCTGCTGCAGGGTTGCCTTGAGTTCGGTCCGCTTGTGCAGACCGGGAATCAGGTCGGCGACCGCAACATAAATCATGCTGGCCGCAGCCAGCCCGAGCAGGGTCGGAATCCACTCCTGGAGATCGGATAGCGCAAAATAGGCCAGCGTGGCACCGACCAGTGTCGCCAGACTGGAGAGCAGGTTGAAGGCCAGCGCCCGCATTTTGCTGTAGCCGGAGTGCAGCAGGATCATGTAGTCGCCAACTTCCTGCGGGATTTCATGGGCGATGATGGCGAGCGCCGTAACAATGCCAAGCTGGGTGCTATCAAGAAAGGCCGCCGCAATCAGGATGCCGCCCACGAAGTTGTGGAAGGTATCGCCGACCAGGATGAGCAGACCCGAGCGCCCGTGATCGTGGGCAGGGGCGTGTGCCTCGTGCGCCTCGCAGTGATCGTGATGGCAATGCCGCCAGAGAACCAGTTTTTCAAGAACAAAGAAAACCATGATGCCGAACAACACGGTTCCCGCCATCCGATGCGGCTCGCCTTTCTCCAGGGCTTCAGGCAGGATTTCCAGGAAGGCCGCCCCAAGCAGGGCACCAATGGCATAGGAAATCAGCATGCTGATGCGCTGCGTACCAACCGCAACACTCAGCGCGGCAGCGGCCAGGACACTCAACAGGCCACCAGCCAGCGAGACGGCAATAATCCAGGAAAAAGTACTCACGAGACCCTGAAATTGAGGGAAAGGCGCGGATTATACGCCGTCGGGCGGGAGGGCACGTTCGCCATTTTCCTGCCCGTGCATTTGGGCTTCGGAAAGCAACCAGGCACGAAAAGCCACCGCCGAATCGCGGTCGGCCAACACCCTGCGCATCACCAGAAAATACGAATACGGCGATGGCACTGAAATATCAAAAGGCACGCACAAACGACCGGCGGCAACATCGGCAGCGACCAGGGGCTTCAATGCAAGCGCCACGCCCTGGCCATCGAGCGCGGCCTCGACCGCCAAAACGGCATTGGAAAAACGTGGACCGCGCTCGGCATCAACGCCAGTCGCACCGGCGTGGCTCAGCCACTCGCGCCAGCTTGGCTGGTATTCGCCGTCGTCTATCGTTTCATCGTGTATCAGCACATGCCGGGCCAGATCCTGCGGCGTGTCGAGCGGCCGCTCGGCAGTTGCCAGGCGCGGGCTGCAGACCGGCACACAATCGGTAGCAAAGATCTGTTCGACCAGGAAGCCGGGGTAGTTACCCGTACCGTAGCGAATGGCCAGCGTACTGCCGGCTTCACGCAGATCGGCGGCCGCCTCTTCAACGAGACGGATGCCACCCCGCCGGTCGACCGCATCACCACTGCTCGAAAGACGCAGCTTGACGTCCGGATGCAGCGCGGCGAAACGCGGCAGACGGGGTACCAGCCAGCGCGCCGCAAACGACGGCGGCGCCGTGACCGTCAGCACACCAGCACAGGGCTGGCGGGTACTATCGACGGCGGCGGCAAAACATTCGAAACCTTCGCGGATCTTGGGCAACATGGCCTCACCCTGCGGCGTGATCTCGAGCGCCCGGGTCAGCCGGTGAAACAGGCTGAGGCCGAGATAATCCTCCAGCGACTTGATCTGCTGGCTGATCGCCGCCGGCGTCACGTGCAACTCCTCGGCTGCCTTCTTGAAACTGAGATGGCGACTGGCCGCCTCAAAGGCACGCATGGCGGAAAGCGGAGGCAGACGATAGGTCATTGACGATTAAGTTTTTCTAAAGCGTAGGATCATAAATTGTCGTTTGCCGCACCGCAAGCAACTCACTATCTTTGCCGGCAAGCCGCTGCTGCGGCCCATACCTCCGCCAGTGAAAGGAAACACCAGAATGAAGAAGTCCCTGCTCGTTGCCGCCCTGCTCGCCGTCGCCCTCTCTGCCTGTGGCAAGAAGGAAGAACCGGCAACGACCCTGCCCGCGCCTGCCGTCGCCCCCAGCCTCCCGACTGCTGCTGAAAGCGCGCCGGGTGAACAAGCCAAACCCGCCGAAGGCGCCAGCCTGAACGCCATGCCGGAACAAAAGCCGGTTGAAGGCAAGCCGGTCAACTGATGACCAAGGGCAAAAAAGGCTGATGAGTAAGTTTTTCTATTCCATCGAATAAAAAAATCTCGTTCGTTGGCTTTTGCTGCCCTTTGGTAAATTTGCGCACCGTCTCCTCCAGACCTTAATGCGCTTTGGATCTGGATTTGAGCCCGCCTTGTGCGGGCTTTTTTTTGACCGGGTCATGCGGAGGCAAATAGACCCCATCTTTCAGGAGCAATAAACCATGGGTGGAGCATCCCGCGTCCATAATGCCGCCTTGCGCGGCAAGATCATGTCGGCCATCGAGGCTGCCAATCTCATTCCTTCCGGCGTCAATGTCGGCATGAGCGGCTTTACTGGCGCCGGCTACCCGAAAGAAGTCCCGACCGCACTGGCCAAGCGCATCATGGATGCAAACCTGCACGGGCAAAAATTCAAGATCGGCGTATGGACCGGCGCCTCGACCGCCCCTGAACTCGATGGCGCACTGGCCATGGTGGACGGCATTGAAATGCGCCTGCCCTACCAGTCCGATCCGACCTGTCGCAAACGCATCAACGCCGGCGAGATGGAATACATCGACATCCACCTTTCGCATGTCGCGCAATTCGTCTGGGGCGGTTTCCTCGGCAAGCTCGACGTGGCAGTGGTTGAAGTTGCCGGCATCCTCGAAGACGGCCGCCTGATTCCGTCCTCCTCGGTTGGCAACAACAAGACCTGGCTTGATCAGGCCGAGAAGGTCATCCTCGAGGTCAACTCCTGGCAGAACCCGCATCTCGAGGGCATGCACGACATCTATTACGGCACAGCCCTGCCCCCGAACCGCAAGCCGATCCCGATCTGCAAGCCGGACGACAGGATCGGCGAGCCGTATTACAAGATTGACCCGAACAAGGTCATCGCCGTCATCGAGACCAACAAGGCCGACCGCAATTCAGCCTTCTCCGCCCCCGACGAAAATTCGCAGAAGATTGCCAACCACATCCTCGACTTCCTGCAACATGAAGTGAAGAAAGGCCGTCTGCCCGCCAACCTGCTGCCCCTGCAATCGGGTGTCGGCAATGTCGCCAATGCGGTGATGGCCGGCCTGCAGGATGGTCCGTTCGAAAACCTGACCGCCTACACCGAAGTGCTGCAGGACGGCATGCTCGAGCTGATCAAGAGCGGCAAGCTGACCTGCGCCTCGGCCACCTCCTTCTCACTCAGCCCGAATGCGCTGGTCGAGCTGAATGCCGACCTGCCCCGTTTCAAGGACAGCATCATCCTGCGCCCGCAGGAAATCTCGAACCATCCGGAAGTCATCCGCCGTCTCGGCGTCATCGCCATGAACGGCCTGATCGAAGCCGACATCTACGGCAACGTCAATTCGACCCACATCATGGGCACGGCGATCATGAACGGCATCGGCGGTTCCGGCGACTTCGCACGCAACGCCTTCCTGTCGATTTTCATGACCCCGTCGAGCGCCAAGGCTGGCAGCATTTCCTGCATCGTGCCTATGGTCTCGCACGTTGATCACACCGAACACGACGTCCAGGTCATCGTTACCGAGCAGGGCCTGGCCGACCTGCGCGGCCTGTCGCCGAAGCAGCGCGCCAAGGTGGTCATCGAAAATTGCGCCCACCCCAACTTCAAGCCGGCCTTGCGCGAGTATTACGACCGGGCCCAGCGTTATTCACCGGGTCGTCACACGCCGCATCTGCTCGACGAAGCCTACAACTTCCTGCCCAACTGGATGGCCAACAAGGCCGCCCGCGAGGCATGGCGAGAGGACTCCCTGGTCCAGGCCGACGCCTGGCAGAAGTAAGGCATCACCACAAGGCCGCGCCAAAGCGCGGCCTTTTTTCATTCAACATATCCCTTGGGCATCATTTTCCAGCCGAGGCTGCGATCTTCGCCTGCCATCCTGCTAAGATCCGGCCTGTCTCCATCAGCTGCGGAATGATCGCGTGCCATCACTAATCGACCGGTTCAGAAAGCAGGACCGCAAGCGGGAACAATCGGGCACCTTCTTGGCGCTGCTTGCCGTGCTGTTCTCCCTGAGCGGGCCAGCGCAGGCCGAAGGCGAAAGCGAAATCGCCGACAAACGTTTCGAATTTGGCGGCTTTGGCACACTGGGCGTCGCCCAGACCGACAGCAACGATGCGCAGTTCATCCGCGACCAGAGCCAGGCCAAGGGCATCGGCAAGACCCCGAGCGCCAAGCTCGACTCCCTGCTCGGCCTGCAAGTCTATTTTCGCGCCACCGATTCGCTCGAACTGGTCACACAAGCCATCACCCGCTACGGTCCGCAAGGCAATTTCCAGCCAGATATTTCCTGGGCCTTCGCCAAATATGCACTGATCCCCAACAACCTGACGCTACGCGTTGGCCGCATGGGTACCGAGTTCTACATGCTCGCCGACTCGCGGCACGTTGGCTACTCTTACCTGACGGTACGGCCACCGGTGGACTTCTTCGGTGAGCTCGCTTTCCATTATGTCGACGGCTTTGATCTGGTCGGCACCTTGCCGGTTGGCGACGGTGTCCTCAAGCTGAAGACCTTTGCCGGCCAGTCAAACGAAGTCGCCCCCATCGGCAAAGAGATATTCAGTCTGCGCCGCAATCCGATGTATGGGGCTTATCTGGATTACCAGCAAGGCAACTGGCAATGGCGGGCAACCTACGCCCAGATGACCTTCAAGCATGATTTGCCGGCGCCCGTATCAAGCCTGCAGGAGCAACTCGCCGCCGTCGGTGCGAGCACGGCTGCCCGGGCCATCGCACTGACCAACACCACCTCGCGCTTCTACTCGGCAGGTGGCGTCTATGATCGCGGCCCGCTGCAGGTGCAGGCCATGCTGAGCTACACCGCGCATGAGAGCCATATTTACCAGAACACCAAGGCCGGCTACCTGATCGGCGGCTATCGCCTCGGCGAGTTCACGCCCTTTCTCGGCTACTCGTGGAGCAAGTCGAAAAGCAAGGAACTGTCGAGCGGCCTGCCCGACATTCCGTTCCATGACCTGAATGTCGCCCTGGCCGGCGCCCTGGCCCGGGTCCATACCGACCAGCACACCTGGTCACTGGGCACACGCTGGGACTTTCGCCGCAACATGGCGCTCAAGGCGCAGGTCGACATGATCCGCGGCAAACCGGAATCCATCTTTCTCTACCCGACCAGCACACCCAAGTTCGATGGCAAACTGAATGTCTTCAGTCTGGCGCTCGATTTCGTCTTCTGATCATGCTGAAGCGCGCCCCCCTCCTCCTGCATGCCGCCCTGTTTCTGCTCACGGGGCGTGATGCCTGTGCCGATCTGGTTGTCGTGGCCAACCCGAAAAGCGGTATTGAACGCCTCAAACGCCAGGAAGTGATTTACCTGTTCATGGGACGTTGGCGGCAGTTGCCTTCCGGCACCGAAGCACACCCTGTCGACCTCGGCAACGACAGTACGGAACGGGCCGAGTTTTACCGCCAGCTGGTCAACAAGGAACCCTCGGAGATCAAGGCTTACTGGTCACGCCTGGTATTTTCGGGGGGATCGCGCCCACCCTACACCGCGGAAAGCCGCGAAGAACTGATCCGCCTGATCAGCAGCATGCCCGGCGCCATCGGCTACATCGAGCGCAGCCAGGTAGACAGCCGCCTGCGCATCGTTTTCGAACTTTCCGGCTCGCCCTAAGACGCAGAATCCTCGCCCAGGCAAGTGGACAGTTCAGTTTCAATCAACTGCCAGACGCCGGCAATTTCGTGCGCAAGCCGGCTGCTCTCGCCATGATCATCCCGCTTTGCGGCGAACTCCAGTTGCTGCATCAGCGCAGCCAGACGCACCGCCCCCATGCTGGCGGCGGAAGCCTTGAGACGGTGGCTGACCTGAGCCAGCGAAACCACATCGCCAGCGGCCTCGGCCGCAAGTATTTGCTGCACGCCGCTTGCGGTCGACTTGAGGAAGAGGTCAAGAAAGCGGCGGATTTTTTCCGGATTGTGGCGCCCGAGTGCTGCAACAACCTGCATATCAATTTCGCCCGACAGCACGGTACTCTCTTGTGCCGAGGCGACCTTTTCCGGCATTTTCGGCATTTTCGGCGGGTCGACCGTGACGGAGGGGAGTTGGGGTAACTGCAATGATTTGAGCAAGATCCGGAAGAACTGGGCCGGCTCCACCGGCTTGGAAATGAAATCGGTCATCCCGGCCGCCAGGCACTCTTCCCGGTCTTCGGTCCGCGCATTGGCCGTCATCGCGACTATCGGCAGATCGCGAAACCGGGGATCGCTACGGATACGCTGCGTTGCCTCGATACCATCCATTTCCGGCATCCGGACATCCATCAATACACAGTCAAAAGTGGTTTTCTGCAGCAATTCAATGGCTTCGTGGCCATTGTTTGCCACCTCGACGAGGACCCCGAATTCCTCGAGCAACTCCCGGGCAATCTGCTGGTTGAGCAAATTGTCTTCAGCCAGCAGAATCCGCAGTCCCTGCATACTCTCGGGCAACCGGGCCAGCGCATGCTCGTCGACCACCGCGGCCGAACCGGAGGCGGCAACAGCCAGATTGACCGTTGCCCAGAAAGTACTCCCCTGACCGGGGATGCTATCAACACCAACCTCGCCGGCCATCAGTTCGACCAGTTGCTTGTTGATCGCCAGGCCCAGCCCGCTCCCGCCGAATTTGCGGGTCGTCGACAGATCAGCCTGCTCGAAGGAGTTGAAAAGCCGCGCCATCTGTTCGGCGCTCAGACCAATCCCGGTATCCTGCACGGCAAAGCGGATACGACACTGCCCATCGGCATTGGCAAGCAGCCGCGCCTGCAGGCAGACCGAGCCCTTCTCGGTGAATTTGATCGCGTTATTCAGATAATTGAGCAGCACCTGGCCCAGCCGCACGCCGTCGCCGCAAAGCTCGCCCGGAATCAGCGGATCAATGTCGATTTGCAGCGACAGGCCTTTTTCCTGCGCCTTCAACTCGGCAATTGCCGTAATCCGCCGCACCAGATCATTCAGACTGAAGACCGCGGACTCCAGCTTCAGCTTGCCGGCTTCGATCTTGGCAAAATCGAGGATGTCGTTGACCAGATCCTGCAGGTGCCGCCCCGCCCCCCGGATTTTCTCCAGATAATCGCGCTGTTTGGGTGTCAGCGTCGTCTTCAAAGCCAGATGCGCCATGCCGACGACCGCATTGATCGGAGTACGAATCTCGTGGCTCATGTGGGCAAGGAAATCGCCCTTGGCCCGGCTGGCACTCTCGGCCTGCTCGCGCGCCTGGGCAAGATGGCTGTTCAAGGCGTTGATATCCATCGCCAGACGACCGATCTCGGTGGTTTCATGTCCGCGCGGCAAGGGCAGGCTCCCGCTTTGATCGTTGGTCATCCGGTGCAGCTGATCGGACATGCTCTTCATCGGCCAGACAATCCAGCGGAAGGCCGCAAAAATGGCCGCCACGATGATGGCCAGCAACTGCAGCAACAGGGCCGAACCGATGAAGACCAGTTCCTCGCGGTTCAAGCGGTCCAGCTCGTCCTGGTTGGGTTCGATCACGATCTCGCCAACCTGGGCCCGGGCATCAAACGGCGAATAGATTTTCCGACTGACCGCACCAAGCGAAAAAGCCAGCGCCCCGGCACGGGCAGGAGTCCGTGCGACCCGGGCCAGTTCGCCGGAACTTGAGCGGATGACGACGCCAAGCACGGCAGAGTTCTTGAGCAAACCCTCGGCGATCTCCCTGGACAGTACCTTGTCTTCGACAAAACAGGCTGCACTGGCCGTGCTGGCTACCGTATCGAGCAAGGCCTGCAGGCGCAGCGCAACGTCCTCACTGGTCCGCTCGAAAGCCACCGCACCGATGATGGCAACCGAAGCGATTCCGGCCAGCAGCGTAAAGCCGATCACTGCCAGCGCACTTCGGAAAGCGATGCCGCGTCGCACAAGGAATGTCATTGTTTTTTCACTTCCGGACCCGAAACCATTCTGGCATGAAATCCATTGCGCCCTGGCGAATTTTTTGCTTCCCGAACGAAGATTGAAAATTGATGTCAGCAAGCCCAACAAAGACAACTTAACAGCAGCACGGGGATTTGCTAGTGTTACACCACTGCGTCCGACGGCGAGCCTTGTCCGGTCTGACTTTCGACATCATCGACCGAGCTGCTCCAGGCAACAGGTAGCAACAACGCCATGCAACAAGAGAAAGAAATACCTTGCAAGTAACCGACATGGCAAATGAGCCAGCGCATGACGAAGACAAACTGACGCTGCGCCTGTTCGGTGGTTTCTCCGCAACTCGCGCCCGCCAGCCCTTGCCCGACTTTGCTTACGACAAGGTACGGGCACTACTCGCCTATCTCGCCATCGAAGCAGACCGCACCCACAGCCGCGCCCACCTGGCCGATCTGCTCTGGCCGGATGCTGACCATGAGACGGCACGCAGCAATTTGCGTCACGCCCTCTTCAATTTGCGCAAGGTGCTCGGCAAGGACAGTGCGATCATTGCGCACGAAGGACGACAAGCTCTGCGTTTCGTTGCGACACATCCGTTCAATCTGGATTTTCGCCGCTTCAGTGCGGCGGAAAGCAACGAACACGGCTTTGACAGCCGGCGCCAGGAAGAACAAGTCGCCCTCTTTCGCGGTCCGCTGCTCGAACGCCTGCACCTTCCCGACGCACCGGAATTCGAGCAATGGCTATGTCAACAACAGGAAGCCGCCCTGCGCCGCGCCCTGCAATTACACCAGCAGCTCGTCGATCACTACATGCAGGACTCGCAGACGGAAGCGGCCCTGCGCCACATGCGGCGCCAAGTGGCGCTGGCGCCCTGGCAGGAAGCATTTCGCCAGCAGCTCATGCAATATCTCGCCGAAAACGGCAAAACAGCCGAGGCCCTGCTTGAGTACGAAGCCTGCCGCAGCTATCTGGAGAAGGAAGTCGGCACCCGGCCCGACCCGGCAACCGAGACGCTGGCGACCCGCATCCGCGAAAAGGGCCATGCCCTGCCCACCCGCCTCCACCCTATAGGCAAAACCACTCAGCAACGACTGCCGGTCACCGTCCTCGTCTGCCACCTGCATCCCCGTCAACTTCTCCATCCGGACGATATTCACGAAGTGCTGGCCGCGCCGCGCACCCACTGCCGCCAGGCAATCAGCGAACAAGGCGGACATTGCGTCGAGTTGCACGCCGGATCGCTAAGCGCTTATTTCGGCTACCCGAGCCCGCAGGAACGCGCCCCTCGCAGGGCCCTCAAGGCGGCCATTGCGATCGCCCGGGAATTAGCCGCCCGGCCCGCTCTCGAATTCTCGCTGGGACTGCACTGCGGCTGGATGCTGGCGGACAGCAATTACGCCCTGCCCGATGTCGCAGGGCAGATTTCCCGTCATGCCTCGCTCCTGGCGAGCGAAGGCAAGCCGGGACAGATCACGGTAAGCCGGGAAATCGTTGCCGCCACCGAAGGATACTTCTGCTTCGCGGATTACCAAGCCGGCGACGGCAAACTGTATTCCCGCCTGACCGGGAAAACTGACGCTTTCGATCGCATCGAGGCGGCCCGGGAAGCGGCTCGCAGCCTGACGCCCCTGGTCGGCCGCCAGAGCGAACTAAAAAAACTACTCGGTTATTGGCAAGGTTCGACTGAACAGGCCCGTACGGTCATCATCCAGGGAGAAGCCGGGATCGGAAAATCCCGGCTGATGCGGGCCGCCGTCGAACAAATCGTCAAAGCCGGCGCCTTGCATATCGACCTGCGTTGCCAGCCGGATTATCAGCAAACGCCTTATTTTCCGCTCAGCGACTTCGTTCAGCGACGTTTCCTGGTCCCGCCCGACGCCCCCGACGAAATCCGCATTAGCGCCCTGCAGCGCGGCATCTTCCGCGACCGGCCGGAACTCGTCCGTTTTATCCCGCCCCTCTGCGCCTTGCTCAATCTGCCCTCCGAACTCGATGCCATCGACGATTTGTTCGAAAGAAGGAACGCCCTCGAACACGGACTGCTTGAATGCATCAAGGGACTTACCGGCCAGCACCAGGTCTTGATGACCCTCGAGGACGCCCACTGGGCCGGCCCCTCGACCCTCGACTTCCTGAGGCGGGCGGTCACCGCACCGGGCGGCCCCCGCCTCTGGCTGATGACCTCGCGTGATGCAAGCATCGCGAGCGGAGCAACCACACTGACCCTCGGCCATCTCAACGCTTCCCTGGCCAGCGATCTGGCCAACCGGGTCATCGGGGCCGGGCAACTGCCGCCGGAGCAGATTGCCGGCATTGTCGCCCGAGCCGACGGCATGCCGCTCTATATCGAACAGATGGTCCGCTCGACGCTGGACAACGGCTGTACAGGCATCCCGCTCAACCTGACCGACCTGCTCGCCTCGCGCCTCGAAACCCTGGGCCCGCATCTGCGGCTGGCCCAGTATGCGGCGGTGATCGGGCGCGAATTCGATCGCGAAATACTCGAGCATCTGTGGGACGAGGGAAACGACTCGCTGACCCGTGGCCTGGAAAAAATGGCAACGGCCCAGCTCCTGCAACAGGAAATGCAAGCGCACTACGCCTTCCGCCACGTGCTGATTCGGGATGCCGCCTACGTTTCGCTGCCGGCACCGGCCCGCCGCGCCATCCACGCGCAACTGGCCGCGACGCTCGGCCGGCACTTCGCCAAACGCATTGCCGACCATCCCGAACTGCTCGCCCATCACCTCGACGCGGCAGAACATCCCGACGCGGCCGCCGCGTGGCTGAACACCGGCATGCATGCAGCGGTCCGCTCGGTACAACAGGAAGCGGTGGTGCATTTCCGGCGTGGCCTGGCCAAACTGCACTCGGTCGGCGACGACGCCCGGCGCCACGACCTGGAATTTCGCCTCAACATCCATCTCGGCAATGCGCTGATCGCCCTCGAAGGCTACGGCAGCGCCGGGGCGCAACAAGCCTATGCGCAAGCCCAGGGACTGAGTGCCCACATTTCCAACGACAGCGAACTGTTCCAGTTGATGTGGGGACTCTGGCTGGGGGGGCGCTCGACGACCGGGGAAACCCCGCCGCTGGCGCTGACCGAAAAGCTGCGCGCCATTGCCGCCCAATCGACCGATCCCTGTACGCCGGTCATGCTCAACTACGCCTACGGCAACAATTATTTCTGGATGGGGCAACCGGCTCTGGCCAGGACGCACCTGGAACAGGCGATCAGCGCTGCGGCGCAAGTCGACAGCCGGGAAATGATCGCCCGCTACGGCGAAGACGGCGGCGTCACTTCGCGCGCTTTCCTGGCCTGGGTCCTGTGGATCGAAGGGGAACCGGTCAAGGCCCGCAGCATGTGCGAAGCCTCGGTCGCGCTCGCGCGGCAAACCGGTCACGCCCACTCGCTGGGTTTCGCGCTCGCCTTCGCCGGCGTGCTGCACCGCCATTTCGACCTGCCGGACGAGGCACTGGCCTACGGCCGGGAACTCGCAGCCCTGGCCGAGAAAAACGGCTTGCTGCTCTGGCAGGCGGTCGGCGCCACCGTACTCGGCTGGGCGACCGCCGTCGGCGGCGAGCCGGCCGGGCTCGAATACATCAGAATGGGTATCGCCGGGGCCCGCCAGGCGATGCTGATCGTCGAAACGACCTTCCTTTCCTTCCTTGCCGACGGCCTGTTCCGCCTCGGTCAACATGCCGAAGCAGACGAAATCCTCGACGAATGCATCGCCAAGGCGGTGCTACGCGAAGACACCTATTTCCTCGGCGAATTCCATCGCCTGAAGGGGGAAATCATGCTCGCCACGGCGTCGACCGCTGGAAAAGCCGAGTCGGATGCCGAACAAGCCTTCACCACCGGCCTGCAGATCGCCGAGCGCCAGGGCGCCCACCTGCTCGCCCTGCGCCTGGCGACCAGCCTGGCCCGACTCTGGCAGCAGCAGGGAAAAACAGCGGCCGCCGCGCAACTGCTCGGCACGCACCTGACCGGCTTCGCGGAAGGCCACGATTACCCCGACCTGCGCAAGGCCCACGCCGTACACAGCGGACTGCTCGCCAGCCTCGCCTGAAAGTAGCTTGGCCGGGCGGTGGCTCCGCCCGGCCGGAAGACCGGGATTTACTGCAGCGCCTTGACCCCGGACTGGATCTCGACGCCCTTGCCGCCCTTGATGTCGACCGACTTCCCGCTGTCCTTGTTACTCACGCCGAAATCGCCGCTGATGCCGCCAACACTGACCGGCACCTTGCTTTTCAGCTCGCTGCCCTTGGCGACCAGCTTGCCCAGCTTGGACGCCTTGGCGCTGGTCACCAGGTCGGAATTCTTGACCTTGTTGGCCAGGCTTTCGAGTCCGGAGGCGCCAGCCTCCTTGGCGCCCTTGCCCGAGGCCTGGGTCAGCTGGCTGGCCGAGCCCAATCCGTCGTCGAGCACCTGGTTGTCGCTGCCGTTCTGTATGTTCCTGGCCGCCTTGCCGGTCTGGCCCGCGATAGCGCTGGCCGAACCGAGGCCGTCGTCGCTGACCAGGCCCTTGCCGTCCTTGACCGTTTTGGCGGCTGCACCGCTCTGCCCGGCAATGCCACTGGCCGAGCCCAGACCGTCGGTCTCGACATCCTTGGCGGCATTGGCCGGATTGGCGGTTTTTGCGCCATTGCCGGAGGACTTGACGACCTGGCTGGCCGAACCGAGATCGTCGGTCGCCACCTGCTTGTCGTTGCCGTCCTTCATTTTTTTCGCAGCCGCACCGGTCTGCTTGGCAGCCCCGCTCGCCGAGCCGAGGCCGTCGTCCTTGACCTCCGGCTTGGGGTCGGCGTACTTGTCGGTCGACTCGGTCTTGTTCTTCAGGGTCACCGTCGCCCCGCCGGCCAGGGTCAATGAACTCGAACTCGATTTCGCCTCCTTCTGGATGACCTCGCCACCGGCTGCCGCCGCAACCTTGCCGTCGGCCGCAATGCCCGTGCCTTCGAGCACCAGGTCCTTGCCCGAACTCAGTTTGACGTCGCCGAGACCGACAAGCGAAGCCGCCTTGGCGGTATCGCTCTTCTTCTCGCTGTAACCGCCGGAAAGGCCGGCACTGACCGACTCGGTCTTGGTGTTCTTGCCGTTCTCGCTGACCTTGCCCGAACTGGCGCCGAGCGACACGCCGGCCTTGAAGCCGGTCGTCGACGCGGTATCGTGCGCCGCATCGAAGGCCAGGTTGCCCTTGGCCGCGATCGTCGTGTCGCCGCCGCTGGCAATCTGCGTGCCTTCGAAGCGCGCATCGCCGCCGCTGCTGACGGTCAACCCGCCCAGACTCTGGATTTTCGCCGCGGTCTTGGTCGTGCTCTGGCTGTCCGACTGTTCGTAGGAGGTCGAGGCCGACAGCGCTCCGCTCTTCTCCGACTTGTCGGCCGAACCGCCCGAGGACATCCCGGCGCTGACCGCCGCCCCGGCACTGCGCGACGAACTCTGCGCCGTGCTGTTGGCGGCGTCGAAACGCACGTTGCCGCCGGCCGCGACCTGGGTCGGGCCGGTACTTTCCAGGGCCGTTCCCTCGAAGACGGCATCCTTCGCCGTTTCGATGCGGAGCTTGCCGCCGCTGGCAATGCCGCCGACCACCGCCGTGCTGCTGCTCCCCGTCGTAGTACCGCCGGAACCGGAGGCGCTGAACTTGCCGCCGACCACGCTCTCGGCATTGACATTGATCTGCAGGTTGGCGGCAGCCTGGGCGGTCGTCGAAGACGATTCGCGGGTATCGCGGGCTGCGCTGAACTTCAGATCGCCTGCCTTGAGCGCGACATCGCCGCCGGCATCGATCTTCGTCCCTTCCAGGCTGGTCGTGCCGCTCGACACACTCGAGAAGGTACCGCCGACCTTGATGTTGGAGACGACGGCCGTCGTCTCCTTGACGCTGCTGCTGTCGTTCTTGTGATCAGCGCTGACTACCATTCCGACCGAGGCATCGGCTGCCGCCCCCGACGTCACGCCGGCGCTGGCCGAAGCACCGGCATACATGCCGACGCGCCCTTCCGTCGTCTGGCTGCTGTTCGAACTGTAGGTACTGTCGGCCGCCGCCTTGCTGGTGATGGTCTTGGCGCTCTGCACCAGGTTACCGCCAACCTCGATCGCCGTGCCGGTATCGCTGATGCTTTCCTTGGCCACCCGAACCAGGTCGCCGCCGGTCTTGAGCGTCGATACCACAGCCTTGGTACTGCCGTTGACCGCGCTGCTGCCGCTGTTGTTCACGTAATAGCCCATGCTGATCGTGGCCGAGGCATCGACACTGCCGGTCAATTCGGCATTGGCGTGCGCACCGGCCGAGGCATCGGTGTACAAGCCGGCGGTCGTCGTATTGCTCGTGCTCTTCTTCTCATGCACATCGACCGCCGCGTCGAACTTCTGGGTGTCGGCCTTGATCACCGCCGATCCGCCGGCGGCAATATCGGAGCCGGTCACCTGCAGGTTGCCGGCATCGACCTTGAGGTTGCCGCCGACCTTGAGGGCGGAGCCCTGGTTCGTGATATCGGTCGATTCCGCCGTCGCTGCATTGACCTTGAGCAAGGTCAGCTTGTTGGCCGACGACGCGTCGCCGCTGACATTGGCCTTGGCATTGAAACCCTTGCCGGGATCGGCACTGGCGCCGGCTTCGACATTGTTGTCGCTGCTCCCGAGCAGGCCGATCGAAGTCCGGGTCGAGGACGACTTGCTCGTCGAGCTGTCCTTGGCGGCAAGAATCTCGATCTTGTCCACCTTGAGGCTGGCATCGCCGCCCGCTTCCAGCGTGCTGCCGGTCAGCTTCAATTCTTCGGCCTTGACCTTGAGATCGCCGCCGCTCTTGATGCCGGCGGCAACATTGCTCACTTTCTGCTGCTCGCTGTTCAGCGTATCGACCTGGACGAAGCTGACGCCGCTCTCCGACTTGGCATTGGCGGCTGCATTGGCACTCGCCGAGGCGGTCGGGATCAGGCTCTTGTCGCTCGCCTTGGCCGCGGCATCGGCCGAAGCGCCGGCACTGTTGCTCGAACTGGCCATCAGGCCGATGTTGGTCGTCGTCGAACTGGTCGTCGTCGTCGACTCGTTGCGCCCGGCCAGGACATTGACCTTCTTGGCGTCGATCGCCAGGTCGCCACCGACATCAATCTTCGAGCCGGTGACATTGAGGTTTTCCTTCGCCTTGAGATCGGCATTGCCGCCCACCGTGAAGGCCGAAGCGACGCTGGTCGTCGTCTTGCTGTTGGTGGTGACCTGTTCGTTGCTGACGAAGGCCAGGCCGCCGCTGCCCTGGGCCGCCGCCGAGGCGCTGGCGCCGGCCTGGGCCTGCGCGGTCTTGTCCTGGTCGGAACTGCTCGCGTCGGCGGCCGACTTCGAAGCGGAACTGCCGGTGCCGCTGGTGACCTTGAGAATCGAAGTGGTGTTTTTCTCGGTCTTGGTAGTCACCCCGTCCAGACCGTCGAGTACATTGATGCTGCGCGCATCGACCTGGGCATTGCCCGCGACGTTGAGCTTCGAGCCCTGCAAGGTCAGATCTTCGCCGGCCTTGATCGAGGCATTGCCGCCGATGTTCACCGTGCTCGCGACATTGCGGCTTTCCGTGCGTTCCTCGCTCACGGTCGAGGTGCCCCAGAGGCCGCCGCCGACACCGAGACCACTCTCCTCGGTCTTGCTCTTGGTCGTCGTCGTGTCGGCCTTGCTGATCACCTTGACCGCGCCGCCGGCGTCGAGCGCCGCGTCGCCCTTGACCGTGACATCCGTGCCGGCAAAGGTGATGTCCTTGCCTGCCGTTGCCTGCAGATCGCCGCCGACCGTCAGACCCGACTTGACCTGCTTGACATTGACCACCTCGACCGACGAACTCTTGCTATTGAAAACGTCGCCGCTCTGGCTCGACGATTTCGAACTCGAACGCGCCTCGATGGTGTCAAAACTGACTTCGCCCTTGGCCTTGAGGCTGGCGTCACCGCCGGCCGTGACCTGAGCGCCGATGACCTTGATGTCGGCGGCGGCATCGAGCGCCAGCTTGCCGGTGGAGGTAATCGTCGCCGTCTTGCCGAGCACGGTGTCGGTACCCGAGGCCGTCTTGATCTCACTGCTCAGCGTCTTGTTGATGATGCTGCCGCTCGTCGATTTGAGGCTCACATCGCCGCCGCCGATGGCGCCGGAAAGATTGACGATATCGCCGCTGCTGACGATGTTGAGCGTGTTCTTGCCGCTGATCGTGCCGCCGGCATTGACCATGCCGTTGAGATTCAAATTGACACTGTCGGCTTCGATCACCGCGCCGCTGACGATACTCTTGCGCGTCGCTTCCGACAGGTAAACCACGGGCGCCAGCACCTTGCTGCCGCTGACCACGGTTTCGACCAGCCAGACAATATCGCTGCCAAGGTGCGACAACTGTTCCGCGGTCGGCTCCTGCCCGAGGACCAGACCGAGATCCTTGCTCTGCGCCACGGCGTTGTCCATGAATTTGGCCATCTGCTCGCTCGAGCTGGCATAGCCGGCGAGAATGCTGCGTCCGGTACGGGCGCTGAGCTGCTGGCGGATCAGGTATTCCTCGTAGCCGCCGTCGCCGAGACGCTTGAGCAGGCTGTCCGGATCGTAGCCGAGCTGCTGTGACAGGTAATCCGAGCTCAGACCGTTGGCCCCACCCGGGACGTTGAGGTAGAGCGGATTGGTCTCGACCAGGTAATGCGAGTCGCTCGATTTGGTCGTCACGAAATAGCCGTTCGGATTGCTCGGCAAAACGATGTTGATGCCGCCGAAGCTCTGCCCGTTGACCTTGGCCACCGGGTCGGGACTGCCGAACACGGTCGGCGCCTTGCCCGTCGTCGCGCCGCCGCTGTTGGTCGCTTCCTTCTTTTTGGCCGTTTCGACGTCGTCGACCGATGAGCCGGTATCGGCAGCGGCTCCCTTGTCCTTGAGGCCTTCATCGTCCTTGGCATTGACGCCACCGGTATCGTCCGTCTTGCTGCAGGTGTCCGAACAGGGCTGCTTCGTGCTGACCTTGTCGGCAGCCTGTGCGGCCTCGACCTGGGCACCGGTCTTGGCGGTCACCGTGACCGCCAGCGCCTTGCCGCTGGCGGTCGGATCCGAGCCATTGACCAGGGTAAAGCCCGAGCCGGAGAGACTGGCATTGGCAAAGATGCCGGCCCCGACATTCTCGTTCAGCTTGCTGTAGGTCGGATTTTGCACGACCAGATTGTGGTTGTAGTCCTCTTCATAGACGAGGAAAGAGTAGCCCTCGTAGCGGATGTAATGCGAATAGGTGCTGACCGTTTCCCGCTTGTTCAGATCGTAGGCGTCATTGACGACGAGTGCGCTGCCATTGCCGGCAAGGACAAGGTTTCCGCCCCAGATTTCACCGCCCAGATTGGTCAAGTTCGAGAATCCGTTGAAGGTCACGGTACCGGAGCCGAGGATCTGTGGCCGATAGGTGGGCTTGCCGCCGTTGTAATACTGCCTGGCTTCGGTCTTCCGCTCGTACTCCTCCCAGGCTTCGTGATACCAGGGGCTGGCGTACAAACCCTTGTCAACGATCTTGGTCTGAATGTTGTAGACCTCGGTTTCGCTGCCCCAGACCCGCCGGTCGCCGCCATAAACCTCGTTGACGACGGTCGGCGCCGACACCGTGATGTCGCCGTCGCTGTAGATCATGCTGCTGTTTTCGACGCTGCTGCCCGCCGTCAGCTCGATGCGCTTGCCGGCATTCATGGTGCCGCGCGGATTCAGGCCACCCTCGTTGTAGATGCTGCCGCCGCCGCTTGCCGTGACCTTGAGCAGGTTACCGGCATACAACGCGCCGTAATTGCTGATGTTGTTGTTATCAGAGGACAACACGAGATCGTGCCCGGCCGAAATCCCGGCGGTCTCCATGTTCAGGATGTGGCTCGGCGTAGAAAAATCGAGATCGCCGGCCGAATAGATCAGACCGTTGTTGGTAAACAGGAAGTTGCCAGTCATCTCGATGATCGTCTTGGCAGTCCCGTTCATGGCGCCGAGAATGCGGCTGTCCCAGGCGTCGATCGCGATCTTGTCGGCGGCGATCTTCATCTCACCGGTTGAGGACAGGCTCGTGTTGCCGCCCAGCGTCAGTTGCTGCGTTTTCAGGTCGAAAGTCCCGCCCAGCACCTTGGCGCCGCTCGCCAGTGCCAGCTTGAGGGCCCGGCTGTCGTTCTGGCCGCTCAGGCTCAGCTTGCCGCCGGCCTGCATCTGGCCGCTGACATCGACGTTGAGCACATCGCCCGAAGTACCCCGCACCGTCAGATCGCCGTTGGCGAGAATCAGGCCGCTGTCGTTGATGCTGTTCCTGACCTGCAGCGCCATGTCGCCTATCGACTGGAGCTTGCCGGCGTTGAGCACGCTGTTGGCGACGACCTGGCCGCCGCCGAGCGCATCGGTGGCCAGCGTGATGATGGCGCCGGCCCGGTTGTCGAGCTGGTTGGCCGTGAGTGTGCTGCCGCTTTCCTTTCCGCCTTGCAGCACGCCCTGATTGACGATGCTGTCGGTGGTCGAAATCGTCAGACGATTGCCCGCGATGATGCCACCGGCTTCGTTGGCGATCGAGGCGTCGCGGGCTTTCAGCACGAGTTCCCCGGCCGCCTGGGTGAGCGCGCCGGCGCGGTTGGTGTAACCGTTGCTGTCCAGTGTCAGCTTATCGGCAGCGTAGATCTGCTTCACGTTCTCGATGCTGCCCGCATCGACATCGAAGGCGCGGGCCGACTGCAGGATGCCCCGGTTGAGCAGTTTGCCGGTCAGCGTCAGATTGTCGTCGGCGGTATCGGCGGCTGTACTGGCAGCGGTCGACAGCAGCCAGACGCCCTCGTTGTCGAGACTGGCCAGTTCGAGCTTGCTCGCCCCGGCCGCCTGGATCTGGCCGCTGGCCGTGTTCTTGGCTGCAGCCGCTTTGATCTGCATGCTGCCATCGCTGAGCAGCAAACCACTATTGCTGAAGTCCTCGCTACCACCCGCGTTGAGATCGGCGATATCGAGCGCGCTCGCTGCATAAATCTGGCCGCTATTGTCGAGTTTGCCGGCCAGCCGCAAGGTCGCAGCGCCGGTCACGGCCGAAATCTGGCCGAAGTTGTTCAGCGCGCCGAGGCTCGCCAATTTCATGCTGGCCGCCTTGACCAGGCCATCATCGCGGTTGTCGACGCTACCCGCGCTCAAATCGAGGCGGCGCGCCGACTGCAGCACACCGCGGTTGTCGACATTGCCGGCCACGGCGAACATATCGTCCAGTGCGCCGCCGCGATTGGAAAGCAGCCAGGTCGCGGCATTGTTGAGGCTGGCCAGGGAAACCTCGCTGCCGTCCGCCGCCTGGATCCAGCCGGCCCCCGAATTGCCGGCCGCCGCGGCGCGCAGCTTGAGGCGGCCATCGCTGAGCAGCAAGCCGCTGTTATTGAGGTTTTCGCTGGCGCCGCCGCTCGCGTCGGCGATATCGAGCAGGGTCGCGGCATAGATCTGGCCGCTGTTGTCGATTTGTCCATCGACCCGCAATTGGGCGTCAGCGCCGGCCGCGACCAGCGAACCCGCGTTGTCGAGGCCGTCCGTGCTGTTGAGCTGCAGGCTGCCGCCCTTGATCAGGGCGGCGCTGCGGTTTTCGATGCCGTTTGCCGTCAGTACCAGGATGCCGGCCGATTGCAGGGTGCCGGCGTTGACCAGGTTGGCGGCAACGTTGAGCGTGTCGGTCGCACCCGGGGCGGTCGACAGCAGCCAGGTGCCGAAATTGCCCAGCCCGGCCAGTTCGACCCGGCTGCCGCTCGCCGCCTGGACCCAGCCGCTCGCCGCATTGTTCGCGAACAGGGCTTGCAGGCTCAGGCTGCCGCCGCTGAGCAGGCGGCCGCTGTTGTCCAGATTGACACCGGCGCCGCCGTCGGCGGCGGCAATATCGAGTGCCGTGGCGGCCTGGATTTGGCCGCTGTTGTCGAGTTGACCGCTGACCCGGAGCGTCGTCGCGCCGCTCGCGGCGCTGATGTTGCCGGCATTGACCAGGCCGGCGGCGCTCTTGAGGCTGACCCCGGCCGCCTTGATCAGGCCGCCCGCCGCATTGCCCAGCACCGCGTTGCCGCTGTCCAGGCTGAGCGCACCGCTCGCCTGGACCACCGCGGCCGCACCGTTCTGGTAGCCCTGGCTGCTGATCGCGAGGTCGCCCCCGGCGAGCAGCTTGCCGTTGTTGGCGATGGCGCCGCCCGTCGTCAGCGCGAGCGTCCGGGCCGCTTGCACGACGCCGTCGTTAGCGAGACCGGCCGCAACCTGCAGCTCGTCGGCAAGCGCCCCGCTTGCGGTCGACAGTAGCCAGGTGCCGGAATTGCCCAGGCTGCCCACTTGCACCCGGCTGCCGCTCGCCGCCTGGATCCAGCCGCTCGCCGCGTTGTTCGCCGCACCGGCCTTCAGCTCCAGGCGGCCGTCGCTGATCAGGCTGCCGCTGTTGGCCAGACTTGCGCTGCCGCCGCCAGCGGCGTCGGCAATGTCGAGCGCCGTGGCGCCATGGATTTCGCCGCTATTATGCAGTTGACCGCTGGCGCGGATCGTCGTCGCTCCGGCCTCGCCATCAATCAGGCCGGCGTTGTCCAGCCCGGCGCCGCTCGTCAGACTGATGCTGGCGGCCTTGATGAGTCCGCTCGCCGCATTGCCGAGCAGCACGTTGCCGCTGTACAGATGCAGGGCGCCGGCGGCCTGGGTCACTGCGTCGGCACGGTTCTGGTAGCCGTTGCTGCTGAGTGTCAGATCGCCGGCGGCGAGCAGCTTGCCGTCGTTGTCCACGCCACCGCCCGCCGTCAGTTCGAGGCCACGGGCCGCCTGCAGCACGCCGGCGTTGTTCACGTCGCCGGCCACATCGACCCGGTCGGCGCTGGCGCCGCCCACGGTCGACAGCAGCCAGGTGCCCAAATTGCCCAGGCTGCCCAGTTGCAGCCGGCTGCCGCTCGCCGCCTGGATCCAGCCGCTCGCCGTGTTGTTCGTCGCCGCGGCCTGCAGCTTCAGGCTGCCGTCGCTGAGCAGCGTGCCGCTGTTGGTGAGGCTGGCACTGCCGCCGCCATCGGCATCGGCGATATCGAGCAGGGTCACGGCATGGATTTGGCCGCTGTTGGCGAGTTGACCGCTGGCGCGGATCGTCGTCGCGCCGCTGTCGGCGGTCACGATGCCGGAATTGGTGAGGCCGGCGCGGCTCTGCAGGCTGACGTCGGCGGCCTTGAGCAGGCCGGCGTTGGCAAGGGCGGCGTTGGCGCTGTCCAGGCTGAGCACGCCGCCGGCCTGGGTAACGCCAGTATCGCGATTCAGGTAGCCCTGGCTGGCGATGTCCAGCGCGCCGTCGGCGAGCAGCTGGCCGCCGTTGTCGACGGCACCGCCGGCGCTCAACGCCAACGAACGGGCGGATTGCAGCACGCCCTGGTTGTTGAGCTCGCCGGCGACGCTGATCTGGTCGGCCGTCGCGCCGCCAGCGGTCGACAGCAGCCAGGAGCCCGAATTGCCCAGGCTGACCAGTTGCACCCGGCTGCCGCTTGCCGCCTGGATCCAGCCGCTCGCCGCATTATTGGCGGCGGCTGCGAGCAGGCTCAGGCTGCCCTCGCTGAGCAGCTTGCCGCTGTTGCTCAAACTTTGGCTGGCGGCGCCGTCGGCGTCGGCGATATCGAGCGCCATGGCGCCGTGGATTTGCCCGCTGTTGCGCAGTTGACCGCCGACGCGCAGCGTCGTCTTGCCCTGGTCGGCCGAAATACTGCCGGCGTTGTCCAGTCCCGCACCGGCGCGCAGCAACACGTCGCCCGCTGTGGACTGGATGCCCTGGCCACTGCCGGCTTGCGTGCGCAGCTTGCCGCTGGCGGCGAGTGCGAGGTCACCAACTGCCTTGAGCGCTGCACCGGCCAGATCGAGATCGCCGCTGGTGCTGCCCAGCGCCAGGCTGCCCTGGCTGGCGAGACCGGCTCCGGCCGCATCGACGCTCAGGCTGCCCACCGTGCCTTGCCAGTTGCCGCCGCTGCGCCAGGTCGTCCCGGCCAGCGCAGCCTGCCCGGTGACGGCAAGTTGCAGCTTGCCGGCCGCGTAGCGCTGGTTATTGTCGTCAAGGCTGCCGTTATCGGCGGTATCGCTCAGGCTGCCTGCGCTGACCTGCAGGTCGCGCCCGGCAACCAGGGCGCTGCCGCTCAGCGTCAGCGCGTTGTCGGCAGCCAGCGTCAGGTCCTGCTTCGCAGTCAGCGCCGCGCCGGCGATGTCGAGCGCCTCGCCACCGACGGCGATGTTCTGGTGCGCCGAGACCTTGTTACGCAGCTCGATCACACCGGCCGCCGACAGCGTGAAATCGCCGGCATTGGCGGCGACGTCACCGGCCATGCGCACGCCGACGCCGCTTTCGGTAGCCAGCAGGCGGATGCGATTGGCGTACATGCCGCCAAGCAGGGCGGTATCGATGGCATAGACCGGGCTGCTGCCGACCGCGGCGAGCTGGCCGGTCACCGTGCGCGTCGCGTAGTCCCAGCGGTTGGCGCCGGCAACAACGCCGAGATCGCGCCCGTTGATCTGCCCTTCGACACGCAGCGAGCGCATCAACAGATCAACGATCTGCTGCCCGCTGGCATTGAGACCGCTGCCGTTGATCAGGATGTCGCCCTGACTGACATTGAAGCCGCCCAGCGATCCGTCGCTGTTCAGGAAAGGCGTACCGGTCGACAGGGTGACGCGGTCGGTATTGATGAAGCCGCAGCCGGTACAGGTAATGCCGTAGGGATTGACCAGCACAACATCGGCCTTGCCGCCGAGCACTTCGCTGTAACCGGCAAGCACGCTGCGGTTGTTGGAAAGCACCTCGTTGAGGATGACTTTCGCCGCCTGGTCGAGATTGGCATTGCCCGAGATCATGCCGGCCAGTTGCGATTGCTGCGCCAGTTGATCCTTGGTCACGTTATTGAGGACCAGACCCTTGGCATCGACGTTGTATTGCAGGAACAGATTGTGCGATAAGCCGGCATTGTTGGTCTTGGCAATATCGACCACGGTCACGCCGTTCGGCGCGACATAACTGCCGGTCTGACTGTTGGCGGTGTTCACTGAACCGGCTGCCATCGCCAGCGAGGGCAGAAGCAGGCTGACAGCGGCCGTCGCGGTGGCAGATGCGGCCGCCGAGGAAGAGGAATGCGAACGGGCCAGTTCGCCGACGGCAACCCAGGCGCCAAGCGCGGCATTCCAGACGGTACGGTAGATATGGTTCATGTTTTTTCCTTACAGCGAATACGACAGGCGCAGCCAGGCATGGGCTGCCTCGCGGGTTACGCCGGCAGGCATGGAGAGCGGCCGGCTGGCCGAGACTTCGAGGGAAAGATCCTTCCATTGCAGCGACACGCCGAGTGCGGCGCCGCTCAGACTGCCGCGCGGGCTGCCGTCGGCGATGCTGCTGACGCTGCCGAAGTCGTAGGCGACGAAGGCGCGGCCGGGAATCACGCGGCCGAACAGCGGCAGCCGGCAGGGCACCCCCAGTTCGTTGCGCCAGAAATAACCGTGGTCGCCGCTCAGCGAGCTATTGACGAAGCCACGCACCGAACCGTGGCCGCCGATCAGCATCTGCTGCGATCCGTATAGCGCGGTCAGGGCGTACTGGCCGGAGAACTGGCTGGACCAGGAGAATTCCTGATCGAACAGGCTGAAATTGCGCAGGTAGGAAAGATCGAGCGCCGTCTTTTTGAACTGCGCGTGCGGCGAGTCGCGATCGATATCCGCCGCATCCTCGAGCGCACCCAAGCCCTTGAGGCCCTGCGCATAGCCGAGCTGGCCACTCAGCATGCCGCCCAGCCAGGTGCCCGACGAGCGCAGGCCGAAGTCGAGGAAGGTCAGCTTGCGGCTGCTTACCGTCAGCAACTGCCTTTCCAGGTAATTCTTCGCCTCCTGCGTCGTCAGTTTCATCGAGAACGAGCTGCGCATCGACTGGTCCCGGTAGAGCACGCGGTCGAGGCCGATGCTGCTCGTCTCGGTGTTCCCTTCGCTGCGCAGCACGGCTCCGCTGGGCACGGTCAGCGCATTGAGATAGTCCGAACGGCTGGTGCTCAGGGTCAGCGACCAGTAACCGAAGGGCAGCCAGAACTCGAAGGCATCGTTCTGCGAATTGTGCCCGGCCTCGGCCTCCGACCAGGTCTTGCGGTGTGAATAGAGGAAACGCTCATTGAGGCCGAGCGGGTTGTCGAAGGACAAGGAAGCGGCGGCGCCGTGATTGCCGGTCGAACGCGTGCCCTGGTTGTCGTAGGACAGCAGCAGGTGCAAGGGAAAGGTCGGCGTATTGCGGACGACGACGATGCTGCTGCCCGGCTTGCTGCCCGGCTGGATGTCGAGTTGCGCGTTGTTCGAGGCAAGCCGGTTGATCTGGTCGATGCCCTGCTCAAGATCGCGCAGGTTCAACAACTCGCCAGGCGCCGCCGGAAACACCCCAGGGGGGAAAATCCGGCTGCCTTCGCCCTCGATGCGATAGCCCTCGATCGCGCCTTCGATGACCTGAATCTGCAGCACGCCGCTGCGCAGATCCTGTGCCGGCAGGTAGGCGCGGGCGGTGATCAGGCCGCGTTCAATGTAGGCGCGGGTCAGTTCGCTGAGGATGGCCTCGATCTCGCCGACGCCGAGGCAGCGCTCGACGAAGGGGCGCGTCTTGCTCGCGACCAGTTCCGGCGCCAGGTGATCGGCCCCAGCGACGCGGATTTCGGTGATTTGCCGGCAGGCGACGCCGAGTTCGGGCACCGCCACCTGCGGCCGCAAATTGCGCAAATCAGTGCCGTCCACCGCCGGTACCGCCTGGCGCGCCTTGTCGAGATCCTCGCGCAAGCGTTCCTGCTGCTGGCGCTGGATGGTTTCACTCTGGCGTGCCGCGGCATTGATATCGCCCGGCATTTGCGCCAGCCCGTTGCCAGCCAGGAGCAGCCCGGCCAGCAGCGCCCAAAAACGGCGCAGTTCCTGATTCTTCCTCACAACAAGCTCCCCTAGCCCGTCCGGCTTGCGCCGGATCACCCCGACCGGGACGGCAAAATGCCCCCGGTTACCAGCAATGGGCTCGAGTATCGACAGTCAGCGTTGAATTAGCGTTGACGGCGCGGGGCGCTCGGCCGGAGATCAGGCGGGGGTTGGAAGCAATGCTGAGAACAATGCGGCTGCCAAAACCCGGCACCGGGCACGTTGCCGCTTAACGAGAGCCGGGATTCAGGTCGGGGCGACGAGCCAGATCAGACTGGCCATGCGGCCGGTGACGCCGTCGCGGCGATAAGAAAAGAAGCTTTCCGGGGCGTTGACCGTACAGAAATTGCCGCCGCTGATCGAGGCGACGCCGGCCGCCTGCAGCCGCTGCCGGGCCAGCAGATAAATGTCAGCCAGCCATTTGCCCGCCGCATGCGGCTTGAAGGCCGCGGCGGCTAGCGGATCGTGCGCGAGAAAAGCGGCGCGCACCTCATCGCCGACCTCGAATGCATCCGGGCCGATCGCCGGTCCCAGCCAGGCGAGTATCTCACCAGCCGGAACCGCCATCGCAGCCAGGGTCGCTTCCAGCACGCCGGCCTGCAGGCCACGCCAGCCGGCATGCGCGGCGGCGACCACCGTGCCGGCCCGGTCACAGAACAGGACCGGCAGGCAATCGGCGGTCATCACGGCACAGACCGTCCCGGCCCGATGTGAAAAGGACGCATCCGCCGTCGGCAAATTTGCCGTTTGTGCGGCGTCGACCGTGTGGACTCCGTGCACCTGCTGCAACCAGCACGGTTCGGCCGGCAAATGCCGGCGCAACTCGGCCCGATTGGCCGCGACGCGCGACGCATCGTCGCCGACGTGATCACCAAGATTGAAGCTATCCCACGGCGCCGGGCTGAATCCGCCGCGCCGCGTTGTCTGCACCGCCCGGACATTGGCCGGGGCCGGCCAGTCCGGGACCAGCAGGTCAGCCATAGCGCAAGGTATCGAGCAGGTTGCGCATGTCTTCCGGCATCGGCACCTCCCACTGGACTTTCAGGCTGCTCACCGGGTGCACCAGACCAAGCCGCGTCGCATGCAAGGCCTGACGATGAAAGGCCGGCAGCAGCGGATTGTTCTTGCCATAGACCTGGTCACCGACCAGCGGATGATTGATCGACGCCATGTGCACGCGGATCTGGTGCGTCCGCCCGGTTTCCAGGGAACACTCGATGAAGGTGCAATAGGCAAAGTTTTCCATCACCCGGTACCAGGTCACGGCCGGCTTGCCACCGCGATTTTCCGGCACCACGGCCATCTTGATGCGCTGTACCGGATGCCGGCCGATCGGCGATTCGACGCCGCCATCCTTCTTCATCACACCCGCCGCGATTGCCTGGTAATGCCGATGGACGGTACGCGCCTGCAGCTGGCGCACCAGATCGGTCTGCGCTTCCAGGGTCTTGGCGACGACGAGCAGGCCGCTGGTTTCCTTGTCCAGACGGTGCACGATGCCGGCACGCGGAATCTGCTCGATGCCCGGTACATGATGCAGCAACGCGTTCATCAGCGTACCGCTCCAGTTGCCGCTGCCCGGATGCACGACGAGGCCGGCCGGCTTGTTGATGACGAGCAGGGTTTCATCCTCGTACACCACGTTGAGCGGGATGTCTTCCGGCTGCTCGGCCAGGCTGTGCGCATCGGTCGGTTCGACCAGCTCAAGCTTCTCGCCACCAAGCAGCTTGCGCTTGGGTTCGGTTTCAACCTTGCCGTCGACCTGCACGCAGGCGTCGCGGACCCAGCCCTGCAGACGGTTGCGGGAATGCTGCGGCAGGAGGTCGGCGAGGACCTGGTCGAGACGCCGGCCGTAGCTGGCATCAGGAACCGTCAGGCGGAGCGGTTCAGTTCGGCTATAATCGCCGGAGTTTTCCATAGGATCGTTCATGATGCGAAGTTTACCCGCATTCCAGTCTTTTCCCGCCCTCTTCCGTCTGGTGATGGCTTTTTTCCTTGCGGCCCTCGTCGCCGGTTGCGGCTCGATGGACCAGGGACCGGATGAAACCGCCAGCTGGTCGGCGAGCAAGCTTTATTCCGAAGCCAAGGACGCCCAGGCCGACAAGACCTGGGACAAGGCCGCCAAGTACCTGGAAAAGCTGGAGTCGCGCTTTCCTTATGGCCGCTATGCCCAGCAAGCCCAGCTTGAACTCGGTTACGTCTACTGGAAAGGCAATGAGCCGGGCTCGGCGCTGGCCGCCTGCGACCGCTTCATCAAGCTGCACCCGGGCCACCCGGCCGTCGACTACGTCTATTACCTGAAGGGCCTGATCAACTTCAATGACGATCTCGGCATTGCCGGTTACATCAGCACCCAGGACCCGACCGAGCGCGACCCCAAGGCTGCCCGCGAAGCTTTCGACTCCTTCCGCGAACTGGTCACGCGCTTCCCGAACAGCAAATACACGCCGGATGCCAGCAAGCGCCTGGATTACCTGGTCAACGCCATGGCCTCGCAGGAAGTTCACGTCGCCCGCTACTACGTCAAGCGCGGCGCCTACATCGCTGCCGCCAACCGTGCCCAGTTCGCGGTCAAGACCTACCCGCAGGCACCGGCGATTGAAGAAGCGATGTTCATCCTGGTCACCGCCTACGACAAGCTGGGCATGAACGATCTGCGTGATGATGCCGACCGCATCATGCGCAAGAACTTCCCGCAAAGCCGTTTCTACAAGGATGGCCTGGACCGCAAGGTCGCCTGGTGGCGACTCTGGTAAGCACCAGCGAGACAACATGAAAAAGGGGAAGCGCTGCTTCCCCTTCTTGTTTCTGGTGACCGCCTTTGCCCGTATCAGCTGCCCTGCTTGATGGCCAGCACTGCCTGATTGCGCAAGGTCCGCAGCAAGGACAACTCCTTTTCCGGAATTGAAATCCCGCCCGGCTCGTCGCGATCGGCGTAGATCAGCGCCACGGGTGCGCCCTTGATATTGAGGGGGAAAAGCACGAAGGAATGTGCGGGCACCGCCTTGCGGTACCAATCGGGAATACGCTCGGCGATTTTCGGGTCATTGATGTCGCTGATCAGGATATCGACGCCCTTCGAGGTCGCGGCATGGAAGATGTCCGGCGTAAAGCTGAGCGGAAAACGGAAAGCCTTGGCGACCTCGTTGGCCTCCGGCCCGAAACCGAAACGCCCCTGCATGCAGCCGGATTTGGCATCGCGGATGCACAGCACAACCCGCTTGAACCCCATCGCCCGGTACATGGTTTCGAGAATGATGCGCAGGATGTCGTTGAGTTTGAAACCATCGACCAGGGTATTGCTAATGTCCTGGATGCCGGCAGTCAGGATGTCCTGCGCATCGACCGTCAGCGAGCCGGTATCCTCCGGATCGCCGGTCGCCAGCGACGAATTGTCACGCAGGATGGTCTGCCCCATGAAATCCGAGCCATCCTGCCGGTCGACCGCTACGCTCTCCTGTCCGCCATGTCGGGCGAACAACTGCATCTGCTTGCCGAAGGTGGTCTGCTGCATGTTGAGATGGATGATGCGGGCGAACTCGGCCACCTCCTCGACGGCGCGTTGCACGGTCTGCTGCAACTCCTGCTGGTCAAGGGACATGACATCGGCGAAGCGCGCCATCGCCTTCTTCATTTCCCGGTCACGCGCTTCCGGCGTCGCCTGGGCGATGACGTCGCACAACTCGTTGGAAAAACCGGAGAGCACGCGCAGACGATCCTCCTGCGTCACCGGCTTTTTCACCTGACCACTCGGCAACTTGCGCAGCGTGCCGACAATCAGCGGCGGGAAGCCCCACTGACGGGCAATCGCAATCCCCATATCCTCGAAGGAGATCCCCAGCACCTGCGCGGCGGCGTTGTCTTCGCTGCAGTTTTTCTGGGCGATGACCCGGCGGATTTCATCGGACTCTTCGGGGAAGTAGAACTGCGACAGCAAACGCCCCAGGCTATGGAACAGCGAGCAGATGAAGGTTTGTTCCAGATCGCGCATCTGCGCCGCGGCACTAATGTCCTTGGCGAGGATGCCGGCCAGGTTGGCGCGCAGGAAATCTTCCTTCAACTGGTTGGCGTTGGCCTTGTTCTGCAGATGCTCGAACAACAGCACGGTGATCGCGATATTGCGAACCGCCTCGAAGCCGAGCACGATCACGGCGCGCGACACGGTGCTGATGCTGCCGCCGCCGGCCGGGCGGAAATAGGCCGAATTGACCAGGCGCAGCAGCTTGTTGGTCAGCGCAAAATCCTTGAGGATGGAATTGGACAGCTTGTTGATGCTCTCCGTCTCGCTGTTGGCGATCTTGTTGATCGCGCTGACCGACTCCGACAACGCCGGAAAATCGCTCTTGTGCCGCATGCGGCGGAGCAGGAAATCGATCGTCGACTGCTTGCCCTCGCCACTTGCCGCAGCGTCCTCCTCGGGTGCCAGGTAATTGTCGAGCGCCTCGGCCAGTTGCGTTGCCGTCTGATAGCGGACTTGCGGATCGCGCGCCAGTGCCTTGTACAAAATGCTGCCCAGACGCTCATCGACCGTTACGCTGCCGGGCAGACGCTGGTCTTCGCTGGCGATGCGATGCATCACCTGATAAATGTTGCCGCCCTCGACGGCACGCCGTCCGGCCAGCATTTCAAACAGGATCAGGCCGGCCGCGAAGACGTCCGAGCGTTCGCTGATTTCGCGCTTCTCGATGTACTCCGGCGCCATGTAGGCCGGCGTGCCGGTGTATTCCTCCTTGCCTGCGTCCGGCGCATCGACCCGTGCCGCGATCCCGAAATCCATGACCCGCGCCATGCCGTTCTCGTCGAGCAGGATATTCGACGGTTTCAGGTCACGGTGGATGATGCCCATGGCGTGCGCGTGCGCGACCGCATCGAGAATCGGCCGCAAAAGGGTGACCGCCTTGACCGGCGACAGCGCGCCGCTGTCGCGCAGGAATTCGGACAGGTTCTTGCCCGGCACGTACTCGAAGACCAGGTAGAGATCGCCGCCCTCTTCGCCCGCCTCGAAAATCGGCACGATATTCGGGTGGCGCAGCTTGCCGACCATGCGCGCCTCGTCGAGCAGGACGCGATTCTGCGCCGGATCGGAACGACCGAAATGCAGCGTCTTGATCGCAATCTCGCGCTGCAGCTGCGGATCGAAGCCGAGATAGACCGTGCTCTGGGCACCGCGCCCGAGCTCGCCACGCACCTCGAAACGACCGATACGCCGGGTCATTCTGTCTCGATCCAGAGCAACTGCGCGACGCCATCGGCCGTACCGAAAACGATGGCATTCTGGCCGAAGTCCTCGGCCAGCGCGCAGGCATCCTCGGCGGCGATATCGGCGACGAAACAGCTTTCCTCGACCGGCCAGGCGGCATCATCGGCGACATTCTCGCCGGCATACGGCTCGTAATTGCCTTCGATCAGCTCGCATTCGAGTTCGGCCTGGCGTTCGGCATTTTGTGCCGCCGCAACCGGTTGACCGCCCGGATTGTGCGCCGTGATGATCGCGAACTCCGTGTAGCCGCAGGTTTCCAGCCAGCAACGCAGGGTTTCGCACGGTTGACCGATGCGCAGCTCGCAAATCCCACCCGGCAGGAATACACGGTAAGTCGTCGCCTTGTAGAGCGCTTCAAGTTCAGTCGTCTTCGCCATCCAGATCCACCACCCCGATCAATTGTTCTGATTCTGCCACCGGCAAGGCTTCCACATCCCTGAGCTTGCGCGTCAGTTGCCGCGTCCGCGTTTCTGCCTTGCTGATGCTGTTGCTCGCTTCGTCGAGCTTCTTCTTCGTATGCGCCAGCGCCTCGCCGAACTTGCCGAATTCCGTCTTGACCGCGCCGAGCACCGCCCAGACCTCAGCCGAGCGCTGTTCGATGGCGAGCGTGCGAAAGCCCATCTGCAGACTGTTGAGCATGGCCGCCAGCGTCGTCGGTCCGGTCAGACTAACCCGGAAATCGCGCTGCAGGGTTTCGGCCAGCCCCGGGCGGCGCAACGCCTCGGCATAAAGCCCCTCAAGCGGCAGGTAAAGCAGCGCAAAATCCGTCGTGTGCGGCGGCGCCACGTATTTTTCGTGAATGCTCTTTGCCTCCGCCTTCAGGCGCAGCTCGATCGCCCGCGCCGCTTCTTCGACCGCCAGCGGCTCGCCGCGTTCCTGCGCATCGAGCAGACGCTGGTAATCCTCGATCGGATACTTGGCGTCGATCGGCAACCAGACCACGGCGCCATCGCCGCGCCCAGGCAGGCGGATGGCGAAATCGACGCGCTCGTTGCTGCCCGGCCGGGTCGCGACATTGGCGGCAAACTGCTCGGCGGTCAGCAATTGTTCGAGCAAGGCAGCCAGCTGCACTTCACCCCAGGTGCCGCGGCTCTTGACGTTGGTCAGCACGCGCTTCAGATCGCCGACGCCGGCCGCCAGGCTCTGCATTTCGCCGAGGCCGCGATGCACCTGTTCGAGACGCTCGCTGACCAGCTTGAAGGATTCGCCGAGACGCTGCTCGAGCGTCGCGTGCAGCTTTTCATCGACGGTGCGGCGCATTTCCTCGAGCTTGGCCGCATTGTCGGCCTGGATAGCGGTCAACCGTCCTTCAACGGCCATTTTCAGGCGCTCGAAACGCTCGTCCAGCCCCAGCGAAAAGCGGTTCAGCTCGCGCGCAAAGCCTTCCAGGCGCTCAGCCTGGGCGCTGCCGAACTGGCTGACCTGGGTGCCCAGCGCCTGACCAAGCAGGGTCGAGGATTGCGCCCTTTCCTCGCGATCACGGAATGCCTCTTCGGCATCCTCGCGCCGCCCCCTCGCCAGCTCTTCGCGCAACTCGCGCTCGAGCCGGGCCATACCCTTTTCCTGGCTTTCGCGCAGCTCACGCAAACGCAACTCGTCATCCGGGCGCCGATTGCCGCGCAACAGCAGTGCCACCTGCAACAGGATAACGACGGCCACGCCAACCAGCATGGCCGGGCCGAACAACTCGGTCATGAGCACTCAGCGCAGCGAGAAATCGACACGATTGGCCTTGCCCTTTTCATCGGCTACCGTCTTCGGTGGCAGCAGGAAGATGCGCTCGACCGGTACCTTGCCGTTGTCGACCAGCCAAGCCTGCACCGCTTCGGCACGCCGCGCGGCGAGCGCCTTGATATCCTCATCGGTGGCCGGCAGGTTGGTCAGCATCAGCTTTTCCATTTCCTCGACCGGCAGATCCTTCTGCAAACCGACCATGTTGCGCGGCTTCGGGAACTTGGCTTCCTTGTAGGCGCGCGTCAGGTAGGTCGGATATTCAGCCGCACTGATCTCGATGTTGTCCAGCGATTCGCCCTCACCCTTCTTCTTCAGCGTGTCCTTGGCTTTCTCGGCCTTCATCGCGCGCTCGATGGCGACGCGCTTGATGCCTTCCTTGTCGGCTTCAGGATCGGCACGACCGGTGATTTCGAGCTTCAGCGCGGCGCGCTCGGTCAGCGCCTTGGACAAGGCTTCCAGTTTCTTGCCGGCGACTTCGTTGAGCGCAGCGCGGCCGGGTGCGAATTCGACATTGGAAAGTTCCTCGCCACCGCCGAACATTGAGCCAAGCAGCGCAAACGGCGAGGTCACGGCCTTGACGAAGAGATTGACGATGACCTTGACGACCAGACCGCCGACCGAGAATTGCGGGTCGTCGAGCGAGCCGGAAATCGGCAGATTGAGGTCGATCTCGCCACGATTGTTCTTCAACAGCGAAATGGCCAGATTGACCGGCAGCTTGGTCGCATCCGGACTATCGACCTTGTCGCCAAAGGTGAACTGGTCGATGAACAGCTTGTTGTCGGCATTGAGCTGGTTGTTTTCCAGCTTGTAGGCGAGGTTCAGCGACAGCTTGCCCTTCTCGATGTTGTAGCCGGCGTACTTGCCGGCATAGGGTGAGAAGGCAACCAGATCGACACCGGTGATGTCGGTCTTGATATCGAGATAGGACTTTGCCGCCAGCGGGTTCAGCTTGCCGACGATGCTGACCGGTGCCGAATTGGCGTAGCTGCCGCGCAGATCGAGGTCAGCCACGGTATCGGCAGCCGACGACAGGCCGGTGACGCGCCCGCCCAGCTTGGTGACATTGACCGTGTAATTGGGCTTGACGAAGAAATCCGAGAAATTGACCGTGCCGTTTTGCAAGGTGATCTTGGCAATCTTGATCGGCACCGGCGGCTTCACCGGTTCGACCGCCTTCACCTCGGCCGTCTTGTTCGCTGCCGTCGGCGCCGGCGCAGCGGCCTGTGTCGTGGCCGGCGTTTCGCCTTGCGGCTTCCTGACGATGTCCTGGACGTTGAGACGCCCGGCCTGGTTGAGGATCAGCTTGGAATAGAAATCTGCCAGGGCGATTTCGCCAACATTGATCGTCATCGGCTGCAGACGGAAATCGATGCCGCCCAGATAGAGAGATTTCCATTTCAGGAAATCGGCACTGTTTGCCTTGTCGACCGCCAGGAAATCCCCCAGCGTCACCGAGCCCTTGTAGCCGGCCTTGAAGGTGCCATCCTTCTCGATCAGGGCCGTTGCCTCGCCCTTGTTCGATACCTGGCCACGCGTCAGCGCAATGTTCAGGAACTGGCCGAAATAAGGCTCAAGCGGCATCACCGGGATGGCCTGCGTTTCGATCTTCAGGGCTGCATTGAGCGGCATGATCTGCAGGCTGCCATCAACCTTGAGGCTGCCCTTCTTGTTGATCTTGCCCTGCAGCGCCAGCTTGCCCTGCTTGTTCGGCTCGTTGCTCAGGTTTTCGCCATGCAGGCTGAAACCTTCGAGTTCCTGCACCGCCGCCGGACTGGTCGATTTGTCCTCGAAGCGGAAAGCAAGATCCTCGATATTGAGTTTGGCGACATTGCCAATCCAGGGCTTTTCATCTTTCGCCTTGGCATCGGTGGCACGAATCGTCTTCAGCACCGGCGAACTGACCCACTCGATCTGGCCTTCCTTGTTGCGCAGCATGCGGGCGCGCGTCTGCGAATTGGTCACTTCGGCAATATCGATGCGATGCGCACCGAGATCGACGCGCATGCCCTTGATCTGCATTTTCTCGACCCGGAAACGCTCGCCGAGATCGACCTGGTAACTGACATCGCTGATTTCGATCGGCTCGGCCAGCTTGCTGTCCAGTTTGCCGACCGCGACGTGCAGGTCGCGTACTTCGCCGGCCACCGGCGTCAGCTTGGAATCATCCTTCCAGCGCAGCAGGCCGTTGCTCAGTGCAAACTCGCCGAGCGACCACGTCAGTGCGCCGGCTGCCGGTGCCGGCTCGGCCGGTTTGGCTTCCGGCGCCTTGCCTGCCGGCTTGCTCAACTTGTCAGCCAGCATCAGGACATTCAGCTCGCCCTGGCGGTTGACCGACAGGCTGGCATCCAGCCCGTCGAGCGCCACCCGTTTGACAGCGAACTTGCGATTGATCAGGTCGGCGTTTTCCAGGTCGACATCGAGACGCTTCCAGCCGAGCAGCGGCTGGCCGTTACTCTCGGACAAGGCCAGGCCGGAGAGATGCGCGCTGCCGATGACACTGAGCGAAAACACCTGGTCAGTGACTTCCTTGAACACCACCTTCAGTTCGGAATCGAGCGTACCGGCGCCAAGACGCAGCGGCAGGTTCTCCGGCAAATAGGGCTGCAGGCCGGCCAGATCGAAGTGGTCGACATCGAGATCAAGCTCGCTTTCGTGGTTGCCGGCAAAAGGTTTGCTGCGCCCTTTCAGGGCAACTATCGAACCATTGATATTGGCCGAAAAGCTCGGCTCAACGAGGGCTTCGGCTTGATAGGGCAGGCTGGAAACAAAAGGCACGCCCAGATTCAGCTCACTGATCGTATGCACCTTGCCCTTGGGCTGGTCGTCGAACACGACCTTGCCGTCAGCGACCTGGATATTGTTCAGCGAAAAGCGCGGCGTTCCGGTATCCGGCTCGTCCTTGGGCTTCATCCACTCATCGAGCAGGTCGGAAATGTCGTAACGCCCGTCTGCGAGACGCGCCACGGCGACGCGCGGCCCCTGCAGACGAATCTCGTCGACGACGGCGGCAAACTTGAAAATCGATGCCGTCGACAGATTGACGAACAATTCGTCAAAGCCGAAGACTTCCTTGCCACCCTCGGCCTTGATCGCCAGGCCCTGCACCCGCGCCGACAGGGCAAAGGGATTGATGGATATTGTTTCGATACTGACATCGCGGTGCAATTCCTTGGCAAGCTGCGACAAAAGCACGGATTTCAGCAAGGGCGGCGCAGCAAAAAAGCCGAGCAGTCCGAAAACCACCACGCCAATGGCCGTCCATTTACCGAAGCGGCGGGCCTTGGGCGAGACAAGAACTTCCCTGGCGCGCGCCGCCGTCAATTTGTTATCAATTTGTTTCGTCATGGTAATCTTCCATCCGACGTTATTTCCTTCGAATTTAGCACATTGGACCGCCCGAAACGGCGGTAAACACTCATGAAATGGTTGGTCAATCTACTCAGGGAAATCAGTGCCGAACTGAAAGGCATCATTGCCCAGTTCAAGCGCGGCGAAACCTGGCTGACGCTCGGACTGATTGCCGGTTTTGGCCTGCTGACCTACGCCGTCAGCCGCTTTGCCTTCAAGACCGACTCGGTGCTCATGCGGCTGCGCTTCACGGTCAGCGCCTGTCGCGAGCTAAGCAATGGACCGATCATTTTCCTGTTCAGCGGGATGATTTTTTTCCTGCTCGCGGTTGTCGTGACTTTTGGCGAGTTTCAGCGCTACTTCACCTGCAAGCAGCACCATGCGGCTTATGAAGCGCGCCGCGCCCTGATCTACGCGATTTGCTGGTGCACTGTCGCAGTCGGCATATCGACAGGCGGACTGCTGTTCTTCAACAGTTATTGCCGTTAGACTGCCGCGATCCTGAAGTTCGCCAGCCATGAAAATCCTCATTGTCGAAGACACCCGCAGCAGCCTGCTGATCATTACGCAATACGTCCAGCGTTATGGTGCGACGGCTGTCCAGGCCGACAATGGCGAACGGGCCATCGAGGTTTTCCAGGCTGAGCGGCCGGACATGGTGCTGCTCGACGTGATTCTTCCCGATATCGACGGCTTCACCGTCGCCCAGCGCATCCGCGGCCTCGAGGAAAACGGCAACTGGACACCGATCATCTTTCTCTCCTCACTCGACAAGGACGAGGATATCGAGAAAGGCATCGCGGCCGGCGGCGACGACTACCTGACCAAACCGATCAGCGAGGTCGTGCTCGGCGCCAAGATTCGCGCCATGCAGCGCATCATCCAGATGCGTACCTCGCTGGTCGTCCTCGCCCGCAAGCTCGACGTTGCCAACCAGGAGCTGATGCGCCTCTCCGCCCGCGACGGACTGACCGGCATTCCGAATCGCCGGCTGTTCGACGAATACATTGCGCGCGAATGGCGACGTGCTCGCCGCGGCTCAACCAGCATGGCGCTGCTGATGTGCGATGTCGATTACTTCAAACGCTATAACGACACCTACGGCCACCAGGCCGGAGACGACTGCCTGCGCCAGGTAGCCAACGCCATCCAGCGCTGCATGGAACGCGCCGCCGATGTCGTCGCCCGCTACGGCGGTGAGGAGTTTGCCATCGTCCTGCCGGAAACCCAGATCGGTGGCGCGCTGTTCATGGCCGAGAAGATCCGGCATGCCATCCACGCACTGCATATTCCGCACAGCGACTCGCCATTCGGCCATGTCACCCTGAGCATCGGCATTGCTGCCGCAGCACCGGGCGACAGCGACGAGTTCGGGCTGTTGATCGAAGCCGCTGACCAGGCGCTCTACCACGCCAAGGATGACGGCCGCGACCGGGTCAGCCGCCCTGCCCAGACCGCCAGCCACTGAGACCATGGCCAGAAAACGCACCTCCATCATGATTGTCGACGACAACGACATGATGCGCAGCATCCTGCGCGCCATGCTGCGCGGCGAAGAATACGAAGTCGTCGGTGAAGCCCGTAACGGCGTCATCGCGGTCGACATGGCCGATCGCCTGAAGCCGGACATCATCTGTCTCGATGTCATGATGCCGGAGAAGGACGGCCTCGAAGCCCTCGCCGAAATCAAGGCGGCCCGCCCGGAAACCGCCGTCGTGATGATCACCAGCAACGCCGACCCGGACACCGTGCAGGAAGCAATCATGGGCGGCGCCAACGGCTTCATCGTCAAGCCTTTCAACGCAGCACGCGTACTCGATACGCTGGAAAAAGTCGTCGGCCGCCTGACTCAGAAGAATCGCTGAAATCCAGGCTGAAAAGCGGCCTCAGTCCTGTCCGCCAGCAGTGCCTGGACCAGGCTCCAGGCCACATTGCTTCAGACGTCGGTAGAGCGTCCTTTCCGAAATTCCCAGGTGTTTTGCCAGAGCCTGACGGCTCCCGGCAAAATTGCGGACCAGGCGAACGAAAGCAAGCGGGTCGGCATCAGGAGCGGCTTGACGAAGCGATTGCGGCGGCTGCGCCAATGCACCGGAAAAAGCGCCAGGCGCCAGCGAAGGCAAGTGTGAAAGGCGGATCTGGTCACCATCACAAAGCAGGCAGGCGCGTTCGAGAATATTGCGCAATTCCCGGACGTTGCCGGGGAAAGAGTAAGCCTTCAACCAGTCGACTGCCTCCGCTGCGAAGCTCAATGTCCGTCCGTTGGCAACCCGGGCGAGCAGGGCCTCGGCGAGCAGCAGGACGTCGTCGCCGCGTTGCCGCAATGGCGGCAGGAAGATGGGAAAGACATTGAGGCGGTAGAAGAGATCCTGGCGGAAGGAAGCTTCAGCAACCATTTCCGCGAGCGGCCGATGGGTTGCGGAAACGATCCGGACCTCGGCCTGGCGCAAATCCGGAGAACCGACCCGGCGATAGGTACCGGTTTCGAGCAGGCGCAACAATTTGACCTGGATCGACAAGGGAATGTCGCCGACTTCGTCGAGAAACAGGGTTCCGCCCGAAGCCGCCTCGACCAGACCGGTCTTGCGCGCGGTTGCGCCGGTGAAAGCCCCCCGCTCGTGGCCGAACAACTCGCTTTCGAACAGGGTTTCGGCCAATCCGGAGCAGTCGACCGCCACAAACGGCTTGTCCGCCCGCCGGCTGATCTGATGAATGGCGTTCGCCACCAGTTCCTTGCCGGTGCCGGACTCGCCCTGCAGGAGCACCGCGGCATCTGAGGGCGCGACGCGGGCGACCAGTTCCATCATGCCCAGAAACATGCCGGAGCGTCCGATCAGTCCCTGGGCGTGCGCCAGACTGCGCGCCCCGGGCAAAGGCTCGAGCTTCTCGACGTAATAGGCGATTTCGCCGGCGCCATCGCGAATCGGCGACAACTCGATGTTCTCGAACATCTCGCCGCGCGAAGTATGGTGCAAGTGCAGCACGCGCTCGCGCTGCCCCGAATGCAGACTGCGCTGCAGGGGGCAGGACTCGCCGGCCTGGTCGCAAGGTACCGTGTAGCGGTGCGAAACCTCGTAGCACTTGCGCCCGACAACCTCGCGCTGGTCGTTCCAGTTGTTCCGGTAGGCCTCGTTGGCCGCAACGATGCGGTAATTGCGGTCGCAAAGGATGTGCGGCTCGGCCAGGTTCTCCAGGAAGGAGATCAATTCACTCAACGCCGCTTGCTTGTCTGCCATGCCATCCCCTGCCAACAAATACTGCCACAAAACTGCCATTCTGCCACATGGCAGACAAACCAGCCTTGGTCCGACATCCGGCCGGCCTTTTTAATCATGGACTTGACACCAACGGAGCGGGTATCGCGAGCTGGCACGCGTCTTGATAAGTAAATGCTGATATTAACCCGTGGAGGCAGTTCATGAACCAGCGCGATCGCCGCTTGCGCAAGGAGATTCTTGTCATCGTAGTGATCAAGCTGATTCTCATTGTCGGCCTGTGGTGGTGCTTTATCCGCGAAGCACGGGTGACCGTGGACAGCGCGGCCGCCGCCCGCCATCTCGGCAATCATGAACTGACCGCCAGCAACCCGCCCCAGCAAGGAGCCCGCAATGCTCAGTGAGCAACTCGTCGATCTTTCCCGACTGCAGTTCGCCGTCACCGCGATGTACCACTTCCTCTTCGTGCCGCTCACCATCGGCATGACCTGGATCCTGGTCATCATGGAGTCGGTCTATCTGATGACCGGCAAGACCATCTACCAGGACATGACCCGCTTCTGGGGCAAGCTGTTCGGCATCAATTTCGCGCTTGGCGTCACCACCGGCATCACCATGGAATTCCAGTTCGGCACCAACTGGGCTTATTACTCGCATTATGTCGGCGACGTCTTCGGCGCGCCGCTGGCGATCGAAGGCCTGATGGCCTTCTTCCTCGAGTCGACTTTCATCGGCCTCTTTTTCTTCGGCTGGGACCGCCTGTCGCGCAAGCAGCATCTGCTGGTTACGCTGCTCATGGCGATCGGCACCAATCTTTCGGCACTGTGGATCCTGATCGCCAACGGCTGGATGCAGAACCCGGTCGGCGCCGAGTTCAGCTACGTAACGATGCGCATGGAAATGGTCGATTTCTGGGCCGTGCTCTTCAATCCGGACGCCCAGGCCAAGTTCGTCCATACCGTCTCGGCCGGCTATGTCACGGGCGCCATGTTCGTGCTCTCGATTTCGGCTTTCTACCTGTTGCGTGGCCGCGACGTCGAGTTCGCCAAGAAGAGCTTCCGCATCGCCGCCGCCTTCGGCTTTGCCTCGATCTGTTCGGTCATCGTGCTCGGCGACGAGTCCGGCTACACCGTCGGCGAAGCACAGCAAACCAAGCTTGCTGCCATGGAAGCGATGTGGGAGACCGAACCGGCACCGGCCGGATTCAACGTCATCGCCCTGCCCAACGAAGCCGAAATGAAAAACGATTTTGCCATCGAGATCCCCTGGGTCATGGGCATCATCGGCACTCGCTCGCTCGACAAGCAGATCCCCGGCATCAAGGAAATCCGGGAAAAGAACCGCGAACGGATCATCAACGGCCGGCTCGCCGCCATCGCCCTCGATGCACTGCGCAAGAATCCCGACAACGCCCAGATGAAGGCTGAATTCGAAGCCCGCAAGAGCGATCTCGGCTTCGGCCTGCTCCTGAAAAAATACGTGACCGATTACGCCCAGGTCACCCCGGCGATCATCGACCGCGCCGTGGCCGACACCGTGCCGCGCGTCGCCCCGATGTTCTGGAGCTTCCGCCTGATGGTCGGTTTCGGTTTCCTGATGCTGGCCCTGTTCGGCGCCGCCCTGTGGTCGTCCGTCAAAGGCGACTTTGCCGATAAAACCGGCCTCCTGCGCTGGTCACTGTGGATGTTGCCGGTCCCCTGGCTGTCTTGCGAACTTGGCTGGTTTGTTGCCGAGTACGGTCGGCAACCCTGGACCATCTACGGCGTACTGCCGACCCATCTCTCGGTTTCGACGCTGTCGGTGGGCAATCTCTACGGCTCGCTGGCCGGTTTTGTCGGCTTCTACACCGTCCTGCTGATTGTCGAGATGTACCTGATGACCCGCTTTGCCCGCCAGGGACCGGGCAGCCTGGGCACCGGCCGCTACGACAACGAAGCGCAACATGCCCACGCCTGAAGGAAGAAACATGCGTCTCACCTTTCTCCTGATCGCCCTCGGCCTGTTGCCACTCGGCCCGGCGGTGGCCGATGAGCACGACACCCACCGCCCGGCGCAAACAATCGACTACGCGCTGATCCTGCCGGCCAACCTGCCGCATATGCTGCGCAGCGCCAATGAACAGGCCGCCTTGCTCGGCCTTGATGACAGCCAGCGCCAGGCCGTCCGCGAACTGATGGCGGAGGCACCGCTGCAGGTTTTTTCCCGCCTCGGGCAGGCGGAAAAACTCGAGCAGGCGATTGCCCGCGACCTGCTCCACAAGCAGCTCCCGCTCGCCGAACTGGAGCCCCGCCTGGACCAGTTGGCAGCCCTCAAGCGGGCAGCCAGCACCGCCCAGATCGCCACCATCAACCGCCTGCAGACGCTGCTCAGCCGAAGCCAATTTCGCCAGTTGCTGCAAATCAACGGCGTCCCGGACCCGCAATGAACGCCGCACCCCAACTCCGTCCCTGAGGAAACAAGCATGTTCGATTATCCAACCCTGAAAATCATCTGGTGGCTGCTGGTCGGCGTATTGCTGGTCGGCTTCGCCATCATGGACGGCCACGACATGGGCGTCGGCACGCTGCTCCCCTTCGTCGGCAAGAACGACGTCGAGCGTCGCATCGTCATCAACACCGTCGGCCCGCACTGGGACGGCAACCAGGTCTGGTTCATCACCGGCGGCGGCGCCATTTTCGCCGCCTGGCCGCTGGTCTATGCAACCGCCTTCTCCGGCTTCTACTGGGCCATGCTGGCCGTACTCTGGGCGCTGTTCTTCCGTCCGGTCGGCTTCGATTACCGCAGCAAGATCGACAACCCGACCTGGCGCAACACCTGGGACTGGGGGCTGTTCGTCGGCGGCGCCGTACCGCCACTGATCTTCGGCGTCGCTTTCGGCAATCTGCTGCAAGGCGTTCCCTTCCATTTTGACGATCATCTGGTGTCGACCTATACCGGCAGTTTCTGGGCGCTGCTCAATCCCTTCGCCTTGCTCTGCGGCGTCGTATCGACGGCAATGATCACCTTCCATGGCGCCATCTACCTGATGCACCGGACCGAAGACGTGGTTTACCAACGGGCCCGGCAGGCCATGCTGATCTTCGGCAGCCTGCTCTTGCTTGGCTTCTCGATTGCCGGCATCTGGTTATGGCAGGGCATCGAAGGTTACGTCATCAGTTCGCCGGTCGACCCGGCGGCACTGCCCAATCCGCTTGCCAAGAACGTGCTCCGCGCCACCGGAGCCTGGCTGGCCAATTACCAGGCTTACCCGGCCAGCATCGCCCTGCCCGTACTTGCCTATGCCGGCATCCTGAGTGCCATGATGCTCGCCGCCGCCGGCCGCACGCTGGCCGCCTTCGTCGCCTCGGCACTGACCATCGTCGGCATCATTGGCACGGCAGGCATCTCGCTCTTTCCCTTCATCATGCCCTCGTCTACCGACCTGCGCTCCAGCCTCACTGTCTGGGACAGCGTATCCAGCCAGTTGACGCTGGAAATCATGCTCTGGGCAACCCTGATCTTCATGCCGCTGATCATCGTGTACACCAGTTGGGCTTACAAGGTGATGGCCGGCAAGGTAACCGCCGCCTATATCCGCGAAAACGAACATGCCGCTTACTAAGGAGATTGCCATGCCCACCTGCACCGGTCAGGCCGAATCGTTTTGCTGCAGCGACAGCCCGGCCCGGCGCCGGTGGCTGATGGCCACCGCCGGCCTCGGCGGTGCCTTGACGCTGACCGCACTGACGCCCTTCGTCAGCAGTCTGCTGCCGTCGGAGCGGGCCAAGGCGGCCGGAGCGCCGGTCGAAGTCGAAATCGACAAACTGGCAGCGGGCGACATGATGATCGTCGAATGGCGTGGCAAGCCGGTGTGGATCCTGCACCGCACGCCGGAAATGCTTGCAGCGTTGAAAAAAGCCGAGCCCTTCCTGGCCGACCCGGCGTCGGAAGAACGGCAGCAGCCAGATTACGCGACCAACGAATATCGCTCGCGCAAGCCCGAGCTGCTGGTCGCCATCGGCATCTGCACCCACCTCGGCTGCTCACCGTCGAAAGCTTTCGACGCCGGCGACGCAGCCCTCGGCGCCGACTGGCCGGGCGGCTTCCTCTGTCCCTGTCACGGCTCGACCTTCGACTTCGCCGGTCGCGTCTTCAAGAACAAACCGGCCCCGACCAACCTCGAAATTCCGCCCCATCGCTACCTGAGCGACAGCCGCCTGATCATCGGCAGCGATGAAGCGGCCTGATCGCCAAACCCAAACCGGAGATTGAACATGTGGTACTTCACCTGGATGCTCGGTATCGGCTTTGCCGTACTGCTCGCCATTCTCAACGCCCTGTGGGGCGACAACGAGGATGCCCGCCTGCTTTCCCTGCGCGGCGACCGCGATGCACGCGAGCGCTGAAAAAAGACCGCCGGAAACGGCCGGGCTGGCGATCCTGCCGCTCGGCATCGGCCTCGTCCTGCTCGTCGTCATGACCATCCTGCCGGGCATCGCCACCGACCGCCAGGGACGGGCCGACCATCTGCTGGCCATGCTCATTTTCTGGAGCATGAGTGCCGGCTTCGTACGCGGGGTCGGCTTCATTCCCCGCCATTGGCTACCCCGCCTGCTGCTCTCCACCCTCGCCTGCGGCCTCGCCCTCAGCCTCGCCTTGTGGCGCCTGAACCTGCTCGGCCGTATCGGTTAACCCCGCAAAAACAGGAAAAATCATGCAAATCGCCGTTACCAGTCAAAACCGCAAGACCATTACGCAACATGCCGGCAAATGCCGCAAGTTCTGGATATACGACATCCAGGAAGGCCGCGTCACCGGCAAGCAATTGGTCGAACTGCCCATGGAGCAGAGTTTTCATGCCAGCCAGCACCAGCTTGCCGAAGCCCTGACCAAGGTCAATGTGCTGATCTCCGCCAGCATGGGCGCCGGTCTGCACCAACGCCTCAAACAGAGCGGCATCCAGCCGGTCATCACCATGGAAGAAGACCCCGACCAGGCGGTCAACGCCTTCCTCAGCAACAATCTTGACCTTCTCCCGGTGGACCGGGAACATCACTGCTCCGAACACGGTCATGGACACAGGCATGGACACTCACACTAATCACTCGCGCATGAAAGCAATCCGCCCGGCACTTCTGCTGCTCGCCCTGATGAGTTCGGGCCTCGCCTCGGCGGAAGAAGGCAGCATCGTGGTCAACCTGAAAAACATCCGCGACGACAGCGGCATGTTGCGCGCCTCGCTGTATCGCGAAGCCGAGACCTTCCGCAAGGAAGACAAGGCGCTTCAGGTGATCGCCGTGCCATCCGTCAAGGGCGCGGCCCGGCTCGTCTTCAATGGCGTCCCGCCCGGCCGCTACGCCATCATGGCCTATCACGACGAAAATGCCGACGGCAAGCTCAATCTCCGCCTCGGCATGTTCCCCAAAGAAGGCTACGGCCTGTCGAACAATCCCGCGATATTCGGGCCGCCAAAATTTGCTGACAGCGCTTTCGAGCATGCCGGCCCGAGCACCCCTGTTAATATAAGCATTTCCTACTAAACCATTCACATGGCCGACACCCAATGAAACAGACCCTGCTACAGGAAAAATACCCGATCTTCGTTGCCGAAATTGCCAAGACGGAAACCACCTATCAGACCGTTGACGCCCTGGTCGACTACTACAAAGGCAAAATTGCCGAAAACCCGAAGGTGCAATTCATCGGCGTCTTCGACCATTACGCCCACACCAGCAAAATCGGTGGCGACATCGTGGCCGGCCTGAGCGCCGCCGTCGACATCATCTTCTGCTTCGGCTTCGCCATCCCGACACCGCAAATGCTCGCTGTCCGGCCGCGCTCGATCGGCATTGCCGACATGGGCGACAAGTTCGTCGTCAGCTTCATGGAAGCGCCGATGCAACCGGCCAACCAGGCCATGGAAGCCTGGACGCGCGCCCTGCGCAACTGCTAACCACCCGCCTCTGGCTTTCCCCCGCTACGCCATGCGTAGCGGGGTTTTTTTTATCTTCGCCCAGATCGGCAAGTGCCGCTCCCGGAAGCGGCAGCCAGCCCGGTTAGCATCAGGCCTGGGCCAGCTTTTTGCCGAAGATGCGATCGGTCAATCTGACATACCAGGCGGCCGACTGGACTTGAATGATATAGGCCAGCGTGATGACCAGCGCCGCATCCGAGCTACCGGCGCCGAAGGCATTCATGGCCAGGGCCAGAGCGATGGAAAGATTGCGCATCACCGTCCCGTAAACCAGCGCAATGGCATCACCGCGCGGCAGCATCAGGCGGGCGATCAAGGTGCTCAGGGCGTAATTGACAAGGTAAAGCAGCAGCAAGGGCAGGATCAGATTGAGCAACTCCTCGGGCCGGGCCGCCAGTTCCTCGGCCTTGAGCGCGATGGCGACAAAGACGATGCCGAGTACGCCGAGTGTCGAAAAGGGCGGAAAGCGCGGCGCCCATTCACTCTGAAACGCCTTCTGGCCGTGCTTTTTGATCAGATAGCCCTGCGTCAGATGACCGGCGATCATCGGCAGGAAAACGATGACCACGATCTGCCGGAACACCGCGAGCAGATCGACGGGCACCTCGGCACCGATCAGCCATTGCACGTAGAACGGCGTGGCGAGCGAACCGAGAATCAGGCCGAGCACGGTCATCTTGACCGCGGCGCCGAGATTGCCGCCGGCAAAACCGGTCCAGGAGATGGTCATGCCACTGGTCGGCAGCAGCGCGGCAAGCAACAGGCCGACCGCGTAATACGGCTGACCGGGAAAGAAGAAACGGCCGATCCCGTAGGCAATGAAAGGGATGATGCCGAAATTGATCAACTGACTCAGTATTTGCGCCTTGCCATCGCCACCTTCGAGCACTTTGGCCAGTTTCAGGCTGACCATCATCGGATAGACCATCAGGAAAGTCAGCGGGATGATCAGGCTCTTCAACCAGGCGGTCGGCGCCAGCAAACCGTAGGCAAAGCCAAGCAAGAGCATGACCGGTATGGCAAAAATGAAGTTCTTGGAAATTACTGACAAGATCTTGAGCACGAGATATCTCCGAAAAGCATTCTTGTCCCTGCCCGGAAAATCCCGGGCAAGGATAACGAATATTAGAGTTTAATTATATAGCTATTCCTTGGCCGCTGGGCTAAGATTCGCCGCCTCTCCTTCGGCAAAAACAGCGCCCGCCCATGTCACAATCAGGAACACCCGGTCGTCCTTCGCTTCGCACCCGCCTGCTGGCCGGAGCCTTGCTGTTGCTCGTCGCCGGCCTGGCGCTGATCCCGTCCCTGTTGGGTGAAAAAGCCGTCCTGATCACGGTCGACCGCGGCGAGCTGGTTCAATCCGTGGTTGCCAGCGGCAAGGTCCGCTCGCCGCAACGCATGGAACTGGGCAGCCAGGTCAGCGGACGCATTCTCAAGATCGCGGTTCGCGAAGGCCAAAGCGTGGCGGCCGGCGACCTCCTGCTGCAACTCGAGGCCGCCGAATTGCAAGCCGCCGCAGATCAGGCCCAGGCCGGACTGACGCAGAGCACGACCCGTCTCGAACAGATGCGTCAACTGGCCCAGCCGCTGGCCGGCCAGGCCTTGCGCCAGGCGGAAGCCAATCTGGCCCAGGCCCGCCGCCATTTCGAACGGACCCGCGACCTCGCCGCGCGCGGCTTTTACAGCCCCACCCAGCTTGACGATGCCCGACGCAATCTCGATGTCGCCGATGCCCAGTGGCAAAGCGCCCAGTTACAGGCGCAAAGCAACCAGAGCGGCGGCAGCGATTACCGCCTGGCCGAGGCCGCCGTTGCCCAGGCCCGCGCCGGCCTCGCCCTGGCCCGTTCGCGCCTGGACTACGCCAGGATCGTCGCGCCCCGTGCCGGCACCATCCTGACCCGCCATGTCGAGCCCGGCGACACGGCCCAGCCGGGCAAGACGTTGCTCACGCTGGCGCCGGCCGGCACCACCGAACTGATTGCCCAGATCGACGAAAAAAATCTCGGCCTGCTCAAAACCGGCCAGAAAGCCCTGGCCTCGGCGGATGCCTATCCCGACCGGCATTTCGCCGGCGAGATCAACTTCATCAGCCCGGCCATCGACCCCTTGCGCGGCTCGGTCGAGATTCGCCTGCTCGTTCCCGAGCCGCCGGATTACCTGCGCCAGGAAATGACCGTTTCGATCGACATCGAAACCGCCCGCCGGGTCGATGCACTCGTCATTCCCCTCGCCGCGGTACGCGATGCCGACAGTGCGCAGCCCTGGGTTCTCGTCGTACGCGAGGGCATTGCCCGGCGCCAGGCGATCGAACTGGGCGCGCGCAGCGATGGCCGCGTCGAAATCCGCCGCGGCCTCGCGGCCGGCGAGCAGATCGTCGGCGGCCAGAGCGCCGTCCGCGATGGCAGCCGCGTCCGTGCGGCCAACGGCTAGGCGCGATGCATCCCTGGCTGCCTTTCGAATGGATCGCCGCAACCCGCTTCCTGCGGGAAGGACGCATGCAAAGCCTGCTGATCATCGTCGGCGTCGGGGTCGGCGTTTCGGTCATCGTTTTCATGTCGGCCCTGCTGTCCGGGCTGCAATCCAACCTGGTGCGGCGCACCCTGAGCTCGCAAGCCCACGTCGTCCTGCTCCCGCCCGAGGAAATCGCCCGCCCGCAACGCAACAGCGGCGATAGCGGGTTCGGCCCGCTGCTCCAGAAGCAGGCGCAACGCCTGCGTTCCATCGACCAGTGGCAAAAATTGCGCGACCGCCTGAACCGCCTGCCCGAAATTGCCGCCGTCTCGCCGATCGCTTCCGGTCCGGCCTTTGCGGTACGCGGCGATGCCAACAAATCGGTCACCCTGCTCGGCATCGAGCCTGAAAACTACACGCGCGTCATCACCCTTGGCGAGCGCATCGTCTCCGGAAAATTGCGCCTCAATGCCGGCGAAGCGGTGATCGGCATCGAACTGGCGCGCGACCTCGGCGCCGCCGTCGGCGACAAATTACGCATCAACAGCGGCAATGGCGCAACCGACACCCTGACCATCACCGGCCTGTTCGACCTCGGCAACAAGGGGGTCAATGCGCGCAACGTCTATGTCGGACTGCGTACGGCGCAAACCCTGCTCGACCTGGTCGGCGGCGTCTCCAGCATCGATCTTGCCCTGCACGACCTGTACGGGGCGGAGGATCTTGCCCGCCGCCTGCAGGCCGAAAGCGGACTGCAGGCCGACAGCTGGATCAAGACCAATGCCCAGTTCTTCACCGCCCTCAGCTCGCAGAAAATCTCGAGTAACGTCATCCGCTTCTTCGTCGGCCTCTCCGTCGCCTTCGGCATTGCCAGCGTGCTGGTCGTCTCGGTCGTCCAGCGCGCCCGCGAGATCGGCATCCTGCGCGCCATGGGCGCGACGCGCGGTCAGTTGCTGCGTACCTTCCTGCTCCAGGGCGGCATCGTCGGCCTGTGCGGCTCGCTGCTCGGTTCCGCCCTCGCCTGGCTGTTTCTCGCGCTCTGGCAAAGCCTGGCGCGCAACCCGGACGGTACGCCGCTCTTCGTGATCACGGTCGAACCGGCACTGGTGCTGATTGCCGCAGCCGGCGCCACGGCAGTCGGCATCCTGGCCGCCTTCATCCCGGCCCGCCGCGCGGCCGGCCTCGATCCGGTGGTGGCGATCCGTGGCTGAGCGCGCCCCCGTTCTCGACCTGCGCGCCGTCCGGAAATCCTACGCCGCCGGCACGCCGCTCGAAGTCGAAGTCCTGCACGGCATCGACCTGCAACTGCAGGAGGGCGAGTTCGCCGCACTGATCGGCCCGTCCGGCTCCGGCAAAAGCACCCTGCTCAACCTGATCGGCCTGCTCGACCGGCCGAGCAGCGGCCGGCTGGCCATCGACGGCCAGGCCACCGGCGAACTCGACGACGCCGCGCTGACCCGCCTGCGCGGACGGCGCATCGGCTTCGTCTTCCAGCATCACCTGCTGATTCCGGCGTTCACTGCCCGCGAAAACGTGATGATGCCCCTGCTCATCGAACGCGGCCGGCCCGATGACGATATGCGCCGGCGCGCCAGTGCGCTGCTCGAACAGGTCGGCCTCGGCGAACACATGGACAAGCTGGCCAACCGGCTTTCCGGCGGCCAGCAACAACGCGTCGCCATCGCCCGCGCCCTGGTCATGCAACCGGCCCTCGTCCTTGCCGACGAGCCGACCGGCAATCTCGACACCCATTCGGCGGACGGCGTCTTTGCATTGATGCGCGAGATCAACCAGGCCGCCCGCACCACCTTCCTGATCGTCACGCACGATCCGCGACTGGCGGCGCGCTGCGACCGGATTATCGAACTGGTCGACGGAAGCCTGCACGCCCCGTCCGGCAAGCTGGTCTAAAAGCCGTTTCGCCAGTCGCGGATGGCCGCGAAAATTGCCGTTTTTGAACGGTCGACCGCTCCGGAAGCAGAAAAACCCTTGGCCGCCGCGTGCCGCAGTCCGGCGGCAACGACCGTCGGCTCGCTGCAGCGCAGGAAGGGATTGCTCGCCTTCTCTTCGGCCAGCGTCGATGGCACGCTGGACAAGCCGGCGGCGCGCAAGGCGGCGACTTTTGCAACCCGCGCCTGCACAGCCGGATTTTCCGGCTCGACGGCCAGCGCAAAGCGCAGATTGGCTTCCGTATATTCGTGCGCGCAGTAAATCAGCGTTTTATCGGGCAAGGCTGCAATGCGCTCGAGCGACGCCGCCATCTGGGCCGGCGTGCCTTCGAACAAACGGCCGCAACCGGCCCCGAACAGCGTGTCGCCGCAGAACAAGGCGCCCGGCACATGGTAGGCGAGATGGCCCAGCGTATGCCCGGGCACGGCCAGCACATCGACCGCCTGCCCGAGAACTTCGATGCTTTCGCCACCGCTCAGGGGCCGGTTGCAGCCTGTGATAGACTCGCTGGCGGGTGCAAAAACCGTGGGCTGCCAGCGCTCGACGAGGGCGGCGACACCGCCCTGATGGTCGGCATGGTGATGGGTGATCAGGATCGCTTCCAGTGTCAGACCGTCGGCTTCGAGCCGGGCCAAGACCGGGGCGGCATCGCCCGGGTCGACAACTGCGGCACGCTGCCCGCAGGTCAGCAGCCAGATGTAGTTATCCTTGAATGCGGGAATGAGAGATATCGAGAACATGCCGGAACTATCGAGTCAGCCAGACCGGATGTCAAATCCCGATCTGCGGCGCTGGCTCGATTCCGCCCAGGGCCGCTACGTGCTGGACTGGGAACAGGCCAGGTTCGATGCCGCGGTTGCCGACGTTTTCGGTTTCAACGCGCTGCAGATCGGCCTGCCGCAATTCGACTTCCTGCGCAGCAACCGCATCGCCCTGCGCCAGACCGCCGGCCCCTGCGCCGGGGTTGATGTCGTCTGCGATCACACCGCCCTGCCCTTTGCCGCGCAAAGCCTGGATCTCGTGCTGCTGCCGCACGTCCTCGAGTTCAGCGAAGATCCGCACCAGATCCTGCGCGAGATCGAACGCGTCCTGATTCCCGAGGGTCAGGTCATCATCACCGGCTTCAACCCGCTCTCGCTCTGGGGCGTCAAGCGCTACCTCAAGCGGCACGGCGACTTCCCGTGGAACGGCAGCTATCTCGCGGCGGCCCGTCTCAAGGACTGGCTGAAACTGCTCGGCTTCGAGGTCGACCGCGGCAGCTTCGGCTGCTACGTGCCGCCGCTCGAACAACAACAATGGCTGCGCCGGCTCGATTTCATGGAAAAGGCCGGCCAGCGCTGGTGGAACTTTTCCGGCGGGGTTTACATGCTGCGCGCCATCAAGCGCGTGCACGGCATGCGCCTGATCACCCCGAACTGGCGGAAAAAGATGGTGCGCGCCAAGGCTCTGCGCCCGATCGCGCAAAAAGGATGCAACAAGGAAAGACAATGAGTAGCGAAGCAAGCATAGAGATTTATACCGACGGCGCCTGCAAGGGCAATCCCGGCCCCGGCGGCTGGGGCGCCATCCTGCGCCAGGGTCCGCACGAGAAGGAGCTGTGGGGCGGCGAAAAGGAAACCACCAACAACCGCATGGAACTGACCGCCGCGATCCGCGCCCTGGAAGCCCTGAAGCGCCCGGTCGACGGCAGGATCTACACCGACTCGCAATACGTGCTGAAGGGCATCAACGAGTGGATCCACGGCTGGAAACGCAATGGCTGGAAAACTTCCGACAAGAAGCCGGTGAAGAACGCCGACCTCTGGCAGCAGCTCGACGCCCAGGTCAAACAGCACAAGCTGGAGTGGGTCTGGGTCAAGGGCCATGCCGGCCACCCGGAAAACGAAAGGGCCGACGCCCTGGCCAATCGCGGCATTGAAGAATTGAAGGGCTGAACATGCGACAGATCGTTCTCGACACCGAAACCACCGGCCTCGACCCACGCTCGGGCCACCGCATCATCGAAGTTGCCTGCATCGAAATGGTGAATCGCCGCCTGACCGGCCGCCATCTGCACAAATACACCAACCCGGAACGCGCCATCGACGAAGGCGCCCAAGCGGTGCACGGCATTTCGCTCGAGTTTTTGGCCGACAAGCCGAAATTCGCCGACATCGCCGACGAGTTCCTCGACTTCATCAACGGCGCCGAGCTGATCATCCACAACGCGCCCTTCGACATCGGCTTCCTCAATGCCGAGCTGCGCCGCCTCGACCGCGTGCCGGTCGAAACCATCTGCAGCGGCGTCATCGACACCCTGCGCATGGCCAAGGACCTGCACCCGGGCAAGCGCAACAGCCTCGACGCGCTGTGCGAACGCTACGAGATCGACAACTCCGGCCGTACCCTGCACGGCGCCCTGCTCGATACGGAACTACTGGCCGACGTCTTCCTGGCCATGACGCGCGGCCAGAACAGCCTGATGATCGAACCGGATGCCGAAGTTCGCCCGCAACTGGGCGCCGACGGCCTGGTCCGGCAAAGGAAGCCACTCATCGTACGCCGTGCCGCCGCCGAGGAAATTGCCGAACACGAACGCGTGCTGGCCGGCATCGACAAGGAATCCAAGGGCGCCTGCATCTGGTTGCCGAAGCCCGAAGCGACCGCCTGAGCATGGTGCCGCTCGCCCTGCTGTTCTGGCTGGTCATTGAAATCGGTACCTATCTGGCGATCGGCCGCCTCGGTCTGCATGCCGACTGGCCGCTCGCCCTCGCCGGTGCCATCGGTTGCCTGCTCGGCCTGCGCGCCGGCATCAACACGACGACCTGGGTCTTTGCGATCATTCTCGGCTCGCCGGCCAAGCCGATGAGCAGCAAGGCGATGCTCAGGATGATAGCCGTCGAATACCTCGCCTTCCTGCGCCTGTTCATCCTGACCCTGCCCTTCGAACGCCTGTGGATGCCGGCCGACCGCCTGCGTCCCTGTGCCCGGCCGATCGTGCTGGTACACGGTTACGGCTGCAGCCGTGGCGCCTGGAGCAGCCTGCGCCGCCGCCTCGAAGCCGCCGGCCATGTCGTCGCCACGGTCAGCCTGACGCCGCCGGTCGCCAACCTGGGCAAACTCGAACCGCAACTCAAGCAGCGCATCGAAGAGGTCTGTGCCGCCACCGGTGCCAGGCGTGTAACGCTGATCGCGCACAGCATGGGCGGCCTGGTCTGCCGCTGTTACCTGGCGCGCCATGGCGGCAGCCGGGTCGGCAAGCTGATCACGCTGTCCACGCCGCATCAGGGCACGGCACTGGCCCGCTTCGGCATCGGCCACAACGCGCGCGAGATGGAACCCGGCTCGCTGTGGCTGACCGACATGGCCGGCGAAAAGCCGGGCGTTCCCTGCGTCAGCCTGCGCAATCCCTACGACAATTTCGTCATGCCGCAGGACCTGCAGAAACTGCCCGGCGCCCGTGACGTCGAACTGCCACCGAGCGGCCACATCGCCCAGCTCTACGACCCGGCCATCGCCGCGATCGTCATCGCCGAATGCGCCAACACCGGAGAAAACAACGCATGAAGATCACCGCCGCCCAGTACGCGCAAGCCCAGGACCTGCTCGATTTCATCGATGCCAGCCCGAGTCCGTGGCATGCCGTGCAGACTTGCGCAAACCGCCTGCAGGCCGCCGGTTTTTGCCGTCTGGAAGAGGTCGACCGCTGGGCGCTTGAAAGCGGCGGCAAGTATTACGTCGTGCGTGGCGGCTCCTCGATCATCGCCTTCGCCGTCGGCAGCCAGCCACTCGCCGACAGCGGCCTGCGCCTGATCGGCGCGCACACCGACTCGCCCGGCCTGCGCCTCAAGCCGAAACCGGCCGAAGACGCCGCCGGCATGGTGCGCCTCGGCGTCGAAGTCTATGGCGGGCCGATCCTCGCCACCTTCGCCGACCGCGACCTGTCGCTGGCCGGCCGCGTCAATGTGCGCAGCGGCAGCGGCCACGTCAGCCGCCTGGTGCGCTTCGACACGCCGCTGCTGCGCCTGCCCAATCTCGCCATCCACATGAACCGCGAGGTCAACGAAAGCGGCCTCAAATTCAACAAGCAGACCGAACTGCCCCTGCTGCTCGGCGTCTCGGCAGACGGCAGCAAGGCCGAGGCACGTTTCCGGGCGCCGATCGCAGCCGCCCTCGGTGTTGCCCCGGACGATCTGCTGACCTGGGAACTGAACGCCTACGACACGCAAAAAGGCAGTTTGTGGGGCGTCGACCGTGAATTCATCGCCAACAGCCAGCTCGACAACCTGGCTTCCTGCCATGCCGCGCTGAGTGCCCTGCTCGCCACGCCAGCCCCGGCCGCCACCTGTCTGTGCGCCTTTTTCGATCACGAGGAAGTCGGCAGCGAAAGCGCCGCCGGTGCCGGCGGCAGTTTCGTGCAGGATGTACTGGCCCGCCTTGCCGGCCAGGCCAGGCTAGATGCCGAGGATCAGCGCCGCATGCTGGCGCGCAGCTTCTTCATCAGCGCCGACATGGCGCATGCCTGGCACCCGAATTTCCCTGCCGCCTACGAGCCCTGCCATCGCGTGACGGTCAACGCCGGCCCGGTGATCAAAAGCAATGCCAACCAGCGTTACAGCACGGACAGCAACAGCGCGGCGCGCTTCATGGCGATCTGCGCCAAAGCCGGCGTGCCTTGCCAGCAGTACGCGCACCGCACCGATCTCGGCTGCGGCAGCACGATCGGCCCGATCGTCGCCGCCCGGCTCGGCATTGCCAGTGTCGATGTCGGCGCGCCGATGTGGGCCATGCACAGCATCCGCGAAAGTGCCGGCGTGCTCGACCATCACTACATGATCGCGGCCCTGTCCGGTGCGTTCGCCGAATAAGCCAACACCAAACCGATATTTGATCGTAATATCCGTTTTCGTCATTGCCCAAGTTTTGAGCAAACGCATGCCGCGTTTGGCAAAAATGAATTGATCACCGTCGATGCAGCAAACTGGCAAAAAGGCAATGCGATCTTCATCAGCAAAAACATTTTGTTGCAGTGCACCATTTTGAAATTTAGTGCGTTATACTGAACGCGAACACATCGACACTCAAACTCTGGAGACATACATGTCCATCAATACCGAACAATTCGCCGCCGCCAACAAAGCTACCGTTGACTCCCTGCTGTCGGTTGCCAACACCGCCCTGGCTTCTGCCGAACGCATCGCTGCCCTGAACCTGAACACCGCCCGCGCTTCCCTGGAAGACACCGTTTCCGGCGTCAAGGCCGTGATGGGTGCCAAGGATCCGAAGGAAGCCCTGGCCGCTCAAACCGCCCTGGCCCAACCGGCTGTTGAAAAGGCTGTTGCCTACACCCGCTCGGTTTACGAAATCACCTCCCAGACCCAGCAAGAACTGGCCAAGATGGTTGAAGCCCAGTTCGGCGACTTCCAGAAGTCGGTTGCCGGCATGCTGGAAATGGCTGCCAAGTCTGCCCCGGCTGGTTCCGAAGGTGCTGTTGCCGCCATCCAGAACGCCATTGCTGCTGCCAACTCGGCTTTCGGCAACATGAATTCGGTTGCCAAGCAATTCGCTGAAGCTGCCCAGGCCAACATCGCCACGGCAACCAAGGCTGCAACTGCTGCTGCCAAGAAGACCAAGTAATACTCAGGTCAGGCAACGCCGAAAACCCCGCACTGGTTGCGGGGTTTTTTATTGCCTGAAATTCGGGGGAAATGGCCGCCACGACAGGGCTATGCGCGAATATCTTCGCTTGTTACCAAATGACACAATTTTTTTTGTTGCAGCGCAGCATTTAAATGGGCATACTGATTCCTGTCTCCTCCATCTCCTCCAAGAAATGGATTTAAGCCCACCTCGTGTGGGCTTCTTTTTGCCTATCGATACACAGGCGCCATCGCCCGCAAACCGACTGTGCAATGGCGGTTCGCCGGATTTGGCGCGGCGCCGTTGATCATGATTTCGCTTTCCGCTTTACTCACCGCCGAGAAACGGTTAAAAGCTGCGACTGTTCCGATTGGAGATTGCAATGCCTGAAAATGACCTGAACGCAGAAGCTGATCGCATGCTTGAAGCTGCCCTGGGTGGCCGAAGCCTGCATCAAGTGCTGATCGAAAACTCGCAGGCCGAAACAGCCGATGTCGCCGGCCGCGCCGCCGCCATTGCGAAGAACCGTGAGCGCGCCCTGCGCCTGCTTGCCGAGATCGAGAAAACACTCGACTGAAAGCGCCAGCAGCCCCGGGTACTGAACCTCTGGTCAGCACCAACGGTCAACACTTCACATTTGCACAAATCCGGAGCCTGCCCATGTCGCACAGCCAATGCGATGCCGTTCCCCTGATCAAGATTGCCCAATCCCTGAGCACGGCATTGGGCGAGCGTGACCTTCACACCCGGGCGCACTCCGAACGGGTCGTCCAGCTCTCTGCCGAACTGGGCATTCATCTCGATTTTTCGCAGCGCGAACTGGAACTGCTGGCACTCGGCGCGCAGTTCCACGACATCGGCAAGATCGGCATCCCGGATCAGGTGCTGCACAAGGCAACGCCTTTTGAAGAGGACGAATGGGCCTGCATGCAGCAACACACCGTGATTGGCGAGCGCATCATTCTGGCGCTGGGCAGCGACAAGTCGGCCGAAGTCGCCCGCATCATCCGCCACCATCACGAGAATTTCGACGGTTCCGGCTATCCTGACAAGCTGAGCGGCACCGACATCCCCTTGTTCGCCCGCATCCTCTCGCTGGCCGACAGCTACGATGCGATCGCCGTCACCCGCCCCTATCACCAGGCCAGGCGCCATCAGGCGATCATGGACATCCTGGTCAGCGAAGGCGGCATCAAGCATGACCCGGATCTGCTGCATGCATTTACGGCCGTCATCGAAAAATCGGAAATGCGCGCCCGCGACGACGCCTGAAACCGCGCCGATGCACCGCTGCGGCAAATTGTCGCAGCCGGCCAGGCAGTGAAACCGGCCGCAAATCGCGGATAATCCGCGGCATGCCTTTTATCTCCAGCACCTCAGACGGAAGCGACTACCTGGCCAACCTGCGCCGCCTGGTCGCCAGTCGCTGGCTAGTTCTCGGCGCCACCGCCCTGCTCGTGATGATCGCCCCCGGCATGCTCGCCATCGCCGTGCAGCAACCCCTGCTCCTGGCCATCATCGGCATCACCGCTCTGTTCAATGCCCTTGCCCAGTGGCGCCTGCGGGATGCAACTGCCGCCACTGCGCATGAGTTGTTCAGCCAGTTGCTGGTCGATATCGCCACCCTGAGCGCCCTCGTCTTTTTCAGCGGCGGCGCCACCAACCCGCTGATTTCCCTGCTCCTGCCGCCCGTAGCCATCGCCGCCCTGAGCCTGCCGGCGCGCGGCGTGCTGGGTATCGTGCTGGTCGCAATTTCCGCCTACTCGCTCCTGATGGTCTTCTACATCCCGCTGCCGGTGGCCGATGCCAGCCGGGCGACCCAGCTGCACCTGATCGGCATGTGGCTGACCTTTGTCGTTTCTGCGGCGATGATCGCCTGGTTTGTCGTGCGCATGACCCGCCTGATCCGCGAACGCGATGCCGAACTGGCCGCTGCCCGCGAACAGAGCCTGCGCGATGAGCGGGTGATGGCGATCGGCACCCTGGCCGCCGGCGCCGCCCACGAACTCGGCACGCCGCTCGGCACCATGGCCCTGCTCGCCGGCGAACTGGCACATGACTTCGCCGCCAATCCGGCGCTGCCGGAAAGTGCCCGCCAGGATATTGCGCAACTGCGCCAGCAAATCGGCGTCTGCAAACAGATCATCACCGGCCTGTCGCGCCGGGCTGGCGCCGAACGCCTGGAAAACACCCCGCGCCAGCCAGTCGACCGCTGGCTGGACGAAATTCGCCTGCACTGGCACGCCAGCCGGCCGCAGGCGAACAGCCGCCTGCTCTGCAACAGCCCCGGCCCGGCACCCGAAATTGCCGCCGATCCGCGCCTCGAGCAGGCCGTCCTCAACCTCCTCAACAACGCAGCAAACGCCTGTGGCGGCGAGGAAATCGAACTCACCCTGAACTGGTCCGCCAAGGACTTCAGCCTGGACGTCCTTGACCGGGGGCCGGGCTTCCCTGCAGCGGTTCTCGCCGTTGCCGGACAAAGCAAACTGCCGGCTCACGCCCATGGCAGCGGTATCGGCCTGATGCTGACCCGCTCCGCCATCGAACAACTGGGCGGCAAGCTCCTGCTCAGCAATCCGGATGCCGGCGGCGCCCGCGCCCGCATCGAACTCCCCCTGACCAACTGAAGACGATGCCCACCCTGATCATTGACGACGACCCCAGCTTCAACGCCATCCTGATCCGTACACTGGAGCGCCGCGGCCATCACGCACTCGGCGCACTCGAACCTGCAACGGCACTGAGCCTGGCACGCGAACACCTGCCGCCGCGCATCGTGCTTGATCTCAATCTCAACGGCGCCTCCGGCCTTGCCCTGATTCCGGAACTGCTGGCCATCAACCCGGCCTGCCGCATCGTCGTCCTCACCGGCTACGCCAGCATCACCACAGCCGTCGATGCGATCAAGCTGGGCGCCATCCAGTACCTTGCCAAGCCGGTCGAAATCGAAGCCATACTCGGCGCCTTCGACAATGACGAAGGCCCCGACCTCGACCTGCCGGCGCCCGACGAGCCGCTATCGGTCGACCGTCTGGAATGGGAACATATCCAGCGCGTGCTCAACGAAAACGACGGCAACATCTCGGCCACCGCCCGCGCCCTCAAGATGCATCGACGCACCCTGCAGCGCAAACTGTCGAAACACCCGGTCAAGAATTGAAAAGGGCCGGACAAATCCGGCCCCTGCACTGAAAAATGCCCATTTCAGGGCGTCGACCGTCTAGTGATGGTGATGCGACATTGCTGCTTCAGGCGCAGCCCGAAGAACTTTGGCATCAAGCTTCTTGCTGCTGCCATCATCGAAACCCAGCGTAATCGGCACGACATCGCCTTCCTTCAACGGCACCTTGAGGTCGATCAGCATGATGTGCAGGCCGCCTGGCTGCAACAGGGCTTCACCCTTCGCCTTGATCTCGATCGCGGCGACCGGGCGCATCTTCATGATGCCACCTTCGTTGAGATGGGTATGCAACTCGGTCACCCGCGAGGCCGGATTGTCGGCCTTGACCAGCTTTACGTCCTTGTCGCCAGCGTTACGGATCACCATGAACGCCCCCGTTGTCTGGACACCTGGAGGCAACAAACGGACATAGGGCTTGTCCACGCTGATCTGATCAGCGGCAGCCGCCAGCACACCGGCCGAAAACATCAGACATGCGGTCAGCAAAGACAACTTCTTCATGGGCCTGCACTCCTTCACGGTTGATTCAAGTATTTGCGGATCGCCAGCACCACCTGATCCGGCGGCGTCGCATGCGCGATCTTGCCAACCAGCTTGCCGGCAGCGTCGACGACATAGGTATCGGCCGAATGATCGACCACGTAATCGCCACCGGCCGTCGCAACCGGCTGACGGGCATAGAAGACGCCATAGCGCCGGGCAATTTCGGCCAGATTTTCCGGTGTACCGGTCACGCCCAGCATCGCCGAATGGAAGAATTCGGCATACTCCTTCAAGCGCGCCGGCGTATCGCGCTCCGGATCAACCGAAATGAAGACCATCGCCACCTTCGCCAGCTCGGCCGGCGTCAGTTGCTTCAACCCCTCGGCGGTCGCCGCCAGCGAAGTCGGGCAGATGTCCGGACAATAGGTGTAACCGAAATAAAGCAGCACGACCTTGCCGCGCAAATCGTGCAACGAGAACGGGCCGTTCGCCGCCTGCAACGTGAAGTCGCCGCCCGACAAGGCAGCGGCAGCCGGCAACGGACGCTCCGGCAACTCGGGTTGCCAGAACAGGGCAAGACCGAGCACGGCGGCAGCCAGCAAGCCGGCAATGACCAGCAGAATACGTTCGGACATCAGTCATGCCCTCCACTGAAACGATAGGGAACGGCAATGCGCTGACTGCCGGTTTCGACAAGCACGGTCGCTTGCCAGTCCATCCAGCCGGTAATGCACACCGGCAGCGTTGCTTCGGCAACGAAACGGCCATCACCCTGATCGAGCAACTCCGGGCGATTGAGGCCCATGTTCATGTCTATCCCGGCAAAATCAACCATCACCCGCGACGGCGCCAGACCACGCACGACCACCTGCACCGTGAAGGGCTTGACCATGGGAATTGGCTGCACGCTGCTCGACAGCTCGATACTGCCGCCGCCCGGCAGCAACGCCTTGCAGGCACGCCGGTGCAGGTCGCAGCCGGGCTCCGGCGCCACCGTCAGATCAGCCTTGGGCAACAGGATGGGGGAAAGCTTGTAGCCAACGACCACAACCAGAGCAATCAGCAGGATACCGATGGCGTCAATCAGGATTTTCTTGTTCAAAGCGGTAACCGGTCTTTCGCCAGAAGGAAATACGCCATTGTCCGCCAGAGCGGGCAACTGCAATCAACGGGATGCAATTCTTTCACGATTTGGGGGCGCCGTAGCCTGCGGCAAATTGTCGCAGGCTACGCCAGAGCAGCAAGCAGGAATAAGCCACCAGGGCACCCCGCTCTTGTTTATCATCGAGCCCCCACAAGAAAGTCGCGGCCCAACCATGAAAAACCTCCTCGCCATTTTCTGCCTCGCCATCAGCAGCCAGGCATTCGCTCAGAACATGCCGGCCTCGACCCCGTTGTTCGCGGCGACGCTGCACGACCTTGACGACAAGCCGGTTGCGCTGGAGCGCTACAAGGGCAAGCCGCTAGTCGTCAATTTCTGGGCCCGCTGGTGCGCCCCCTGCCGGGCAGAAATTCCCGAACTGATCAAGTTCCGGCAGGCACAAAAAGGGAAGGTCGAGATTCTCGGCATCGGCATTGAAGACCAGGCCGGCCCGGTCCGCGAATTCGTCAGTACGCAGAAGATCGACTACCCGGTCTTCATCGCCAAGGACAAGGGAATTCCGCTGATGCTGGCGCTGGGCAACAAGCTCGGCGGCCTGCCCTACACGCTTTACATTGACCGCGATGGCCGCGTCGTCGGCCAGAAGACCGGCGTTCTCAAGCCAGGCGATCTCGAAGCCGCGGCGGTTTTGCTGATGAAGAACGAAAGCCCTGCCGCGTTAGATAAGATCATCAAGCCGACCAAGGCATCACAACAGACACCTGGCAGATAGAGAACAAGAAAAAGGCACCGCTCGGTGCCTTTTCCTTGCTACATCAAACAACGGCTCGCGAGTTCAGAAAATTTCCTCGCCCATACCAGCCAACGCCGCATCACCCGCCTTGACCGTTTCCGCATAGGAATAAGCCTGCGGCAGCAACTGGTCGGCGTAGAAGCGGGCGGTGGCGATCTTGGCGCGGTAGAAAGCCTGATCGCCCTCGCCTTTTTCCAGATAGCCGGCCGCGGCCAGGGCGGCCTTGGCCATGAACCAGCCGCCGGTGACGGTGACGGCCAGGTGCAGATAAGGTACCGCAGCGGTCAACACGCCAGAAAGACCGGTTTTGGCATTGGCGGCCAGCCACTCGGTGGCATCGGTCCAGGCTTTGAGTGCGGCACCGAGACGCAGGCCGATCGCCTGCAGTTCCGGCTTGCCGGAAGCACCCAGCGCCTTGGTGGTGGCGTGGATTTCGCCAAAGACAACTTTGGCCGTGGCCCCCTGGTCGCGCATCAGTTTGCGGAACAGCAGGTCGTTGGCCTGGATGCCGGTCGTGCCTTCGTAGATCGTCGTGATGCGCGAATCGCGCCAGTGCTGGGCAGCGCCGGTTTCTTCGATGAAGCCCATGCCGCCGTGGATCTGGATGCCGAGCGAGGTGACTTCGATGCCCATCTCGGTGCCGCCGCCCTTGACGATGGGGATCATGAATTCGGCGAGGTAAAGCTGGCGCTTTTTCTCGTCGGCATCGGTCGCGGCGTGGGCGCGGTCGAGCAGGCCGGAGGTGTAGTAGGTCATGGCACGGTTGGCTTCGACGCGACACTTCATCAACATCAGCATGCGCCGGATGTCGGGATGGTGATCGATCGTGACCAGCGCCTCGCCGGTCAGCGCATCGCGGCCCTGCTTGCGTTCGCGGGCGAAGGCCAGGGCCTGCTGATAGGCACGCTCGCCAAGGGCGATGCCCTGCAGGCCGACGCCGAGGCGGGCTTCGTTCATCATGATGAACATGTATTCGAGGCCGCGGTTGGCTTCGCCGAGCAGATAGCCGACCGCACCGCCATTGTCGCCGTAGGCCATGACACAGGTCGGGCTGGCGTGGATGCCGAGCTTGTGCTCGATGGAGACGCAGTAGGCATCATTGCGTGCGCCGAGCGAGCCGTCGGCATTGACCAGGAATTTCGGCACCAGGAACATCGAGATGCCCTTCACGCCAGCCGGCGCATCCGGCAGGCGGGCGAGCACGAGATGGACGACGTTGTCCGTCATGTCGTGATCGCCGTAGGTGATGAAAATCTTCTGGCCAAAGACGCGGTAGGTGCCGTCGGCCTGCGGTTCGGCGCGCGAACGGATCAGCGCCAGGTCGGAGCCGGCCTGCGGCTCGGTCAGGTTCATCGTACCGGTCCACTCGCCGGTGACCATCTTTTCCAGGTAGATGGCTTTCAGCTCGTCGCTGGCGCAGGTGATCAGCGCTTCAACGGCGCCGGTGGTCAGCAAGGGGCCGAGCGAGAAGGACAGGTTGGCCGAGCAGACCATTTCCTTGACGGCGATGCCCAGGGTGTCGGGCAGGCCCTGGCCGCCGAAATCGGCAGGCGAGGAAATGCCGTTCCAGCCGGCGTCGCAAAACTGCTTGTAGGCCTCTTTCCAGCCGGTCGGCGTGGTCACGCCGTTCGCGGTCAGCTTGCAGCCTTCCTTGTCGCCAATGCGATTAAGCGGCGCCAGGACTTCGCCAGCGAACTTGGCCGCCTCGTCGAGCACGGCATCGGCCAGATCGGGCGTTGCCTCCTCGTAGCCGGGAATGGCGCTCAGCTCCTTGAAGCCGGCCAGTTCGTCCATGACGAAACGCATGTCTTTGACGGGTGCGCGATAGTCACTCATTTGCTTGTCTCCAGTTTATTTTTCAGAACGGGTTGCTGCACAGTGCCGTCTTGGCGCTGCGGTACTCTTGCTGCATGCGGGCCACCAGTTCGGCGGTCGGCAGCACTTCACCGATCGTGCCGACACCCTGCCCGGCCCCCCAGATATCTTTCCAGGCCTTGGCGCCGGCAGCGGCGCCGAAGTTCATCGCCGACTTGTCCTTCTCCGGCAGATTGGCCGGATCAAGGCCGGAGGCGATGATGCTCTTGCTCAGGTAGTTGCCATGCACACCGGTGAAATACGGCGTGTAGACGACATCCTTGGCAGCGGAATCGATAATTGCCTGTTTGTAGGCGTCGACCGCGTTGGCCTCTTGCGTGGCGATGAAACGCGTGCCGATGTAGGCAAAGTCCGCCCCCATCGCCTGCGCGGCGAGAATGGCGCTACCGTTGGTGATAGCACCGGACAACGCGATCGGACCGTCGTAAAACTTGCGGATTTCCCCGACCAGCGCGAACGGGCTGAGCGTGCCGGCATGGCCGCCGGCCCCGGCGCAGACCAGGATCAGGCCGTCGACACCGGCTTCCAGCGCCTTTTCAGCGTGACGCACGCTGATCACGTCATGGAAGACCTTGCCGCCGTAGGCATGCACATGCGGCACGATCTGGGTCGGCGCTGACAGGCTGGTGATGATCAGCGGCACTTCGTGCTTCACGCACAGTGCCATATCGTGTTCGAGGCGCTCGTTCGACGGATGGATGATCTGGTTGACCGCAAACGGCGCCGCCTTCGGATCGTTGGCCAGTTCGCTCTTGATGCGCAGCAGCCAGTCGTCGAGCAAGTCCTTGGGGCGGGCATTGAGGGCCGGGAAGGAGCCGATCAGGCCGGCCTTGCACTGGGCGATGACGAGGTCCGGGTTGGAAACGATGAACATCGGCGCGCAGATGACCGGCAGGCTGAGGTTCTTGTTCAGGGAAGCGGGGATGGGCAATTCAAGCTCCTTCTTTGAGGGCGCGACGCAGGATCTTGCCGACGTTGGTACGCGGCAGGTCGTCGCGGAATTCAACATGTTTCGGCACCTTGTAGCCGGTCAGCTGGCTGCGGCAATGCTCGATCAGCATGCGTTCGTTGAGCGCCGGGTCCTTGCGCACCACGAATATCTTCACGGCTTCGCCGGAGTGCTCGTCGGGCACGCCGATGGCGGCGACGAACATGACTCCGGGATGCATGGCGACAGCTTCCTCGACCTCGTTCGGATAGACGTTGAAGCCGGAGACCAGGATCATGTCCTTTTTACGGTCGACCAGGAAAACGAAGCCTTTTTTGTCCACGTAGCCGACATCGCCGGTACGCAGGAAGCGATCCGGGTAGAAGACGAGATCGGTTTCTTCCTGGCGCTGCCAGTAGCCGGCCATCACCTGCGGCCCGCGGATGCAGATTTCGCCGATCTGGCCCTGCGGCACTTCGGTGCCGTAGTCGTCACGGATCGAGACTTCGGTCGAGGAAATCGGCAGGCCGATCGAGCCATTGAACTCGTGCATGTCGAGCGGGTTGATGGTCGCCGCCGGCGAGGTTTCGGTCAGGCCGTAAGCCTGCAGGATGGGCACGCCGGTGACCTTCAGCCAGTGCTCGGCAACCGCGCCCTGCACCGCCATGCCGCCGCCCAGCGTGACGTTCATGGTCGAAAAGTCGAGATCCTTGAAGCCGGGATCGTTGAGCAGCGCGGCAAACAAGGTATTGACGCCCGTCACCACGGTCACCGGGTATTTGCCCCACTCCTTGACGAAGCCCGGGATGTCGCGCGGATTGGCGATCAGCAGGTTCTTGGCGCCGATCATCAGGAAGGTCAGGCAGTTCGCGGTCAGCGCGAAGATGTGATACAGCGGCAAGGCGGTGATGATGAATTCTTGGCCTTCGTGCACCACCGGCTTGATCCAGCTGTACGCCTGCATCACGTTGGAAGCGATGTTGCCGTGCGTCAGCATGGCGCCCTTGGAAATACCGGTCGTGCCGCCGGTGTATTGCAGGAAGGCGATGTCGCTCTGCGCCAGTGCCACCGGCTTGAAGCCGTGCTGGCGCCCGGCGGCGAGTGCGGCGTTGAAGCGGATCGCGTCGGGCAGTTGCCAGGCTGGCACCATCTTCTTGACGTGGCGCAGCACCAGATTGACCACCGTCCCCTTGAGCGCCCCGAGCATCTCGCCCATCGGCGTGACCACGACATGCTTGATCGCGGTGCGCGCAACCACCTGCTCCAGCGTGTGCGCAAAATTCTCGACGATGACGATCGCCGTCGCGCCCGAATCCTTCAACTGGTGCTCAAGTTCGCGCGGCGTGTAGAGCGGATTGCAATTGACCACGACGCAGCCGGCGCGCAGCGTGCCGAACAGCGCCACCGGATATTGCAGCATGTTCGGCATCATCAGCGCGACGCGTTCGCCGGGCTGGATGCCGAGCGACTGCAGCCAGCCGGCGAAGGCCTGCGTGCCCGCGTCGAGTTCGCCGTAGGTCATTTCCTTGCCCATGCTGATATAGGCGACCTTGTCGGCGAATTTCGTGCAGGCGTTCTCGAACAGGGCGACCAGCGACGGAATGTGCTCGATGTCGATTTCGGCCGGAATGCCTTGCGGATAGCTTTGTAGCCAGATTTTTTCCATTTTTGTCTCCTCCGGTGTGCCCTAGCTGCCGAGCATGGCCTTCTTCAATGCCGCATCGGCCGGCTTGTCGCCGAGCCAGACCTTGAGCAGGGCGCGGGCAAAGGCCGCACCCGCCACCTTGCCGCGCGCCTCGCCGTTCTGGCTGACACTGACGCCGGCCTCGGAAAAATCGATGGCGACGGTATCGCCTTCCTTGACCTTGCCGATGCCCTTCATGATGCCGGCCAGTTGCTCGGCCGGCCCTTTCAGGTCGGACAACTCGGCCGGCGAAAGGTTGTTGCGCAAGCCTTCATCGAGCGCCGAGTGCAGCGACTCGGCTTCGAGGTCGCGCAGCAGGCGCAGGCTGACCCTGCGCGGCGCGTTGCTGTCGATGATGGCAGCCGGCGACGAGGCCTTCTCACCAACATAAAGCGCCCCGACATAGACCTTGATGAAAAAGCGGGTACGCAGCCCGGCGCCGTTGAGCACCAGTTCGTTGCTGCCGACGCGCAGTTTTTCCTCGACCCGAACGCCGGCGACTTCCGCCGCCTGCAGACCGGGTACGGCGAGCAGCACAGCAACCAGGGCGGCGCGGCGAACGCATTGCGATGTAACCATCATTTGTCTCCTCCGGCTTTTTGCCGGTAGTAGTTTTTTTCGGCGATATAGACCGTTCTTTCAACGATCGTGTGTACCGTACCCTGGTCGTCCTTGAGTTCGACCAGGAAGGTTCTTTCCAGCTCCGGCACGTCCAGCAACGCGGCACGAATCTCGGCAATCTCCTCCTTACGCAGCACGAAATCGCCGTACAGCGTCGTGTAACCGGGCTTGCGGTAGCGGATGCTGGCCGCCTTGTCCCAGACGATGTAATTGTCGCCGAGCGCCGCCATCAACATCATCGGATGCGCCCCATCGGTGATTGCAAACAGCGAGCCGCCGTACAGCGAGCCGACAATGTTGCGCGTCTTCCAGCTGAGCGCCAGGCGGATGCGGATATGGCGCAAGTCCTTCGCCACATGCACGACCCGCCCGCCGGTACCGCGAAAGGCCGGGTGAAAATTGAAGCCAAGACGCACCATGCGCGCCCGCCAGCTGGGAGAAAGCCGGGCCAGCCAGGCGGGTTTCATGGTTTTTGCCTTTTTTGCACGGTCGACCGTCAGAGACGTTCGATAATGCCGGCTGCACCCATACCGGTGCCGATACACATGCTGACCATGCCGTAACGACCGCCGGTGCGCTGCAAACCGTGCGTCAGCGTCGCGATGCGGATCGCACCGGTGGCGCCGAGCGGGTGACCGAGCGCAATGGCGCCACCGAGCGGATTGATCTTCGCCGGGTTCAGGCCCAGTTCCTGGGTCACGGCCAGCGCCTGCGCCGCGAAGGCTTCGTTGAGTTCGATCCAGTCGAGGTCGTCCTGATGGATGCCGACTTGCGCCAGCACCTTCGGGATGGCCGCAATCGGGCCGATACCCATGATCTCCGGTGCGACACCGCCGACGGCATAGCCGGCAAAGCGGGCGAGCGGCGTCAGGTTGTGTTCCCTGAGCACCTTTTCCGAGACCAGCATGACGGCAGCGGCGCCGTCCGACATCTGCGAGGAATTGCCGGCGGTGACCGAACCGCGCGCATGGAACACCGGCTTGAGCTTGCCGAGGCGCTCCAGCGAGGCATCGGCACGCGGGCCTTCGTCGGTATCGGCAAGACGCTGGCGCAACTTGATGTTGCCGGATGCCAGGTCAGGCAGGCTTTCGCTGATCGCGTACGGCGTCGTTTCGGCCTTGAAGTGACCGGCGGCAATCGCCGCACAGGCCTTCTGGTTGGAGGCGAGCGCGAAGGCGTCCTGCGCATCGCGGGAAATTTTCCACTGGTTCGCCACCTTCTCGGCGGTCAAACCCATGCCGAAGGCGATACCGAGGTTTTCCTCCTTCGCGAAGATGGCCGGGTTCATCGACATCTTGTTGCCCATGATCTGCGGCATCACCGACATCGACTCGGTACCGGCGGCAATCATCACGTCGGCCAGGCCGAGGCGGATCTGGTTGGCGGCATCGGCCACCGCCTGCACCCCGGAGGAGCAGAAGCGGTTGATCGTGATGCCAGGCACGGTGATCGGCAGGCCGGCGAGCAGCGCGCCGATGCGGGCGACGTTCATGCCCTGCTCGGCTTCCGGCATCGCACATCCAACGATGACGTCGCCGATGCGTGCCGGGTCGATGCCCGGCACCTGCGCGACCACCGCCTTGATGACCGCGGCCAGCATGTCGTCCGGCCGCACGTTCTTGAACATGCCGTTACGCTTGGCAACCGGCAGGCGGGTCGCGGCGACGATGTAGGCGTCTTGAATCTGTTTGCTCATTTTTGTTTGTCTCCTGACCCGATTAGTTACGAAGCGGCTTGCCGGTTTCGAGCATGTGCTTGATCCGGGCCTGGGTTTCGGGGGTTTTCAGCAATTCGACGAAGAGGCGGCGCTCGACGGTGATCAGCCATTCCTCGTCGACCAGGCTGCCGGTTTCGACTTCGCCGCCACACAGTGCGATGGCGGCCGATTTGGCGACCTTGTAGTCGTGCGCGGAAATCATGCCGCCTTCCTTCATGTTCACCAGCATCATTTCCAGCGTCGCGATGCCGTTCTTGCCGGCAACCGGGATACCGCGTGCCATCGTTGGCGGCGCGTAACCGGCATCGGCCATGGCGCGCGCCTCCTTGATGGCAACGAAGAGCAGCTCGTGGGCGTTGAACAGGATGGTGTCGGACGGCTTGGCAAAGCCCATCTCGATCACCTCGACGGCGCTCTTGGCGACCTTGGCCATGGCGATGGTCTGGAACACCGGTTGCAGGAAGTTGAACACTTCACCCGGCGTGGCCGACTGGGCAGCCCATTCGGCAGCGCGCACAGCAAACTCCTTGCAGCCGCCACCGGCCGGAATCAGGCCGACGCCGGCTTCAACCAGGCCGACATAGCTTTCCAGCGCCATGACGCGCTTGCCGGCATGCATGACGAACTCGCAACCACCGCCCAGGGCCAGGCCCTGCACCGCGGCGACGGTGGGCACTTGCGCATACTTGAGCGTCTGCGAGGCACGCTGGAATTTTTCGACGGTTTCTTCCAGCTTGTCGAACTGGCCGGCGGCACAGGCTTCACCGACCTGCTGCAGGTTGGCACCAACGGCAAACGGCGCTTCGTGCCAGAGTACGACGCCGTCCAGCGTCGTTTCGCCCTGGCGCACGGCGGCGATCACGCCATCGAGCACTTCGTCGCCGATGGTATGCATCTTGGACTTGAAGGAAATGATGCCGATTTTGCGGTCGACCGCCGGCAGGCACCACAAACGCACGCCATCGTTTTCGAACAGCGTCTCGCCCGACTTTTCCGGGTTGAGCGCCGTTTCACCCAGCACGCGCTCGGGGAAGAGCTGGCGCTGATAGACCGGCAGCGTCGAGCGCGGCACATAGGCATTCTTGCTCGCCGAGTAGGAACCTTCGGCGGTATGGACACCTGTGCGACCGGTTTCCAGCGCCCAGGCCGGCAGCGCGACGCTGCTCATGCTCTTGCCGGCGGCGATGTCGGCGGCAACGGCTTGGGCGATGTCGCTCCAGCCGGCGGCCTGCCAGGTTTCGAACGGACCCTGCGCCCAGCCAAAACCCCAGCGCATCGCGAAATCGAGATCGCGCGCATTGTCGGCAACGCTTTCAAGCTGCACGGCGGCGTAATGGAAGATGTCGCGGAAGATGGCCCACAGGAACTGCGCCTGCGGCTGGCTGGAAGCGCGCAAGGCAGCGAACTTCTCGGCCGGGTTCTTCATCTTGAGGATGGCGCCGACTTCTTCGGCGATTTCGCCGGCCGACTTGCGGTAATCCTGCGCAGCCAGGTCGAGCACCTGGATTTCCTTGCCCTGCTTGCGGAAGATACCGCAGCGCGTCTTCTGGCCGAGCGCGCCCTGCCCGATCAGCGCCTGCAACCAGGCCGGCGTCGTGAAGTAGGCATGCCACGGGTCATTGGGCAGCGTGTCCTGCATGGTCTTGACGACGTGCGCCAGAGTATCGAGGCCGACCACGTCGGCGGTGCGATAGGTGGCGCTCTTCGGACGACCGATCTTCGGGCCGGTCAGCGCATCGACTTCGTCGAAACCGAGGCCGAAGGCCTGGGTGTGATGCATCACGGCGAGAATGGAAAAGACGCCGATGCGATTGGCGACGAAGTTCGGCGTATCCAGCGCGCGGATGACGCCCTTGCCGAGGCGCGAGGTCAGCCAGGTTTCCAGTGCGTCCAGCGTACCGGCATCGGTACTTTGCGTGCCGATGATTTCAACCAGGTGCATGTAGCGCGGCGGGTTGAAGAAGTGGATGCCGCAGAAGCGCGGCCGGATGGCTTCCGGCAGGCCCTGGGCCAGCGCGTTCATCGACAGGCCGGAGGTATTGGAAGCGACAATCGCGTCGGCACCGATGTGCGGCGCGATCTTCGCGTAGAGGTCGTTCTTCCAGTCCATGCGCTCGGCGATGGCCTCGATGATGAGGTCGCACTCGGCGAGCAGCGGCAGGTGTTCGTCGTAATTGGCGGCGTCGATGAACTTGAGCTTGCCCTTGCTGGCGAGCGGCGCCGGGTCGAGCTTCTTGAGGCCGTCGAGGGCCTTCTTGACGATACCGTTCTTGTGACTCGCTCCGGCCTGAAGGCCTGAGCCTCGTCGCCACAAGCTTGTTGAGCCTTCGGCTCCTGAATTGTTTGTCTCGCTTGCCCCGCCATGAATGGCCGGGCTGGCACTCGCCCCGTGGTCACCATCTTTCGCCGGCAGGTCGAACAGCACGACCGGCACGTTGGCATTGGCGAGGTGCGCGGCAATCTGCGCCCCCATCACGCCGGCGCCGAGTACGGCAGCCTTTTTCACGATCAGCTTTTTCAAGCGCTTCTCCTTTTGGTCTTATCTTGCGTTCTTGGAATAAAACGAACGTTTGAATTATAGAGCGAGCGCTTTACCGGTCAACTGTTTTTTTGCACTGTTTTTCAAACCCGTCGCTGCCCAAGCCCGAACCCGCACAAAAAAAGCTGCCACCTCCAGACCGGAGGGACAATGATCGGAAAGTGATTAGCCGAAACAACCCGGTTTCCCCTACTGTTAAGGCAGGCTTAATCCTGCCTGCCTAGACTTGCGAAAAACCACTATCGGACGGGCTCATGGCTATCCTTCATCGTTTGCTGGCAATCACCTTCTGCACCGTTGCCCCGCTCGGCTGGGCCGGCGAAACCCTGCAACTGCAGGCCGCCCAGGTCAAGGCACTGGGTATCGAAACCGTCGTCGCAGGCAGCCCCCGGAGCGGCCGCAACGGCGCCCTGCCGGCTCGCGTGCTGGTGCCGACCGAGCAGATGCGCGTCGTCTCCGCCCCGGTCGCCGGCCTGGTCGAGATGCTTGCCGTCGCGCCCGGTTCGACCGTAAAACGCGGCCAGGTGGTCGCCCATCTGGCCAGCCCGCAGGCGCTCGAACTGCAACGCGACGCCCTGCAATCAGGCAGCGCCGCCGCGCTGCAACAACAGAATCTGAAGCGCGACGAACAATTGTTCGCCGAAGGCCTGATCGCCGAATCCCGCCTGCAGGCAACGCGCAGCGCCGCCGCCCAGGCCGAGGCACAGGCCAGCGAACGCCGTCAGGGCCTTGCCCTGGCCGGTGTCGCCGCCGGCAAGCTGGGTGGTCCGCTCGCCTTGACCAGTCCGCTCGACGGCGTCGTGCTCGAACAGAGCGCCCAGCTCGGCCAGCGCGTCGAGGCCTCGACCCCGCTCTACCGCATCGCCAGGCTGTCACCGCTGTGGCTGGAAATCCAGGCACCGCTCGAGGTCGCCGCCGCCCAGAAACTCGGCGCCACCGTCAAGCTGGCCGACAGCCCGATCAGCGGCAAGCTGATCGCCATCGGCCGCGCGGTCGACGCCGCCAGTCAGACGGTTTTGCTGCGTGCCGCGGTGTCGACCGGTGCCGACAAGCTTTACCCCGGCCAGGTCGTCGAAGTTGAAATGAGCACGCCGGCCGGAGAGCAGCAAAGCCTGCCGACTGCCGCGCTGGTGCGCGACCAGGGCAAGACCTTCGCTTTCGTGCAGACCGCCGGCAGCGACCAGGGCTACAGTTTCGAGCCGCGCGTCGTGCGCATCGTCAGCCAGGGCGGCGACAGCGTCGTCGTCGATGGCATCGCCGTCGGCGAGCGCGTCGCGGTCAAGGGCATTTCCGGCCTCAAGGCGATGTTGACCGGCGTCGGCAAATAATCATGCTGGCCGCCCTGATCCGTTTCTCGCTGACCCAGCGCCTGTTGCTGCTAGTCCTCACCGCCATGCTGATCGGCGCCGGCATGCAGGCTTTCATGGGCCTGCCGATCGACGCCTTTCCCGATGTCTCGACGACCCAAGTCAAGATCATCCTGAAGGCGCCGGGCATGACGCCGGAAGAGGTCGAAACCCGCCTCGCCGTGCCGGTCGAGCAGGAAATGCTCGGCATCCCGAACCAGCGCCTGCTGCGCTCGACTTCCAAGTACGCGCTGACCGACATTACCATCGACTTCGAGGACGGCACCGATATCTACTGGGCCCGCCAGCAGGTCGGCGAACGTCTCAATTCGGCGATGGGCAACCTGCCGCCCGGCGTCACCGGCGGCATGGCGCCGATCACCACACCGCTCGGCGAAATGTTCATGTTCACCATCGAAGGCGATCTGTCGCTGTCGGAAAAGCGCGCCCTGCTCGACTGGGTGATCCGGCCGCAACTGCGCACCATTCCCGGCGTCGCCGACGTCAACAGTCTGGGCGGCGAAGTACGCACCTTTGAAATCGTGCCGCAACCGCAAAGCCTGGCCGCGCGTGGCCTGGCCCTGAAAGACCTGCAGGCGGTGCTCGAAGCCAACAACCGCAACGACGGTGCCGGCCGCCTCAATGACGGCGAGGAATCGCTGCTGGTGCGGGCCGAAGGTGCCATTCGCGATGCCGACGACGTGCGCGCCATCGTTTTGCAGAACAAGGATGGCAACATCGTCCGCATTGGCGATGTCGCCGAAGTCCGCCTCGGCGCCCTCACCCGCTACGGCGCAGTGACCAAGGGCGGCAAGGGCGAAGCCGTCGAAGGCCTGGTCCTCGGCCTGCGCGGCGCCAATGCGCAAACCGTGGTGGCCGGCGTCAAGACCAGGCTCGCCGAAATCGCCCCGACCCTGCCGGCCGGCGTGACGATCGAAGCCTTCTACGACCGCAGCAACCTGATCGAGCGTGCCGTCGGCACCGTCGCGAAGGCGCTGTTCGAAGCCATCGTGCTCGTCGTGCTGCTCTTGCTGGCCTTCCTCGGCAACCTGCGCGCCGCCATTGTCGTTGCGCTGATGCTGCCGCTCTCGGCACTCGCCACCTTCATCCTGATGCGCATGGCCGGGCTTTCGGCCAACCTGATGAGCCTGGGCGGTCTCGCCATCGCCATTGGCATGCTGGTCGATGCCGCCGTGGTCGTCGTCGAAAACGTCGAAAGCCAGTTTGCCGAAGCCCGGGACAACCAGCCCACCCTGCACCTGATCTTCCGCGCCGCACGCGAAGTTGCCGCGCCGGTGACTTCGGGCATCGTCATCATCATCATCGTCTTCCTGCCGCTGCTGACGCTGCAGGGTCTGGAAGGCAAGATGTTCGGGCCGGTCGCGCTGACCATCGTCTTCGCGCTCGCTTCGTCGCTGCTGCTGTCGCTGACCGTAGTCCCGGTGCTGGCCTCCTACCTGATCAAGCGCGGCGTGCAGCACGAACCCTGGCTGGTCAAGAAGCTGGCCGCGCTTTACGACCGCGTTCTCGATGCCGCACTGGCCAACAGCCGGACCTTCATCCTCGGCGCAACCATCGCCCTGGCTGCCGCCGCCGGCGCCTTCCTGCTGCTCGGCAAAAGCTTCATGCCGACCATGGACGAAGGCGACATGATCATGCAGCTGGAAAAGCTGCCCTCGATCGGCCTGGACCAGACGCTGGAGATCGACAGCCGCGTGCAGCGGGCCATCCTGGCGAAGATCCCGGAAGTGAAGGACATCGTCGCCCGCGCCGGCTCCGACGAGCTCGGCCTTGACCCGATGGGCCTGAACCAGACCGACACCTTCATGGTGCTGCAGCCGCGCGACACCTGGCGCGTGCCCGACCCGGCCTGGCTGGCCGACCAGATGCGCGCCGTGATGGAGGACTTCCCGGGCATCGGTTTCTCCTTCACGCAGCCGATCGACATGCGTGTCTCGGAAATGCTGACCGGCGTGCGCGGCGACCTGGCGATCAAGATTTACGGTACGGATCTGCCCACCCTCAACCAGCTGGCGGTCGACATCGAAAATACGGTAAAAAAGGTGCCGGGTGCCGAAGACACCTTCACGCTCAAGAACGACGGCGTGCAGTATCTCAAGATCGCCGTCGACCGCCTGGCGGCCGGCCGCTTCGGCCTCAACGTCGATGACATCCAGAACGACCTCAAGGCCCTGCTCGAAGGCAGGAATGTCGGCACCGTGATCGAACAGGGACGGCGCACGCCGGTGATCCTGCGCGGCCCGGAAACGCTGCGTGGCTCGGCCGCCGACTTTTCCGCCCTCAGGTTGAGTCTACCGGCTGGCGGCAGCGTGCCGCTCGCCGCGATCGCCAAGATCGAGCGCATCGACGGCCCGGTCAAGGTCGACCGCGAAAACGCGCAGCGCTACGTCGTCGTCCAGTCCAATGTCCGCGACCGCGATCTGGTCGGCTTCGTCGACGAAGCCAAGGCCGCCGTCATCAGCCAGGTCAAGCTGCCGCAGGGCTACCGCATCGCCTGGGGCGGCCAGTTCGAGAACCAGCAGCGCGCCGCGGCACGCCTGATGATCGTCGTGCCGCTCGCCCTGCTGCTGATTTTCTTCCTGCTTTTCTCGACCTTCGGCTCGGTGCGCCAGGCCCTGCTGGTCTTGTCCAACATCCCGTTCGCGATGATCGGCGGCATCTTCGGCCTGCTCATTGCCGGCGAATACCTGTCGGTACCGGCCTCGGTCGGCTTCATCGCCCTGCTCGGCATCGCGGTGCTCAACGGCGTCGTGATGGTGACCTACTTCAACCAGTTGCTGGCGCGCGGCCTGTCGGTCGCCGAAGTCGTCGTCGAGGGGGCCAAGCGTCGCCTGCGCCCGGTCATGATGACGGCCAGCATCGCCGCCTTCGGCCTGGTGCCTATGCTGTTCGCGAACGGCCCCGGCTCGGAAGTGCAGCGCCCGCTCGCCATCGTGGTTATCGGCGGTTTGCTGACGTCGACCGCCCTGACCCTCGTCCTGCTGCCCATCCTGTTCCGCCGCTTCGGCGTGGCGCGGAAGGTCAATCTCCCGGAGAACACGCATGGCTGATGTCCTGCTCACCCTGATCATGCCCGACAACGTCGCCCAGCACGTCGAGGACCTGCTGCTCGCGCGCCCCGACCTGGTCCCCGGCTTCACAGTCAATGCAGCCGAAGGCCACGGCGCGCTGATCCCGCTCGTTGAAGATGCCGAACTGGTGGCCGGGCACGCGCCGCGCACCGTCATTCGTACGGTCGGCCCGGAAGCCGCGAAGCGTGAAGTCCTTACCCTGATCAAGCAAAACATGCCGAACGCCAACATCTTCTTCTGGCTGGTACCGGTCATCGATATGGGACGCCTGTGAAAAAACTCATTCCGCTCCTGCTCGCCGGCTTCGGCCACTGCGCCCAGGCCCTCGAAGCCACGCCCAACCTGCCGCCGGCCGAAATCGTCGCGCAGGTCCTGCGCGCCAACCCGGGTGTCCAGGCCGCGGGTTCCAACGTGCGCGCCGAAGAAGCCAACCGCACGCGCCTCGAAGCCGGGCAATACGAATGGAGCCTACGGCTCGGCGGGCAACAGCGCAAGACCAATCCGGCGAGCGGCCCGAACGAGCGCTACAACGAATGGAATGCCGCCATCGAACGGCCGCTGCGCCTGCCCGGCAAGGGCACGCTCGACAGCCAGCTCGGTGCCGCCGGGGTCAGCGTTGCCGCAACCATGCACGGCGATGCACTGCACGAAACCAGCCGCGCCCTGCTTGCCGCCTGGTTTGTCTGGCTGCGGGAAAATGCCGCCGCCGCGCAGTGGACCGAACAGGTCGCCCTGTTGCAAAAACAGGCGGCCGCCGTCAGCCGCCGCCAGCAACTGGGCGATGCCGCGCATCTGGAAACCATTCAGAGCGAAGCCGCCCTCGCCCAGGCCGAGGCGCAACAGACCATGGCCAAGGTGCGCCAGCAGCGCGCCGCGGAAGACCTGCGCCGCCGCTTCCCCGGCCTGCCGCTCAACGTCCCGGCCAGTATCGCCGAACCGCAGCCGGTCAGCGGCAGCCAGAACGAATGGGTCGAAGCCATTCTCGAACACAGCCATGAACTCGGCGTCGCCCGCGGCGAAGCGCAGAAGGCGACCATCGTCGCCGGTCGCGCCGGGCGTGATCGCCTGCCCGACCCGCTGGTCGGCATCCAGTTCTCGCGCGAACGCGCCGGTGAGGAAAGCGTGCTCGGCGCCTATGTCAGCATCCCGCTGCCCGGTACGGCGCGCCGCGCCACGGCCGATGCCGCCCTGGCCCAGGCCGATGCCGCCGGCAGCCGCGAAGCCGCCGCAACGCAAAGGATAGCCGCCGAAGCCGCCGGCCTCTACCAGTCGGCCAGCGCCGCGCTCGCCACCTGGCAGGCCGGACAAGGCGCCGGCGAACGCCTGAGTCGCGCCGCCGAAATGACGGCGCGTGCCTACCAGCTCGGCGAAGGCACACTCAACGATCTGCTCACCGCCCGCCGCATGGCGAACGAAGCGCAACTGGCGGCCCGCCTGCTGCAGCTTGATGCGCTGGAACTGCGCTACCGGCTGTTGCTCGATGCACACCGGCTATGGGTGCTCGACGAGGAAAAACACCCCGGCGATTAGGTCGACCGTCTGGCGGGGCAAGTGCTCAGTGCTTGTCTTCGCCAGCCGGCGACTGCCCCGTTGCGCGCGCCTGCTTCTCGCGCAAGCGCCGGTTCTTCTCTTCGTTGCCGGCGAAAACGTAGCGCCCGGCCAGTTCGCAGCCTTTCATGCCGGGATCGCAAACCAGATTATTGACCTTGGTGCACAAACCCTTGATTTCGTGTGGACAGCCCCAGGAAGACATGCTTTCTCCTTATTTGAAGGTGCGCAGGTAATGCATCTCGAAATAGCGCTTGGCCCAGTGAAGCAGGCGCGAGGCGGGGAGCATGAAACTGCGCCGCGGATCGCGATAGACCAGCATGCCGCTGTTCACGCTATCGACGATGCAGATCAGTTCAGGCCGCGGACGCGCCACCGGCGCCTTGCCCTGCAGGACGAGCAGGAGATTTTCCGCCGCCGCCTTCGCTTGCAGGTCGGCCATGTGCGCCTGTTTCGGCAGCCAGTCCGGGCCGGGATAACTGCCTGCATCGCCGGCGACAAAAACCTTGCGGCAGGCCGTCACGGCGCAGAATTCGTCGGCCGGGAAAAAGCCGCCGGCCGAGAGTTCGATGCCGCTCTCGGCGGCCCATAGCGGCCCGGTCAGGCCGGGCATGAAGAGGATCAGCTCGGCCGGCAGGCTGGCCGTTTCGGTATCGACCGAGTGGTCGGTGAAACGCAGGATCTTTTCGCCGAGATGGGTTTCGATGCCGCGCCGCGCCATTTCGGCGAGAAGATTCCGGACGGCCTTTTCGCCAAGGCGCTTGCCGGGTTCGGCGGCAGCATTGAAGAAGGTGAGCCGGAACTTGTCGCGTCGGCCCTGCTGGCGCAACATCGTATCGACGCCGAACAGCAGTTCGAACATCGGCCCGCCGCGCATCGCCGAAGGCTCCTGCGGATTGCCGCCGAAACCGAAGGCGATGTTGCCGCCGCTCATGTTGTCCAGGCGATCGCGGATGCGTTCGGCCGCAGCCACGCCTTCGCACAGGGTCAACGCATGTTCTATGCCCGGCATGCCCTTGAGGAAACGACCGCCGGTCGCAATGATCAGGGCGTCGTTGGCGACTTCGCCATGGTCGGTAATGACCGTCCGGCCGCCATCCTTGAGACCGGTGACGGTGCAGGCGCAGTGATTGATACGGTATTTCTGCAGGAAACTCTGCAGCGGGATGACCAGGTCGCTGCCCTTGCGGATGCCAGGCGGCACCCAGATCAGGCTGGGCAGATAGACAAATTCGGCGCGCGGGGCGATCAGCGAGATCATCGCCTTGGGCGCCCGCCGGCGCAGTTCGCGCGCCGCGCTGAGCGCGGCAAAGCCGGCACCGAGTATGACGATACGGGAATTTCCGTTGGGCATTGGATTTTCTTTAAGGACGGATACGCGCCCCCCCTCCCGGGAAGGGCACGCAAAGTCAGGCAGTATCAAGATACATGCCATCCTGAATCCCCGGCCGGACGGCCGGATTCGCCGGCGGCTGCACGGCTGGCGTGCCACGCCTGTCACTTCAGGACAAAAATGGCGAAGCCACGCTCCGCCATTTTTGTCCGCATGCCGCCTCAGTGTTCCTCGGCATCCTCCCAGCCGGTGATCATCGCCTTGATGTGGGCGAAGACGGTATGGCCGGTCGTGGTCAGATAGACGTGGATGAAGAAGAAGGCGGTGATCATGAAGGCGCCGATGGTGTGGGCGATGGCTACCGCTTCCAGCGACAGGTAGCGGTCGACACCGAGCGCCGCCCAGTTTCCGTAAAACAGGTAGAGCAGCCCGGAGCCCCAGATCAGCGGCGAAATGAAGGCGAGCAGCGCCAGGTAGGCGAGGCGCTGCAGCGGGTTGTGCTTCTGCTGCACGGTTTTCTGGAAGGGATGCGGCGCCCCGACAAAAATACCGAAGACGTAGTACTTGATCATCGCCAGCACATTCTTGAGCGATGGCAGGTACTGGCGCCATTCGCCGGTGGTGAATTGCCAGAAAATGGTGAAGGCCCACAGCACGAGCAAGCTCCAGGCGGCGACGGTATGCAGCTGGACCGCCTTCTGGAAACCGAGCAGGTCATAAGTGCCATGCACCTCGAAGCCGGAGATCATCATCACAATGATCAGCAAGGCCTGCGACCAGTGCCAGAAGCGCTCATAGCGCTTGTAGATATAGATGCGTTCCTTAGTCATGGCGGCCTCCTTGGCGACGGCGGGTGACGAAGCGCACGATGCCGTGCGTCAGGCCGACGACGATGGCGGCGGCAACGGCGAGCCAGCCCAGCGTATCAACCAGCGCATTGCGATCACGGCCGGGCAGGTAAATATCGGTGATTTCGGCGAGTCGACCGTCGGCGGCACGCGTGTGGCATTCCTGGCAGGGCACGGCCTTTTCCTTGGGCGCAACCATGTGGGTGATGAACCAGTTCATCTGCGTTTCGATGAAACCGAACTTGCCGCTGTAGGGCAGGCCGGCGTAGTCCATCCCCGCCTTGATCGACTTGGCGTAGTCGTAATTTTTCCAGAGCGCCGTGTCGTCATCGCCGAAGACGTGATTGACCACCAGCGTCTTGTTTTCGGTGTCGTAGGCCTGCTTGCCACGCATGACCTTGAACGGCCAGATGCGCGCGTTCGGGTCGGCGGCCGAGCCTTCGACGCGATTCAGTTCGAGCACCTTGCTGTCGTCGATCTTGTCGGTGATGCTGACCGGATGGACGATGCCGTTGTACCACTTGTACACCGGCCGGACGTTCTCGCCGTACTTGAAGTCGCCCTTGGCTGCCGAATACGACAGATGGCCGTGCTCGTCCTTGACGAACAGCGGCTTGCCGTCGGCATCCATCTTGCCGGCCGTGGACCAGTCCCACCACATCTTGGTGGCAATGCCGCCGCGCGCGAACTCGGGAATATGGCAGGTCTGGCAGGCCACCTTGCTGGTGTGGTTATTGATCTTGGCTTCCTTGTGCGGCACCGGACCGTGACAGGACTCGCAGGTCGCGCGATTGTGGTCGTCCTTGGGCAGGTCGAGGCCATGCGTGTCCTTGGCGGTCGCTGCGTAACGACTGCCCGAGGGCTGATGCGCGTTGAAGGTGTGGCAATCGGCGCAAACCAGATTGGCGCCGTCCTTGGCCATGTGCACGTCGAGGGCGCGCGGCGGATTCTTCAGCGAAGAATCGAGGTCGCCGTGCTTGACCGCATCGCCGCCCCCGCCGTTGAAATGGCAGGCACCGCAATTGGCATTACCCGGCTTGCCGACATGCTGGGCAATTTTCGTCAGGTCGGGCGCCTTGAATTGCTTCTTGCCCGGCGGGCCTTCCATGGGCTCGAACTCGCGGTCCGCGTACAAGGGATGGCCGGCGTCGGTGCCGAATTTCTTGTAGGTGCCGGTCTTGTCGTGACAGGCCAGGCAGTCGACGTTGTCCTGATTGGTGAAATCGAAGTTCTTGTCGCTCCAGCCATAGCCGGCATGGCAACTGGTGCAGCGCGCCTCGTTGGAAATCGGCGAGCCGCAGAAATTGTTGGCCGTCCATTTTTTGCCAACCTTCTTGCCGGTCGTCGGACTGCTCGCTTCCCAGGTCCAGTGAATGCTTTTCATGACCTGGTGTCCGGCCATGTTATGGCATGACAAACAGGCCTTGGTGACTTCCGGCCCCGTTTTGAACGGCCCCTTCAGTGCATCCAGCTTGCTGTGATCGGTCGTCGATCGTGACGCTTCCGCCCCCGCGGACGCAGTCGGTGAAGCTTGTTGCGCCGCCGCTCCTGTCGCTTGCGCGAACAAGGCGAACGCCAAAAGCCCCGAGCCGACCAGTATGCGCACATGGTTTCTCATGGTGTCTCCTTCTTGTATCGGTCCTCGACCACTGCGATCGAATGCCTCAGCCCCGCTAGCTGCCCCCAGATTATAAGCAAATAATTAAATACTGTTACAAAAGACATAAGTAAATCGCGACAAAGCTGACCAGAAACAGGCTTTAAGCCCGCCTTAAGTTTCACCTAATCGCGCCTTAAGACTCGGGCCGCAGACTCCTTTCCCTGCAACTAGAAAAGGAGAACAACAAATGAAAACCCTTTCTGCCCTCTGCCTGCTGCTTACCAGCCTGGCTGCCCAAGCCGAAACCCCGCAGCAGATCCGCCAGGCCTACTGCGCTGAAGCGGCCGGCCAGCAAGCCGGCTTTACGGCTTCGGCCAAACGTGGTGAAGCCTTCTTCCGCCAGCGTTTCAACCAGAACGACAAGATGCCGGCATGCACCAGCTGCCATACCGACCAACCGGTCAACGCCGGTCAGCATGCGATAACCGGCAAGACCATCCGGCCGCTCGCCGTGTCCGCCAATGCCGAACGTTTCAGCGATCCGGCCAAGGTTGAGAAGTGGTTCGGCCGCAACTGCAAGGAAGTCGTCGGACGCGCCTGCACGCCGGGCGAAAAGGCCGATTTCGTTGCCTACATGAGCGAGGTGCGCTGAGATGAAACGCCTTTGCCTGATCACGCTAGTCGCCGTCGCGCTGCCCGCCTTCGCCGACCGCCTGCCCTTGCCGGCCGACACCCCGGCCAGCTTCAGGACGGAATGCGGCAGCTGCCACCTCGCCTATCCGCCCGCCCTGCTCGGTGCCGCCGACTGGCGCCGGGTCATGGCGACACTGGACAAGCACTTCACCAGCGACGCAACGGTCGACGCCCGCCAGAAGCAGGAAATCAGCGCCTTCCTGGAGAAGCATGCCGGCAAGTCCGGCACTGCGCCGAGCCTTGCCGGCGAACCGCCGCGCATCAGCAAGACGGCCCGTTTCGTGCGCAAGCATGACGAGATCCCGACCCGCTTCTGGCGCGACCCGCGCATCAAATCGGCCGCCAATTGCGAGGCCTGCCACACGCATGCCGCCGCTGGCCGCTTCAGCGAGCACGACATCGCCATTCCGGAACTGCGGGAGTAGAACATGCAAAAGATCCTCGTCTGGGACTGGCCGGTCCGCATCGGTCACTGGCTGATGGCCATTGCCTTCGCTGTCGCCTGGCTGACCGCCGAAAGCGAAACCTTCCGCCTCGTTCATGTCTTTGCCGGCGCCACCGTGTTTGCCGTCGCCGCCTTCCGCCTGCCCTGGGGCTTCATCGGCACGCGCCATGCCCGCTTTGCCGAATTCGTGCGCGGCCCACGCGCCGTCAAGGACTACATGAACGGCCTGCGCAAGCTCGACCCCGCCCACCATGTCGGCCATAACCCGGCCGGCGGCTGGGCCATTGTACTGCTGCTCAGCCTCGGGCTGCTGACCAGCCTGGCCGGCTGGGCGACCTATAACGAACTGGGCGGCGACCTGTTCGAAGAACTGCACGAGGGCCTGGCCACCGCCATGCTGATCGTCGTCTTCGTGCATCTGGCCGGCGTCGTGTCCGGCAGTTTCCTGCATGGCGAAAACCTGGTCCGGGCGATGTTGACCGGTAAAAAGGAAGGTCGGCCCGACGCTGCGATCCGTTCCGCCCGTCCGCTTGCCGCCGTCGTCCTGCTCGCCTGGATCCTGCTCGCCGGCTGGTGGATGGCTAGCTGATAGAATCCGGCCATGCGCATATTGCTCGTTGAAGACGATCCCCAACTCGGCGACGGCCTGACCGTCGGCCTGCGCCAGGCCGGCTTTGCGGTCGACTGGCTGCGCGACGGCAATTCCGCCGATGCCGCATTGCAGACTGAAATTTTCGATTTCGTCGTGCTCGACCTAGGCCTGCCCAAGCTGTCCGGCATGGAAGTCCTGAGCCGCGCCCGCAGCCGCGGCCTGGGCGTGCCCATCCTCATCCTGACGGCGCGTGACGCGACCGGCGACAAGGTCTCCGGGCTCGACGCCGGCGCCGACGACTACCTCGTCAAGCCGATCGACCTCGACGAACTGACCGCCCGCATCCGCGCCCTGACCCGGCGCAGCGCCGGCCGCGCCGCCCCGCTGCTGCTCCACGGCGAACTGGCGCTCGATCCGGCGGCACACAGCGTGACGCTGGCCGGCCAGCCGGTCGAACTGTCCAGCCGCGAATTCTCGCTGCTCCAGATGCTGCTCGAAAGTGCCGGCCGCGTCCTCACCCGCAGCCAGCTCGAACAGTCGATGTACGGCTGGCGCGACGAACCGGACAGCAACGCGCTCGAAGTCCATATTCACCACCTGCGCAAGAAGCTGGGCAGTGATCTGATCCGCACCCTGCGCGGTGTCGGCTACACAATCCCGAAATGAGCACCGTCTGGTTCTCGCTGCGCCGGCGCCTGCTCGCCCTGCTGCTCGGTGGCGTTGCCGCCGCCTGGCTGGTGACCATGGTGTTCAGCTACATCGACGCACACCACGAAGTCGATGAACTGTTCGACGCCCAGCTGGCCCAGGCGGCACAAACCCTGCTCGCTCTTGCCGCGCACGATCGCGACCACGACATCGAGGATTTCGGCGAAGCCGCGCACAAATACCAGCGGCGGCTACGCTTCCAGATCTGGCGCGCCGACGGCAAGCTGATGATGCGTTCCAACAACGCCCCGGAAACCGCGCTGACCGCCACTTCCGGCTTTTCCGAAACGCATGACGATGACGGCCACTGGCGCCACTTCAGCCGCTGGAACAACGAACGTACGCTACAGGTCCAGGTCAGCGAGAACCACCACATTCGCGACGAACTGATCGGCCACATCGCCTGGCGCCTGCTCTTTCCCGCCCTCTTCGGCCTGCCGCTGATCGGACTCTGGGTCTGGCTCGCCACCCGGCAAGGCCTGACCCCGCTGCGCGACATCGCCAGCCAGATTGCCAGCCGCGCCCCGCAACAATTGCAGGCGCTGTCGCCAGGATCGGCCCCGGAAGAAATCCGGCCCATGCTGGAAGCCCTGAACAGCCTGTTCCGCCGCGTCGAAACAGCACTTGAAACCGAACGCCGCTTCACCGCCGATGCCGCACACGAACTGCGCACGCCGCTCGCCGCCCTGCAGGCGCAATTGCAGGTCGCCATGCGGGCGCGCGACGACGCCGAACGCGACCGCTCATTGCGGCAATTGCAAAGCGGTCTCACGCGCGCCTCGCACCTCGTCGACCAGATGCTGCAACTGGCCCGCCTCGATCCGGAATCCGGCCTGCCTAACGCCCAGACGGTCGACCTCGCGGAAATCACCGAATCCGTCTGCGCCGAACTCGGCATCCTCATCCTCGACAAGAATCTCGATTTCGATTTCACCAGCGAGCCGGGCTGCACGGTAAGCGGCCAGGGCGAATGGCTGCGCGTGCTGATCCGCAACCTCGTCGACAACGCCATCCGCTACACGCCAGTCGGCGGCCGCGTCCGGGTCAGCATCGGCCGCGCGGCCGGCAGTTGCCGGCTCGAAGTCACCGACAGCGGCCCGGGCATCCCGGCAGCTGAACGGGCTGCGGTCCTGCGCCCCTTCCATCGCCTCAACGAAAGCGAACAACCGGGCAGCGGTCTGGGCCTGGCCATCGTGACGCGCATCGCCGAACTGCACGGCGCCCATCTCGAACTGGCGGATTCCCCCATCCCGCCAGGCCTGAGCGCCAGCATTGTCTGGCCGGTAGTGTCGTAAAAAAGCGCACAAAAAAAGCCCCGAACCAGCCGGGGCAAATTTGACGCAGGGATGTTTCCGGATCAGAAGCTCATCGAGTACTGGGCACCGATGATCCAGGCGGTTGCTTTGTACGAGCCGGTAACGCGGCCACGCCCATCTGAGAATTGGTCATTATCGATTTTGGAATCTTGAACAAAGAGACGGGTTACACCGAGATCAAGCGTCGAATCCTTAGTCGCTTTCCATTGGGCACCCAACGACAACCACCAGCGATTATTGTCAGGCAGGGAAACCAGACGCGTATTTTCCCCCTTGACCGGGGTCTGATCGTAGGCAACACCAAATTTCAGCTTCAGCGCATCGTTATAACGATAGTTGCTACCGAGGGCAACGCGCCAAGTATCGCGAAATTTGGTATGTAGAGTCTGAGCAGGCAACCCCTCAGTGGATAATGGCGAGCCGACACCTTTTGTTTCAGTATTGATTACGGCTACCTCTTGAATGCTGCTCCAGCCAGTCCAGGAGAGATCTCCCAGCAGTTCAACCTGATCATTAAGTGCATGCGTCAAGCTCAAAATGAACGTATCCGGCAGTTCCAACGAAGCCTTGGCCCCCCGATCAGTTGTCGATCCTGCTAATTGCGCCACCGGGCCTTCAAACTTGATGTCCCCCTTGAGATCGTATTTCATCGTTGAGCGATAGGAGACACCCAACTTGGTTTTGGGGGTCAGCTTGAATAACGCACCAATATTCCAACCCCAGGCATCGTCATCCAGCTTGAGCAGCATTTTTGTCGCTGCATGATTCGCGCTAAGAACAGCCACTTGTCGATGATAATCAGCCTGAATAGTCTGCCAATTCAAACCAAAACCCAGCGATACGGACTCATTGACGCGCCAGGCAATACTCGGATTGACGTTGATGGTCTTGATATCGAACATCAGGGACTGTGCCCCCCCCTTCCAGGGATTATCAAACTCGGTTTTCAGGCCAAACGGAGCGCCGACACCCAGACCGATGTACCAATCCTTGTTGAGCGCCCACGAAGCGTAAGCATTCGGGAGATAACCCCAGCCCCCGCCATCGCCGCCATTGCCAGCCGTTGCAAGCGCACCGACGTTCGAACCATTGTCGGTGAATTTATAGCTTGTATTGATTGCCGTCAGACCACCGGAAATTTCCCGGTCCTTCAACTCGGTCATACCTGCCGGGTTGTAGAAAATCGTGCTGGCGTTTTCAGCAACCGCAGCCGAACCGGCATAGGCATTGCCCAGACCGCTGGCGTTCTGTTCCAGCAACTGGAAGCCCGAAGCGCTGGCCGTGCCCGAGAAGGCAACGGCGATCAGGGCCGGAATCAGGCGCGGGGTGATCATTTTGTTCATTGGTTTGTCTCCTGTTTTGTTTATATCCGGACTGAACATCCGGTACTGCTGTTGCATTAAAACTCAAACAAACGTTTGAAATACCGTTTGATCGAAAATATTTTTTAGCCTTGTTGCAAACAAACAACACTCATTCTCAACAACCTGAAGATTTTCCTTTAAAGCCTTTTAAAACAAGGCTAACGAGCTGATCTATCAGCCAGAACGTGGCGTCACCTGCGCCATGATGTATTCGCTGATGGCCGTAATTGACAGCGAGGGATTGACTCCGGGATTGGCCGAAATCATCGATCCATCGCAAACCAGCGCGTTTTCGTAACCGAACAGACGCCCCACCCGGTCGATCACACCGGATTCGGGATCCGCCCCCATCACTGCGCCGCCGAGGATGTGGGCGGTCGAGGGAATGTTGAGCAGTTGCTCGGTAAACAAGGTGAATGGCTTGCCGCCCACCTCCTCGGCATAGAGACGGGCCAGCGCTTCGGCACGCGCAATGTGCGCCGCTGGCGGTGGCCCGACATCAAGCTCGGAGGCCAGACCGCCCAGCGCATTCAGGCGAAAGCGCAAGCTTGAGTCGAGATGCTGCATGAACAGCAGGATCTGGCTGTGCTTTGCCCAATGCCGGACGCTGGCGATGCGCAGATAGGCGAGCGGATGACACAGCAGCTCGCGCAGCATCTTGCCCAGACGGATGAACGCATTACTGCCATAGGCCATGGGCAACATGCCGAGGCGCCAGGTGCCCGAGCCCGCCCCGTAACGCACCGGTTCGAGATGGCTGTCCGGATCGGCATGCAGCACCGAACCGATGGCAATGCCCTGCGAGAAATCTTCGCCCGTCTGCGGCGTGGTCACCGCGATCAGGCATTCGTTGTTGGTCCGGACACCGCGCCCGAGCCGGGCGGAAATCGCCGGCATCGACGCTTGCCGCAGTTTGAGCAGCAACTTGACCGTACCCAGCGCCCCCGCTGAAAACACGATGCCACGTGCGCGCAGTATGCGCCGGCGCGGCCACCAGCGGGTCGAGTCCTGAACATGCACGACATAGCCCCGCTCGCCCGCCTCACCCAGCGGGCGAACGTCATCGACCTGCGTTTCGGCGAGTATGCGTGCGCCCTTCTGCTGCGCCAGATGCAGGTAATTCTTGTCGAGCGAGTTCTTGGCGTTATGCGGGCAGCCCGACATGCAGGCGCCGCAATGCCGGCATGGCGAGCGCGCGGGACCGGCCCCGGCAAAAAAGGGGTCGTCCACCTCGCGCCCGACCTCCTCCCCATGGCGGGCGAAGAAAATACCGACCTTTGAAGCATGAAACTCGTCGCTGCGCCCGATACGCGCGGCCACCCGTTCGAGCGCCCGGTCGCCGGGACCGGACTGCGGATTGTCGGCGGCGCCGAGCATCCGGTAAGCCGTCGCATAATGCGGCTTGAGCACGGCTTCCCAGTCATTGAGTCCGGCCCAGCTGCCCGAGTTGAAAAACTCGCTTTTCGGCACCGGCAAGGTTGCCGCATACACCAAAGAACCACCACCGACGCCCACCCCGGACAGCACGCTGACATGCCGGAAGAAGCTCAGTCGCATGATGCCGGTCAGCTTCAGTGATGGCAGCCAGATCCAGCGCCGCAGATTCCAGGTACTGCGCGCGAAATCCTCCGGCTTGAACCACTTGCCCTTTTCGACGACCAGGACCTTGTAGCCCTTTTCCGCCAGGCGCAGGGCACTGACCGAACCACCAAAGCCGCTGCCGACGACGATGTAGTCGTATTCGCAATCGAGATCGATATCTGGCGCTGCCATCTCAATCCCCCAGCATCAGGCGCAACAGGCGCCGGGCCCGTGCGCCATAGGGCGCAGCGAGCAGCGGCAAGGCATTGAAGCGGCTCTGACGAAAGATCGGGCGCAGCTTGGAGAAGGTAATGAAGCCTTCGCGGCCGTGGTAATGCCCCATGCCGCTGGCGCCGACGCCACCGAAAGGAAGATCGTCCTGCGCGACATGCAGCATGCAGTCGTTGACCGTAACGCCGCCCGAACGGGTCGCCGCAATCACCTGCTCGACACGGCGTCTATCGTTGTCGAAGACGTACAGTGCCAGCGGCCGCTCGCGTGCATTGATGAAACGGATGGCCGCGTCAGTATCGGCGTAGGAAATCACCGGTAGCAGCGGGCCGAAGATTTCCTCCTGCATGATCCGGCTGTCGAGCGGCACATCGAGCAATAGCTGCGGCATCAGGCGGCGCGCCCCGAGGTCGCCGCGGCCTTCGAACAGGGGCAGGCAGCGCGCCCCGGCCGCCCGCGCGTCTTCGAGCAGGCCGCACAGGCGGGCATGCTGGCGGGCGTTGATAATGCTGGTGTAGTCGGCCGTGCGACCATCGCCGTAGAGTACCGTTGCCGCCTTTTTCACGGCCGCCGCAAAAGCGGCTTCGGTCCCTTGTGGCAACAGCACATAATCAGGTGCGACGCAGGTCTGGCCGGCATTCAGGAGTTTGGCCATGGCGATGCGCCGCGCCGCCAGCTCGAGATCAAAGCCGGGCGCAATCAGCACCGGTGATTTGCCGCCGAGTTCGAGCGTCAGCGGCACCAGGGCATCCGCCGCCGTACGCATGACCTGCCGACCGACCGCCGTCGATCCGGTAAACAACAGGTGATCGAAAGGCAAGGCGGCAAAGGCCTGCGCTACCTCGACGCCCCCCTGAACCACGGCCAGTTCGTCAGCAGCGAAATAGGCGGCCACCCGTTCGGCGAACAGGGCGGAAAAGGCCGGCGTGAATTCCGAGAGCTTGAGCAGCGCCCGGTTGCCGGCCGCGAGCGCAGCGGTCAACGGGCCAATGGCAAGGAAAAGCGGATAGTTCCAGGGCACGATGATGCCCGCCACCCCGAGCGGCTGGTAACGCACGCGGGCCCGTCCGGGCTGGAACCAAATCGAGACATGCCGCCGCTCGTCGCGTATCCAGCGCTTGAGATGGCGCCGGGCGTGCGTGATGCCCTGCAGGCTGGGGAAAAACTCGAGCAGCGCCGTTTCGCTCGGCGAACGCCCGGCAAAGTCGCTGTCGATGGCCTGCGCAAACGCGGCGCGATTCTCGCGCAACAGACGCTCCAGACGGGCCAGACGATCCAGGCGAACTGCCAGCGTCGGCTCCGGTTCGGCGAGAAAAGCCTCGCGCTGCACATGCAGCAAGTTGGCAAGATGCTCGATACCGCTCATGCAGCCACCTTTCCAAACAAACAATGTGTCGTTTAGCCGGAACCCTTCGGTCCCGGCCAAACCGTTTCGACAGCAATCAGGCTTGCCGCTTATTTGCCCAAATTCAGCGGTCCACCGGTAAACGGTGCGAACCCGGTGCCGAAGATCACGCCGGCATCAGCCAGTTCGGCATCAGCCACGACACCGTCGGCAACCAGTTGCTCGACGCGCTCGATCAGCGGCCGGACCAGACTGTCGGCGAGACCGGCCGGCACGGCAGCGGCGCTGCCCTTGCTCGGCTTGCCATCGGTCCAGGCATAAAAACCCTGGCCGCTCTTCTTGCCGAGCTGACCGGCTTCGACCCGGCGCAACAGGCAGGCCGGCGCATCTGCGCCGCCCGCCAGTTGCTTGCCGGCAGCCATCGCGATGTCGAGGCCGACGGTGTCGATCAGTTCGATCGGGCCCATCGGCATGCCGAAAGCGAGCATTGCCTCATCCACCGTTTCCGGCGAAATTCCACGGTCGACCGCCCGCATCGCGGCCAGCATGTAGGGCGCCAGCACCGCATTGACCAGGAAGCCCGGCGCGCTCTTCACCGGCAGAGGCAATTTGTCGATCTGCCGCACAAAGGCGCAGGCGGCCTGCACCATCCGCGGATCGGCGCCCTCAGCCTCAACCACTTCGACGAGCGGCATCATCGCCACCGGATTGAAGAAATGGATGCCGACCAGGCGTTCCGGCCGGGCCAGCACCGTGCGCAGGTCTTCGAGGCGCAGGCTGGAGGTATTGGTGGCAAGCACCGCCCCCGCCTTCATGCGCGGCTCGAGCGCCGCGAACAGCGCGTGCTTGGCGGCGACATCCTCGAAAATGGCTTCGATGACGACATCGGCGTGCGGCACACCGTCGCCATGCACATCGGGAATCAGGCGATCGAAGGCAGAGCGTGCCTTGAGCGGATCGCGCAAGCGGCGTTCGAAAAGCTGGCGGGCGCGCTTGAGGGCCGGCCCCATGCGCTCCAGGCTCTGGTCCTGCAGCGTCACCGTCATGCCGCGCAGGGCGCACCAGGCGGCAATGTCGCCGCCCATGACGCCGGCGCCGATGACATGCACGCGCTGCGCCTTGAAGTCCGACTCCTTGCCGAAGGCCTTGAGGCGTTCCTGCATGAAGAAGACGCGCACCAGGTTGCGCGCCGTCGGCGAACGGATGATGCGATCGACGATTTCCGGCGCCGCCAGCGCATTGCCGTTGTGCTTCTGCCAGATGTCGATGATCGCGTACGGCGCCGGGTAATGTTCGGGCCGCGCCTTTTTCGCCACCTGCTTGCGCGCACCGCTCGCCACCACGCCCTTGAGCGGGCCGTTGAGCAGGCGCTGCAGCACAGGCAAGGACCGGCGCGGCTGGCCGGAGAGCACCAGCTGGCGGGCCGCCATTTCCATGATGCGCGGCGGCACGCAATCATCGGCGAGGCCGGTTTTCTTCGCTTTTTTCGCGTCGACCGTACGGCCGGTCAGCATCATGTCGAGTGCCGCCGCCGGACCGACCCGCTGCGGCAGACGCAGCATGCCGCCCCAGCCGGGGAAGATGCCGAGCATGACTTCGGGCAAGCCGAGCTTGGTCGACGGCTCGTCGATGGCGAGCAGATAGCGGCAGGCCAATGCCAGTTCCAGGCCACCGCCAAGGCAGTGACCACGGACCAGGGCCAGGGTCGGGTATTTGACCGCGGCCAGGCGGTTGAACAGTTCCCAGCCGCGCGCCACCAGCGCCCGCCCCTTTTCCGGGGTGTCGAGCTGGGTAAATTCGCCGATGTCGGCGCCGGCCACGAATCCGGCGTCCTTGCCGGAACGGATGATCAGCGCCTTCGGGGTGTAGACGTCGAGGCGGTCGAGGATTTGTGCCAGTTCGCCGGTCACCGCCGTGGACAGGGAATTCGCCGACTCGCCGCGCTTGTCGAGGATGGCCCAGGCGATACCTTCGGCATCGACTTCCAGGCGCCAGTGTTGCAGATCAAGATCGCTCATGTTTTTTGTCTCAGTGCATGCTTTGTTTGGCCGCGAAGGCCAGGGACAGGGCGCCGGGCCCGACGTTGACGGCCGCCGTCTTGCTCATCGGCGAGATCAGCAGGCTGACACCGTTGTCTTCGGCTTCTTTCGCCAGCTGGCGGTAACCGGGCAGGCGGGTAACCGCCACCGGCTCGCCGCCATAGCTGATACAGACGCTCGGCGCCTCAAGGCCGGCGAGCAGGCGTTGCGCCGCCAGCGAAAAAATCTTCTCGACGCCGGTTTCGAAGCCGCGCACCTTGTCGACCGTGCTGGTCACATCGCGGTTGCAATACAGGATGGGTTTGACGTCCAGCCACGAGCCCAGGGTGTAGGAACCCCAGCCGATGCTGGTATCGCCCTTGCGGGAAGCCCGCTTGTAAATATGGAACAGATCGGCCGGCACCAGATAGGTATGGGTGTGCTCGATCAGATGCTGCAGGCGCATGCCGATTTCGCTCGGTGTGCCGCCCAGGCGGATCAGGCGCACCGCTTCGGCAACCGGCACTGCCTGACCGGTAAACAGGTTGCGCGTCGATAAAACCGCCAGGCCGAAACGCTCGGTCATCCCGAGCGCGCGCCGGATCGGCTTGTAGCGGTTGAGGATGGCGCGCGAGGCCTGCATCGCATGCGTAAAGATCGGACTGCGCGTCGCCGTGATGGTCAGGCAGAACACATAGTCGTAGTCGATCACCAGACGCTCGAGAAACAGCATCTCGATCTGGGTCGGCGAATAGGGAATCGACTCGGCGAAATCCTCGCTCTTGCGATCCAGATGCGTCGCATAGAAATTCTGGGTCGCCCCCGGATCGCGCTGATCCTCGATCAGGTTCTCGCCAATGCGCAGCGTGATCGGCATCACCACCACATCGTGCCGGTCGAGAAACTCGCGCGGCAGATCGCAGGCGGAATCGACAACGATACCGATGCGCATCGTCAGTTCGCCGCCTCGACCAGCATCGCGCCGCCCAGGCCGCCGCCGATGCAGATCGTGGCAATGCCGCGTTTGGCCTGTTGCCGGCGCAGCACATGCAGCAGGTGCAGCACGATGCGCGCACCGGAAGCGCCGACCGGATGGCCGAGCGCCACGGCACCGCCGTCCACGTTGAGTTTCTCTTCGGCAATGCTGCCCAGCGCGCCGGGCAGACCAAGCTGCTCGCGGCAATAGGCGTCGGACTGCCAGGCCGCCTGGCAGCCCATGACCTGCGCCGCAAAGGCTTCGTTCAGTTCCCAGGCATCGATGTCGGCCAGACCGAGGCCATGCCGCTGCAGGATGGGCGTCGCCGCATGCACCGGGCCGAGGCCCATCTGCGCCGGATCGAGACCGGACCACTGGCTGTCGACGATCTTGCCGAGCGGCTTCAGGTTCCACTTCTGCACGGCCTCTTCCGAGGCCAGGATCAGCCAGGCGGCGCCGTCGGTGATCTGCGAACTGTTGGCGGCCGTGATGTTGCCGTACTTCTTGTCGAAGAAGGGCTTGAGCTTGGCCATGCCGGCCATGCTGGCGTCGGCACGCACGCCGTCATCCTCGGCATAGACCTTGCCGTTGCCGTCGACCACCGGCACGATCTCATCCAAATGACCAGCCACGCGCGACGCCAGCGCGCGCTGGTGGCTGCGCACGGCGAATTCGTCCATCTGCTGCCGGCTGATGCCGAACTTCCAGGCCAGATTCTCGGCAGTCTGGCCCATCAGCAGGCCAACCACCGGATCGGTGAGGCCCTTCATCAGGCCAATCACCGGGCTCAGCAAGGCGCCCGGCTTCAATTTCAAAAAGTGCCCGATTTTCTGGTTGACCGTGCGCAAGCTCATCATGCCGGCGAACCAGCACACCATCGTGTCCGAATAGAGCAAGGGCGCGCGTGACAGCGCGTCCACACCACCGGCCAGGATCAGCTCGGCACGGCCGCACTGGATGTTGGCGATGGCCGAATCGAGCGCCTGCATACCGCTGGCGCAATTCCTCATCACCGTCCAGCCCGGCACCTTGTTGCCGCAACCGAGGCGCAGCGCGACCATGCGGCCGATATTGGTCTCGTCCGGCGAGGGCGCGGCGCAGCCGAGAATCACCTCGTCGAGATCGGAGGGCAGGAACGGCTGGCGCAGCAGCAGCGCCCGTCCGGCCTGGGTTGCCAGGTCGGAGGCCGCGAACGGCCCCGGCCCCTTCTGCGCCTTCAAAAACGGCGTCCGCGCGCCGTCGACCACGTAGATCGTCTTGCCCATGATTTACGCCGCCATCCGGTCGCTGGCCGGCTTGTTGGCCGTCGCCACGTTGTAGTCGAAGGGGAAGTCATCGACCTGGACGACGATGTCGCGCAGGTGGTTGCGCCGCTTCATGATCTCGAACTCGGCAGCATTGATGACGCCCGCCTCGAAGGCGACGATGGCGATGTCGCGCACATTGGCCAGCGGATTGTTGGCAAACTTGCCATCCTTCTCGGCCGTACGGATCTTGGCCTCGATACCTTCGGCTTCGAGCGTCGCCTTGAGCGCCAGTTCGATGGCGCCGACCGGCTCGTTCTCGGTGAGCGGCAGGAAGCATTCGGCAGTCAGGCGGTTGCGGGTTGCCGACGGCGCAATCAGTGCCTTGGCGACCTGGTGGCCGACCGCGTCGGATGGCACGACATACGGATGCCCCCACGGGAAGATGGAACGCTGCAGAAAGGCGGCGATGAAGCGCACCGGGAAGTTGGCAATCACGCCGTCGAAGGCCTGCTGCGCCTTGTACATCGCATCCCAGATCGCCCAGTGGGCGAGCGGCGCGTCTTCCTTGTTGCGGCCTTCTTCCTCGTAGCGCTTGAGGGTGCAGGAAATCAGGTACATCTGCGCCAGGATGTCGCCCAGGCGGGCCGACAATTTTTCCCGGCGCTTGACGCTGCCGCCGAGCACCAGCAGGGAGATGTCGGACATGAAGGCAAAGGCCGCCGAGAAGCGCGTCAGTTGCTGGTAGTAGCGCTTCATTTCCGGTGCCGTATCGACGTTGACCGCTGCGAAATGCGAGCCGGTCAGGCCCAGCCAAAGGGCACGCAAACCGTTCTTGATGGTAAAGCCGATATGGCCGAACAGCGCCTTGTCGAAATCGACCAGGCCTTGCTTGGTATCCGGATTCTGCGCCGCCTGCATTTCCGGCAGCAGATACGGATGGCAGCGGATGGCGCCCTGGCCGAAGATGATCAGCGAGCGGGTCAGGATATTGGCGCCTTCGACGGTGATGCCGATCGGCACCTGCTGGTAGGCGCGGCCGAGGAAATTCGACGGGCCGAGGCAGATGCCCTTGCCGCCGATGATGTCCATGCCGTCGTTAACAACCTGGCGAGCCCGTTCGGTGACGTGGTACTTGGCAATGGCCGAGACCACCGACGGCTTTTCGCCGAGATCGACGGCGCCGGCCGTCATCTTGCGCACGGCGTCCATCATGTAAGTGTAGGCGCCGATGCGGGTCAGGCCTTCCTCGACACCCTCGAACTTGCCGACCGCCATCTTGAACTGGCTGCGGACGCGGGCATAGCCGCCAACGGCACGCGCCGTCATCTGCGCCATGCCGGTGTTGGACGACGGCAGCGAGATCGAGCGCCCGGCCGCCAGGCACTCCATCAGCATGCGCCAGCCCTGGCCGGCCATCGCCGGGCCGCCGATGATGAAATCGAGCGGCATGAAGACTTCCTTGCCACGCGTCGGGCCGTTCATGAACATCGCGTTGAGCGGGAAGTGACGGCGCCCGGTATCAACGCCCGGATGATCGTAAGGTACCAGCGCGCAGGTGATGCCGATATGTTTCTTGTCGCCGAGCAGGCCGTCCGGGTCATAGAGGTGGAAAGCCAGGCCGAACACCGTGCACACCGGGGCCAGCGTGATGTAACGCTTGTCCCAGTTGACGCGCATGCCGAGCACTTCCTTGCCCTGATACAGGCCCTTGCAGACGACGCCGCTATCGGGAATGGAGGCCGCATCGGAACCGGCCCACGGGCTGGTCAGCGCGAAGGCCGGCACTTCGATGCCCTTGGCCAGGCGCGGCAGGTAATGGTTTTTCTGTTCTTCGGTGCCGTAATGCAGCAGCAGTTCGGCCGGGCCGAGCGAATTCGGCACCATGACCGACACGGCAAGCGCCGAGGAGCGCGTCGACAGCTTGGTCACCACCTGCGAGTGCGCGTAGGCCGAGAACTCCAGGCCGCCGTACTTCTTCGGGATGATCATGCCGAGGAAGCCCTTGTCCTTGATATAGCGCCAGGTCTCGTTCGACAAGTCGTAAAGCTCGTGCGTCACCTTCCAGTCGTCAACCAGACGGCAGGCGGCCTCGACTTCATTGCTCATGAAGGCGGTTTCTTCGGCGGTCAGCTTCGGCTGCGGGTAGGCGTGCAGTTTCTGCCAGTCGGGTTTGCCGCGGAACAGCTCGCCCTCCCACCAGACACTGCCGGCTTCGAGCGCATCGCGCTCGGTGTCGGACATCTGCGGCAGAACCTTCCGGTAGGCGGAAAAAATGGGCCGGGTGACCAGGCTGCGGCGCAAGGGCCGCAACATGATCAACCCGGCCAAAACCACCAGGATGGCAATACCCAGCAGAGGGATGAGGTTTTGAAACATGCTGTTGTCTCCTTTTATTTTGGTTTTGGTCGTTTATTTGCTGTCGACCGCACCCGGAGGGGAAACCCCTGCGGATTCAGCATTGGAAAACTGCGGCAAAGGCGCACGCAGGCCGCCGAGCAGGAAGGACATCAGGCGCGGCACCAGGCGATCCAGGCGATCCGTCGAATCCGCCGCCTCGATCTGCCAGTCGGTGACCAGACGCAGGGCATCGGTCCCGGCAATGGCGTAGGAAGTGGCACCGAGCATGAAATGGAAGCGCCAGACGATCTCGGCCTTGGGTACATCGGGCAGCGCCTTGAACAGCGCTTCCTTGTAGCGGTCGACCACCGTGGCGTACTCGTGTGCGAGGAAGGTGCGGATGAATTCGGAAGGATCGGTCAGCGTGCGCCCCAGCAAACGCAGGAAGGTGATGCCGCCGCGCGCCTCGTCATCGGCCATGCGCAGCAGGGTGCCGAAAAAGCCATCGACGATCAGCGAAGGCTTGACCGGCTTGCCACCTGCCTCGCTCTCGTAAACGTTGAGCACGCGCAGGCGCTCTTCGTTCAACCAGTCGAGACGGCGCCGGAAAACTTCCTGCATCAGCGACTCCTTGGAGCCAAAGTGATAATTCACCGCCGCCAGATTGACCCCGGCACCACCCGTAATCTGGCGCATCGACGTACCATCGTAGCCGTGCGCCATGAAAAGCTGCTCGGCTGCATCCAGAATGCGTTCGCGCGTATCGACTGACTTCACTTCTGCCATGGCATCACCTGTTATTTGTTGTTGTGATTCATACGTTCGTTTGAATCATAGGGGAAAATGCCTGCGCCCTGCAAGCACTTTTATTGCAAAAGGAATTTTACGTCACCGCCCGAAGTGGCGGCGCATTGTTGCCGGCAGCCTGCACAGGCCACGGCACAGCCGGTCAGCTCAAGAAAAAGCGCTTGCCGGCGCGGAGCAGCCAGCGCAAACAGCGCGATTCGCGAAGCGGAAAATTGCGCCAGCAAGCGGGTCGACCGCTAACGGCCGCTGATCGGCCAAAGACTTGACGCTGCTAGCGCTCAGAGACCCGATACAAACGCGAAGGGGCGGCATTGATCGCACAACTCCCAGGGCGGACAGGCACACACCGACGGGTGCGCCACATAGGCACTCCCCTGCATCGCCTTGCCCGTACTGACCTGCCGCGCGCCCGCTGCCGAGACTTGCCCCGACGCGCCACCTGCCGAATCGGCACGCGGTGTCGGCGCCCATTTGGCAAATGGCGCCAGATCCAGCTTGTCTTCGACATACCAGACCTTGCGCGCCGCATCCCAACGCGCTCCGAGCTTCTTTGCCGCATCCTTCTCGGCAAAGGGAACCTTCAAATCCATTTTCATCGCGTTTCCACCCGGAGTTTCTTGATCAGGACCAGCCCAAGGGGGCCAGCTTTGCTGTAAAGCGTGCGCATTATAAAGAATCCCCGGAGAGGAAACAGGCACGCAGGCTTTGCAGACGTGACAACGGGGACCGAAGTCCCCGTCGGCTGTCTTTGGTAACAAGGCTCCAGCAGCCCCGGCTAGCCGTTTTTAGGCGGCGATAGCGAAATGCTCATCGTTGGCATTTATAGGATTTGCGCGGATTACGTCCGTCGCCTGTCGAGTTGCCTGCTTACCTTCGCCCGCCCTGTCGAAACCGGGACATCCCCATCAAAAAAGCACTGTATCAATGCGCTTTTGGTGGAGATGGGGGGAATCGAACCCCCGTCCAGAACGCCTCCAGCTTGCCGGAATTACAACCATGCCTTGATTATGGGGGCAGGCCTCCCTTTAATCAAGATACGCGTAAAATTCACGGCACACCGCGCCATTTGCCCATCCACTGCCATCCACTCGGCGACAGACTCCTGACCATCGTTTTCGGCGACAATCAAACTGTTGACCGTCAACCACGCAGCATTTCCCAACCCACCTCAAGATATATCTCCCGCCATGCAACAGAGCACACCCCGCACACTGGCACTAGCCGCGCTGGTCGCCCTCTTCTCCTCCACGGCATTCGCCGAAGGCACGAAAATCGCCTTCATCAACTCGGAACGAATCGTCAGGGAAGCGCCGGCATCGATCCTGGCCAGCAAGAAAATCGAAGGCGAGTTCAGCGCACGTCAGGCAGAACTGCAGCGCAGCGCCAACGAACTGGCTGAAAAGCAAACGTATCTCGCCGAGAAAAAGGGCTCATTGTCGGAAAGCATGCTGCGCAGTAAGGAAAGCGAGATCAAGGATCTCACCATTTCCTTCGAGCGCCGCCAGCGCGAATTCCGGGAAGAGCTGCAAGCCCGCCAGATCGAAGCCACCTCGGGAATCCTTGAGAAAGCCAACGAAGCGATCCAGCGCCTCGCCAAAAAAGAAAATCTGGACATGGTGATTCAGGATGCCGTGTCAGTATCCCAAGGCGTTGATATTACTGACCGCGTACTGAAACTGATGGCCGAAGAGTAATAAACCAGCCCAGGCGGCCGGCCGGACAAACATCCGGCAAAACCCCGGCTGACTGAAAGCAGCCGCGCCGCGAAACTGGCTGGCACAGCGGCGGCCTTCCACCGTAAGGCCACCCGCATCACGCACTCAGAAGCTGTTCATGATTTTTCGCTTGTCATTCAAACCCCTCCCCAACCCTCCCCTTATCAGGGTAGGGAGCTCGCCGATGTGCAACTTGGGCTGCTCCTCCCCTGTCAAGGGGAGGTCGGGAGGGGTTTTACAGATGTGTCAAATGATGCCATAGCCTGGTTTCATGACTTTCGGAAGAAAGTGAACAGCTTCTCAGAACGGCAGCGAAATCCCCGGCCAGAGCGCCGTCAGCGCCGTCCGGAAAGCGCCCTGGATGCGCTCCAGCGCGGCATCGTTGTCGGCCTCGAAACGCAGCACGACGACTGGCGTGGTATTTGAGGGCCGGGCCAGACCGAAGCCATCCGGATATTCAACGCGCACGCCGTCGATGGTGATCATTTCCACCGAACCGGGGAACTGCCCTTCGGCCTTGAGCTTGTCGATCAGCGTAAAAGGCTCGCCTTCGGCCATCTTGATATTGAGTTCGGGCGTCGAGGGCGAATTCGGCAGCTTTTTGAGCTCCGCATTGGCGTCGACCGTACGCGCCAGGATTTCGAGCAGGCGGGCACCGGTGTAAAGACCATCGTCGAAACCGTACCAGCGCTCCTTGAAGAAGGTGTGGCCGGACATCTCGCCGGCCAGCGGCGCGCCGGTTTCCTTGAGCTTGGCCTTGACCAGCGCATGGCCGGTATTCCACATCAGCGGCTCGCCACCATGCTGGCGAATCCACGGCGCCAGCAAGCGGGTGCATTTGACGTCGTAAATGATGGTGCCACCCGGCACGCGCGACAGCACATCGGCCGCAAACAGCATCAGCTGGCGGTCCGGATAAATGATCTCGCCATCCTTGGTGACCACGCCGAGACGGTCGCCGTCGCCATCGAAGGCAATACCGATTTCGGCATCGGTTTCCTGGAGCGCCTTGATGACATCGGCCAGGTTTTCCGGCTTGGACGGGTCCGGATGGTGATTGGGGAAATTGCCATCGACTTCGCAAAAGAGCGGCACGATCTCGCAACCCAGACGCTTGAACAACTCCGGCGCAATCGCCCCCGCCACGCCATTGCCGCAATCCATGACAATCTTCATTGGCCGCGCCAGCTTGACGTCACCGACGATCTTTTCGACATAGGCCGGCAGCACATTGGCACTGCGACGCTCGCCCTTGCCGTGGCGCAAATCGCCGGACTCGGCACGGCGCTTCAGATTCTGGATCGCCTCCAGCGCCAGCGTCGTACCGCCGATAACCATTTTCAGACCGTTGTAGTCCGGCGGATTGTGGCTGCCGGTCACCGAAACGCAGGAATGGCAGCCCAGTTCATAGGCGGCAAAATAAGTCACCGGCGTCGGCACGCAACCCACATCGATCGCATCGACCCCGGCCGCGCAGATACCGTCCATCAACGCCCCGGCCAGCTCCGGGCCGGACAGGCGGCCATCGCGACCGACTGCAATTGCCGTCTGGCCCTGCTCTGCAGCGAGCGAGCCCAAGGCATGGCCGATCCGGCGGACAACGTCAGCCGTCAGCGATTTATTGACGATGCCCCGAATGTCGTAGGCCTTGAAAATCTCTGCAGGTAGCTTGGTCATGAATCAGGTCCGAAATGAATGATGGAAAACGATGAATCAGGAATTGATCTGGTCAGCCGACGGCGCACCGAAGTGATAGCCCTGGCCGCCAGCGATCTTGTCGTTGATCAGTTGCTCGACCTGATCGGCATTCTCGACGCCCTGGGCGATCACCTCGACCTCCAGCGAACGCGCCAGCGTCACGATGGACTTGAGGAGCGAATGGGCGCTGTCGCTGACCGGCACTTCCTGGACCAGGCCGGTATCGAGTTTGATGTAATCGGGCGGCACTTCGCGCAGGATCTGCAGCGAGTTCGGTGCCAGACCGAAGTGGTCGATACCGAAACGCGCCTGATGCTCACGCACCAGCGCGGCAAAACGGCGTGTCGCCTCGACGTCGATCGAACAGCCGTACTCGGTCAGTTCGAAAGACAGACGAGCCGCCAGCGGCCCAAGGCGGTTGAGGCGACCGGCCAGCCACTTGACGAAACTGCCGCTCTCCAGACTCTGCGTCGACATATTGACGGCAAGGTGGGTCGTTGAAGTCGCATCCGCCTCAAGAATCCGGAAAACCAGCTCAAGCAATGCCTGGTCGATATCGGCCATCAGGTGATGGCGCAAGGCCATCGGCAGGAATTTCGACGCCGGCACCAGGTGGCCATCCTTGCCGACCAAACGGGTCATGATTTCATGGTGGATCAGGTGCCGGGTTTCGAGCGAAACCACCGGTTGACCGAGCAGCGTCCAGCGATTCTCGGTCAATGCGTTCTGGATCAACTCGCGCCAGGCCAGCGAACCGATCGACACGTCGCTGCCCTCGTCCTCGATCAGCAACTGCAGTGCATTACGCCCTGACTGGCGAGCCGTCTCGATAGCCAGGTCCAGCCTTGCCATGACCTGCGAACGCTTGTCGCCCTTGTTGAAATTGACCACACCGAGGCTGAACGAAACATCTTCCTCGCCGGCGGCGCGCTCGATCTCGGCACGCAACTCGCGGCAAAGGCCTGAAATCCCCGGCGTATCGAGTCCGAGCACGACAAAGCCGAACGACGTACCGCCGATCCGCCCGAGAATCACCGCGCGCTGACCAAGCAGCTCGCTGGCGATCCGGGTCAGCGACACCAGCAGCGCATTACCGCGCTGGTAGCTGGTCTCGGTATTGAATTCCTTGAGGTTATTCACTTCCAGACCAATCAGCGAACCGTCGGAGAAATGAACGTCACCCTCAAGCAACTGGTTGAAACGCAGATCGAAACTGCGCCGGTTATCCAGCCCGGTCACTTCGTCCTGGTAAGCCTCACGACGGAACGCGTCGGCACGCCGGGTTTCGCCATCGAGAATCTCGGCAATGCGCCGCGACATGCCATTCATCGCCTTGACCACGCGCAGCAGCTCAAGCGCCTTGGGCACAATCCCGATCTGTCCGAAACGCCGCTCCTGGATCTCCAGTGCGGTACGCTCGATGGCCGACAGCGGCAGCAGGATCCAGCGCAGCACCATGCGCGAAAGCAGAATCGCCACCACATAGGCCAGCAGCATCCAGCCGGCAGTTTCCAGGCAGGACGACCACAAATGCTGATAGGCGTAGGTTGGCTGCGAAATCACCACGACCCGGCCCAACTGGCGCCAGCCGGACGACACCAGCGCCTCGCCTGGCGGTGCTTGCAGGCTGATCAGGGACGAGAACCACAGCGGCACACCTTCGATCTTGGCCGGCAACTCACGATCGACAATCGATGAACCATCGGTCGCTCGCACCGTAATCCGCTGAAAATAGCCGCGGTCGAACAGCGTAGAAACCTGAATCGACGCCAGCCCGGCATCGCCCTTGCCCAGCGACTGTGAGAGCGGATAGGACAGGGAGGACGCAGCATCCTGCGCATGCGACCCCAGTTGCTGCTCAAGATAGCTCCGCGTGCTCTGGATGCCGGCCGCAATCAGGCCAACAAAAACCAGCAAAAAAACCGCTGAAATACCGATCAGCAACTGTCGCTTCAAAGTCATTACGCCACTCCCTGCATGCCCGAACGATAGGTGGATTTGCCTCTGGAACTCGAACTACGCCGCTCTTTTCCGCCAGAAGCCGTGCCGCCGCCCGGCAACTCACTCGCCAACCAGGCCATCGCCATCACCAGCACCAATAGCAAGGCATTGGCCGGTAACTGCAAATTGAAATCCACCGTGCTGTGAATCGCCAAGGCCACAATTGTCATCAACGAACCAAAAGCAATACCTCGCGGCAAGCTTGAGCGCCTGCGCAACAGAATCTTCACGGCAACCGCAGCGGTCAACAACACAAAACCACCCAAAATGCCCAACCCCAGCAAGCCATTGTCGGCCGCCAGTTCGACATAGTCGTTGTGAGCGTGATCCCAATAGGACTCACGCGGGGTACGGTAACGCAAATATGTGTTGTAGAAGCTGCCAGCCCCCGTTCCGAACACGGGAAAATCCGGCACGATCTCTGCAGCATGCCGGGCAACATCGGTACGCAACTCGACCGACTCCTCCTTGGCGCCAATCTCCTGCACGATAGCCGTCTCGCGCACCCGGTTTACAACCTTCTCCAGCCCCACCCAGGAACCAATAACCAGCACATCGATAACGACCAGGCTGGCAATCAGCCCGATGGTGGCAGGCGACAACTTGCGCGACAACACGATGGTGAGCAGGCCGACAATCAGCATTGCGGCGAAAAATCCGGCATTTCCCATGCGCGAACGGGTCAACACCAGGGCAATCACCATGATGACCAGCATCATCCGCAAACGCATTTTAGGGCTGAGGATAAAATCAAAAACCTTGACCAGTTTGTGACGCCAGTTGCCACGCTGCCCCGGCTCCGTCCCCAGGCGCGCCAGCATCAGGCCAATACCGACCGACAGGCAAAGCTCCATGTAGCCGGCAAAGTGATTATGGTAACCAAACGTACCAAACAAGCGGGTATGAGCAATATCGAAAAAGAAAACCCGGTAAGTCGCCCCTACCGAAAAAAGCAGCACCCCGATCACCGCCTGGAACAAACCGGCACAGACGATGGCCAGCGCCATGAAATCGAGTCGTTGATCGTCGCGCACGGTGAGCAAGGCAACGATAAAGCAGGAAAAATAGGCAAACGACAGCGCAGCATAAATTTGCGTCTGGAACGTATCCAGACTTAGCTGCAAGGCAGAAATGCCTTGCTCGACGCGCAGGGCTTCTGGCGACACCACGGCTAAAACACCTGCGGGCAGCGGCAAAAGCTGTATCCAGGGCAAGGCTGCAAACAGGCCAAGCAAAAGAACAGGCCATTTGAACAGGGTCAGACGCGCGAAAGCAGCATCTGCTGCATGCCGCCAGGCAAACATGGCGCCAAACAGCAAAACCTGTGACCACAGAACCAGAACACCAACAGCCCAGGTTCGATTGCTGCCCAAAGGAAGTGGCGCCCAGAAAAGCAGGAGAAGCAAACCTGCAAACAACCAGCGGTCATTCACGCCAAAGTTTGAGGTGGATCGAGCAGACGAAACAGTGTTCATTTAGCCAATATCTGGGTAAAAAAAATGGCAGCCCGAAGCTGCCATTTTGGGAAAATAGCCCGTATCAGGAACGGCTACCACCGCCGCTGCCACCACCATTGAAGGTGGAACCGTTGCTACCGGCAAAACCACCACTACCACCGGTTTGACCAGCACCGCCTTGATTGCCGGCACCACCAGCTGCCGTGGCATTCAGGACAGAAGTGGTTTCAGCACCGGAGTTGATCAGCGCGGTCTTGGTTGCGCTTTCATCGTAGCCGGCAGCGACCAGCGCCTTGAGCAGAGCAGCACCATCCTGATCCTTCTTGACCAGCGCGTCGGTCAAGGCAGAAACCGGGAGGCCCTTGGCCTTGGCATCCTTGAGAATAGCGTCAAGGCTTTCGGTTGCCGAACGAGACAGAACTTCGCTCTTGATATCGGCTGCCGATTGATCCTTCGTGAAGGCCATGGCAGAGAAACTCGCAGCCATCACACTCACCAACAAAACAAGCTTAAATTTCTTCATGGGAACCTCACAAAAATGTACGCTCTCAGGATACCAGCCGGCACATGCTCACGTCAATACAGAACAAGGAAAACCAATAAATAACACTGGGTTAATCGTAGCCGGTCGGGTTGCTGGATTGCCAGCGCCAGGTATCGGAACACATCGCGTCCACACCTCTTTCCGCGCGCCATCCGAGCACTTCAAAAGCCCTCTCCGGAGCGGCATAACAGGCTGCGACATCACCCGCGCGGCGCTCCACGATGCGGAACGGCACGGCCTTGCCGCTCCCCTGTTCAAACGCCTTGATCATATCGAGCACGCTGTAGCCCTGCCCAGTCCCCAGATTGACGGTCAGAACACCAGCTTGACGCCCCAGCGCGGACAAAGCTGCAAGATGGCCGAGCGCCAGATCCACCACATGGATGTAGTCACGCACGCCCGTGCCATCCGGTGTTGGGTAGTCGCCACCAAAAACCGAGAGCTCTGCCCGCTTGCCTACAGCCACTTGGGCAATAAACGGCATCAGGTTGTTCGGAATTCCGTTCGGGTCCTCGCCAATCAACCCGCTGAGATGCGCGCCAACCGGGTTGAAATAACGTAGCAGTGCAACTCGCCACTCGGGATCTGCCACAGCGAGATCGCGCAGGATTTCTTCGATCATCAGCTTCGAGCGGCCATAAGGGTTCGTGGCCTGCAGCGGAAAGTCTTCCGAAATCGGCACCGCATGCGGATCGCCATAAACCGCTGCCGACGAACTGAAAACGAGTCGCTTGACACCAAACTCGGCCATCGTTTCAAACAGCACCAGGCTACCCTGCACGTTGTTGTCGTAATAGTACAAAGGCTTGGCGCCTGACTCTCCAACCGCCTTGATGCCGGCAAAATGAATGACATCGGAGATCGCAAAGCGTGAAAACACCCCACGCATCGCCTCCCAATCGCGAATATCCGCCTGAACAAATACAGGCCGCCGGCCGGCAATGCGCTCAATGCGATCCAGCACCGCCAATTTGCTATTGCTCAGGTTGTCGACAATTACCAACTCGGCACCGTCATTGAGCAGCTCGACAACGGTATGCGAACCAATGTAGCCACAACCACCGGTGACGAGAATCATTTTTTCACTTATGCCCGACCTCAAAGCGAATCCGTTGCCATTCACCGAAAACCCGTCGGTCAACGCCCGTAAATATCCTCAAATCGAACAATATCGTCCTCACCCAGATAGCTGCCGGACTGCACTTCGATCATCTCCAGCGGCAGCTTGCCCGGATTTTCCAGACGATGCAGGGTGCCGAGCGGGATGTAAGTCGACTGGTTCTCCGAAACCAGCAGGGTTTCTTCGCCGCGCGTCACCTTGGCTGTACCGGAAACCACAATCCAGTGCTCGGCGCGATGGTGGTGCATCTGCAGTGACAGGCAGCCGCCCGGATTGACCACGATGCGCTTGACCTGGAAGCGATCGCCAAAATCGATGCTGTCATACCAGCCCCAGGGCCGGTAGACCTTGCGGTGCGAGTGCGATTCCGAACGCTGCTTGCCCTTGAGCTGGCCGACAATATCCTTGACCTTTTGAATCTCCGAGCGATTGGCCACCAGAATGGCATCCGGCGTTTCGACAATCACCACGTCACTCAGCCCGACGCAGGCCACCAGCCGGTCTTCGGCAATAACCAGGGTATTTTGGGTGTCGACCGTCAGGACATCGCCCATCAGCACATTGCCGCCTGCATCCTTGTCGCCGATTTCCCACAGGGCACTCCAGGCGCCCACATCGGACCAGCGCGCATCAAGTGGCACCACGGCAACCTCGCCCGTATTGGCACCAAGGCGCGCCAGGCGCTCCAGCACCGCATAGTCGATGGAATCCGACGGACAATTGGCAAACACCGTCTTGTCCGGCCGCAGAAAATCGTGATCCTGCTGGCGGGCATCGAAGGCCTTGAAGCAGGCGCCGGCGATATCGGGCCGGCATTGCTCCATCTTGGCCAGCCAGACCGACGCCTTGATGACAAAAATGCCACCATTCCACAAGAAACCGCCGCTCGCCAGATACGCCTCGGCGGTGGCGGCATCCGGCTTTTCAACAAATTGCTCGACCAGGCAAGCCCCATCGGCCAGCGCCGCACCCTGTTTGATGTAGCCATAACCGGTTTCCGGCGCCGTCGGCTTGATGCCAAAAGTCACCAGCCTGCCCTGCTCGGCCAGTTGCGCGCCCTGCACCACGGCCTGCCGGAAGGCTTCTTCATCCTGAATCACATGATCGGCCGGCATGATCACCAGCACCGGGTCAGCGCCCTCAGCCTGCGCAGCCAGCGCGGCCAGCGTCAGTGCCGGAGCGGTATTGCGGCCGCAGGGCTCAAGAATCAGCGAGGGGTGCGCAACGCCCACCTGGCGCAACTGCTCGGCAATCAGAAAACGGTATTCCTCATTCCCCACCAGCAAGGGCGCCGCCAGCACATCACCCGCTGCCAGCTGCATGCCAGCCAGGCGCAATGCCGTAGCCTGCAACATGGTGTGATTACCGTTCAAGCACAGCAACTGCTTGGGGTATTGCTCGCGTGATAGCGGCCACAAACGCGTACCGGAACCACCACAAAGAACAACGGGTTGAATGACCATGAAAGTTCCAAAAAATGCCGAAAAATGACGCTCAATAAGCGTTCTTGTTCACAAAACCTTTGAATACCGTCAAAAAGACGATCTTCAGATCCAGCCACAGCGACCATTTCTGCACATACTCAAGGTCGTATTTGACGCGCATGGACATCTTGTCCAGCGTCTCCGTCTCGCCACGCCAGCCGTTGATCTGCGCCCAGCCGGTGATCCCCGGCTTGACCTTGTGGCGCAGCATGTAGCCGCGGATCAGACCACGATACTGCTCGTTGTGCGCCACAGCGTGCGGGCGCGGCCCAACCACCGACATCTGCCCCTGCAGCACATTGAAGAACTGCGGCAACTCATCAAGCGACGTACGCCGCAAAAAACCGCCAAACGGCGTAATCCGCGCATCGTTCTTTTGTGCCTGAACAATCTTGTCGCCGTTCTCGGTCACCGTCATGCTGCGGAACTTCCAGACTTCCACCACAGAACCATGCAAGCCATACCGCCGTTGCTTGAAGAGCACGGGGCCGGGCGACGTGAGCTTTACCCCGGCAGCGATAATAAGCATGGGGATGGAGATCAGCAGCAAAATCAGGCTGGCCACGACAATATCCTCAGCCCGCTTGACCCAGCCATCCACCCCGTAGAAGGGGCTTTCATGCAAGCTGAGCACAGGGATGCCATCGAGGCTTGCCAATTTGCCATGCAGCAAATCGAAAATGAAAAAGTTGGGCACCAGATAAACCGATGCAGTGGTATCGGCCAGATCGGTCACCAATTGCACAATGCGGCCCTCGGCACGCATCGGTAGCGTGATATAGACGTAATCGACCTTGCCGGCCCGAGCCAGATCAACCAGCTCATCAAACCGCCCTACACCATCCACATGATTGGCGGCATCCTTGCACTCGCGCGCAGCCAGGCGGTCATCAAAAAAACCGATGAACTTCATACCCAACCAGGGCGTGCGCTCGATCTTCTCCAGCACCTGCGACCCCAACTGGGTTTTACCAGCAATAGCCAAGGTACGAGTATTTTTGCCACCAGAGCGCAAAGACTTGAGTACTACACGCAAACCAACGCGAGAGATGGCCAGCAGTAACGGAGTAAGGCCAAACCAAACCATGGTGACCAAGCGCGAGTAATCGGAAGAAGTCTTGGTCAAAAACGCCAGCAGGACCAAGCACATTGCAGACCAGAACCAAGTGACGAGGGTCGCAAAAACCGCCCTCGGAAGAGACTCAGTACGCCACGAACCATAAATCTGGCGCGCCCCGCCAAAGGTCAAAAACAGCATTACCGCCCAAGCTGCAGCCTGCGCGTAATGACGATCAAACTCGAGATCGTGGGTAAGCTGCATCGCAATGAACAGAGCAAAAAGAATGACCGCTCCGTCCAGGACGCGATGCAGGAAGGCAATTTTTGAACTATGGGGCCTGACCAAACCCGAAGACATCAAGGACATATTGGAACGCTCGGCTACTCAAGGTTGTCGTGACATTGTTGCAGTGCATCAATCATGCCATGAACAAATGAAATCCCATATATGACAATCGTAATAGTTCAGGGGCAAGCATCAGAAAAATCGAAACGATGAGATTTGTGAACAAGGCGAGAACGCCGCCGCCAGAGCCAGGCTGACCGGACAATCCTCGCTAAAACACGATCACTGCCCGCGAACCATCCAGTCAAGTACAGAAGGAAACTGCCAGCCCAGCGCAGTCTGAATCAACAACAACACAACCAACACCGTTGCGGTCGACACCAGCAAAAACCCTAAAATCAAGGCCCATACGCTCCAGCGCGCAATCGTTTGCTCCGCCGGCCCCAAGGCCCGACGCTCACGCCCACCGAGCATGACCAGATAAAACCCCCATCGCCACACTTTGAAGGTCCATCGCCAATCCAGTGCGTGCTTCCTCCAGCCCGATACCTCACGGCGCTCCAGAACAACCAGGGCCTCGCGCTCGCCGACGCTTGCGCGCAGCAACCAAAGCAAACGCCCCAGCAGATAAATTACCGCAGCCAAACTTACCCCGACAATATCGGCATACCAATCCTCCAGACTGGGCACATGCCCCTCCTGGAAAAACTGGTGAATTTCCTCTGCTCCGCCACCCACAACTGCGATCAGCGTGATCCACAGCCAGGAACCCCGCAGGCTCCAGCGCGTAATCCACCAGATGACAAAAAACACCGAGGCGTGCAGTACCTTGTCCCAACTTGCGTAAATAGCACGAGACTCAGCTTGGTTAAGACCCCAATACAAACAGAGCACCACCATGGCGGAAACAAATAAAGGAACGAGGCGGAAAGGCAATTTCATCGAAATCACACGGTCGACCGCAGCAACCTGCCTCGCCAAAGGCTTGATCGCAATGTTTGGCAGGAGGAAGCAAATTGACACCCGGCCTCATCGAAGCCGGCGCGCTGGGCCAAGAGCTGTTCACCATCGATACGCTCTGACAGGCTCCCGATGTCGCGCTCCGTCACCCCCGCCCGCAAAAAATGCGCCGGCCGAATGTTCGCAGAAAGAAGATACAGGAGGGCACAAGCAGTTTTAGGCATACATCTAGTGTCTATATAAAGGCAATTTTTCGTCAATATACCTATTCATCACACCACTCCAGAATTTTACAAAAACCACTCCAAATCAAACCAAGCTAGTGTCGGTGACCGCCTCGAGAACGCCTCACAACCCTCGGTGAGGGCATGGGCAGGCGTCGGCCGGGTCGCTTCAAGACGTCGATCACCGACCGCCAGACCACCGTTTGCCAGCCAACGCGCGTAGGTCAATCATCTGATCGAGTCGGGCGCAAAAAAAATCAGTGGTCATCAGAATTTCCTTCAATTTCTCCTGGGTTTCTATGACCAATATTTTAATTTCTCGGGGATTTTTTTGAGGTGAATTTCCAGCATATTAACCCGGCAATCCAATAGGTTCATTAGGCAGCATATTGGATTTTCCGATGTCTAAAATAGGACATAACCCGTTTTGGACGATTCTGTATTTTCATCATTGCGCCTCGCACCTTTGATTCCAGTTCATCCCGATTCTTGGCGGGTTTTCCGCCATGAACCAAGGCCTTCAAGTCACAGTTCAGATATTCGTCCGGGTTGAGTTCCGGAGAATAGGCGGGCAAGAAGAACACCTCTATGTGTTCGCTGTGCTTTTCAGCCAGTCCCGAACCTTGTTGCTGTGATGCACACGCAGGTTGTCCAGAATCAAAAATACCTTGCGTCCGGCATCCCGAACCAGGCGTGCCAGAAATCGAATCAGCACCGGGGCGGTCATCGTTTCCTGATAGAGCATGAAGCGAACTTTCCCCTGATTGGTGACGGTCGAGATCATGTTCGTGGCAAACCGGCTGCCGGGCACCCGTTGAACAGGTGTTTTCCCCGCTGGCGCATAGCTTCGACCGTGCTGGCAATCGCTACGGATGCCCGTTTCATCGCCCCAGTAAATCTCTGCCCCTTCTTCCTTGGCGCGCTGCGCAATGCCTGGGTAGCCCTCCTTGAGCCAGGCATCCACCAATTCAGGTTTCTGCTCGTACGCCTTCTTCAGTGGCTTCTGCGGCGTAAAACCCCAGCGCTTGAGATACTCACCTACCGTCCGAATCGGCATGTCGACCTTGAAACGACGATAGATCAACTCCTGAACGGCGGCCCGTGTCCACAGCGCAAATGACAGCTTGAGTTGGTCAGGCATCTTCTCGCTGATCAACTGCTGCACAGCCCACTCCCGTTCCACGCTCAGCGTGCGTCGCTCGCCCACATCGGTGCCACGCTTGCCACCCTCTACCGCCGACTTGAGGCCTTCTGCCTGATAGCGCGACCACCAGTATTGGACCGTACGGGGATGAACCCCGACCGTTTCTCCAATCTCGGCAAATTCGCGTCCGTTCATTCGCATTCGAAGCGCTATCTTGCGCTTCTCCTTCTGTTGCTCTGGCTTGAGCTTGCGGGCATCGTCTTTATGCATGTCAGTATCATATCACAAATGCCCTATCAATTTGCCGGGTTAATAGAACCTGTTCATGAGCCTTTCGAGATTTTGCAGGGCCGACTAATTAATGCTTCTTGAGTATCTTCTTATTCCGAGACAATTCACTTTCATAAACAACACAAAGTTCTTCATGCAGTCTATCAATCGAAAAAAAATCTCTTACCCGCTTGCGTCCCATTTTTCCCATATCCCTAAGTTGCAGGTCAGTTCGACTGAGAATAGCATTAGCCAGCGCGACAGGTGAGCAAGGCTTAATGACGATACCAGTTACATCATGGTCGACTACTTCCGGTAACCCACCAACAGATGAGGCGATAACAGGTACACCTGACCGCATTGCCTCCAAAGCAACCAAACCAAACCCCTCCCATCTTGACGGAACAACTAAAATCTGAGCGTTTTGCAATAATGTTTCAAGAATATTAGGGGAAACCCAACCCACACAAGTGGCATTCACTGGAATTTTTCTCTCTACCTCATCTCCTCTGACCGGAGCACCAGCAATAACTGCATGTACAGAACCGCCTAGTAAAGTTAATGCCTCTAGCAAAATATCGAACCCTTTTTGTCGATCAAAACGCCCTATAAAAAGCACCCGCCGAACCGATTCTGGCCAAACTGAATCAAAAATAGGTGATGCTATAGGAGATGTTAGGCTGATTGCATTTCGAACCACAATTAGCTTATTTTCTGGCAAACCCACTTCAATGGCGGTTCGACGCTCATATTCAGAAATGCAAACAATTTTATCTGTAATATGGGCGAAACCTCGCTCTAGAAAACAGGTAAGGAATTTGCCAAATTTAGACATAGAGCGATCCCAAGCCCACCCATGAGGACAATACACCACTTTCACGGATCGGTTAATTATTGCGAACAATGGCCTTACGCTTGCACCAGCAAATGTTGAGTGAATATGCAAAACTCGCGGGCTATACAATCTAACTAACATCAATAACTTTATCGCCAATCGAAATGCAACAAAAAACCGATACCCCTTATCGTTAAATGTTTCAAACCTAACACCAGGTATGCTAGGCAAATCATCCTGTTGCGATGCTGGAATAAGCAAAACAACACATCCCCAACCAAAATCAAAAACCTGAAGAGGCAACAACTCTCTTAGATATGATGCCACTCCCCCTTTTATAGTTTCAGCACAGTGAATTACTTCAACTCTTTTATGCATATAAAACTCATCAACCAAGACAATATAATATTATCGATTTAAATTATCATCCAATTTACCGCCAATATTTTTTAATCCATGCATCAGCCCAAGCAGGGCAAAATTAAATCTAATTAATAAATTCCTATCACTAAGCCCATTCAAGGAGACCACCATGAATCTTTTAACAATCTCTTTTATTGTCCAAAGAAGAGGAGCCCCACCACGACTAGATGACAAAAGAGTGTTTCTTACTTGATAATATCCACGATACGGCTCAGAAATTGGACAAATTATTTTTCCAAGAAATCTAACATCTCCCTTCCCAACAATATGCGTAAAAATAGACTCTTCGTCGATTAGAGTCTTTAAGCCGTGTTTGTGACATTGCCAACAAAAATCGTAATCGATATGATCAATAAAGAAATCCTCTTGAAATAGTCCAGTTTTCTCAATTGCAGACTTTGGAATAATGGAGAAGCTACTTATAACCAAAAGAGCATTTACATATTTACCAACCCCATCATACGAATAAGCCTTGTATCGATACGCAGCACCATCAGCCCTAATAGGCTTTCCACCAATAACACCAAGACCAGTTATGTTTTTTGCCAAATGATAAGAATTTATCAAAGATAGCAAACTGGATTTTTCAAGATCTGTATCTTGATCAAGAATCAAAAAAGCCTCTACTTCATTATTACCAAGACACGACTCAATACAAGTATTATAAGCTTTACCCAACCCATAATTAACGCCATCCCCAAAATAGCCAATCAATAAATTATTATTTCGAGCGGTAATAGCCCATTGCATATTAGCGCCATGGCATTCACCAGGTGTATTGTCATAAACAATAGTTGAAATATTTAATCTAGTCAAAACCCGAATATTAGCCCCGAGTACGCTTATATCCGGATTGTAAAGTGTCATTATTGCTACGATTGCCATTCACCGCCCCTCAAATTTTTCAAGCCTAGTAAATGAAATTAATACAGATGCCATATAAAACACAACCCATGTCTTCAAAGACATTAAGAAATAATCTTCAAAGAATGTAAACAACAACGGAAGCAAAGAGAATGTCGTCATAAACCTTCCCTGAAGAGTTTTTGAACTCCACATTATCTTATAGGCAAAACCGATAAAAAAAGAAATAACAGCAACCCCCAACAGGCCAAAATCATTCCACCAGACGCCCAAAGCGGTATATATATTCGTCATCCATCCATAATCAATAGAAACCCATGGAAGAATATTAATATTTGGAACCCAATCTAATTTAATTGGAAGAAGCTGATTTATTCCATAAAACGAACGCATCTCAGGCAAAGAGGCATCATTATTTAGAACTATTTGAAAGGCGCCAATTCCACTGAGTAGATAAACTTCAAAAGTTTTAAGAACGGCATCCGTAATTCCATCTTCAGGATCGGCGGAATATTTCTCCAACACAATGTGCGACAGCGCAAAAAGGGAAAATAAACAAACCACGCCGATCAACACATGCCGAAGCCTAATCCTATTTAGGCTAGGAAACATAAAAAAAGCAAACAAAAAAAGATACATTTTAGAAGTAGAAAGAATTGCCAAGAAAAACAAAAAAACTGAGAAAAAAACAATAATACGCTTATCTTTGCTTTCTTTTGAAACAACCAACGAAGCAGCGACCAATGGAAATGAAACACCAACTTCTAATGAACTTTTATCACTATCAGATGTGTAAAAAAGGGTTTCCCTAAAATCCAGAGCTGACTCGAACCCCCCTGAACCAACCAACATCAAAAACAAATATCCCGTATACAATATTGAAATACACGAAATAACGTAAAGTGATTGTTTATTAAAAAAATACTTGGGTACCCGCTCAACATTTCCCACCGCCCCACCAAACCACTCACCAATTACCATAAACAACACAAAAGTAGCCACAATAACCAAAAAAAATGGATTGAGCTTTTGCAAATCAGCCATACTTGCCTGATAAGCAATCAATAAAAAAGTCCACTGGATAAAAACTACAAAAGACGGGCTGGAGAAAGCAGATTTTTTAATTAAAAAATTACTTTTCATTAAACATAAACCTCAAACCGAATTTTTTTAGTAAAACAAAACCAAAAAAAGCCACTATCCCATACCTTATATAATCATACTTAACATAACATAAAGCAACCAGTGTTAATGCGCAAAAAACCATCATAAAAAAAGCATTCGATATTTCCCGCCTCTGCAAATGAAATACTTTAGAGGCCGCTAAAAACAATAAAGAGCTATCGAAAACAACCCTCAAACTCCATGCAAATGCAGCTCCCTCTATACCTAAAAAACTTATACAAAAAAACATTAAAACAAGGTATGGAATTAACTCAATCACATGAATTTTCGCTGTCACATCAGAGCGCCCAGCGCTTTGAATAATATTATATGGCAAATGAGAAAACCCATTGATAAATACGCCTACTGCCAATATATACCAAACATTTACAACATGTGATGAAACTTCACTACCAACCCACCAACTCAAAAAGTCATCCGCCACCAATATCGCAACTCCGATAGCTGAAAACCAAACAGTTGAAAACATAATCGCCGCCGACCTAACAACTTTAGTGGTTTCTTCTGGTAACAAAAAATGTGACTTAGACAATAGTGGAAATAACACCCCCATAATCGCGATAGGAAGAGCTGTTAATCTAACGAGAACATCTTGCGGAATTGTGTAATACGTAACAGCAGTCATTGACAGCATTGCGCCAATAAAAAAACGATCAAAATATGCGAGTATCGGACTAACAATATTTGATATGGTGAGCCACCCACCAAAAAAAAACAACTCACGCATTTCATTTTTATCACAAGAAGCAACTTTTCCAGAACAACTAGGCCAATTAGCAACCAAGCCAAAACTGATAGCAGCACATACCCTTACCCCTAACAGGGATGCCAAAATATATTCTATATTTTTATCAAAATACGACATACCTAGAGGGGCTATAAAGGTCGCCATGCCCAATGGAATCTTAATAGCGTTTACTCTACGAAACCTCTGCTGCCCTTCAAGAATCGCAACACGCGAAGTGGCGTACAGCATAAAAGGAACTGCCACTGCCAACCACAAAAACCCTTTTTTTGCCTCGATTTGCAAATCATTTGGTATGTTCAACAATTTCTCAGTAACAAAAGGTGCTATTGATACTATTACAATCATCCAAAAGACACCAACTAAAACCATATATCGAGTTGCTTCTCGCGAAAGACTTATTTGTTTATCAACTATAACACCTCGGGCATTTTGCTCACCAATAGCGCGAGTTAGGGCTCTACCCAGACCAAGATCAAGGACACCGAGATAACCAACCAACATCCATGCAATCGATAAAACCCCAAGTCTTTCAGCTCCAATCTTATTCAGCAACTCTGGCACTGTTATCAATCCGACAATCATGGGCAAAACCACACCCGCCAAGTTCCAAATGATATTCCTACGCATATTTATGAGTCACTTTAATGCAATCCAATTAGTTTTCACACACCATTAAAATTAAAAACAACAACAAATACAAAACATACAATACCAAAAAAACACACCAAATAAAATAATCAAACTATTAACATAACAAATATTGACACACACCTAGTCGATATATTTATTTCAATAAAAACACAAGAAATTGATTATCACCTCAATAAATGGATTCTGAGTTCAAAAAACATTTTCCATCAAAATTGAATTAAGGTACTGCCCATATCCATTCTTAAGCATTGACTGCGCTAGAACTTCAAGTTGCCCAGCACTAATCCATTCTGCCCGATATGCAACCTCTTCAGGACAAGCAACTTTAAGCCCTTGGCGTTTCTCGATGGTTGCAATGTACTGCCCTGCCTCAAGCAGAGAGTCATGGGTACCAGTATCAAGCCACGCATAGCCTCGCCCCATAATTTCTACGCTGAGTTCATTTTGTTTAAGATAGCGCGCATTAACATCAGTAATTTCAAGCTCCCCCCGGTGTGAAGGCTTGATGTCAGCAGCAATTTCACAAACCTGCTCGTCATAGAAGTAGAGGCCCGTCACGGCGTAGTTGGACTTAGGTTGTTGCGGCTTTTCTTCGATAGAGAGGGCTTTTTGCTTGCTATCGAATTCGACAACGCCATAGCGTTCCGGATCGGTAACATGGTAGGCAAAGACGGATGCGCCACTGTTCATGGCATCAGCCCGCTTGAGCAAACCATTAAAATCATGGCCATAGAAAATATTGTCACCCAGCACCAATGCGCTGGGGTTATTGCCAACGAAATTGCGGCCAAGGATAAATGCCTGCGCCAAACCATCCGGACTGGGCTGAATACAATAGCTGAGGTTGATACCCCATTGACTACCGTCACCCAGCAGGGATTCAAAGCGAGGGGTGTCCTGCGGAGTGGAGATGATAAGAATGTCGCGTATCCCCGCCAGCATCAGCGTGGTCAGGGGATAGTAGATCATCGGCTTGTCGTACACCGGCAGGAGCTGCTTGGAGACGGAGAGCGTAGCCGGATGCAGACGGGTGCCGGAACCGCCGGCGAGGATGATGCCTTTGCGTGTGGTCATGGTATTTAGAGTATCTGTTGAAGTACGTGATTAAGGCCGTTTTGCCACGGTGGCAGAATGAGACCAAAGGTTTCTTGCAGCTTGCAGGTATCAAGATGCGAGTTCGTGGGTCTGGGCGCGGGCAACGGGTATTCTGCCGTCGTAATAGCCTTGATATTTTCCGGGCTTAGCTTGAGTGGTTTGCCAGCAGCGATGGCAGCGCGAACCACCGTTTGTGCATAGTCGTGCCAAGTCGTCAAGCTGCTGGCCACAAGATGGTAGATACCAAAAGGCTGGGCAGCACGACCTTCGCGCTGGTATCGTGCAATAACATGGGCAGTGATATCAGCCAGCAGGGCGGCTGAGGTGGGCGCGCCAAATTGGTCGACGACGACATTTAGCGTGTCGCGGTCGACAGCCAACCGTAGCATGGTTTTGGCGAAATTGTTGCCGTGCGCACCGAAAACCCAACTGGTCCGAAAAATAAAATGATCGGCAGCACTTCGCAGTAATGCCTGTTCGCCGGCCAGCTTACTTTTACCGTAGATGCTTTGCGGATTAGGAGCATCGTTCTCGCTGTAGGCCCCCTGCTTCGTGCCGTCAAAAACGTAATCAGTTGAATAGTGGATGACTAGCGCGCCCAGTTTTTTGGCCTCTTCCCCTAAAACCCCCGGCGCCATACCGTTGACCGCATAAGCTAGATCCTGGTCCGTTTCGGCCTTATCAACTGCGGTATAAGCGGCTGGGTTAATAATGATGTCAGGCCTGGTTTCGGATACCAACCGGCGAATGGCATCAGGATTAGAGAGGTCACATTCAGCCATATCAACCGCAACGATCTCCCCCAATGGTGCGAGCGCACGCTGAAGCTCAAAACCTACCTGACCGTTTTTTCCGGTAAGAAGCAGCTTCATCATCAGGCTCCGTACTGCTTGCCAACCCAGCCTTGATATGCACCGCTGGTCACATTCTGTACCCACGCCTGGTTGTCCAGATACCACTGTACGGTTTTCCGGATACCTGTTTCGAAGCTTTCTGCCGGCTTCCAACCCAACTCGCGCTCAAGCTTGCTGGCATCGATGGCATAACGGCGATCATGCCCAGGGCGGTCTTTAACGTAAGTGATCTGTTCTTTGTAGGCTTTGCCATCGGCACGTGGTGATAGCTCATCAAGAATGGTGCAGACGGTGTGCACTACATCAAGGTTAGGCTTCTCGTTCCAGCCACCGACGTTATAAACCTCACCAATACGCCCAGCCTCAAGCACCCGACGAATCGCACTGCAGTGGTCCTTGACGTAGAGCCAGTCACGTATCTGCTGACCATCACCGTAAATTGGCAGGGGTTTTCCTGCCAGAGCGTTGTGAATTACCAGCGGAATCAGCTTTTCCGGGAAGTGGTAGGGGCCATAGTTGTTTGAACAGTTGGTCGTCAGTACAGGTAGTCCGTAGGTGTGATGATAGGCGCGGACCAAGTGATCACTTGCTGCCTTGCTGGCAGAATACGGGCTGTTTGGTTCGTAGCGGTTGGTTTCGGCAAAAGCGGGGTCATCCTTGCCGAGCGAGCCATATACCTCATCGGTCGACACGTGCAAAAAGCGGAAATTGGCTTTGGCATCATCCCCAAGTTGACTCCAATAGGCACGTACAGCTTCGAGCAGGTGAAAACTGCCGACAATGTTTGTCTGAATAAAATCTTCCGGGCCGTGAATACTGCGGTCAACATGCGATTCGGCTGCAAAATTGACAACAGCACGAATCTGATAAGTGTTTAGCAGCTTGCTAACCAGATCAAAGTCTCCGATGCTGCCTTGAACAAAAGCATGCCGTCGATCACCTTGCAGACTAGCCAGATTGCTCAAGTTTCCCGCGTAAGTCAGCGCATCGAGATTGACTACTGACTCATCAGATTGCGCCAGCCAATCCAGAACAAAATTGCTGCCAATGAAACCGGCTGCTCCCGTAACAAGAATAGTCATTTGTCAGCCTCCAATGCAGCTATTGCAACTTTAAACCGCAGCCCATCCTTATCTTTGGCAGAAAGCATTGGCTCAGTGTCATTGAGCAACCAATCAATCGCGAGATCAGGATCGTTCCAGGCAATGGAACGTTCAGCCGATGGTGCGTAGTAATCGGTCGTCTTGTAGAGAAATTCAGCCGTTTCACTCAAGACAACAAATCCATGGGCGAACCCAGGGGGAATCCAGAACTGGCGTTTGTTCTCGGCAGACAGCTCAATCGCAACATGCTGGCCCAAGGTTGGCGAACCAGGACGAATATCGACAGCGACGTCAAGCACGCTCCCTGCCACCACACGCACCAACTTGCCCTGAGCATGAGGCGCAACTTGATAGTGCAAGCCACGCAAGACACCACGCCCTCCCTTTGAATGGTTGTCTTGAACGAATGCCACCTCACTCCCGAGGATTTCGTTAAAGCGCTGCTGATTGAAGCTTTCAAAAAAGAAACCTCGCTCATCACCAAAAACGCGAGGTTCTATGATCAAAAGATCAGGAATAGATGTCGGACTAGCAAGCATTGTGGCTCCAATTTAACAATCTGCATTTTTTATGACCTGATTTTGCCACCGTACAAAGCGATGATAAAGAAATATTTTGCAGTGCAGCAAAATGGGATATTCATCTATGAGCTTAGTGATAGCCGCCTTGTTTTTCCTCACCATAAATCCCCCTACCCGCCCCTCTGTTGGAAACCAGCCATTATTTGAACAGTCACTTCCCTGATGATTTATTTGATGGTCGAAATCAGTTACGCGGTGGCTGCAGCGTGCTGGCCGCCTTTGATGTCAGCCCAACCCCCTTGGTCAACAAGATCGCGCCCCGGGCGAGTTGCTGAGGTATTTCTTCGGCGACCTGGTCGCCTTTGAGCGGAATCAGCAAGGTCGCGCCAACCGCGTAGTAATGGCCTTCCGGCAAGGGGTTCACCTGGGCAATCAGTTTGGCCGGCACGTTATTGCGACGGGCCAGTTCGCCTGGGCTGGTCGGGCGGGTAATGCGGATCAGGCGCCAGGAAACCCAACTTCCCTTATGCACGCCCATGCGCAGGGCGAGTTGCAATGCGGCGGCGTGTGGCAACAGCAGTTGCGTGTGGTTGTTGCCAATGATGATGGGCGCCTGTAGCGAAGGATTGAGTGCGAGAAATTCATTGAGCTTCAACCCGGCCAGTTGCGCCACCAGGCTGACGTCGATGTCGCGATGCATTTCGATCACAGTATGGCGGCTGGCGTTTTCAATGGGCGGCAAGCTCGCCTTGTAAGCCGCCGGATTGGCAATCAGGCTTTTGAGCGCCAGGATGCGCGGCACGTAGTCGCGGGTTTCCTGCGGCAAAGAGGCGGCAATGTCGTTGAAGCCGGGTTTCTTGATGCCGCGTGCTTTCGCTCGGTTGACCTCGGCCAGGACGCGTTTTTCACCGCAGTTGTAGGCGGCCATGGCCAGCGGCCAGCTGTCGAACATGCCGTTGAGCATGCTCAGGTAGTCCATGGCGGCACGGGTGGAGGCAACCAGCGAGCGGCGTTCATCGCGAAAGCGGTCGATATTGAGCTCGTAGGTGCGTGCCGTGTTTTCGATGAACTGCCAGGCACCATGGGCTTCTGCCTGCGATTTGGCTTCCAGCGTATAGCCGGATTCAACAAAGGGAACGAGCACCAGCTCCATTGGCAGTTTGCGGGCGTCGACTTCTTCAACCACGTAAAACAGCAGGTTGCCGGCTCGTTGTGCGGTGTGATCGAGAAACTTGTCGGCAGCAAAGCGCCGCGCGCCACGAATGACCTGCGGATCCTTGTCGAGATCGGGAACCCTGAAGCCCTGGCGAATTCGATCCCAGATGTCCTGGTAATGGACTTTCCCGGTTTCTGGCAGGCCGATCATTTCGTGCAGATCGCTGGGTGTCACTTCCACCAGGGGATGCGGATCGGAGACTGCTTCCGGGCCTTCGGTTTCAATCTCTTCGTAGGGAGCATCGAAGACCGATGCACAGCCACTCAGAACAAAAACAAACCAGGAGAGCAAAAACCAACGGATACAGCGCAAGGGGAAATTCCTGTAAAAAATCTGTTTTAAGTGCTCAGATTTACTTGAGCCTGTTGCTTTTCGCGAATATAACAAATATGACATTTGCGACAATCAGCCATGAATATAGCATTCTTTACCACTACCAGAAACAGCCTTCTTGCACAGGCAAAAGCCTGTGCATGTAGAATGCCAAAATCACCATGTTTGCCAAGCTTCGGGATGCTTTTGTCGCGACGAAATGTTCGTTATTTGACCTGTGTTTTTCTACTCGTGACAGCCGTACCGGTCGTCGCTGGCATCGTCGACTTTTCGCAAAATCTTCTGAATTACGTTTCTCGCCGTTTTTCGGCCGACGCCCCCAAACGCCTGATGATCTGGCAGCGCCTGATCAACGACATGAAGGCAGCAGAAGCGGCAACTGCCAAGCAAGGGGATGCCAGGGCCGAGGCGCTGACCTTGCGCAAAACCAATGAGTTCATGAACCAGATTCCCTATTACAGCGATATTGCTCACTGGGGTCAGGAAGACTATTGGGCAACACCGGTTGAATCGCTGAGCTCGTTTGGTGCCGACTGTGAGGATTACTCGATTGCGAAGTATCTTTCGCTGAAGGAGTTGGGCATTCCCGCCGAACGCCTGCGTATTACTTACGTCAAGGCGCTCAACATCGGTGAGTCCCATATGGTTCTCGCCTACTACCCACGGCCGGATGCCGATCCGCTGATTCTCGACAATCTCGTCAAGGAGATTCGCCCGGCTTCGCAGCGCACCGATCTTGAGCCGGTATACAGCTTCAACGACGACGATATCTGGTTGCCATCAGGCGCCTCGCGCAAGGGTGGCGCTTCGCAGGTTCGCTTGTGGCGTGAGTTGTTGGAAAAGCTGGTTCGCGAACAAAAGATGTAAGAGGCTGTTCACGATCTTCAGAAAGTCATGAAGCCGGGCTGCGGCTTTATTTGATACGTCTGTAAAACCCCTCCCCAGCCCTCCCCTTGTCAGGGGAGGGAGCCCGTCCATGCGCGATTTGGGGTGCCCCTCCCCTGACAAGGGGAGGTCGGGAGGGGTTTGAATGACAAGCGAAAAATCATGAACAGCTTCTAAGAAAAGCTGTCCATAGTCTTTGAGTGGTCATGTTCGAGCATTGGTATCGCTTCACCTAGCCCCCACCCCCTCCCCAGCCCTCCCCTTCTCAAGAGAGGGAGGCCGAGTCAACGCCGGAAGCAGCGACTCCGCCCCTGAAATGGGGCGCTTGGGATAAGCAATAACTCGCGGGCAGCTTCTAGGCCCGCTTCTAGCTGTTTTCTGGACCATCACGACCGGCCCTCGCGGCGCTTACTGGCCGAGCAGCGTGTCCTTGCGGTATTTCCGGGCGATATCAACCAGACTGCCTTTGGCATGCGGGTAAGCGCCATTGACCATGGCGAGCAGCTTTCCCTGCCGCTCGCTACCCATCTCATCCCAGCGCGCAAAGCCCACTTCGGCCAGAATACGCTGCACTCCGGCCTCTTTTTTGCCGTAAAGATATGCCCGGTCAAATTCCGGCCAGATGCTGCCAGACAGTTCTTTACGCAAATGCCGGGCTAGCATCAGGTTGGCCCAGGGATAGGGCGACATCGGACGCAAGCTTGTTGCGGCGCCAAAGTACTTGATGGCGTCGTCGAGCATTGCCTGTTCAAGCTCAGGAATAGCCCGCAGATCTGCAGCCCGCATTCCGGACAGATAGCCAAGGTTCTCATAGAGTTGTGGGTCATCCGGGGTTACACGCTGGGCAGCGAGCAATTCAGCCCTGGTCTTGGCCCACTCGAGGGGTTTGGGTATGGCTTCCCGCCCCAGTTGCCATTGAGTGGTTTGCCAACGAGCCTGCATCGACATTGCATCGGCCCAAGCCGCACGCAACCCGAAATACAGGGATGCCAACGAAACGGTGACCACCACTGCAATGACAAGACGCTGAAACACACTCATGCCGGCAGACTTTTTCACGCCAAGCCCAGTATCTGGGCCGGCCGTTCACGCAACAATTGCCAAGCTTTTTTCTCGCCAAGCAAAGTGGTGACTACATCTCTGGCTTCGCTCAGTATCGGTGGCCGATGGTCCATATTGTGGGCGTCGCTCGCGATCACATGCGCCCACCCCTCGGTGAGAAATGAATGGGCGGTCTTGCGGGAAACTTCACCAAAGCGCCCCGCTATCGAACCTGCCGTGAGTTGCAACCAGCAACCCGCATCAAGAAACGGGTGAATGCGATCGGGCTGAGCCATGATCGCCTTGTTACGCTCGGGATGCGCAATCAGCGGGCGAATTTTCATTTCTAGCAGCTTGTCGACAAATTGCTGGCTACCTACCGGGATCATCTGGTGCGGAAACTCAAGAAGCATGATGCGGTAACCGTCGACCGTACCAAGAAAGGGAACTTCACCTTCCAGGATCAGCTCAAGCGACTCGATGCTCAAGCGAACCTCGCCCCCCAGCATGACCCGCAAGGGAATGGCATGCTCATCGAGCTCGCGCTGAAAGGTCCGCACCTTGCCTTCGAGCTCGGAGCGGATATTGCTGTAACGCCCGGGATGAATGTGAGGCGTCAAGGCCATGGCCCGGATGCCGTCATCAACGGCAACCCTGGCCAGCGCCAGGGAGTCGTCCAAGGTTTCAGCACCATCATCAACGCTATAAAGCAGGTGCGAGTGAAGATCGATCATGCCCTTGCCCTCACTTTCGGCGGGGAGTTCGATATCAGCTGCTGCTTTCCTCACCGTACACGGTGCCGTAACCGTATTGGCCATAGCCGGAATATTCGCCGTAGTATTTTTCGGCGTGGGCAAAGTCAAACTGGTTCAGGACAACACCGAGAATCTGGCCTTCGGCCCGACGAATACGCTGCAGACCGAGTTTGACCAGAGGATACGGGGTAGACATCGCCTTGGTCACATAGATCACGCCGGTCGTCAGGGCACTGATCACCAGCGCATCGCTGACCAGTTCAACTGGAGGCGAATCGATGATGATGATGTCGAATTTTTCCGACAGCAGTGCCAGCGTGTCTTTGAACTTTTGTGACAACAGCAATTCCAGCGGGTTTGGCGGAATGGTGCCGGACGGCAGAATCATCAGATCAGAGCCGGCGACAGGCTGCAAACACTCTTCCAGTGTGGCGGTACCGGATACCAGATTGGACAGACCCTTGGCACCCTTGGACATTTCCAGACCCTTGCTGATTGCAGGACGGCGCATGTCAGAGTCAATCAAAAGCGTCTTTTTGGTATGGGCATGGGCCATTGCCAGATTGATGGAAAAGGTTGTCTTACCTTCACCTGGAACGCTCGAAGTCACCAGCAAAATACGCTTGGTCAGGTCAATTGCCGAAAGCAGGACACCGGTTCGCGCCGTGCGAATTGCTTCTGAATAAAGTGACTTCGGCTGATCAAGGAAAAGACGCGCTGTTGCCGTCCGTTCAATTTCATCCTTTGCCAGCAAGGGCAAGGTCGTCAGCAACGGCTGCTTCAGCTTGCTCTCAACGTCTTCCGTCGTTTTCAAAGTGTTATCAAGGCGGTCCAGCAACAGCGCACTCAACACACCGATAAACAAACCGAGCACGAAGGCGATCATGATGATCTGCAGTTTCTGCGGCTTGACCGGCCGGTCGGGAATCACGGCAGCATCAACCACCCGCGCGACTGCAGACTGCAGATCACCCGCCACATTGGTTTCCTTGGCGCGCTTCATGAACATGTCGTACATCTGGCGATTGGCGTCGACTTCACGCTCAAGAACACTCAACTCGAATTCCTTGCGGTTGATGTTCTGTACCGAACCGCGGGCCGAGGCCATGATTCCTTCCAGCGCCTTTTCGGTACCGCGGGCAGCTTCGTATTCACGGGTCACACTCTGCACGACGTTATCGACCTGGCGACGGGTGTTGTCGCGAGCGGCTTTCATTTCCCCCTCGGCCTGCAGATATTTAGGATGTTCAGCTCCATAGCGCTGTGCGGCTTCGGACAAACGACGCTCGGCTTCGAGTTCCTGCTTTCGGGCTTCGGCAACAATCGGGTTACGAATAACCGCCGGCAGCGAACTCAGGTCCGCCCCTTTTGCCGCCATTTTGATCTGGTTGTAGGCATTTTCCGCTTCAGCCCGCTTCATGCGGGTTTCAACCAGGCGCTGGGTTACTTCTTCAATCTGCTTGCCGGCTCCGCTCTGGGCCGCATTCTTGATATCTACGATGCCTTCCTTTTCGCGATAGTTCTGCAAACCGCGCTCGGACTCATCAAGTTTTGATTTCAACGAAGCAAGGCGCTCCTGCAACCAGGTGCTCGCCTGCTTGGTCATCTTGTAACGAGCTTCCAGATCGCTTTCGATGTACATCTCGGCAACGGTATTGGCGATCCGGGTTGAAAGCTCAGGACTATTTGACTCAAAACTGATTTTCGCCAGTTGACTCAAACGAATTGGTTCAATGGTCAGTTTTTTGGAAAAATTGCCATAGACAGCCTCCGCCAAGGCAATGTCTGTCCATTCCTTTTTACTTTGATCGTCCGCGAAACCGACATTTACCAGCAACGAACTTACCCATGAGTCAGCTTTTGGACGGGGATCAAACTCTTCGTTCTCCCACAGCTTGGCTTTGATAATCGACTTGATCGCTACTTCTCGGGACTTGATGATTTCGACCTGCGTCTGAAAATATTCGCGATTCTGAGTGATCCCGGAATAAACATCCTCAATCGTCACCACCTTGGACTTATTCGCCTCGATCAGGACAGTGACCGTAGAACGATAAACAGGCGTCATCACAAAAACGACCACCGCTGCCAACAAGGCTACTGCCAAGGCAAAGGCAATAATCGGCACTTTGCGCTTGGTAATACTGCGCCAGTATTCAACGATGTCCAGCTTATCCTGCAGATCTTCCGGGTCATGCAGAAAAATCTGTTTGTGCTTGTTTTGATCAGTAGATGCTTGAGTCGACATTCGGGTCAGCCAGGTTCGGTGCCATTCGGCACACGAGCATTAAGAAGCAAGGGGCGCTTAGAAGAAGCTTTCTTCAACGGTGACGATATCACCGGGCAATACGTAGGTATTCAGTTCGGCCTTTTGGGAGCGCTGCAACGGATCACCATCCCTGATGATGTAAATCTTGTTGATGGATGCGCGCTCCTTGAATCCACCAGCCAGGGAAGCAGCCTTGCGTATCGTCAGCCCCGGTTGATAGGGGTAACCACCCGGTTTATCAACCAAACCATTGATGTAGAAGGGACGGTATTCCTCAATCTGGACGGAGACTTTCGGATTGACTAGATAACGCCCCTTGAGGCCGGTCGTGATGATGCGTTCGAGATCACCGGTTGTCAGCCCCAGCACCTTGACTTCGCCAAGGGCCGGGTAGGAAACAGATCCGGCATCGGTAAGCCGGATCTTTTCCTTACTGAGATCTTCTTCACCCAGAACACGGATGGTGATGACATCACCTGCTGCCAAACGGTAGGTGGAGAGGCCTGTCGGGGCACCTATCACTGCCCGGTCATTACCGGGGAGAGATGGAACATCTGACTGGGCATGAACCAGGGAAATGGAAAATACCAATGCCAAAAAAAGCCGCATTAAAACCACAAACAGACCTCGCATCTTCGGTTACTTAAAGTACAAATTCTACGGTACCCATCACCACGTTACGCTTGAAATCATTGGTATCGATGGTGGAATTACGATCGGTACGCGTAAAATCGACACCAACACGTGTACGGTAACCGACTTCGGTGTAGAAACCGATACCGTAATTCTTGGTATTGTCCCGACGATCAACACCGGTGAAATCGGTCTTCACCAAACCAGCACTTACCCGCGATGAAACATAGCTCGCCCATTTGTGGTTCCAGGTCAGTGAGGTTGCGGAATTGATCACATAGTCACCAACACCGGTGGAGTCTGAGGGGGTACGTGAAGAAGCCAGATCAAAAGTCGAGTAGGTCAGCGGCGACCAGCGCAGATTGCCTTCCCAGCTCAGCGAAGAAGAATCGGAAATATTGGCATCTGCAAAGCTCTTGTAGGCACGCCCCAGCTTGATCATACCTGTGGTTTTTGCCGTTGCATCCCAAGTCAGACCCGCATACAGGCGCAAATCGGAGTTGTCACCCGGGAAGGCTGCCGTGGAAACATAATTCGCCCAAGTATTGCGAGCCTCGAAAACCAGCGAGGTACGCGGCAACACACGATAGAAGAAACGGCCAGAGAGCATGGTCAGATCGACATCAGCCACCTCGGTATAAGCGCGGTTGTTCTCGTAACGCTTTTGCATGAAGGAGGTTTCAAGCTCCAGGCGACCAATCGCACCCTGAGCACCGTAGATACCCAGTGCACGAACAACCGGCGCATGCCAGCGATCCGGCTCGGCAGAAGAAACACGGTTGGTCGAACCTCGCGGATCGGACCGTTCGATGTAACCGACGCCCCATCCCAGACGGGCACGCGATGTAAAGTAGTTGTCGCCAGCCATCCATAGTTCATGGTGATTGAAATCGTCGGATGACGAATTTTCATAATGACCATAGTTACCAAGATAGCTCAGGGTGTAGCGACCACCATGCGTCTTGATCTCGGTGACCAATTCGGGGCGAAGCACCCAAAGGTTGGAACCAACGCGATTATCTTTCGTCCCGCCCACATTGTCGTTATGACCAAAGCCAAGCAGCACCGAGGGATAAACAAAAATGCCGTTTTCGAAACGAATCGGACGTCCATGACCCGTCGCCGTCAGGATTGCACCTTCAGCAGGCACACGCCCACCGGCAATCCCGGTGCCACCAAGCTCATACCCGGCGGTAACCGATTGTTGAGCGGCACCGACACTGACGTCGTTACCGAACACGGTGGCCGAGGCTCCGGAATAATTCCCCCAGTTGGCGCCGGCTTCGGCACTGGTTGAAGCATCAGGCGTAGCGGCTACCTGAGATTCACTTCCGTCAGCAGAGAAAGCAGGATTAGCAACCAACCCCATGGCAAGAAGCAGCACGATGGCCGAACGAGTTTCTGGAATGTACAAAGTAGTTCTCCTGAAGATTGCTGGCATAGTCTGTTTGCCCTTGATCTGTCACGGGCGAAATTTTGGCCGATTCTAACACTGCGCCCATGCACTTCGTATAACCGCAAGTGCAAAATTTGCCCGCAGCAGAGCAAAAAAAGCGTTTCAAAATTCCTCGAAACGCCCGCCACACGGCAATTTACAAAAAAATACATTTCTTTGCCGCAGTGCAACAAAACCCCATCGAAATCCGGCAGATATAGGACCGTTTTAAACGCGCAAAGCCGTCAAAGAGCACATCGAGCCCCCTCCTCAGGCTAGCGCCTGCGTGAGTATCGCCTGTGCTTCGCCAACAATCGTCTGCAAATGCCCGGCACTGACGAAACTTTCGGCATAGAGCTTGTAGATGTCTTCGGTTCCGGACGGTCGGGCAGCAAACCAGCCATTCGCCGTGCACACTTTGAGGCCGCCAATCGCTGCTTTATTCCCCGGTGCGTGCGTCAGGCGAGCGGTGATCGTGTCGCCGGCCAGGGTCGGCGTCGTGATCCGCTCAGCGGTCAACCGCTTGAAAGCGGCCTTTTCTGCCGGGCTGGCCGGGGCGTCGATACGCACGTAATGCGGCGTGCCGTATTCGGCGGCCAGCATCTGGTAATACTGACCGGGATCCCGGCCGGAAACGGCGGTGATTTCAGCCGCCAGCAAGCCGAGGATGATGCCGTCCTTGTCGGTGGTCCAGACCGTGCCATCGCGCCGCAGGAAACTTGCGCCGGCGCTCTCCTCGCCACCAAAACAGAGGCTGCCGTCCTGCAGGCCGGCGGCAAACCACTTGAAGCCGACCGGCACTTCCAGCAACGGCCGGTCCAGACCGGCAACCACGCGGTCGATCAAGGCGCTGGAAACCAGGGTCTTGCCCACCGCAGCGCTCGCCGACCATTGCGGCCGGTTGTTGAGCAGGTAGTGGATGGCGACGGCGAGGTAGTGGTTCGGGTTCAGCAGCCCCAGCGACGGCGTCACGATGCCGTGGCGATCGACGTCGGCGTCGTTGCCCCAGGCAATGGCAAAGCGGTCCTTGAGCTCGACCAGGCTGGCCATGGCATAGGGGCTGGAGCAATCCATGCGGATCTTGCCGTCGTGATCCAGGGTCATGAAGGCGAAGGCCGGATCGACCGCCGGATTGACGATTTCGATATCGAGGCCGTAGCGCTCGGCGATCGGCTGCCAGTAGGCAACAGCGGCGCCACCCAGCGGATCGACGCCGATCTTGAGGCCGGCGCGACGAATCGCGTCCATGTCGATGACCTTGCCGAGATCGGCGACGTAAGCTTCGACGAAATCCTGTTCGACGATATGGGCACAAGCCATCGCCTCGGCCAGCGGCAGGCGTTTGACATCACGATTGCCGTCCGCCATCAGCGCGTTGGCGCGCTGTTCGATCCAGCCGGTGACATCGGTATCGGCCGGACCGCCGTTCGGCGGGTTGTATTTGATGCCGCCATCGCGCGGCGGATTGTGCGAGGGCGTGATGACGATACCGTCGGCCAGCTCGGCCGACTGGCCGCGGTTATGCACCAGGATGGCCCGCGAGATGACCGGCGTCGGCGTGTAGCCGTCAGCGGCCTGCAAATGCGTCAGCACGCCATTGGCAGCAAGCACTTCAAGTGCGGAACATTGCGCCGGTGCCGAAAGGGCGTGCGTGTCCTTGCCGAGGAAAAGCGGGCCACTGATGCCCTGGGCTGCGCGGTATTCGCACACCGCCTGGGTAATGGCCAGAATGTGCGCCTCGTTGAAACTGCCATTAAAGGCGCAGCCACGATGGCCGCTGGTGCCGAAGGCGACGCGCTGGGTCGGGTCGCTGGTATCGGGTGCGGCACGGTACGCTGCGAGCAAGGCGGGAATGTCGGTCAGGTCGCTGGAATTGGCTCGCTGGCCGGCGCGGGGATGGGTCATGATCAGGAATTCCGGAAGGCTGTCGTTTGCATGCGTAATATTTTACCTTGCCGGCATGACGATCTGACGCGGATCATGCGGCAAAGCGTCGCGGCGGCAAAATTGCCGGTTTTTACCGGTCGACCGTCAAAAAAAGGTCAATTTGCCGAGTTGGTCTGGCGAATGAATGCCAACACCTGATCGGCCGGTACCGGCCGGCTGAATAGATAGCCCTGCACGAAGTCGCACCCCTTGCTTTTCAGATAGTCGCGCTGCGCCTCGGTTTCGACACCCTCGGCGACCAGCTTCAGGCCCAGGCTGTGGGCCAGGCCGATGGTGGCGTCGCAGATTGCGGCGCTGTCCTGATCCTCGCCGATTTCCATGACGAAGGAACGATCCAGTTTGAGGTGCTTGATCGGGAACATGCGCAGGTAGCTGAGCGATGAATAGCCGGTGCCGAAGTCGTCGATTGCCAACTCGACGCCCATGTCGTGCAGCAGATCGAGGATGCGGACGGTTTCGTCCGGCTGGTTCATGGCGACCGATTCGGTAATTTCGAAGATCAGCGTTTCCGGCGCCAGACCGAAGGCCTCGATGGCGCCACGGGCGAGAATCGGCAGATTGCCGTTGCGCAATTGCAGGGCCGAGATGTTGATGCCCATTTTCAGGCCACGCAAACCGGTTTCGTTGAATTCGGCCAGCTGCCGGCATGCCGTCCAGAACACCCATTCGCCGATCGGCTGGATCAGGCCGGTTTCTTCGGCAATGCCGATAAAGTTGCCGGGTGGCACCATGCCCATTTCCGGATGCTGCCAGCGCACCAGGGCCTCAAGGCTGACTACCTTGCCGGTCTGCATGTCGAGGATCGGCTGGTAATGCACGCAGAATTCGTCGCGGGCCAGGGCCTGACGCAGGCTATGTTCGATTTTCAGGCGTTCGAGGGCGGCATCGTTCATCCGCGCATCGAAGAACTGGAAGTTGTTCCGTCCGGCCGCCTTGGCGTGATACATCGCCGCGTCGGCATTTTTCATCAGCGTTTCGCCATCTTCGCCGTCAGTCGGGAAGAGCGCGACGCCGATGCTGGGCGTGGTGTAAAGGTCGTAGCCTTCGATCACATAAGGGTCGCCGATGTTGCGCACGAGCTTCTCGGCGATGATCGCCGCCGAACCGCTATGCTCCATGCCGCTCAGCATGATGACGAATTCGTCACCGCCCAGGCGTGCCACGACATCGCTGTCGCGTACGCTGTCACGCAGGCGGTCGGCGACTTCGATCAACAGCTTGTCACCGATGTGATGACCGAGGGTATCGTTGATCACCTTGAACCGGTCGAGATCGATGAAGAGCAGCGCCACCTTGGTACCTTCGCGCCGCGCTGCGGCCAGCGCCTGGTCGAGGCGCCCCTTCAGGCTGAGGCGATTGAGCAGGCCGGTCAACACGTCGTGATGGGCCATATGCTGGAGTTGGGCTTCGGCAGCACGCTCCGACGAGACATCGGTAAAGTGGGCAATGTGGTTACCGATCGAACCGTCTTCATTGCGGATCACCGAGACCGTCATCCACTTCGGGTAGATCGCGCCATCCTTGCGCCGATCCCAGATTTCGCCCTGCCAGAAGCCGCGCTCGCCGATGGTCAGCCACATCTCCTTGTATTCTTCCTGCGTCGTGCGCCCGGCGGAGAGGATGCGCGGGTTGCTGCCGATCACCTCTTCCGGCTCGTAGCCCGTCAGCTTGGTGAAAGCGGGATTGACCGTCACGATTTTGTTGTCGCCGTCGGTAATCAGGATGGCTTCACCGCTGTAATGGAACGCGCTGGCGAGCAACTGCATGCGTGATTCCATCTGATGCTGACCGGTCACATCCTGCGATGTCCCGACAATCCGCAGTACCCGGCCATCCTCGCCATAGTGCGCCTCGCCGGTTTCGAGCAGGTATTTGACCCGACCATCGGGCATCAGCAGACGGTGCCTGACCATCAGGAGGCTGCGCTTGCGCATCGCCTCGCGATACTCGCGATTGACGGCGTCCCGGTCTTCCGGGTGCACCAGGGCAACAAAATCGTCGTAGCTGCGCTCCGGCAAAAACGGCTCGAACTCGAAGATCTGTTGCAATTCCTCGGAGCACACCACCCGACGACTGGCGAGATCGAGTTCCCAGCTGCCCAACTGGGCTATGCGCTGCGCCGTCTTCAGCTGATCCTTGCTTTTGTGCAAATCGGCGAGTGCCAGCACTTCCCGCTCCTGGGCGCGGAACAGCCAGAACAGCAGCAGCGCCAGACCGGAGAGCAACAGCAGGCTGACCAAACTACCAGCCCACACACGCTGCCGCCAGTTGCTCAACACATCACTTTCTGCGACCCCGGCCATGACATAAAACGGATAGCGCTCAAGCACGCGGTACGCGACGATTCTGGGCACGCCATCCACCGCAGACGGAAATGCCAGCACCCCGAAACGACTTCCTGCGGCGAGAACATCCACCATCGGGAAATCCTTGCCAGGATGTTCATTGAACTTTACCGGCATCGCCGGCGCGACAAAAACAAGCGAATGATCGTCAAGCCTGCGGATGGAAAATGCCCCCTCAGGCCCAAGCTTCAGTGAATCGAAAAGATGGGCAAAATACTCAAGACGCAAAGGCACAATAACCAGCCCGAGGAAACTGCCATCCTGATGCCGTATGGCCCGGGCGGCAACGATAGAAGGACTACCGTTGAGGCGCGAAGTCACCATCTCAGAAAACACCGTGCCGATATCTGGCTGATCTCGTACCAGGGCAAAATAACTCCGATCAGCGACGCTGACATCTCCACTCACGAACAGCATTTTCCCGGACGCGTCCACCAACTGAAAATCCCCCACCTCGGGAAAGTCGATGCGATAGCGCTCAAGCTCCGCTTCCAACGCCAGAGATGCCAAGCCAATGACACCGGGATTCAACAAGGTTTTCGGGAAGCGGTCAGCAAGACGAACCAAGTCGGCATCTATACGGCGTAGCGTCGAGTCCAGCCTCGCATCAATCAGCTCTGCATAATTTTTTGCCGTCAACTCGGCTTCAGCACGTGTTTCCTGATATGCAGACCAGAGGTTGTAGGCGAGCACAAGAAAACTGCCGGCGACAAGCAGGACCATGACCCGCCATAACTGACGTCCCTTCCGGATATATTTCTCTGGCGCCTGTGGCGCTTGCCTCACCATTTTTGTCTTCTTGTGATTGGTTAGACCAATTTTGATGAGACCGGGCCTTTTTTGCAATCATCTTGCACGACAAGGCGAGGCATTGGCTGTTCATACAGGATAAAACGACACACTACGTCCTGCCCCGTCTTGCGCTCGCGGTAGGTCTTGCGCTCGTCGCTGACAACCCGCCAGTCTGCCAGCGGAATGCTATCCGGGAACAAGGTATCGCCGGCAAACGGCATTTCTATGCGGGTCAGGTAAAAGCGCTGGCAGTACGGCCAGGCAGCGGCATAGACGGAGGCGCCGCCAATCACGAAAACCGGCTTGCCGGTTGCCACAGCGGCCGCCAGCCCCTGCTCGACGGAATCAACACGCTGGCAACCCGGACGCAGGGAAAGGTCCGATTGCCGGCTGACGATAAAGGAATCGACCGGCACGACGTCCATCGACTCATAGGTCAGCCGCCCGATGACCAACGCCGCACCGGCAACAGTGGACTCGAAATAAGCCAGCTCTTCCGGAATATCCCAGGGCAACCAGCCATCAAGGCCAAGCATGCCGTTGCTGGCAACAGCACCGATGGCCGCGATCAACGGGGCGTTTTCAGCCATTGTTCGCGCGTCATCGACAAGGAAATGGCCGGAGTTGCCTGTCCGTTGTAAACATGGGGTTTATGCATGGAGATAAAGGCCGAGCTGACGATGGGCATGCCAAAGATCGCATCCATGACTTCGAGAATGCTCGATTCCAGACATTCGCAGTGAGCGTTGCCTTCGAGCTTGCGGATCGCAAGAAAAATGACTTCGTAATCGACAACCTGACGGATGTCGTGCGGATTGGCAATGGCATCCATCGGCGCCCAGGCGTCCGCGTGCACTACAACCGCCTGCGGACCATGTTTCTCCAGCGGGTTACACCCGGTTCGCAGTTGAATGGTGGCATCCACCGATGCGCACCAGTGATTGACTGGCAAAGTACTCTCCTTCATGTATCTCGAATAATCGACGCCGGCAAAGATACCAGAGCGCCAGAACATTACCGGCGAAAAAAATCGCAGGCCGGTTTCACCTGCGATTTGTGTTTCAAAAGCCAGCCAGTCAGGCGACGACGTTAACCAGGGTTCCGGTGGTTTGCCCCTCGGCGTTGACTGTCGGCGAGGCGGGCGTGGTGACCTTGCTTGCCGTGGTATCAAGCGCCTTGGTCAATTGCTGGTGCCAGTCACTGAACTGACTGTCCAGCTTGGCCTTCGATTGCTGTGACACCACATTCAGCCGGGCATTCGAAGCCTCGCCTTCGGCCTGCTCCGACTGCACTTGCAGCGAACGGGCATTTTCCTGTGCGCGATTGGCAACCGATTTCGCATCCCGAGCCTGCGCCTGCAGGGAGCGCGCTTTTTGCTCAGCCTGATCGGCGGCACGCTGGGCCTGTTGCTGTTGCAACTGAACCCACAAGCCACTGCTCAGGCTTTGCGCGCTGGAGGTTGAACTGATCGCCATTTGATCACCCGATGAGTCCTGTCATCAGCCGGGCGGCTGCCTCAGGCAGTCACGTTAATCAGGGAACCCGTGGTTTGCCCTTGCGTATTGACCACCGGACGCGGCGTTTCTTCCTTGCGTTCGTTGGCTTCCTGCAGGCGGGACTCACGCCGTTCTGCCTGCTGCGCTTGCTGCGTCTGCTGGGCTTGCTGCGTCTGGCTGGCGGGAGTACTGGCGCTGGTATAAGAACCCAGACTGGAAGTGACAGAGGAGATATCCATGACAATCCTTTCAATAAAACAACTGCTTAATCTGACTTTACACCATCCAGAAAAATCTGCCAGCAGAAAAATGGCCGGGGTCTCCGGCAACCGGGCAAGAGAACGGGGCTGGGCCCATTCTTGAACAACGGCCCACACCTATAAATAATAATAACAACAAATATGAAAAATTCGATGTAGAATTAGCCCCGTTGATCGCGCAAACCTCACCGCCAATTCAGGAAAGCAAGAAAATGCCAGACCAGCTCCCGGACGCCAGCCCAAAGACCTGCCACGTTTCGACGGCAAGCCATGGCATTTCTGCCGCGGAGCTCCCATCCAGCCCGGTGCCCTGTGCTGACATTCTGGACACCAGTCCGGTGCCCTGTTTCGTGATTGATGCCCAGCATCGCGTCATCAAGTGGAACAAGGGGTGCGAACAATTGCTGGGGATCAGTGCCGCTGAAATGCTGGGCACCAGCAATCATTGGCAGGCTTTTTATCCCAGCCGTCGTTCGACCCTGGCTGACCTGATTGTCGATGGACGGGTGGAAACCCTGGCCGAGGAGCTTTACCGCGACAACCACCTGCGGCGTTCGCCCATCATCGTCGATGCCTACGAAGCCGAAACCTTTTTCCCGCAGATGACGCCGGAAGGACGGCATTTTTTCTTTACCGCAGCACCGCTGCGCAGTGAGGATGGCAAGATCATCGGGGCTGTCGAAACCCTCCAGGACGTCAGCGCGCAACGCCGGGCGGAGCAGGCATTGCAGGACTCGCACGACCGGCTGGAACAGGAAGTCGCGCTGCGCACCGCCGAACTGCAGGAATCAAATCGCCAGCTCGCACTCAGCCTGCAACGCGCAGAAGAAGCCAGCCAGCTGAAATCGGCTTTCCTGGAAATGCTCACGCTCGAACTCAAGACTCCCCTCAACGGCATCATCGGCATCGCCGAACTGATCCGCAATGATCCGAACGCAGCGGAGAACACCGAGTACGCGGCCATCATCCACGAAAGCGGTGCGCGGCTGTTCAAACTGCTCGACGACATGCTCAATCTCAGTGAAATCAAGGCAGGCGAGGCGAAAGTCATGGCCTCACCGAGCTGCACGCACGAACTGATCGAGTCGCTGATCCGGGAAAACGCACCGACCGCAGAAAAAAAGGGAATCGTGCTCAACCTGCAGTTTGCGCGAAACAGCCCGGAGATCGTGTGCAATGACCCTCGGCGGATGACCAGAAGTCTGGCGCCGCTCATTGAGAACGCCATCCGATTCACACAAGAAGGCGAGATCAATATTGCCGTCGAACGCGACCACGAAGATATCGTCATCTGCATTGCCGACACCGGCCCCGGCATTCCACCAGCCGCCCGCGACAACATTTTCGAAATCTTCCGGCAGGGACAATTGCACCAGCAGCAGTTTCAGGGAGGCTTGGGGCTGGGCCTTGCGCTGGCCCGCGCCGAAGCGGAACTTCTCGGTGGCAGCCTGATCCTCGACCCGCAGCAAGGAAGGACAGGGGCGCGTTTCATTCTGCGCCTGCCGATCGAGGCACCCTGCCTGCACTGACCGGGAAGGGCAAATTCGGCCGTCGGGCAGGGTCGACCGGATGGGGCGGCAATTTTCGCCAATTTTGCATACATCAATTTTTCTCCCGGCCCGGATTGATACCATCAACCGAGTCACCCTGGAGATACAGGCCTAGCGGGTGACAGGTCCCCGTCCTGCTGCAGGCTGCGCCACGCCAGTCCGGCAGCGGGAAAGCTTTGTTCAGCCCTCCCTCTCAGGCCCTTGAACGCGACGATGAAACGCCCATCCGCTGCCAGCTGCTTCAGGCAACGCACCTCCAGAGCGGAAAACGCCCCAGGCCTGTTGCAGACAAAAACTGACGTCGCCAACGGCAAGGGACGATAGCGATGCGCAATGCGGCAAACCGCTCGACCCACTGGCCCGGCGTGAAAGCCATCCTGCTGCTGATCGTCATCTGGACAATTCTCGTGCTCTCCTCGCTGCTCACCCAGCGCGAACAACTGAACCGGACGGCGAACGCCCTCGCCCGCATCGATGCCGTTGCCAACCTCAAGAAAGACATGTCGATCCGCAAGTGGGCATCGAGTGTCGGCGGTGTCTTCATCCGCGAGGCACACCTGCGCCCCTTCAACTCACTGGAGGAAGCCGAGCACGTTTTCGTCGCCCAGGCCAATGGCGAATACCTGCGCCTGGTTTCCGTGACGCCCATGCATCTGCTGCTCGCCATCCAGGAAACCAGCAACAGCGCCTTCGGCGGGCGCGAACGGCTGACCTCGAAGCAGTTGCGCAATGTCGAAAACGCCCCCGACGACTGGGAGTCAAGTGCGCTGGAGGCGCTGAGCAAAGGTTCCGAGCTGGTCACCGAATCGGTGCCGGCCAAGGGCTCGCACGGCCTGATGCGGGCGATGATCCCGATGCGCATGGAAAAGGAATGCCTGGAATGTCACCGCGACACCCTGGTACCGGTGGGCGGCCTGCGTGGCGGCGCGACCATCTCGATCAATCTGAACGCTTACCGCACCGCTCAGGAGCCCACCTGGCATGCCATCCAGCTCTGGCACTTTGGCATCTGGATCATCGGTCTGGCCGGCTTTCTGAGTTTTGGCTACCTGGCCCGCCGGCGCAATATCGAGAGAACCCGGCTCGATGAGGAGCGCCACGAAAACGAGATGGCCTTCGGCGCCATGGCCGAAGGTGCCGTGATTACCGACGCCAACGGCAGCATCCTCTGGGTCAATGATGCCTTCTGCCGGATCAGCGGCTACAAGCGTGACGAAGTGATTCACCAGAACCCGCGCCTGCTCAAGTCGGGCCGGCACGACGCTGCCTTTTACCAGCAGTTGTGGGCCCAATTGACGGAAAAAGGCCACTGGCGCGGTGAACTCTGGAATCAGCGCAAATCCGGCGAGATCTTTCCCGAGGAAATCTCGATCCAGGCCCTGAAAGGGCCGGATGGCCGGATACGCCGCTTCATCTCGATCTTTTCCGACATCACCGAGCGCAAGCGTATCGAGCAGGAATTGCAGAACTACCGCGAAGACCTCGAGGAGCAGGTCCGCAAGCGCACCGAGGAACTGACCGAGGCACGCGATGCGGCCGAGGCGGCGAATCGCTCGAAATCGACCTTCCTCGCCAACATGAGCCACGAACTGCGCACCCCGCTCAATGCCGTGATCGGCTTTTCGCAGCTGATGGAAAAAGACCCGGCCCTGGCCGACCTGCAGCGCCGCCACGTCGAAATCATCAACCACTCCGGCAATCACCTGCTGACCCTGATCAACGACGTCCTGGAACTATCCAAGATCGAGTCGGGCAAGATGGAGATGCACCAGGAAGAAATCGATCCGGCCAGCCTGCTCGAACAAGTCGTCGGCATGATGCGCCTGCGTGCCGAACAGGCCGGGCTGGCGCTGCATCTCGAGGCTGCCGACCTGCCGGCAACGGTCATCCTCGACCCATTGATGCTGCGCCAGGTCTTGCTCAACCTGCTGTCGAACGCGATCAAATTCACCCCGCACGGCAAGGTGGCCCTGAGCGTGCACAGCACCAGACTGGATGACGTTCGGGTACGCTTGTCTTTCAGCGTGCGCGACACCGGCATCGGCATCCGCCCCGAGGATCAGGAACGCATTTTCCGCCCCTTCGAACAGGCCGGGGTGCCACAACAAGGCGGCACCGGCCTCGGCCTGAGCATCAGCCGGCAATACGTGGCAATGATGGGCGGCGAACTGGCGCTTGAATCGACGCCGGACGTGGGTTCCTCTTTCAGTTTCGCGCTGGCGGTAAGCGCCGGCAAGCAAGCCCTGAGCACCCCGCCGAAAGGGCGTGTCGTCGCACTCGAAGCGGCGCAGCAGGGGCACCACGTTCTGGTGGTGGATGACATTCCCGAATCCCGCCTGCTCGTGCGCTCGCTGATCGAACCGCTGGGTTTCCGGGTCAGCGAAGCCGCCAGCGTTGGCGAGACGAAGAGTGCCATGCGGAGCGAGCTGCCCGACCTCGTCTTCATGGACTGGTTTCTGCCCGACGGGAACGGTCTGGATGCCATCCGGCACATTTGCAGCACGCACGGACCAGCCCGGCCGCGCATCGTCATGCTGACTGCCAACGCCCTCGAACAAAGCCGCGAAGCCGCACTTGCCGCCGGTGCGGATGACTTCCTGAGCAAGCCTTACGAGGAAGACGAACTCTATGCGACACTGGAAAGGCAGCTCGCCATTCATTTCACCCGTCGGCAGACGCAAACCGAGCCGGCAACATTCGGCAGCGCCGGCGAGATTTCCGCCGCCGACCTGCTTGCCCTGCCGCCCGAAATTCGCGCCCGCCTGGCCCAGGCTGCCATTTCACTGAACCCGGAACAGATCGCCACGGCCTTGCGCGAACTCGCCGGCGACTATCCGGAACTGGCCAGGGGACTGGGCGAATTCTCTGATACCCGCCGCTACCAGCGCCTCTGGCAGGTGCTCGGCATACTCGACAACGAGGAATGAGCATGCAAAACACGTCGACCGCCCGCACCGAAGTGATGATTGTCGAAGACACCTCGGCCTCGCTCGAACTGCTCTGCGAACTGCTGACCCAGGCCGGCTACGCCGTGCGCCCGGCCCCGGAGGGTGCGATGGCGCTGCGTTCGGCCCAGGCCAAGCCGCCGGAACTGATCCTGCTCGACATCCGCATGCCCGGCATCGACGGTTTTGAAGTCTGCCGTCGCCTGAAAAGCGACGCACGCACGCGCGACATTCCGGTCATTTTCCTTTCCGCACTGCGCGACGAGGCCGATACCCTGCGCGGTTTTGCGCTCGGTGCCGTCGATTTCATCGCCAAGCCCTACCGGCCCGAGGAAGTGCTGGCCCGGGTGCGCACCCATGCCGAGTTGCGCCGCCTGCAGAGCGGCCTCGAAGAGCGCGTCAAGGAACGTACCGCCCAGTTGCTCGAAGCCCAGGCCCGGCTGATCGAATCGCAAAGCCGCCTGCAGGAACTGGCCGGCTTCCTGCAGGGCGTGCGCGAGGAGGAGCGCACCCGCATCGCGCGCGAACTGCACGACGAACTCGGCCAGACGCTGACCTCGCTGCGCATCGATCTCGGCTGGTTGCGCAATCAAAGTGAAAAACTCGGTGTACAGGCGGTCGACCGGGCGAACGGCGCCTATATCCTGGTCGAGCGCACCATCGACACGCTGCGCCGGATCTCGGAAGGTCTGCGCCCCGGCATGCTCGACGTGCTCGGACTGGCCGCCGCCGTCGAGCACCACGTCACGCAATTCGAGGAGCGCACCGGCATCGCCTGCCGGCTGCACATGAACCGCGAGGAATTCAGCCTCGGCGGCGAGCTCGCCATCGCCATTTTCCGCCTCGTCCAGGAGGCGCTGACCAATGTCCTGCGCCATGCCGCGGCCGGCCAGTTGAGTATCGAGATCAACGACGCCGAGGACAGCATCCAGGTCTGCATCGAGGATGATGGCCAGGGCTTTCTGCCCGACCAGGGCAAGAAGACCTTCGGCCTGCTCGGCATGCAGGAGCGCGTCAAGATGCTCGGCGGCCACCTGACCATCGCCAGTCAACCCGGCCGGGGTTGCCGGATTGACGCCACTTTTCCGAAACCGGGAGATGCTGCAACATGATCCGCATCCTGATTGCCGACGACCACGACATCCTGCGTGCCGGCCTCAAGCACATCCTGCACGATACCGGCGACATCGTCGTTGCCGGCGAGGCCTGCGACGGGCACCAGGCGCTCAGCCTGGTGCGCACCGGGCAATGGGACGCCCTGGTACTCGACCTGTCGATGCCGGGCAAGAGCGGCATCGAACTGATCAAGCAGATCAAGGGCGAGTTTCCCCGCCTGCCCATCCTGATCCTCAGCATGCACAAGGAAGATCTCTACGCCGTCCGCGCGCTGAAAGCCGGCGCCTCCGGCTACCTGTGCAAGGACAGCGCCGAGGCCCTGCTCGCCCAGGCCATCCGCAAGGTGGTTGGCGGCGGCCTCTTCGTCAACCAGGCAGTGGCGGAAAAGCTCGCCATGGACATGTTGACCGGTGCCGGCAACGGCGCGCCGCACAGCCGGCTGACCGACCGCGAATACCAGGTCTTCATGCTGCTGGCGCGCGGCCTGGGCGTTACCGACATCGGCCGCGAGCTCAATCTCAGCGTCAAGACGATCAGTACGCACAAGACGCGCATCCAGGAAAAGATGAATCTCGCCAACACGGCCGACCTCATCCATTACGCCATCCGCCACCAGCTGATCGGCGGCCCCGACGGGCTCGATGCCTGAGCGGCGCCGCCCTAGGAATATTCCTACCCGCAATCGATGTTATTCCTAGGCAACAATCAGGGGATGTCTGCTGCCGGCAGCGCCGGGCCAAACCTACACTGACTCCATCGCAGCGACCATCAGACTGCGGTCAGGAATCAGGAGAATCACCATGGCCCCGTTCATTTCACGTTACGCATGCGCCCGCGTCGATCCGGCAATCCCGGACGGCATCGTCACGCAACTGGCCGCCCTGCCCCTGTTCAGCCCCCTGTCGGCGCTCGAACTGGAGCGCATCGCCGCTTCCGCGCGCAACCTCCAGGCCGGCAAGGGAGAAATCCTCTTTCACAAGGGCGATCCCTGCCACGGCTTCTATCTGATCGTTTCCGGCAAGGTCAAATTGCTCTTCAACTCACTGGGCGGCAGCGAGAAAGTCATCGAAATCCTGATGCCGGGGCAGAGTTTCGGCGAATCGGCGATGTTCATGGACCAGCCCTACCCGCTCAGCGCCCAGGCCCTGAGCGATGCGAGCTTCATCTACATCACCAAGACATCGGTGTTGCAGGCGCTGGAAACAAATGCCCAACTCGCCCGGCAGCTGATCACCTGCCTGTCGAGCAACCTGCATCAGCTTTTCCAGAACCAGGAATTCAATGGCATGCGCTCGGGCAAGCAGCGCATTGTCGATTACATCCTGCGCCAGATGAAGCCGGCCGCCGTCCTGAGCACAGTGCCGGTCGTCATCCTGCCGGCGAGCAAGGGAACCATTGCTTCGCATCTGGGCATCACGGCCGAACACTTTTCGCGCATCCTGCACGAACTGGTCGAGCATGAACTGATCACGGTCTACGGCAAGAAAATCGAGATTCTCGATCTGGCGCAGCTACGCGCCGTGCTCGACAGCCAGGGCGAGCGCGAGCATGCGCCAGCAGCGCCCTGCCGCCTGGTGAAAACCACGCCAGCCGCGCACGCCGGTCGCTCCTGAAATCACCAGCCTGCCGCTGCCGGCGGCTTCTCGCCGAAATGCAGGCAGGCAATCCCGAACGACAGGTTTTCCCAGCGCACATTGATCAAGCCGGCTGCGCCGACCAGTGCGGCAAACTCCGCCTGGTCGGGAAAGCGCCGGATCGATTCGACCAGGTACTGGTAGGCGATCGGCTGGCCGGCCACGGCCGCCCCGAGACGGGGAATCACCAGCCAGGAATAGAGATCGTAGAAGGGTGCCAGCCAGCGCACCGGGCGCGAGAACTCGAGACAGACGAAATGCCCGCCCGGTTTCAGCACGCGCTGGATTTCGGCCAGCGCCTGACTGAGCCGGGTCGCGTTGCGCAGCCCGAAGGAAACGGTGAGCAGATCAACGCTGTTGGCGGCAAAGGGCAGCGCTTCGGCCTCGCCGGCCAGCCAGTTGAGTGCGACACCGCCTTGCGCCCGACCGGCCGCCATCATCGCCAGGCTGGGGTCGCAGACGGTGACAATGCGTTCACCATCGGCGAGCAGGCGCGCCACGTCACCGGTACCGCCGGCGAGGTCGACGACCTGCCCGGTGATGCCGGCGCAACGGCGGCGCAGGCAGCGCTTCCACAGGCGGTGGATGCCGAAGCTCATCAGGTCGTTCATCAGGTCGTAGCGCGGCGCGACGACTTCGAAGACTTCGCGGATGCGCGCCCGGCGTTCGTCGGTGACGACCGGCTGACGGCCGAAGCTGTGTTCGAGCGGATCAATGCTTTCCGGCATGGCTACTTGAGCAGCGCTTCGGCGAGGGCGGTCAGCTCGGTCGGACTGATCCGCCCGGCGCGCGCAAGAATGACCCTGCCGCTGCGGTCGACCGCCACGGTGAAGGGCAAGCCCATCACCTTGTCGCCGAGCGCCTGCATCAATTCCAGGCCCTGCGTCTTGCCGATCAGGACGCGGTAGTCCATCTCGTAGGCCTTGGCGAACTCGCGCACCGGATCGGCCTGGTCTTCGATGCCGATGCCGAGCACGACCAGCCCCTTACCCCTGTACTGGCGGTCGACCTTGGCAAAATCGGGAATTTCGGCGCGGCAGGGGCCGCACCAGCGCGCCCAGAAATTGACGATGAGCGGCCTGCCCTGCCACTGGCGCAAGGCCTGCGGCTGGCCGGCGAGATCATTGAAAGTGGTCGCGAAGAGCGGATTGCCCGGCGTCGGCTCGGCCAGCGCCAGGGCAGCCCAGCCAAGCAGGGCGAACAGCGCCAGGCGGTATTTCATGGCAGGTCGCCCCGCTTGAACACGAAGTAGCCGGCACAGGCGCTGAGCAGGCCGATCAGTGTCGGATAGACCAGCGCGAACAGGCGGAAGCCCTCGGCGCCGAACAGGTCGAGCACGACGTAGGCGGACGGCCCGAGCACGATCAGTTGCGGGTCAAACATGGCAAGCGCCGCGGTGCGGAAGACCTGCAGCGGATTGAGCAGGGCGAGCATGACGGCGACTTCGGGCGCCACCTTGCCCTGGATCATGACGCCGAGCAGGATCAGATCGAGGAAGAGGAGCAGGCCGAGCCAGACCATGAAGGCAGCGCCCTGCGCCATGTCGGTACTGCGCGCCAGGGCCGAGATCAGCATGCCGATGCCGAGGAAGCAGGCCGACATCACGGCGAGCAAGGCGCTGTAGTAGCCGAAGATCGCCCAGGGCACCTCGATGCCCAGGATGGTCGCCCAACCGACCGCGGCCAGCATGGCGAGGAAGACCGGCGCGAAGACGACGATGTAGCGGCCGATGATCTTGCCCCAGAACCACGCGAACAGCGACACCGGCAGCGACAGCAGGTATTCGAAGACGCCTGCCTCGCGGTCGCCGGCCACCGAGCGCACCGTGGTGATCAGCACGAAGATGGGCAGGATCGCCATGGTCAGCTGGATATAGGTGACGAGCAGGCGCGACAGGCCGATGAAGCCGAGCACACGCGACTCGGTCAGGCCGAACAGGAAGAGCAGCGCGACGATGCCGCCGAAGATCAGCGTGTAGATCTGGAACCAGCGCGCACGCAGGGATTCGACAATATCGAGCTTGGCGGTCAACCACAGTTGTTTCATTTGAGGATCCAGTATTCAGGATTCAGGAGCAAGTTGGCAGGGAAAGACGCGAGTGCAATGCTTACTAACATCTCAAATTCCTGACAACTACCAACTTACTTTCCCTTGGCCAGCGTCAGCCGGCGCATTTCGTTGAAATCGACGCTGCCCGGCAGCGGACTGCCGACAGCGCCAAAGTTGTAAGCCATCGGCGACGACTTGGCGGCGTAGTGCACCTGGCGCGGATCGAACCAGCGCATCTCGTCGCGACTCGGGCTGTCGCTGTCGGCCACCCAGAGCCGGGTCGCCGCATCGGTCAGCCACGGGTACTGGCCCGCCTTGTCGCGCAGCCAGAACACCAGGCAACCGACATCGTCGAAGAAGAAGGCGGTGTTGTTCGGCCCGCCGACGATCTCGGCGGCGAAACGCCGGTCCGAGATGACCATGCCGCAGCGGTGGCAGGTCGTGCGATCCCAGTGGATCTCGACCATGCCTTCCGGCCAGTTGCCCTTGCGACAACCGGACAGCGCGGCAGCCAGCGGCGTCAGGAAAATGCCGCCGAGGGCGAGTCGACCGATGAAGTGACGACGTCCGGACTGGCACACGTTCAGGCCCTCGCCTCGGCCAGCGACAAGTCGCTGACCAGCGCCGTGTAGCGCGACACGATGCCGAGGAAACGCAGGCGATCCGGGCCGGCGATGGCGCCTTCCCAAACCAGGTTGTCGGCGCTGGCCGTGAATTTCCAGCCATCGAGTGCCTTGGCGAAGGCCGGCTCGAAGCGGCTCAGGGCGATGCGGCAGTCAAGCACCGCAGTCAGCGTCACGGCATCGGCGACCTTGTCATCGAGGACGATCTTGCCCATATCCATCTCGATCACCCGGTTGACCAGGGCCGAGACCTCGTCGAGGCGGTGGCTGGAGATGATCATCGTCACCTCGTCCATACGTTCGGCGAGCAGATCAAAGAAGATCTTGCGCGCTTCCGGGTCGAGATTGGCGGCCGGCTCGTCCATGACCAGCACCTTGGCATCGCGGCCGAGCGCGATGGCGATCAGCAGCTTCTGCTTCATGCCGCCGGACAGGCGCACGAACTGGCGCGCCAAGATGCTTTCGAGATCGAGCCCGAGACGGCGGGCAATGGCGTGGATGCGCTGCGGATCGGTGCCGCACAGCGCCGCCGAGAATTCGATCAGCTGGCCGACCGGCATCTTGAGCGGCGGCGGCAGCTGCGGCACGAAGCCGATGTTGCCGAGCACCTCGGTGCGGTTCTGGCGCGGATCGAGGCCGGCGATGGCGACCGTGCCGTCGAAGGTGTATTCGCCGAGCAGGCAGCGGATCAGCGTCGTCTTGCCGGCGCCGTTCGAGCCGATCAGCGCGACACGCTCGCCGAGTCCGATGTCGAGGCTGATGCCGTCGAGGACGCGGGCGCGGCGGAAGGTCTTGGCCAGGTTGTTGAATTGGATCATGGGAGTCATCGAGTGAAAATGCCTGTTTTTATCGGGTCGACCGCTCAGAGCAGTTGCGACAGACCCTTGACTTCATAACGCAGGGCGCCGGTCGGGCAGACATCAACGCACAAACCGCAGCGCGTGCAATCCGGCCCGAGACTCATGCTTTCCTCGCTCGCCCGGCCCTTGACCGTGACGTCGAGCACGTGCGGCACGAGGCAGACCTTGCGGCAGTCGCCCTCGTGGAAACAATGCTCGACGTGGAAGCTGACGCGCAGCGGCGACAGGGCGCCGACCGCACCGTAGGTGAGACCGATCGGGCAGACGTAGCGGCACCAGGCTCGGCGCGAATAGACGATCTCGAACACCAGCAGCAACCCGACCCAGCCGAGCGCCAGGCCCGGCCCGTAGATCAGGGCGCGCGACAGGATGCCGGTCGGCGACAGGGTTTCGAACACGGTGTAGCCGGTGACGATGGCGAGCAGCGCAAAGAGCAGCCAGAACACGGTGCGCGTGCCGCGGTGGAACTCGTGATCGGTGACCAGCTTCTTCTCGACCAGCTTGAGATGCAGCGCCTCGGCCCATTCGGCAAGCAGGTGGTAGGGACAGACCCAGGAACAGAAGGTCCGGCCGCCGAGCAGCACCCAGATCAGGAAGACCGTGAAGGTGCCGATGAACAGGTTCACGATGATGTGCTTGTGAGCGAGCATCACCTGCAGCGCCGAATTGAGGTCGATCAGGTGGAAGCCGACAAAGCGCGAGGCGGTCAGCGCCCCTTCGAGAATCTGGATGTCGAGCCAGAAGCTGAAGACGAACAGCAGGTTGACCGCCAGCAGCACCGCCCAGCGCCGGTTGCGCCACTTGTGGCTGACCAGGTGATGGTCGCGGGCGTGCATCTTTTCCTTGATGTAGCGATCCTTGTCCTCGTACTTGCGGAACATGATCGTCTGCACCCGCTCGGACACCACCTCGGGCTTCTTCGGCGCGGCGCCGAGCATGCCCATGAACAGATCGGCAAAACGGCTCATGACGGCTCCTTCGGCGTGACGGCCGGTGCCAGCGCGACTTCGCCGTGCCAGGTCGCCTGCGCATCGACGATGATCGCCGCCGGCTCGGCCGGGCAGACCATTTCGCAGACGCCGCAGCCGACGCAGGGTTCGAGGACGACCGGCTGCATGCGCGAGGTACCGTCAGCCGCCGTGAAGGGGCGCAACTCGATGGCGCCCTTGACCGGGCATTCGCGCACGCACAGGTCGCACAGCGGCAGGTCGTAGGGATGCTCGGTGATCGGGATCGGTTTCCAGCGGTCGACGTCCATGTAACGCATTTTTCCGGCAAAGCCGGCGCCGCGCGCCTGCCCCTTGAAGCCCTTGCCCTGCACGGCAAGACAGGCGGACGGCCGGGCCAGGCGGGCAACGCCGATGCGTTCCTTGAGATTGAGCGTCGGCTCGGGATCGTTTTCCTTGGCCTTGAGGATGGGCGCTGCGGCGAGCAAGGCACCCTCGCGGATATTCAGGAAAGGCGGTTTCTTGTAGGTCAGCGAGCCGGTCGGACAGGCCAGGATGCACTGCACGGCATCGCAGGAAAAATCGCAGGCCTGCTGGCGCGGGTCGATGTGCGGAACGCCGACGCCAAAGCCGTCGATCAGGTCACCGAGCTTGATCGCCTGCACCGGGCAAACCTGGACGCACTGGCCGCACTTGATGCACGAGGACAGGAAGTCGGACTCGTTGAGCGCGCCGGGCGGACGCAGGCGTTGCGCCGAGGCGCTCAGCACCGGGATGTAGCCGAGCAGCGAGAGGCCGACCACACCGCCGGTCAGGCCGACCGACTGGAGAAACTTGCGCCGCGCCTTGGCGGCCTTTTCCAGCGACATCGCCGGCTTTTTCGGTTTTTCGACAGGTGCGTTCATGACAGGGCCAGGCGTGCGGGCTTGATGAAGCGTGGCTTTTCGTCGCGCAGGATCAGGTCGGGGGTTGAGAACGGGGCCAGGCGCTCGAGGAAATCGAGCAGTTCCATGACCGGCGAGCTGCGGAAGAAGCGGGCAATCGGCATTTCCATCCAGATCTGGTCGGCGTAGGCGTAGAGCTCGTGCTTCTGGTCGCCGTAGCCGTCACCATCGCGGTCGAAGCCCTGGTAGTCGTCCCAGTAATTGCCCTGCCAGACATTGCGCGCATTATTGTTGTTGTCGCCGCGCCCGCCGTAGCTGACCTGGGTCAGGTTGCCCTCGAAGACGTTGTCGACGACGTTGTTGCCGCCCGTCTCGCTGTTGAACTGGATGCCGATGCCGTTGTAGGCGAAGCGGTTGCCGCGGATCTCGATGGTGCTGTCGGGCTGAAAGGGCGACAGGTCGGAGCCGATGCCGATGCCGCAATAGATGATTTCGTTGTTCTCGAGCAGCGTGCCGGAGGCTTCCTTGAAGCCGAAGCCCATGCCGGTGGCGCCGGTGGCATGCGAGATGACGTTGTTGCGGGCGACACCACCCTCGGTGTACATGAAATAGACGCCGACCGCGTTGTCGTAGAAACGGTTGCGCTCGACCACGTTGTCGTTGGCGAACATGAAATGCAGCGAGTAGCGGCTGCGCCGGCCGAGATTGCCGCGAAAGACATTGCGGTGCGAATACCAGGCGACCATGTCACGCGAATCGATGACCTCGTTGCCCTCGATCAGGTTGTCGTTGCTGTACCACAGGCGCAGTCCGTCGCCACGCGCGCCGAGTTCGCGGTCCTTGGAACGCACCTTGTTGTTGCGCACGACGCTGTTGCTCGACTGCTTGAGGTCGATGCCGAACAGGCAGTTGTCGGCAACGTTGTTTTCGACGACGTTATGGTTGCCGCGTACGTCGAGACAGGAATCGTCGGTATCGTGCGAATCGCCGGAACCGGTCAGGTGCAGGCCGCGAATCACCGCATGGTCGGCATTGAGCACCATGACCGTACCGCGGTCGCCGGCATCGATGGTGACCTGGCCGCCGCCATCGATGGTCAGCGGCTTGTCGATGACGACCGGGCCGGCATAGACGCCGGGCGCCGGCTTGATCACCGCCCCCGGCGCCGCCTGGTCGACCAGCGCCTGGAAGGGCTTCAGGCCGTGCACGCGCTTGTCGCGCTGCATCAGCATGTAGGTCGGCTTCGGGCGATCGATGCCGACCCGCGGTGCGGTGCTCAGGTCGGCCGTGGCGCCCAGTTGCTGCTCGGTCTTGCCAAGCGGGATGACCAGCAGCATGGCCGCAGCCAGTCCGGCCCGGCCCAGTGTGCTCAGGTACCGCATGACGCTACTCGGCCTGGCCTTCGCGCAACTGCTTGCGCCGGATCAGCAGCGCCAGCATCAGGCAGGCGAAGATGATGACAAGCAGGCCATAGCCCCAGTACGGATAGGAGAAGGTCGAGAACTGCGCAACCTTGCCTTCGCCGAACACGGTAGGCATGAAAGGCTTGACCGTGAAGGCGCCCCACGGGTGCATGTTGTGGCCGAAGAACCACAGCCAGCCGGCGTAGGTGATCACGAAGAAGACCGGCAGCAGCGCCGGGACCAGCGCCAGCAGCAACTGGAAGGGACGGATCTTCGCCGTACCGGCGATGACGACACCCATCACCGCGAACAGCCCGAAGATGACGAATTGCGACACCTGGCGCACGTTGTCGCCCCATTGCTGGATGCGATCCATGTCCTTGAAGAACGTACCGGATTCGCGCATGTAATCCTGGACATGGCTTTCGAGGTGGCCGAGCACGAACTGGTCGACGATGATCCAGGCGGCGACGGCGGCGAAGCCGGCGGTCAACACGATCAGACGCGGCTTTTTCCTGGGCAGGGCAAAGGCCAGCATCATCACCGCGAAGAAGCCGAAGAAGAACTTGGCGAGCGGCTTTTCGACCGGCGCGCCGGTGGCGATCGGGAACATGCCGACATAGTGGTTGATGGTGTTCATTTCATGCACGCAGTCGAGGCCTTCGGCGCCCTTGTCGACATTCTTGGCGGCATCGGTGATCGGGTTGTAACGTTCATCCTCGGCCGCGAGATCCTTCTGGATGATTTCGCCGGCCATGCGCGTGCCCTTGCCGGCCGCCTTGCAGCCGTTATAGACGCCATCGAAATGAAAATGGATGCGGATGCCGTCCGGGAAGGCATCGGGCGGATAGTTCGGAGCGGTCAGCGAGACCCACCAGATCGGTGCGAAATAGGCGGCGATCAGCGCGACCAGCGCAATGAAGGTCAGCCCACCGACGATTTTGTTCTGTTTTTCCATCATGCTGCTCTCTGTTCCTTTGGCTCCCGGATTTCCTGCGGGAGAAACGCTGCCCACCTCGGGCGGGCAGCGGGCAAAACAATGACTGCTCTTACTTCTTCTTGCCGGCCTTCGGCTTGCACATATTGCCCGGCATCACCAGGCTCGACTGGTAGGCGGAGATCGCCACCAGTTGCTCGTTGGTATAGGGCTTGATGACCTTGACCATGTCCGGGTTGGCGTTACGACGATGGCCGTCGCGAATCTCGGTCATCTGGCGCAGCAGGTACTTGTAGTGCTGGCCGGCGATCACCGGATAGAACTTGGCCTTGTCGCCCTCGCCGTTCTTGCCGTGACACTCGAGGCACTGCTTTTCGTACAGTTCCTTGCCCTTGGCAATCTGCATGGCGGCATCGACGCCTTCATACTTGCCGTGTTCAAGCGGGATGCACAGGCTGTTGATGTAGGCGGCAGCGTCGGCCAGTTCCTGCGGATCGGTCAGCGTGATGGCAAACGGATACATGGTCGGGTTGTCGCGCAGACCGGCCCGGATGTCGGCCATCTGCTTGATCAGCACGGTCGAGTGCTGGCCGGCCAGTTGCGGGAAGGTGCCGTCGGGACGACCGGCGCCGGACGGCAGGTGACAGGCGCCGCAGACTTCATAGGCTTCCTGGCCGTTCTTGACGTCGCCCTTCTTGTGCAGCGCCTCGACCTTTTCGCCCTCCTGGGCATTCCACTTGTAATTCTTGCCTTCGATACCTTCCTGCTTCGGGGCCGGCGGCCCCGCCAGGGCGATGCCTGCACTGAGCAAGCCAATAAGCAACAGTGATGCTTTCATTTTCGATGTCCTCGATGGTGTGTTGTTCGAAATGCCAGACCATTGTCGGCAGTCGAAACCCCGGATTCCTTGATAAGTATCAGTTCCGGGGAACGGCAACGATCTATTTCAGTTTGGCGAGGAAAATCGAGATCGCCTTGATTTCCTCGTCGTTCACCAAGTGCATGACGCCCTTCATGGCGGCCGTCTGGCCGTTGTTGCGGGCACCGCTCTTGATGTCCTTCATCTGCTGTTCGGTGTAGGCCGCGTTCTGGCCGGCAATCTTCGGGTAATTCGGCATCAGCGGCTTGTCGCCCTTGGGGCCGTGGCAGGCATTGCAGGTTTTGTCGGCGTACAGCGCGGCGCCATCCGGGGCCGCTATCACGGGGCTGGCAACGAGGCCAGCGGCAAGCAGTGCAAGAACCAGTTTCATCTATCTCTCTCCTGAATCGGGAAACAGGGGACGGCGCTCACCGCCCCCTTGGGTCAGCCTCGATCCGGGATCGAGGCATCAGACTTACTTGACCTTCTTGGCGCCGTTCTGCTCAAGATAGGTCTTGGCACGCAGACCGATGTCGGCGGCCTTGACCTGGTATTGCCAGACTTGCTCGGCCCACAGGTTGGCCTGGTCCCAATCCTTCTTGGCGGCAGCGGCTTCATGCTTGGCCTTGGCTTCCTTGGTCTTGTTGAGCTGGTCGGTTGCGTCTTCGACCATGTTCACCACGTCCGGGAAGTCCTTGTAGTTGGTGCTGACGATGTAGCCGACCACGGAATCGATGACGGCTTGCGTATCGACCACCTTCTTCACCGTCGCCTTGTAGTCGGCTTCGGTGTAGCTGGCCTTGACTTCGACCGTCTTGCCCGGCTTCCAGCCCTTCGGCTTGACCAGCAGGTAACCCTGCATTTCAAGGTGCAGCGCCGAGCAGAATTCCGTGCAGTAGTACGGATAGACGCCTTCCTTGTCAGCCTTGAACTTGACGGTGACCGTCTTGCCCGGCTCGATCGAGGCATGCACGTTGAAGGTCGACACGGCGAAACCGTGCGTTTCATCCTGGGCCCGTTCGAGGTTGGTCAAGTGGATGGTGATTTCGTCACCCACTTCGGCCTCGATGGTTTCCGGCGTGATGTGCGAGCGGATCAGCGTCCCGAAGACTTCGATCTTGTTGCCCTTCTTGACGATCTTTTCCTCGCCGGCACGGACTGCACCCGGATTCGGCTTGTCGGTACGGGAGTCGGTCCCGACCTTGTAGCGCACGCCCGGCTTCAGCTTCGAAGCTTCGATGGCAACCACGTAGTGCGGCTCGCCGAGCGGAATCGGCATGTCGTACAGGAGTTGCATCTTGTCGTTCGAGATGTCGATCAGCTGGTGGTTTTGCGGATGCAGCGGGCCGACCGGGTTGAAACGGTCGATCGACAGCTTGTTCAGCGCCACCAGGTAACGGCCCTTCGGATCAGCCGAGTCGCCTTCCATGGTCATCAGGTGACCGATGTTGTAGTGCACCGAGATCTTGTCGAGCACCTTGCCCTGACAGTGATCCCATTTGACGACCTGCGAATCGACGTAGAGCGAGGTGTAGGCGATACAGGACTTGCTGTCGTACTGGGTGTGCAGCGGGCCAAGGCCGAGCTGGACCTGGGTATGCAGCGCATCCTTCATGCCGATCACGGGAATGCCGTACGGATCCTTCGATTCGAATTTGCCAGCCTTGATCGCGGCCTGGATCTTTTCAAAGGAGAACACGGAAACGTGCGTATCGAGCTTGCCGGCGACGGTCAGGAACTTGCCGTCCGGGGTCACGTCGACGCCGTGCGGCGACTTCGGTTCCGGCACCAGGAAGAGGATGCCTTCCTTGATGGCCGTTTCCATCATCAGCACATCGTGGCCGTTAATTTTCTTGGCCTTGCCCTGGGCAACCAGTTCGGCCGCCTTCTTCCAGTTGATCACGTGCAGGTAGTCGGTGTCCTTGGCGGAACAGCCGGCTTCATACGGCGGACGACCCTTTTCGATGCCGCCGACGTAACGCTCGGAACAGAAGGAATTGGTGAACGACCAGCCGTCGGACGGGCCCTTGCCGGCATCCGACAAGTCCTGCGAATACGGCGGCAGTTCGATCGAGAAGGAGTGCTTCGGATCGATGCGGCCTTCCTTGCGGTCAAACTTCCAGTAGGTGATGCCGCCGCGATACTTCTCGTTGAACTCTTCGAGCGGGTAGAACTTCTTGTTCTCGAGCGGCGAGGCGTACTGGGCGGCTTCGATGATGTAGTCGGTATTCGGCGTGACGAAGGCACCGCCGTGTTCCGACTTGAAGATCGGGTTGACCACGATCTGCTTGGTTTCAAAGTCGCGCAGGTCGATCACGGCGAGGCGCGGATTGGCCTTGTCGTTGATGAACAGGAACTGGCCGTCGTACTTGCCCTGGGTTTCGGAAATGGCCGGGTGGTGCGTGTCGCCCCAGTTGATTTCCTTGCCGTCGATGTTGCCCTGACGCAGGACTTTCTTCGACTCTTCATCGAAACCGTAGCCTTGCCAGGGTTCTGGCGTAAAGACACCGATATATTTCAGGATGCGCATGGACGGAATCCCGTAGACCAGCATCTGTCCCGACTGGCCACCCGAACTGAAGGCGACGAAGTCGTCGCGCTTGCCGGTCGGCACGTAGGTCTTGGATGCGGCCAGCAGATCCTGCTGACTGAGGTTGCGACGTTTCATCACGTCCTGTAACGACTCGGCGGCCCAGGCGCTTGCGGCGCTGAGCCCGATCCCGGCTGCAATGAGCAGCACGCTGGATTTGACTGCAAATTTTTGCATTTGAATATCTCCCAACAAAACAGAAGTAATACGGCCTGCCCCCATCGTCGCCTGCGACCAGATGCCGCAGCGGCAATTTGTCGCACTGTAAGCCGGGCCGATTTTTAAAAAATTGATGTCTGTTAAATCCAATCCGGTAATTGTGAGGAAAATACTGGCAAGCCTTGTGGCGCCGCGATCCGGGCGCCCCGGAACAGCCCAAACCCTCATCCAGAAAGGATCTTCCATGCGCCATCCCGTCTTTTTCGCCGCCGGCCTGCTCTTCTCGGGCGGTCTGCTTGCCGCTGCCGCCGACCAGATCGAGATCCATCAACCCTATGTCCGGCTCGCCCCGCCCAATGCACCGGCAGCCGGCGCCTTCATGGTGATCAGGAATACCGGCAGCAAGGACGTCAAAGTCGTCAAGGCCGACAATCCGGCAAGCCGGGTGACCGAACTGCACACGCATCTGAACGAGGCCGGCATCATGAAAATGCGCCAGGTGCCGGCCATCGAGATCAAGGCCGGTGGCGAAGCCCTGCTCCAGCCGGGCGGCCTGCACATCATGCTGATCGACCTCAAGGCACCACTGCAGGAAGGCGACAACATACCGATCACCCTGGGCTTCGACGACGGCAGCAGCAAGCAGGTCAACGCCAAGGTCATGCGTCCGCTGCCGACCGGCATGCGGATGCAGCACTGAACCCGCATTTTTGCGTTTTCCAGGCGGTCGACCGCCTGGAAACGGGATTTTTCCGCCGCCAGGCCTGGATATGAAAACACTGCTCACCACCCTGCTTGCCCTGCTCTGCATGGCTTCCGCCCAGGCCGAACACGCCCACGGCAAGATCGACGACAGCCTGCCCGATGCCGAGCGCATCCGTTTCTGCGAGCGGATGCGCGACCAGGCATTGCAGGCTTTTTACGACCGCGAGCATGGTCGACCGATGAAACTGTTTGCCGAAGACGGCAGCCGCGGCCCGCGCATCGCCAACCAGATCACCCGCCGCATTTACGCCGAACCGCAGATCGCCGCCCGCCGCCACGCCGAGACCTTCGGTCGCGCCACCTGCAACGAAATGATGGGAGCAGCGCCAGACAGCGACTGAGGCAAGTCGCACGCCAAATTGATCAAGATCATTTTTGTCGACCGCCAGGCGCGAAAGAATGGCGGCTCCTTGCTCCCGGACGCAAAATCCTCATGCTGTCGCTGCCCCGCCTGTTTCTTCCGCTGCTGCTGATCGCGGCACTGCCCGGCAGCGCGCATGCCGAAAGCGGCGCCAGCCTGTATGCGCGTCTCGCCGGCCAGGCCAAAGCCGGCACCTGCTTCGAAGTCGACATTGACCTCGACAACGGGCCGGGACTGAACGGTGACAGCGGCGAACTGACCTACCCGATGGCCTTCAACAACGTCGCCGAAGGCTGGAGCTGGCAACCGGGCAGCCAGCCCGATGTGGAAGACTATTACCGCTACAAGTTCCTGCCGCTCGGCTCAACCGAGGAGGCCCGCGGCGAATACCGGGCGGAAGACCGGATCGGCGAAATGCAGACCATGCAGGTGCGCTGGCGCTACGATTATTTCCTCGCCTTCGACAACATCTATGATTTCTACCGGCGCGAAGTCAATGACGCCGCCGGTTTTGCCAGCCATCTGCCGGCCGGCCTCGCCGCCAACACGGCCATGCGCGCCCGGGCCTGTCTGGAGGAACCGCTGAGCAGCGAAAGCACAACCTTCTGGAAGGCAACGCACGGCCAGCCGGTCGATTTCACCCTGAAAAAACGTTACCTGATCGGCAAGCTGCAGGCCATCGACTTTGTCGACCGCCACAGCGCGACCATCGTCAGCAGCGTCATTCCCCTGCCGCAGGCGGCACCCTGATGCCCAGCCCGCGCTCCACTCCTGATCACGGATATGCCATGACCCACCCCAAGCCCAGCCTCACCCGCACGCTCGTTTTTGCCCTGACCAGCGCGTTGACCGCCGGCAACTGCCTCGCCGCCGATGAACTGCCGCCGGCCCTGCAGGCCAGCGTCAGCAGCCTCGGTCAACTCAATGGCCAGGCCCTGGCCTGCAAGCAAATGGCGCTGAGTACCCGCCTGCGCGACATCCTGATCCATGACGCGCCCAAGGAGCGGGCGGTCGGCGAAGCATTCGAACAGGCCACCCAGGAGGCGTATCTGGCACAAGGCCAGGCCGGCAAGGCCTGCCCGGACAGCAAGTCGCTGGCCGGCCGGGTTGATGCCGTCGCCGTCGAGTTGCGCCGCGCCGTCGGGCAAGCACACTGAGCATGAGCATGCTGCGACGCTGCCTGCTCATGCTTTACCTCGGCTCCCTGCTGATTGCCCTGCCGGCGCTCGCCGAGCCGGCCCACAAGCTGCTCGCCGGCGAAGCCAGTGCGGTCAATCCGCGCTATCTGCTGATCGGTCCGGACGGCCAGGCGGTCAGCGACCAGGACTGGCGCGGCCGTTTCCAGCTGATTGCTTTCGGCTACACCTATTGCCCGGACATCTGTCCGACCACGCTGGTCGACATGGCCGAACTGCTCAAACAGCTCGGCCCCGACGCCGACCGCGTCCAGGGCATCTTCATTTCGGTCGATCCGGAGCGCGACACGCCGCGCGTGCTGCAAACCTACACGCGCTTCTTCGATGCCCGCATCCTCGGCCTGAGCGGCACGCCCGAACTGGTCCAGCGGGCGGCGCGCAACTACCGGGTGCGCTATGCCAAGGTCGCCGGCAAGGATGCCAAAAACTATGCGGTCGACCATTCGGCAGGACTCTATTTGCTCGATCCCGCCGGCCAGTTCGTCAAGAAATTCGCCTACGGCCGACCGGTTGATGAAATCCTCGCCGAACTCCGCGTCTTCCTGAGCACGTTCGAAACGCAGCGCTGAATCCCGGCATTTAACCGAAGCCACCCGGCTTCCCAGGAAAGATCATGGCTAAACATCCGCTCCACCATTTCATCGCCCTTTGCTGCGCCACGCTGCCGCTGTTCGCCAGCGCGGCCGACGCCGCGAGCGCCCCGGCCAGCGAGAAAATCGCCCGCGGCCTGTTGCTGCAACACGCCGGCCGGATGATCTTCACGCCCTGCCGCGAGCGCACCTACGTCCAGCTCGAAGACACGTCGCCCGACCAGCAGCTCAGCGCCGCTCTGGTCAAGCTCGGCCTGGCCGAGAACAAGCCGCTCTACGTCGAATTCACGGGGCTGGCCGAAGCCGATCGCCTCAAGGTGTCGTGGATCAACTTTGCCCACACCGATGCGCGCTGCCAGGCCAGCGCCAATCCGGACGAGAAATGGCGCGCCCTCGGCGCTGCGCCGGACTGGACGATGCACCTGAGCGAGCAGCAAGTCCGGCTGAATGAAGCCGGCCAGCCCGAATTCCGCCACCACGAGGTCGTCATTGCGGCGGGCAGCGCAACCGTCGCCATCACGGTCGGCAAGGAGCAGCCCGAACAATGGCAGTTGACCCGGCAGTTATGCCGCAGCCAGGACAAGAACAGCCTGTTCGGCTGGCAGGCCGAACTGCGACGTCCGGGCAAGGTCCTGCGCGGCTGCGCCTGGCAAGGCTATTGAAAATCCGCGGCCGAACGAATCCGCAGCCGACCGATGTTTTTAGGTGAAAATACGCCCTGCCCGCCGGTCGACCGCTGCGGGCCTGCCATTCTCCCTAGCCGAAAGTCCATTCCGTTGAGCAAACTGCCGCCGCCCCTGTCCTACCCGGTCATTCGCCCCAAAGCCTGGCGCATTGCCTGGCTGGCGATCCGGCCGCGCACGCTGAGCGTGTCGGTGGCGCCGGTACTGGTCGGTTCCAGCCTGGCCTGGGCCGAGGGCAGCAGCGTGCACTGGCTGGCCTTGGTCGCCGCGCTGTGCTGCGCGACGCTGATCCAGATCGCGACCAATCTGCACAACGATGCGGTCGACTGCGAAAAAGGCAACGATTTGCCCGACCGTCCCGGCCCGCTGCGCGTCACCGCGGCCGGCTGGGTGACGCCGGGCACAGTGCGGCGCGCCGCGCTGGGCAGCTTTACCGCCGCTTTCCTGCTCGGCATCTACCTGGCCGTGGTCGGCGGCTGGCCGATCGTCGGCATCGGGCTCGCCTCGCTGCTCGCCGGCTGGTCCTACTCGGGCGGCCCACGCCCGATCTCCTATTCGCCCTTCGGCGAACTGTTCGTGCTTTTCTTCTTCGGCGTGCTCGCCGTCGGCGGCAGCGTCTGGCTGCAAGGGCACGCGCCCGATCTCAGCACCCTGCTCGCCGGTCTCGTCTGCGGCCTGCCGGCCGCCGCCGTGCTGGTCGTCAACAACACACGCGACCGCGTCGCCGACCTGCGCGTCGGCCGCCGCACGCTGGCCGCGCTGCTCAGCCGGGCCGGCGCGACCCGCGCCTACGCGGCAATGATGCTGCTGCCTTTCGCGCTGCTACCGCTGCTCGCCTGGTTCGGTCACAGCGGCGCCCTGCTCGGCCTGTTCGCCCTGCCCAACGCGCTCGCCAAGGTGCGCGCCTTCGCCGCCGCCAGCAGCGATCCGGCACTCAATCCCCTGTTACCGGCCACCGCGCGCTGCGGCCTGATCCTCGCCGTGCTGCTCACCGCCGGCTTCCTGCTTGAACTCGCCTGATGGACATCCTGCTGCCGCTCAGCCTCGCCTTCATCATGTTCTCGCTCGGCGTCAGCCTGCAGCCGGCCGATTTCCGGCGCGTCTTCGCCAGCCCGCGTGCGATAGCCATCGGGCTCGGCATCCAGATCCTCGGCCTGCCGCTGCTCGCCTTCCTGCTGCTCAGCCTGTCCGGTATCGGCGGCGAGATGGCGGTCGGCGTCATGATCCTGGCCAGCACGCCGGGCGGCGTCAGCGCCGGTTTGCTCACGCTGCTCGCCGGCGGCGAAACGGCGCTTTCGGTTTCGTTGACCGCAATCACCAGCCTCGGCGTGCTGTTCACGCTGCCGCTCACGGTAGGACTGGCGCTAGCGCATTTCGCCGGCGGCGAAGCCAGCCTGCAGATGCCGGCCATGCGCACCGGTGTCGGCGTTTTCCTGATCACCGTGCTGCCGGTCTGCCTCGGCATGTTCTTCCGGCAACGCAAACAGCAATTGGCCGGCCGCCTGGAAAAGCCGCTCGCCCGGCTGTCGACCGTATTGTTCATCCTCATCGTGCTCGCCACCTTCGTCGCCCAGCGCGAAGTCGTGCTCGGCAACCTGCCCAGCCTCGGGCCGCTGCTCGTCGTGCTCAACCTGCTGACCATGGGGCTGGGTTTTCTCGCCGGCGGTCTCGGCGGCCTGCCGCGCCGGCAGCAACTGGCGCTGGCCATGGAATGCGGCCTGCACAACGCGGCGCTCGGCATTTTCGTCGCCAACCTGCTGCTGCAGGTGCCGGCCCTGGCCGCACCCAGCGTGGTCTATGCCTTCCTGATGAATTTCTCCGCCTTCGGCCTCGTCTTCCTGGCCCGCCGGCGCTGCCCGGCAACGGACGCCAGCCCGGCCTAGTTCGCTTTTTTCGGCGCGCCGTCCGGCTCGCAGTCGGGGCAATAGCCGTACAGCGTCAGGTGGTGCTCGGCCAGGCGGTAGCCGTTGCTGGCGGCGATTTCCTGCTGCCGCGTCTCGATCAGCGGGTCGCCGAATTCCTTGACCCGGCCGCACTTGAGACAGACCAGGTGATCATGGTGCTTGCCGTCGTTGATCTCGTAGACCGACTTGCTGCCGTCGAAAACCTGGCGCGACAAGGCGCCCACCTCGTCGAACTGGGCCAGGATGCGATACACCGTGGCCAGGCCAATGTCGTCGCCCTGACCGAGGAGCAGGCGATGCACCTCCTCGGCACCAAGATGGGTGCCGGCGTGACCGCTGAACACTTCGAGGACTTTCATGCGCGGGTAGGTGACCTTGAGACCAAGGCGGCGCAATTCTTCTTTCGCGTTCATTTGTCAGTCCCGGCGCCGGAATTGCCCTTGCCCAGCGCGTTGACCGCCCGCCCGAAGCTGCCCAGGCCGCTGTTCTTGACGAACATGCAGGGCTTGCCGGTACGCTTGCACTGTTCCTTGACCCGCCAGTAGGCGTTGTGACTGATGCAGCCGGCCTGGCAGATGACGATGTCGGCCGCGGCCAGCGCGCCGTCGATGCGGTGCAGGCTTTCCTCGAGACCGCCGTCGTGGTGCAGGAAATGGCCGCCCGACTGCTCGACCACCTCGCGGTAGGAATTGACGCTGCCGGAACGCCCGCCGACGCACAGCACGCACTTGCCCGACAACTGCGGCCCGGGCAGCTCCGCCAGATCGTCTTCGTCGGCCCGGCTCAGCGACTCGATGGTCTCCTCGGCGTATTTGGCGAAATCGCGCAGGCGGGTCAGTTCGCGCGTCAGCTCCTCGTTTTCCTGGCGCGTCGCACGCGCCCGTTCTTCGGCATCGGCCAGGCGCTGCGCCAGTTTCTGGCGCGATTCGAGATCGGGCAGCGCTTCGCGCAGCGTATCGGAGGCGCGCGCCAGATTGCTCGCCCGCGCTTCCCTGGCGACCAGTTCGGCACGCAGCTGGGCGATCGTCTGCGCCGCTTCCTGCGCCTGCGTCGCTCGCTTCTGGCGCAGATCCTCGGCGTCGGCCAGGGCGGCATCGAGGCGAGCCTGCAGTTCGGCATTCTTCGCCTGCGCATTGATCAGGGCCTGCTGCTCGGTGCGGTCATGCGCGCCGAGCTGGTGCTGGATCATGTGGATGTCGCCGTAGATTTCCTGGTCGAGCTGCTCGTTGCTGCACGGATGCGTCCAGCACGCCCAGAGGACGGCCGGGATGTCGCGCTTGGCGCGGCAGGCGGCCTGCCAGGCGCGGCGCAGCTCGGCGACCGACTTGCAGGCGGCGAGCTGGCGAATGCTCAGCTGGTAACGTTTTTCCAGCGATTTCTGCAGGATTTCGGCGAGCCGGCTTCTTTCCTCGCAGGCGCCGACCGCCGTGGTGTGCAGCATGAAATCCGAGGCATCGCGCGGCAGGTGCATGACTTTTTGCATCAGGCGGCGCAACTCGTCGCATTCGAAACAGACGCCGACGATGGGGCAATGGAATTTGTGGGAAATCTCCCACAGCTTGCGCCGGCGCGAACCGACCGCAACTTGCGCCTTGGGCAGGGCGGGCGGCGTCATCGCCTCGGCGAGCAGGGAATGGCCAGCGCCGAAGGAACCGCCGGCGACATGAAAGGGAAATCCGGACATCGATGTTCTCCGCAAAGTGAATCAGGAATGGCCGGGCAGCGGCCCGGACGCAAGACCCGAACGGGCTCGGGGCGCGGCATTGACGGCCGCAGAAGCAGGCGCCAGGCTGTTTTCGAGACGCCGGCTGGCCCGCTCGCAGAGGCCACGCACGTCGGCATCGAGATCGTCGAATTCGCTGAGTTGCTCGAGCAGGCGAATGGCGTGCCGGGTCGAATGCGGGCAGCCGGTTTCCTGGTGAATCAGCAACTGACTCACGACGCCGGCCCAGAAGTTATTGCTAGGCATGATTGACCTCCCTCAAAAACAGCTCAAAGCCAGCCAGAGAAAGCCGGCCGCGATGGAAATACTGAAATAGAGACTGTCCGGCCGGGTCAGCGCCCGCCCACCCGGGGCGGCCGGGGATGACCGACGGCTGGCGGCCTGGCCGCCCGACTGCAAGAAAGTGATGTGCATGCTGCCTCCACGAGAGGATTGCCGGATTGGCTGGCTAGCACGCGGGCTTGGCTGGCTTGTTGAGAATAATTCTTATCAAAAACATTGGCATTGTCAAGCAAATGAGAACCGTTGCTATTTGAGCAGTGAGTCGCGCGCTAACTTGCCGCGCCTGCCAGCCGCCTTTTCGCGCTTGCATTTTGCCCGAACTTAAATAACAATAATTCTCATTCGCCAGCAAACGGCGAAAAACGCCTAGCCAGCCAGTGCGCCGCAATCGCCCCCAGCCAGCCGGATTTCCCTGTCACCAGGGGGCTGCATGCGGCAGCGGATTGTCCGTACCGGCAAGGCCGGAGCCGGCATCCGGTCGCATCCCTCCGCAACTCAAGTGCAATCTTCATGGATATCGAACCGATGCCGCTCGCGCTTCGCCTGGCGGCGATCGTCGCCCTGCTTTCGGCCAGCGCCCTGCGCGGCAATACCTGCAACAAGACCGACGCCCTGTGCGCCCATCTCGCCGCAGCGGCGGGCGCCGACGGCATCGATCCGCGCCTGCGCAGCACCCTGGAACAAGTCCTGGCCGGCTGGCAGGCGGTCGACTGCCAGCCCGCCTCGATTTCGAGCGAATTTTTCCCGTTGACCGTACCCGGTCAGCTTCTCCACTAACCGTTCACTGGAAAGAACACGCAATGTCCCGTTACACCGGCCCCCGCCTGAAAGTCCTGCGCGCCCTCGGCGTCGACCTGCCCGGCCTGTCCCGCAAATCGACGCAGGACCGCCCGCAGCCGCCCGGCCAGCATGGCGCCCGCAAACAAAGCAGCCGCAAGTCCGAGTTCGGCCTGCAATTGATGGAAAAGCAGAAGCTGCGCTACAACTACGGCCTGACCGAGCGCCAGTTGCGCCGTGTCGTCGTCGATGCCAAGAAGGACAAGGGCGCCACCGGCAACAAGCTGGTCGAGCTGCTCGAACGCCGCCTCGACAATCTCGTCTTCCGCGCCGGCTTCGCGCCGACCATCCCGGCCGCGCGCCAACTGGTCAGCCACGGCAAATTCGAGTTGAACGGCAGGCGCGTCACGATTCCGTCGATCCGCCTGCGCATCGGCGACCGCTTCGGCCCGAGCGAGGCCGGCCGAAAAATCGATCTCGTGCGCACCACGCTTGAAGCGCCAGCCCTCGAACGCCCGGAATGGATCGCCTACGACGCCACCACCGGGACGGCGCACCTGAACCACCTGCCGGACGGCGATTCGGCGCCCTTCCCGCTCGACCTGCAGCGCATCGTCGAGTATTACGCGACCCGCCTGTAAAAAAGGCGACCCTGCGGTCGCCTTGTTGCCTGCCTCGCCGGCGGACTAAGTCCGCATGGCGATCACCGCCAGCGGCGCCGTGGCGCTGGCGAGCAGGCTGTCATCTGGGCCGTACAGGCTGGCGCGTGCATTGACCATGCTGCGCCCAATCTTTTCCAGCTCGGCTTCGGCGAACAGTTCGCCGGCCGGCGCCGGGCGGAAGTAATTGCTGGTCTGGCTGACCGTGGCCAGCGTCATGCCGGCCGGGGTTTGCGAGAAGGCGGCAAAGATCATCGCAAAGTCGAGCAGCGCCGCAACGATGCCGCCCTGCACGACACCATTGCCCTGGGTGAAGGCCGTGCCGACCGTGAAACCGAGACGCACCCGCCCGTCGCTGGCCGAGACGATGCGCATGCCGAGCGAAATGGCCAGCGGATTGCTGTCGACCGCCAGGTCGCGCAAGCCGCCGTCGATCGCGCGCCGGACAAGCAGGCGTTCGGGATGATCGGTCACGACTGCCCTCAGCCCTTGAGCAGGCCGTCAAGGATGGCGATCATCTGGTCGATTTCGCCTTCGCTGACATTGAGGGCCGGCATGAAGCGCAGCAGGTTCGGCCGCGGCGAATTGAGCAGCAGGCCCTGCGGCGCCAGTTCGAGGCCGCGCTTGACGATGTCCGGGCCACGCTCGTCGGCAAGCACCAGGGCGCGCAACAGGCCGGAGCCGCGTTCGCCCTTGAGGCCGTGGCGGGCGCTGAGTTCGAGCAGTTTCTGCGACAGGTACTGGCCGCGTGCCTCGACACCGGCCAGGAAGCCCGGCGCCAGCAGCGCCTTGGTGACGGCCAGGCCGACCGCCGTCATCAGCGGGTTGCCGTTGTAGGTACCGCCCTGGTCGCCCGGCTCGAAACAGCAGATGGCTTCGCGGGCGAGCAGCGCGGCGAGCGGCACGCCGCCGCCGATGCCCTTGCCCAGCGTCATGATGTCCGGCGTGATGCCGGCGTGTTCGTAGGCAAACAGCTTGCCGGTACGGCCCATGCCGGTCTGCACTTCATCGACGATGAGCAGCACGCCGCGCGCTTCGGTCAGGGCGCGCAGTGCCTTGAGGAATTCGACCTCGGCCGGAATCACGCCGCCCTCGCCCTGCACCGGTTCAAGCATGACGGCGACGGTTTTCGGCCCGATCAGCGCGTCGACCGCTGCGATGTCGTTGTAGGCCGCCTTGTGGAAGCCCGGCACCTGCGGTGCATAGAGCGTGTCCCAGCCGGCCTTGCCGGAGGCCGACATGGTCGCCAGCGTACGGCCGTGGAAGGAATGGTCGAAGGTGATGATCTCGTGCGCACCGCCCTTGTTGAGGCGGCCCCACTTGCGCGCCAGCTTGATGGCGCCTTCGTTGGCTTCGGCGCCGGTATTGGCGAAGAAGACGCGGTCGAAGCAGGAATTCTCGGTAAGCAGGCTGGCCAGCTTGACCATCGGGCCGTTGTAGAAAGCCGGGCTCGGATTGATCAACTGCGCAGCCTGGGTGCTCAGGGCCGTGGCGATTTCCGGCGGGCAGTGGCCAAGGCAATTGACCGCCCAGCCCTGGATGAAATCGAGATAGGCCTTGCCGGTGTGGTCATACAGCCAGGAACCTTCGCCGCGCTCGAAAACGAGCGCCGGGCGGTTGGTGATGTACATCAGCGAATCGGTATTGGCAGATTGGTATTGCATCGTCGGTTTTCCGTAGCGGGGGACGTGAATGGTAAGGGCGTAATGTTACCGAATTACGCCATGCTGCGCCGCACCAAAAACGCCGGACGGCATGCAGCCGGTCCGGTTTGCGCCGCGCCGGGGCGGCGCGATCAGGCCCGCGGCGGACGCCGGCCCGGCGCCTTCTTGACTGTCTTTTTGGCCGCCAGCGTGACCAGGAAGGGAAACTCGGCATCGGCAGACTGGACGATGCGGAACTCTGGCCCGACCGCGCGGGCCAGGCGGGCGACGAGTGCGTCGAGATTGACCGCTTCGCAGCGCAGGTCGGCGGTGACGCTGCCCATGTCCTCGTACACCGGAAAGTCGGAACACCCCGCCGGCTTGATGTCCTGGCCGTAAATCGTGCAGGCGTGTCCGCTCAGATCGTAGGCAGGACAAGGCTTGCTATGCACGTAATACAGCCCGTTGCCGGCCCGGATTTCCTCCGGACCACCGCCCGTGGCCAGGCGCTTGTCGAATGCATTGCGCGACTCGCCAAGCTTCCAGAAGGTCTTGATCTGTTTCCACTCCAGTTCGAGCACCAGCGCATCGAGGCAGCAACAGGGCCTGGCGCAGACGCTGCAATGCGGAATCACGTCAGCCACCTGGTAGGCATCGGCGGCGGCAGCAAGCTCGCTGGCGAGAGAACGGCGGGAATCGCGATTGCTCATTGCAGGGCAGACGGGAAAAACGGGGCGGCGGAGGAAAGGAGGATCACGGTCAACGGGTGTCAGATGGAAAAAATGGGGAGTTACGCCCGAGATCACCCGGGCAGCGCGCAGTATACGGCCAAAGTCACCGGACTTGCCGGCAGAGGCTGGCGGCAGGTAGGCCGGACTGCCGGCATACTGCAATATATTTTCGCCGCGCCACAATATCCGCGTCTGGCGTTCGTCTACCCAGGCATGGACACATCGCTTTCCCTGCCGCCACCTTACGAGAAAAACCGCCTGATGGCCGAGCAGAACCGCCGCCTGACCGAAACCGTTGCCCGCGAAAGCGGGCGGCTGGGCAGCTTCATCCGGCAGCGCGTGCCTGATCCGGGCGAGGCCGAGGACATCCTGCAGGACGTCTTTTTCGAACTGGTCGAGGCCTGGCGCCTGCCGGAACCGATCGAACAGGTCGGTGCCTGGCTGTTCCGGGTGGCGCGCAATCGCATCATCGACCGCTTCCGCAAGCGGCGCGAGGAGCGTTTGCCGGCATCCGGCACCGCGGATGCCGACGAGGACAGCGAACATTGGCTGGAGAACGCCTTGCCGGCCAGCGACGGCGGTCCGGAAGCTGCGCATTTGCGGCGCCTGTGGCTGGATGCCATTGCGGCCGGGCTCGAAGAACTGCCGGCCGGGCCGCGCGATGTCTTCATCGCCCATGAACTCGATGGGCAAAGCTTCAAGGAAATGGCCGCGGCCAGCGGCACCTCCATCAACACCCTGCTCGGCTGGAAGCGGCAGGCCGTCCTGCACCTGCGCGAACGCCTGCGCCCCCTTTACGACGAACAACCCTGAACGAGGAATCACCATGTACTGCTCTACTGAAAAATCCGGCTGCGTTTCACGCTGCCTCAAGATCGGCCTGATGGTCGTTGCCGGCATCTCTGCCCTGACCTGGGTCGTCATGCAGTTATGGAACTGCCTGCTGCCCGACCTGTTTCTCGGCGTCTCGCCGATCGGCTACTGGCAGGCGCTCGGCGTGCTGGCACTCAGTCGCATCCTGTTCGGCGGCCTGCGCGGCAGTTGCCCCAGCCATTGGCACGAACGCCGCGAGCGCTGGGAAAAAATGACGCCGGAAGAACGGGCGCAGCTCAAGAGCCGCTTCCGTAGCCGCTGGAGCGCTTGCCGTTCTTCGGAGAAGAGCGAAGAAGCCGCACCCGCCGACGACAAACCCGCCGGCAAGGCCTGAGCCAGACTGCATGCACCGCCCGCCACCCGCCGGGCGGTGCACGCGCAAAAAAAGCCAAAAATTAAAATCGAAGCCCATGCCCGACAGCCCCACCCTGCCGCCCGCGGCAAGTAACCGCCCCGCCCTGCCCGGCCGCCTGCGCCGTGCCTTCTGGCGCTTTCTGCCCCTGATCGGCAGCCTGCATCTCTACCTCGGCTGGCGTCTGCTGCCACCGCTCGATCTCGACGCCGTCGGCCTGACGCTGGCCATCGCCGGGCTGACGATTTCCACCGGCCTGGTCCCGCTCGGTTTGTTCGCCCGTTTCGTCGTCGACCGCCAGGCGCTGGCCGACCGGCTCGGCTGGCTGGGCGGTCTGGCGATGGGGCTTTTCTCGTCAGTGCTGGTGTTGACCGTATTGCGCGATCTCGCCCGGCTGTTCGCCGACGCACCGGCGCTGGCCGCGCCGACGGCCATCGGCGTGCTTGCCCTTGCCGGCCTGTTCACGCTGCTCGGCTATGTCAATGCGCGCCGCGTTGCCCGCGTCGTCCGGGTCGATATCCCGCTGAGCGGGCTCCCCGAGGCGCTAGCGGGATTCACCATCGTCCAGCTCAGCGACATCCACGTCGGGCCGACGATCAAGCGAAAATACGTCCAGGCCATCGTCGACCGCGTCAACCAGCTCGCTGCCGACCTGGTCGTCATCACCGGCGACGTGGTCGACGGGACAGTCGAACAGTTGCACGCCGATACCGCACCGCTCGGCCAGTTGCGCAGCCGGCATGGCAGCTACGTGGTGAGCGGCAACCACGAGTATTACTCCGGCGCCAAGGCGTGGCTGCGCGAATTCACACGCATCGGGCTGCAAGTCCTCGATAACCGCCACGTCGTCATCGAGCACCGTGGTGCCCGCTTCGTTCTCGCCGGGGTCAGCGATTACTCGGCCGCCGCTTTCGACGTAAGCCAGGCCAGCGACCCGGTCGCCGCACTCGCCGGCAGCCCGCCCGGCCTGCCGCGCATCCTGCTCGCCCACCAGCCACGCTCGGCCAGCGCCGCCGCAGCCGCCGGCTTCGACCTGCAACTCTCCGGCCACACGCACGGCGGCCAGTTCTGGCCGTGGAACCACTTCGTGCCCTTGCAGCAACCCTTTACCGCCGGCCTGCACCGGCTCGGCCGGCTGACGGTCTATACCAGTCGCGGCACCGGCTACTGGGGGCCACCCAAGCGCTTCGGGGCACCTTCGGAAATCAGCGTGCTGCGCCTGGCCAGCGGCTGAAGGCCGGTCAGGGAATCGTTCGCCGTTTCGCCGGAAACAACCTGCCGGCCATTGACGACTCGAGAGGAAGCAAGACTATCCCGCTCGCGTCTGATTGCCGCCCTGACGCCTGGCTTCACGCAGGGCCACATCGGCGCGGGCAACAATGTCCCTGGACTGGTCACTCAGCTGATACGAGGCAAGCCCGAAACTGACGCTCTTTTGCTGAGCGACAAGTAGTTCCATAGGGGCCAGCAACTGGCGCAGGTTTTCCGCCAGTTTTATCGCCCCCTTCTGGTCGGTTTGCGTACAGACGAGCATGAACTCGCAGCCACCAACGCACCCGAGCACATCGGTTTTGCGAGTATGGGCCTTCAGGACATCGGCCACGGCAAGCCGCACCTGACGGTCGGCCTCGGCAACAACACCGTCATTGAGCTCATGGTTCCCGTCGATATCAAGCAGGATGACACTGAAGGGATGACCGAAGCGCAAAGAACGCTGGAATTCGCTCTCCACTACCTCATTCATCTTCACACGATTGAACAGGCCGGTCGGCTTATCCGTTACCGACAGCCGGGCCAGTTCCCGGTTCAGCGTATTGAGCCTGTGCATCCAGGCCAGCACAAGGACCAGCACACCAGCCGCTGCGCCGGCAATCTGCCAGACCAGCGTGTAGTCGACTCCATTCTGGACATTGATCGGAACATGCCGGTTGGCGATGGCTTCGCGCTCCGCCGCCGTCACCGTTTTGACTCCCTTGTCGAGAATATCCCGCAACAGGGGTTCATCCTTCACTACGCCGATGCGCAACTGGTTGGAATAGGCCGGGATGTGTCCCGAGATTTTCAGGTTGAAGAACCCCTGCTTCTTGATCGCATAGGCGGCGACGATCAAGGAACGTACCGTCATGTCGGCCTTGCGCTCGGAAACATAGCTGATCGCCTCGGCCTCGCTATCCGTGGTGATCACCTTCAAATTGGGGAAGTCACGCCGGATGCGCTCCTCGATCATCGTGCCGCGGGGCAAGACCACGGTATGCTCGGCGAGATCCCTGGGTTCGCCGATATAAGGATGCTCTTCACGGGTGATGATGATGTTCTGGTCGTAAAAGATCGGCTGGGTGAAGATCAACCACTGGTCGCGCGCCGGCGTCTGGTTGAGAAAACTCATCAGCTGGCAGCGCTTGCTCTTCGAGGCCACCAGCGACTCATCCCAGGTCTTGACCGGATACACCTCGATTTTGAGGCCAACGCGCTGGGCCACCAGTTGCAGCAGATCGGCGGCAATACCTTCGTGCTGCCCCTGGGCATTGATCTGTTCAAAAGGAATCCAGTCGGGATCAACACATACCCTCAGCGTCCCGACCCGCTCCAGGTAGGCCTTCTCCTGCGGTGTAAAGGCAATGCCGGCGGGTGCTGCATCAGCAGCCCGCAGAATGGGAGCAAAAACCAGCGGCAAGAGCAGGCGCAAGACAAAAAAGAGGAAATTCATCATCGGGGCGATCATCACTGACAGTTATTGTGCACTTGCAGCCGCCCCCAAGCCCTGCGGGCCAGGTGTTCCAGCAAACCCAGATCGAGGCGCCCCAGGGCTGCGCGCACCCAGGAAGCAAGCCGTTCGTCATCTTCCGTCCGGATATCCAGTCCGGCCAGCCAGTCCTCGATACCGCTGACATCGCCGTCGCTGGCCAGGGTGGCGAGTTCGAGCCAGCGTCCGGCAGTCACGCCACCCGGCGTCGGGCTGGCGGAACCGATTTTCAGCAGCAGCATCCATAGTGTCAGCAGCAAGTCTTCCGACAAGGCCGGCTTGCGCAATATCGCATCGAATTCCACCCCGGCCGGAAATCCGGGAGGCCGTTGCGGCAATGCCGCTGAAAGCAGGATGACCGGCATGAATTGCCCAGAGTCGCGAATCTGACACAGCAGATACCAGCCATCGCCTTCCGCCATCATCTGATCGGTGATGATCGCATCCCACCTTGAGTTTTCAGCCTGTTCGAGCGCGGCCAAGGCGTTGCGAGCCACGCCCGTATCGAAGCCGGCTTCGCCGAGCTGATCGCGCAGCAATGCAAGATGTTCCGGATCATCCTCGACCAGCAACACTCTGGGAGAAGACGCGACCACAGGCAAACCGGTCAAGTCAGGCAAGGACACCAGTGGCCTGGCGCTGACGGAAAAGGCATTGAGCTCCACGCCACTGACTTCTTCAGGCGCCAGCAGGGGGCAATGCAGGGTAAACCGGAAACAGCTCCCCTTGCCCGGATCACTGCTAACGGCAATATCGCTCCCCATCTGGCGAATCAACTCGCGACAAATGGGCAAGCCCAGACCAAAGCCGGAACGCCTGCGGCGATCGCCCTGCCCATTTTCCGGGCCGCGGACGAAGGGTTCAAAAATGACCCTGATCTGCTCCGGCGTAATCCCTTCCCCATCATCCCTGACAACGAATTCCAGAAGCGCTGTCGCATCCCTGAGCGAGGCCTTGCATTCAAGCTGAATCTCGCCATGTCGGGTGTGCCGATTCGCATTGCTCAGAAGGTTTTCGAGCACCTGGCGCAAGCGCAGGCCATCCAGCAAGACCGCTGGCGGCAACTCAGCCGAACGTACGCAGACAAAGCGGTTGCCCTGCGCTTCGCAAGACACCTCGGCGCCGGCCACCACCTCTTCCAGCCAGCTGACAAACGGCGTCGGCACCGGCGAGACACTGAGTTTGCCTGCTGCCACCCTTGCCTCATCGAGCAATTCGTCAATCAGGCCAAGCAGGCGGATTGCCCCCTTTTCGATGCCGGCGGCACCTTCGGCCAGAGACAGGCGGGCAGAACCGCGCCGCAGCATGCGGGCAAAACCAAGGATCGTGTTCAGCGGCGAACGCAACTCATGGCTCACCCGCGCGAGAAAGGCCGATTTGGCCTGCTGCAACTGCTCCGCCACGGCCAGTTGCTGCGACAGCTTGCGGGTCTGCTCGACCATGCCGATCAGAATGAAAGGCGCCGAGAGCAGATAGCCGGCCAGGCTGAAATCCATCGCCTTCGCCCAAGGCAGAATGCCCAGGTTAGCCAACTGGCGAGCCGTCTCAAGCAACAAGCCAAGCGAAAACGCAGCGGCAAACCAGCGCGCTGGCGCATAACCCCGCCGCCAGAGCACGAGAGGCAGCGTCAGGCCGGCCAGATGCACACACACCGCGGCCACGGCCAGCAGGCGAGCCCCCAGACCATAATCGAAAAAGCTGACGCAGACCGCCCCTGCGGCAATCCAGCGCAAGATCCGGAGCAGGGTTTCGGCACGGGGCAACTGGCGTGGCAAGTCGAGCGCGAAAGAAAGCACCCTGGCCAGCGCAAACAGGGCCAGCCCGGCAAACAGCGACAGCATTTGCAGTGGCACAGCCATGTCGTGCGGCCAGAGATAAACCCCGATGAAATTTTGCCGGGCCGACTCCAGGCCGGCAATGGCGATCAGGAGCAGGCTCAACCAGAGATAGCGGGTCTGCCGCAACCGGATGAAAGCGAGCAGCGCCAACCAGCCGCTGATCAGAATCCCGGCCAGGATGGCGACCAGCCACAAGCGGCTTTCGCCCGATGCGAAGCGATAGGCTTGCGGCTCCCACAGGATGCAGGACATGTCGGTCGCACCGCGTGCGACAACCCGGATCAGCAGTTCACGATTTTCGCCGGGCGCCAGGGTGACCGGGAACACGGCATCCGTCGCCACCACGGGCTTTTGGGCCAGCGCCACACTGCGCCCCGAGTACATCGCCTGCCAGTCATTGCCGCTTCGCAGATAAAGCGTGACCAGATTGATCTTGGCCGTTCCCACCACCAGCCAGCGGGTGATGGGCTGCGCCCCGGCATGAACCAGGGAGACGCGCAACCAGAACACCCCGGCATTGAAACCGCGTACCAGATCCTCAGGCTGAGCTTCGCGAAACGCGTCACCCATGGCCAGCACTTCGGTGTAATGCAGCTTGCCCGCCGGATCATGCAACAGGCTCAGGCTGCCGGACAGGTCAATGCGTTCCGGGTAGGCATCCAGCGCCAGCGTGGCGGCCGATGCGCCAGAACAGAGCAGCGCCAGCAGCAGCGCCCAGGTGCGCAGCAGATAGCCCGGCAAACTCATGCCTCGGCACCATCTTCGGTAGCATCCTGATTGCCGATCCGGCGCCGGAAGTCACGCGGCGTGCATTCAAAACGCTCCTTGAATGCCGTTGAAAAATTGGCCGGTGATGAATAGCCGCAATGCACCGCAATATCGGCAATCGGCGTATCGGTCTGCGACAACAGCTGGCGCGCCAGACGCAGGCGTTGTTCGCGCAACCAGGCAAAGACCGGCAGCGAAAAGGCTTCATGGAAAGCCTCGTTCAGGCGCTTCTCGTTGGTCCCCAGTTGCTGCGCCAGCTTTTCCGGCGATGGCGGATTGCCCAGCTTGTCCATGAGAAGCTGGGTCGCAGCGCTGACCAGTGCCGACTGTTCCGTCCCCTCGACGGGCCTTGGACTCTGCGCCTCGCCCAGGCGGCGGGAAAGCTCAAGATGAATACCCAGCCGCGCCAGAACCTCCTCCTCGCAAACATAGGGCTTGATGATGTAATCCACGGCCCCGAGCGACAAGCCGGTCAGACGATCTTCCCTGTCTTCGGCCGAGGTCAGGAAAATCACCGGGATCGCCTGCGTCCGGGGATCGGCCTTCAGGCGCCGGATCGTGCCAAAGCCGTCCATCCCGGGCATGCGCACATCCAGCAGAATCAGGTTGGGCTGCTTGACCTGCGCCTTGCGATAACCGTCCAGCCCATCAAAGCTGACCAGGGTGCGCCACTTGCGCGCCGCCAGCAGGTCGATCAGCACACGCAATTCGGCAACGGAGTCATCAATCAGCAGCAGGGTTGGCGCAGGGGCAGTAACAACATCCATGGCAGGCACGACAGGCAATAACAGGTCAAGCCATGCAGGCTACCGATTGAAGCCGCCGGGGGGAATAGCGGCGGGCACAAATATTCGCCAGTACAAAGGTTTTTGCCGCCAGACCAAAAGTCCATGCCTGCCAGACGGTCGACCATGCAAAAAAGGCAAAAAATATCCTCTACAGCAAAACTTCCCGGCGCCAGCGCAAAAATGGCCGATTGCATTCCTCCTTAGACTAACAAGGTCAAATTTTCCGCACGTTTTTCCCAGGGGATGGAAGCATGAACAGCAAAAACAATGGATCAATGAATCGCGTGTTCCGGGTTGTATGGAACGCCGCCACCGGCGTCTGGCAGGCCGTTTCGGAAGTGGCCAGCGGGCATGGCAAACGCCGCAGCAGCGGCCAGTGCGTCAAGCAGGACACTCAACCCGCCTGGCCGCTGAGCGCCCTGGCGCTGGCCGTCGCAACAACGCTGGCGACAGGGCCGTTGCACGCGGGAGAACTTGGTGCGCAAGTGTTCACCGATATCAACGCCAATCTCACTGTCCAAAGCGACCAAACGATAACGCTGCCGTATGCATCTGGCACAAAAATTGGTATTCACGCCCTGTGGGATACCTTTTCGACGAACACCACCCTGAGAGCGGATCTAGCCAATGAGGGCATGATCGATGTGCAGTCCTCGGATGGATACACAGCGGGAGTCAGGATCATGTCGGTGCCGATGCCAGGTTCAGGCGCGATTATCCTGACTAACAGAAACAGGATCTCAAGCCAGAGCTTTGGTGGAGCGGCCGACGGACTGGTCGTCGCAAATCAAGTGGGCGCGCTCCTTATTTCGAACGAGGGTCCCAGGGCTCAAATTAATGTGAGTGGAACCGCCGGGCGCGTCAGTGGAATTTCCCTGGATGGCAGTCTACTGTCGGGGGGCAGCTATATAGGGAACCAAGGTGTCCTGAGTGTAACTAGCAGCGATGGTGCAGCAGGCAACACCTATGGCATTAACGCACGCTCATTGAACGGTGGTGCCTATATCCGGAATGAAACAACTGGCAGAATCACGGTGGCCAACAGTAATGCCAGCAGTACGGGAACAGTGTACGGGATTTATACCGAGACAGTGCGGGACACGTCCGGGGTGACCAATTTCGGCGCGCTGAATGTCAGCAGCACCCATGGTTCGGCGACCGGGATCAATGTCGGTACCTTGAGTGATAGTGCCACTATCCAGAGTAGTCAGATCACCATGCAGGGTGGGAACGGGGCCTGGGGTATTGTGGTCGGTACAGCCCAAGGGAACTCGACGGTTGTTAACCAAGGATATATTAGTACCGCTGTCCAGACCGGTCCGGCCACCGGTATTGAGGTTGCCAGCCTGAACGGAAATGCCAGCATCTCCAACGCGGGGGGGATCATGCTGACCTCCGGGGATATTGCTGCCGGCATTACTGTGCGGAACCTGAATAGTGCTGCCGCAGTTGCCATTGATAATAGCGTCACGATTAATGTCAATTCGACTAGCGTCGCTGCACTTGGCATGATGATCGGGAGCGGAACCGGCACAATCCGTAACAGCGGCCTCATTAACGCAACCATGAACGGGGTAGCTGATGCAATGGGGTTTTCTCTCATGGTGGGGGGGGCTGGGAATACCGCTACCAATACCAGTACCGGTGTGCTGAACGGCAATTTAGGCATCGCTGGAACGCTGAATAATGCCGGCACCATCAGCCTGCCGCACAACGCCAACACCGATCAGGGCGGGTTGTCTGCCTCGGTCGGCACCTTCGTCAATACCGGCACGCTGGAGATCGGGCTGCTGACCAATGGCACGACCACCACGCACTCGCAACTGCTGACCGACACGGCGACCTTCGACGCGGGTTCGAAAATCAAGGTGAATGTGCTGGCTGCATCGACAAACGAGGCGCTGCTGGTCGGGCAAACCCTGCATGATGTGGTCAAGGCCTCCACATCCCTGACGGTCAATGCGGCTCCGACGATAGACGACAACTCGGCACTGCTCAATTTCGAATATGCACGAAATGGCAACTCGATCGACCTGAATGCCGTTGCGGGCACCACGATTCTCGACTCGACTGCGGCTGGCGGCGGCTCCTCGAATGCCCAGGCCGCAGCTGGCGCCCTGATGCGCATCAAGGACGATGGCATCACCCCCGCGATGACCCCGATCTTTACCGCCCTGAACGCCCTGCCGAGCGATGCCGATGTCGCCCGGGCGGTCAACAGCCTGACGCCGGTGACGACGCAGGCCGCGCAGCAGGCTGGTGTGCAGATTGGCAATACCATCCAGAACATCATCGGGACGCGCCAGGCAGCCAGCCTGAACGGCAGTGGCCTGAACGCCGGCGATACGCTGCTGGCCAACCGGAACTTCTGGCTCAAGCCCTTCGGCTCCTGGGCCAAACAGGATGACAAGGGTGGCCTGAGCGGCTTTGACCTCAAGACCCGCGGCATTGGCCTGGGCCTGGACGGCGAATATGCACCGCAGCAGAAACTTGGCTTCGCCTTCTTCTATACCAACGCCGACGTCAATGTGAACAACATGGCCCAGAAGGCGGATCTGAATGTCTACTCTGCCCTGCTCTACGGCAGCCTGCCGGTGTTTGACGACAAGACCAATGTTCTCTACCAGGCCGGCTATACCGCCCAGGAGACCGACACCACGCGGCAGATTGCCCTGACCGGCCAAACCGCCAAGGGCAATTACACCGCTACGGTCGCATCGGTCGACCTGAAACTGGTGCGTGATTTCCAGGTTTCCGAGCGACTGCTGCTGCAACCGCTGGTTTCGGCCAGCTATCGCAGCCTGACCAACCCGGCCTACAAGGAAACGGGCGCCGGTGCCGCAAATCAGCAGCTTGACCGGATGACCAATTCGCAAACCACGGTGGGGCTTGGCGTACGTGCCAATTACCTGCTCGACGAGCAGTCGAAGCTGATCACCAACCTGCATCTCGGCCACGACCTGAACAGCAGTGCGGTTACGATCTCCAGCAGCTTCGACGGGGCGCCCGGCGTCAAATACCAGACCCGCGGCATCGACAATGGCCGCAACAGCTATGAGCTGGGCCTGGGCTATGAACGCAAGGTCAGCGACAGCAGCAAGCTCAACCTGATGTACACCCGCCAGGGTCAGGGCAACAGCTTTGCCAACGACGCCATCTCGGCCACCTACAGCCTGAAGTTCTGAGTAGCTCACCGGCAATCCTGAGAAGCCTCGTTCGCGAGGCTTCTTTTTTTTGCTATCGTCGATTCATGAACGCTAACGAAACCGGCCAGGGAAGAATCGATGGCAGCCGCCCCCGAGCACAGGCCCATCTACGCAAACATCTGCCGCGCCTCAAGCGGCGAATGCTTTGCGGCGGCGCACTGCTGCTCGGCCTGTTTGCGCAGGCGGGCTGCACGACGATTCCTTCGGCAGCGACGCGTCGGCAAACGGCAGATGAAGTCGCTGCCGCCCGGGACTGGGCGCGCAGCACGATCGCAGCCCCGGGCTTCGAGCTCACTACCTATGCGCCGCAACGGATTACGCCGGATGAAATACTGACGATCTATATCGAAGGCGATGGTCTGGCCTGGCTAAGCACCGACACCCCGTCGTCAGACCCGACGCCGCGCGATCCGCTCGCCTTGCGCCTGGCGCTGGCGCAGCCATCGGGCAACGCCGCCTATCTGGCCCGCCCCTGCCAGTTTGCCGGCATTGACTCGCCCCGATGCAGCCAGCGCTACTGGACCAGGGCGCGCTTCGCTGCAGAAGTGATCGAGGCCATGGATGCCGGGGTGACGCAGCTGAAATCGCGCTTCGGGGCCAGACAACTGACCCTGGTCGGCTATTCCGGTGGCGCAGCGGTGGCCGCACTGCTGGCGGCACGGCGCACGGATGTTGAACGGCTGGTCACGGTGGCGGGCAATCTGGACCACCGCGCCTGGACCACCCATCACCGCATCAGCCCCTTGACCGACTCACTGAATGCCGGTGATGCAGCGCATCAACTCCGGGCGATTCCCCAGACGCACTTTTTCGGCAGTCTCGACAAGATCATTCCGCCCACCCTGGCACTCAACTTGCCGAGCGAACTGCGCGGACAGGGAAACCGGCATCTGCAATTCATGCCAGACCATGACCACCAGTGTTGCTGGGTGCAAGACTGGCCCCGGCTCTGGGCGCTGCTGCCGTAAGCGGATAACCGGCGGCTTCAGGCAGCCTGCGCCGCCTCGCCCACAAGCAAAGCGGCCAGCGCCGCCTCGGCAAACTGCACGTCCTGCGCTTCGCTGCCGCCCGAGATGCCGATCGCGCCGACCAGCACGCCTTCGTGCTTGACCGGCAGGCCGCCGCCGAAGCCGACGAAGCGCTCGCGCTGCAGCAGACCGTGGCGCAGCATTTCCGAACCCTTGGCGAGGCGGGCATCCCATTTGGCGGTGGCCGGGCCGAAGCTGACCACGGTGTAGGCCTTGTCGAGGGCGATGTCGATGGAGTGGAAAGGCGCACCCGGGTGGCGTTTGAAGACCAGCGGGTAGCCGGCGCGGTCGACCACCGCCACACACACTTTTACGCCGGCTTCGGCCGCGGCGGCCAAGGCGAGGTCGGCCAGTTCGTCGGCCGTACCCAGGCCGAGCGAAGCGATCATTTCAATATCCATCAGGTTTTTTCTCCATGGGCTGCCGACACCGTCGCCGCCAGACGGGCGCGACGGGTCAGCAGGAAGACGACAAAGCCGGCGAGGACGACGCCTTCGCCGAGCAGGGTATTACTGGCGCCGAGGCCGACCGCGACGAAGCCGGCGAGCAGGCCGCCGAGCGCGTCGAAGCCGAAGCGGGCCGAGGTGAAGAAGGAAACGATGCGGCCGCGCAGGTGGTCGGGTGCCATGCTCTGCAGCAACATGTTGATGCCGACATTGCACACCGAGATGCCGAAGCCGAGCCCGGTCATCGCCGCCAGCGCCAGCGGCAGGTGTGGCGTCAGGCCGAAGACGAGCAGCGCAGCGGCGGCAATTGCGGTGCCGGCAACGACGGCGCCGATCAGGCCGGGCACCGTCTTGCGCGTGGCGAGGAAGATGGTCGAGGCGAAGGCGCCGCAGCCGGCGGCACCCCACAGCCAGCCCAGCGTCGTCGCATCACCGGCAAAGACGTCGCGCGCGAAAACCGGCAGCAGCACGGCGTAAGCCGAGGCGGTCAGGTTGAGCCCAATCAGCGTGATGATCAGCATCCGTACGGTCCACGTCTGCCAGGCATACAAAATGCCTTCCTTGAAGACCTGGCCGACCGAGCCGCTCGCCCGCGCCGTCGCCTTGACCTCGATGCACAGCAGACCGCCAATCAGGGCGAGGAAGGACAGGCCGTTGATCGCGAAACAGGCTGCTTCCGAGGTCAGCCCGACGAGCAGGCCGGCAATCGGCGGCCCGACGAAGCGGCCGGAATTGAACAGCATGGCATTGAGCGCCAGCGCGTTGGGCAGGTCGTCGCGGCTGCCGACGAAACCGCCGATCATCGACTGGCGCAGCGGCGTGTCGAAGCTGTTGAGAATGCCCAGGGTCAGCGACATGGCGATGATGAAACCGGTCGTGATCAGCCCCGAGGCGGTCAGCGCCGCCAGCACGAAGGCCTGCAGCGCGAGCAGCGACTGGATGCGCAGCAGCCACTTCTTCTTGTCCTGCTTGTCGATCCAGGCGCCGGCCAGCGGCCCGACGACGAGCTGCGGAATCAATGCGCAGAAGGCAGTGACGCCGAGCAGCGCGGCCGAACCGGTCAAGCGGTAAACCAGCCAGGAAAGCGCCACCTGCTGTATCCACGAACCGAGAATGGAAACCGCCTGACCGAGGAAATACAAACGGAAATTGCGGTGCGCCAGGGCGCGCATGCCGGCGGGGAGAGCCATATCAGTGGTCTGCTTCGTAATTGATAGGACAGGATGAAAGCGCCGGATTTGTTTGTCTGGCTAGGCGCGAACCGCAGCGATAGCCGACGCTATCGCGAGGATGAGCAACGACGCCAGGCGGACAAAGACAAGCTTTCATGTTCGATTAATTGCGAAACAGGCCACTATATGCTCGCCACCATCGCCGCACACAAGGCTGCACCGCACAGATAGGTACCGAGCGCCCCGACGAAGCGGGCCGGATTCGGTCGGCCAAGGCTGGGCCAGGCGACCAGGCCGACGACGATCAGGAAGCGGCAGATGGTGGCGGCGATGATCAGGTTGACCACCAGGCTGGACGGGCCGCGCCAGCCAAAATAGAGAAAAATCACGGCAAGAAATGGCGCGAACTCGGCAGTATTGGCATGCGCCCGGATCACCCGGTTGAGCAGCGAATTGCGCTCGTCAGACGGCCCGGCACCGACACCGCTGCGAAAGCGCAGGAGGGAAACAGACAGGCCGAGCAGGAAAAGCAGGCCGCCGAGCGCGGCGGTGCAATAGAGGGCGACGGGATGCATGGGGCAGGACTCTTTGTTGTTTTGACGGGATCAGCGCGCCGCGCGCCGGAACAGCAGGTAGCCGGCGAGCGAGGCGGCGGCGGTCACCAGGATGACCCATGCCATCGGCCGGCCGCTGCCGTCGTGATGATAACTGACCGCCGCACTGGCCAGCATGCCGAGGCCAAACTGGCTGGCGCCGAACAGTGCGGCCGCGGCACCGGCATTCTGCGGGTAGCGCGCCATCAGCAAACCGACACAATTGGCGCCGAGCAGGCCGGTCATGCTGACCACGACGAAGAGGCCGCCGATCACCGCCGGCAGCGCATCGTTGACACCGGCCGCCACCCACAACAGCAAGGCGCCGACGAAGCCCAGGCCGCTGCCGACACCGGCCATCACGGCCGGCCCCTTGGCCTTGACCAGACGACTGTTCACGTAATTGGCGGCGAAGATGCCGATCGCGTTGGCCGCAAAGAGCAGGCCGTAGGCGAAAGGCGAAAAGCCGTGCAGTTCGATGAAATAGAAAGGACTGGCCGTGATGTAGGCAAACATCGCGGCGAAGGACATGCCGCCGGCCAGCACCAGGCCGAGCGCCACCGGATCAACGAGCAGGCTGCCGTAGATGGCAAAAGCGCGGCTCAGCGGCAGTTGACCGCGCTGGTCGGCCGGCAGGGTTTCCGGCAACTGCCACCAGACGACGAGCAGGCTGAGCACGCCCCACAGCACGACGGCGGCGAAGGTGCCGCGCCAGCCGAACTGGACGAGCAGCAGGCTGCCGAGCAGCGGTGCCAGCAGCGGCGCAATCGCCGTCACCATGGCCATCAGGGAAAGCTTGCGGATCGCCTCGGTCGGCGTGTACACGTCGCGCACCACGGCCCGCGCCAGCACCGAGGCCGCCCCGCCGCCAAGCGCCTGGACGAAGCGCGCGACGATCAATTGCTCGACCGCCGTTGCCAGCATGCAGGCCAGACTGGCCGCGGCGAACAGCGCGATGCCGGAGAGCATCACCGTACGCCGGCCATAACGGTCGGAAAGCGGCCCGTAGAACAGCATGCCCAGCGAAAAGCCGGCGAGGAAGACGGTGATCGATAACTGCACCGCCTCGGCCGACGCCGCCAGACCGCTCGCGATGGCCGGCAACGCCGGCAGATAGAGGTCGATGGCGAGCGGCCCGAAGGCGACCAGCGCACCGAGCAACAAAATAAAACGGCCCTCGCGGGCCGGATCGATAGCGGAATGGGTCATGGTTCGGAAATCAGTAAAACTGGACGAAGCCTGGCGGAAAGCGCGGAATCTGCCCAAATTCGCCGGTCGACCGCTGGGGACGGTCGACGCGGGAAAAAAGGCAAATTCCGCAGAACATATTCCTTGGCAAGATCAATCGTGACGCGAAGACGAGCCGAAGACAGTGCGAATAGCACGGCAAGGCGAAGCGACGCCCCGGAGGAAGTCCCCTTGGGGGACAAAGTCACGGTTGGTCTGGCCAAGGAATTACAGGCCGCCGAGCGCCAAATATTTGGTTTCCATATACTCGTCGAGACCATGGCTGGAGCCTTCGCGACCGACGCCGGACATCTTGACGCCGCCGAACGGGGCAACTTCCGTCGAGATCAGGCCGGTATTGACGCCAACCATGCCGTATTCAAGCTGCTTGGAAACGCGCCAGACGCGGCCGTGATCCTTGGAGAAGAAATAGGCGGCAAGACCGAATTCGGTGTCGTTGGCCATGTGCACCGCTTCGGCCTCGGTCTTGAAGCGGAAGAGCGGCGCCACCGGCCCGAAGATTTCTTCCTTGGCCACCGCCATGCCGGCGGTCACATCGGCGAGGATGGTCGGCTCATACCAGGTGCGGCCGAGCGCGTGGCGCTTGCCGCCGGTCACGACGCGAGCGCCTTTATCGACGGCATCCTTGACCAGTTCCTCGACCTTGTTGATCGCCGCATCATCGATCAGCGGGCCTTGCGTGACGCCCTCTTCCGTACCATGCCCGACCTTGAGCGCGGCAACGGCGGTCGCCAGCTTGGCCGCGAAAGCATCATAGACGCCATCCTGGACCAGGAAGCGGTTGGAGCAGACGCAGGTCTGGCCGGCGTTGCGGTACTTGGAAGCGAGCGCACCGGCGACGGCGGCATCGAGATCGGCGTCGTCGAAGACGATGAAAGGCGCATTGCCGCCCAGTTCCAGCGACATCTTCTTGACCGTGCCGGCGCACTGCTGCATCAGCAACTGACCGATAGGGGTCGAACCGGTGAAAGTCAGCTTGCGGACAATCGGGCTGGCCGTCATCACGCCGCCGATGGCGGAAGCCTTGCCGGTGACAACGCTGAACACGCCGGCCGGCACGCCGGCCCGCTCGGCCAGTTCGGCCAGGGCGAGCGCCGACAGCGGCGTCTGTTCGGCCGGCTTGAGGATGATGGTGCAGCCGGCAGCCAGCGCCGGGGCAACCTTGCGGGTGATCATCGCCGACGGGAAGTTCCACGGCGTGATCGCCGCGCAGACGCCGACCGGCTCCTTGGTAACGACGATCTGGCGGTCCTTGAACGGCGACGGGATGACCTCGCCGTAGGCGCGCTTGGCTTCCTCGGCGAACCACTCGATGTAGGCGGCGGCGTAGGCAATCTCGCCCTTGGCCTCGGCCAGCGGCTTGCCCTGCTCGGCGGTCATCAGCGCGGCGAGGTCGTCCTGGTGGGTCATCAGCAGGTCGAACCAGCGGCGCAGGATGCGCGAACGCTCGGCGGCCGTGGTTTCGCGCCAGGTCTTGAGCGCCTCGTCGGCGGCGGCGATGGCGCGCTCGGTTTCGGCGGCGCCGCAACGCGGGACGGTGGCGATGGTTTCGCCGGTGGCCGGGTTGGTGACGGGGAAAATTTCGCCGGAGTCGGCGGGGGTCCAGGCGCCGTTGATGTAGCAGGCCTGGCGCAGCAGGGTGGGGTCTTTCAATGCCAGCATGAGGTGGGCTCCTTGGTGTACGTTTTTATGAATGGTGGTGGTCTGGGGTCAGACCGGGGAATGTTGGTTGGCTTGGCCGGTGGTTAGCGGCGGATGTTGTGCTTGTTTGACGCTAGGGTTACGGCGTTCGCTTTGGTCTCGGCTACGGGGGATGTTGTGCTTGTTTTACGTTGGGGTTCCGCCTTGCGGGCGGGCGTACTTTCTTCTTGCTTCGCCAAGAAGAAAGTAGCCAAAGAAGAAGGCGACCCCCGGGTCGGCGCCGGGCGTTGCCCGGTCCCTTGCGCTACTCGGCTAGCCGGGCGGCTTGCTAAACTCGCCTGCGGCTCAGACAGACGCAAGCCGAAACCCCCGGCCAGCCTGCGTTGCTCAGCGCCTCCCAGGGGGACCCGAAAGGCGTCGCCGCCGAACCGGTGGGGGTGGTTTTGGGGTGTTTTCAGCGGTCGACCGTTAAAAACAAGGCCTTTATTTTTTTCTTCCTGGGCAGAGCCGTTGCTCCGAGACGCCTTGCGGGGTCCCCCTGAGAGGCGCTGAGCAACGCAGAAAGCGGCGGAAAGAGGGCGAGGACTGTCTGAGGCCCGCAGGGCCGAGTTCCGCAGCCCCCGCCGATTTCGAGTAGCGCAAGGGACCCGCGTAGCGGGCGCCGACCCGGGGGTCGCCTTTTCTTTGGCTACTTTCTTTTGGCGAAGCAAAAGAAAGTACGCCCGCGCCGCCAGCGCGGAACCCAACGGTTCTGCAAGCGCGCCAAACGACAACGCCCGCGCAGAACCCAGCGCTTCACCGCGCAATGCGGCCCGCGCCGATCCCGGCAGCCAAACAGCGCCGCAAAGCATTTGCCGCAAAGAAAAGGCAAAAGCGTCCATCAGTACGCCGCCCCACCCTTCGCAACATCACCCTTCTTGAACTTGTCCGCCAGCGCCACCGCAGAATTCCGCAACAAAAGCGCATCAACCCCCACCAGCAAAAAGCTCGCGCCAATCTCGCGATAGGCTTCCGCCGCAGCCGGATCAGCCGAGAACACGCCCGCCGCCTTGCCGGCCGCCGAGATCTTGCCGATCGCAGCAGCAACCGCCGCCTTGACGTCGGCGTGTCCCGGATTGCCGAGGTGGCCCATCGAAGCGGCGAGGTCGGACGGGCCGATGAAGACCGCGTCTACGCCTTCGACTTGCAAAATCGCGTCAAGACCGGCCAGACCGGTGGTCGATTCGATCTGCACGATCAGGCACATTTCTTCGTCGGCATGCGCGAAGTAGCCTTCGACGCCATTCCAGCGGGCGGCGCGCGCCATCGCCGTGCCGACGCCACGGATGCCGTTCGGCGGGTAGCGCATGGCGCGGACCAGCTTTTCGGCATCGGCGGCGGTTTCGACCATCGGCACCATGAGCGTCTGGACGCCGCCATCGAGCAATTGCTTGATGCGGGCGACGTCGTGATCGACGGTGCGCACGACCGGTTTGACCGGGTACGGCGCCAGCGCCTGCAGCTGTTCGATGATGCTGCGCAGGTCGTTCGGACCGTGCTCGCCATCGATCAGCAGCCAGTCGAAGCCGGTGGTGGCGACGATTTCGGCGGTGTAGGCGTTGGCCAGGCCGAGGAACAGGCCGATCTGCGTTTCGCGGGCGGCGAGCGCACGCTTGAAGGTATTGCGGGGCATCTGCACGGTCGACTCCTGTTTTTCAGACAAAACGGCAGGTGATGTTGCCGAGGGGGCCGTAATCGACATGGAAGGTGTCGCCCCGGCTGGCCGGCACCGGCCGCGTGAAGGAGCCGGCGAGGATGATCTGGCCCGGTTCGAGCGCCACGCCGTGCGGCGCGAAGCGCTTGGCCAGCCAGGCGATGCCGTTGGCCGGATGGTTGAGCACGCCGGCGGCGACGCCGGTTTCCTCGATCACGCCGTTGCGGTAGAGCAAGGCCGAAACCCAGCGCAGGTCGATGTCCATCGGCTTGATCGGACGACCGCCCATGATGATGCCGGCGTTCGCGGCATTATCGGAAATGGTGTCGAAGACCTTGCGCGGCCGCTTGCTTTCCGGGTCAATGCGCTGCGAGCGGGCATCGATCAGTTCGAGCGCCGGAATCACGTAGTCGGTGGCGGAGAGCACGTCGAGCATGCTGACGTTTTCGCCTTCGAGACGATCTTTCAGGATGAAGGCCAGCTCGACCTCGATCATCGGCACGATGAAGCGGTCGACCGGGATTTCGCCGCCATCGGCAAAGACCATGTCATCGAGCAGCGTGCCGTAGTCCGGCTCGTTGATCTGCGACGACATCTGCATGGCGCGCGAGGTCAGGCCGATCTTGTGGCCGACGATCTTGCGCCCTTCGGCGATCTTCATGTCGACCCAGGCCTTCTGGATCGCGTAGGCGTCGGGGATGGTGATTTCCGGGTAATCCAGCGAAATCTGGCGGATCTGCTGGCGGGTCTTTTCGGCTTCGTGGAAGCGACGCGCGGTGGCTTCGATGATGTCCTGGCTGAGCATGGTCATTCCTCTTGGTGGGCTTAAGTCTTCTTGTAACGGGCGTGGATATTGTTTTGCTTCCAGGTCCCGGATTCGCTGAACTCGACGATTTCCATCGACAGGGCCAGCGTGCGCTTTGCGTAAATCGTGGCGAAGTGCTCGCAGATCATCGCGAACAGCTCGTCGCCGGCTTTCTTTTTGGCTTCTTCGCTGCGGCCGCCGCCAATTTTCAGCGTGACATGCACGAAGGCATCGTCCACCGTGCCGTCGGCCACGCAGTAATCGTGCAGCCAGACGACGCGGGAACGGATGCCGCCGATCGGGAACACCCCACCCTGGTCAATCAACACCTGGTTGGCTTTTTTCAACAGGCTCCTGACGTCGGCTTCGGCCGCGTCAAGGTTGTCGGTGACTTCAAAGATCAGATGGGGCATTCCTTGCTCCTTTGGTTTGTTATTGCTTCAGGAAACCGGCATTTCGGCGCCGATGCCGCGCGCGCTCAGCGGGATGCCGGCGACCGGCAGGCTGACCACGACCTGGCCGGTACCCGAACTTTCGAAGTACGGGCAGACGATTTCGGCCTTGCCTTCGTATTTGTCCCAGCCGAGCGCGCCGAACAGCATGGCGGTGTCGTGCATCTTGCCTTCGCCGGTGCAGTACTGGGCGTATTCGGGCAGCATGCGCAGGAAGGTGGCCCACTGGCCTTCTTCCCACAGTTGCAGGGCGCGCAGGTCGACCTGCTTGTTGAATTCGCGGCTGATCGTGTTGAAACCTTCCTCGACCAGGCGGTTTTCCCAGATCTGGTGCGACATCGAGCCGGACGCGACGATGGCGACCTTGCAGTTGCTGCGAGCGACGGCCTTGGCCAGCGCTTCGCCGAGGATGCGCGACTCTTCGAGCGAGCCGAAGGTGCTCCAGCCGGCAATCGAAACCACCTTGATCTTGCCTTCCGGGTTCATGTAGCGCATCGGCAGGATGGTGCCGTATTCGAGATCGAGCGAAGCAACCCGGTGCGCACGCGTCTTGACGCCCATGGCGGTGGCTTCTTCGGCGATCAGGTCGCCCAGTTCCGGATTGCCCGGAAACTCGTAGGGCAGGTCCTGGATGAAATGCGGGAACTCGTGGCTGGTGTAATTGCCCTTGTGCACCGCATTGTTGTTGATGTGATAACCGGCATTGACCAGCCAGTGCGTGTCGAACACGATGAAGGTGTCGACGCCGAGTTCGGCGGCGCGGCGGCCGATCTCGCGTTCGGCATCAATCGCAGCCTGGCGGCACCCATGCGCGGGTCCCGGCTGTTCGGAAATAAGCATCGACGGCACGTGCGTGCACTTGATGGCCATCAGAATTTCACCCATGAAACTGTCTCCCTGAATTTTGAAAAAGATGTTTTCTCTGTATGGGGATCAATATGGCTTTACGCTCTTATTGAATGGGGAACACGACGTTGATCTGGCCGGTGCCGGACGAACCAAAGTAAGGCGTCACGATTTCGGCCTTGCCCTGGTAATCCTCGGCACCGAGCACGCCGAGCAGCATCGCCGTGTCGTGCATCATGCCTTCACCGTGACACTTGACCGCGTACTCCGGCAACATGCCGCAGAAGGTCTTCCAGTCGCCGTTCTTCCACAGTTCGATGACGTGGCGGTCGACGTTTTCCAGGAACGGATCCCAGACCTTGTGCATGAATTGCTCCGACACACCGTTCTGCGCGAAGCGGTGCGACAGCGAACCGGAGGCGAGCACGGCAACATTGCCTTCGCTCTGCTCGATGGCGCGGCGCACGGCGCGGCCCAGCTCGATCGAGTCGGCGAGGTTATGCACGGTGCACATCGCCGAGACCGAGATGACCTTGAACTGCTTGTCTTCGTTCATGTAGCGCATCGGCACCAGGGTGCCGTATTCGAGCGCCAGGCTGGTCGCGTCATGGGCGCGGGTAAGCACGCCGGCAGAGGTCGCTGCCGCGGCGATGGCATGCCCGAGCGCCGGGTTGCCTTCGTACGAGAACGGCATGTTCTTGATGAAGTGCGGCAGCTCGTTGGAGGTATAGATGCCCTCCCAGCTCGGCGCGCAGTTGATGTGATAGCCGGCATTGACCAGCCAGTGCGTGTCGAAGACGACGATGGTGTCGACCTTCAGCTCGCGCATGCGGCGGGCGATTTCCTTGTGGCCGTCGATGGCGGCCTGGCGGCAGCCCTTGTGCGGCCCATCCATTTCGGACAGGTACATCGACGGTACGTGGGTGATCTTGGCGGCGAGGACGAGTTTGCCCATATCTGTGTCTCCTTCTGTTCTTTAACTCCCTCCCCTTCAAGGGGAGGGTTGGGGTGGGGATGGGTTTTATTCGCGGAACAAACCCATCCCCCTCCCGGCCTCCCCCTTGTCCTACTGGATACCGTCCCTGCGGGACATAAAGGGGAGGGGTTTCTTGTTAGACGCCCCAGCGCGGGATGTGATGGCTGCCATACGAGACGGCGATGTTCTTGGCTTCGCAGAACACGTCGTAGCTGTAATGGTTGCCTTCACGACCGGTGCCGGAAGCCTTGGAACCGCCGAAGGGCTGGCGCAGGTCGCGCACGTTCTGGCTGTTGACGAAGGTCATGCCCGACTCGATGGCCTTGGCCAGGCGGATGGCGCGGCCGGTGTTGTTGGTCCACAAGTACGACGAGAGGCCGTAGATGGTGTCGTTGGCGATGCGCACAGCGTCCTCTTCGGTCTTGAAGCGGATGATGCAGGGCACCGGCCCGAAGATTTCTTCCTGGGCGATGCGCATCTTGTTGTCGACATTGGCGAACACGGTCGGCTGCACCCAGAAACCGTTCTTGAACTTGTCGGCGACGACCGGCGTGCCGCCGCCGAAGACGACTTCGGCGCCTTCCTGCTTGCCGAGTTCGATGTAGTAATTGACCTTGTCCTGGTGGCCCTTGGAGATCATCGGGCCGATCACGGTGTTCGGATCCATCGGATCACCGACCACCAGGCGCGAGGCACGGGCGGCGAAATCGGCGACGAACTTGTCGTAGATGCCTTCCTGGACAATGATCCGCGAGCCGGCAGTGCAGCGTTCGCCGTTGTTCGAGAAGATCATGAAGATGGCGGCATCGAGGGCGCGTTCGTAGTCGGCGTCGTCGAAGATGATGAACGGCGACTTGCCGCCCAGTTCCATCGAGAACTTCTTCAGGCCGGCGGCCTTGACGATGCGGTTGCCGGTAGCGGTCGAGCCGGTGAAGGAGATCGAGCGGACATCCGGATGCGAGACGAGCGGTTCGCCAGCCTTGTCGCCGAAACCATGCACGACGTTGAAGACGCCGGCCGGAATGCCGGCTTCGAGGGCCAGTTCGCCGAGGCGGTTGGCGGTCAACGGCGACAATTCGGACATTTTCATCACCGCGGTGTTGCCGAAAGCCAGGCACGGTGCCGTCTTCCAGGTCGCGGTCATGAACGGCACGTTCCACGGCGAGATCAGCGCGCAGACGCCGACCGGCTGCCACAGCGTGTAATTAAGGTGGCCGGTGTCGGAATCGTAGGTTTCACCGTGCATGTGCTGGATCAGCTCGGCGAAGTAATTGAAGTTGTCGGAGGCACGCGGAATCAGCACGCGCTTGGTCTGGTTGGTGACCTGACCGCAGTCGGCGGTTTCCATGTCGGCAATCGGCTCGACATTGGCGGCGATCAGTTCACCCAGCTTGCGCACCAGACGGGCGCGTTCCTTGACCGGCGTTGCCGCCCAGCCCGGGAAGGCGGCCTTGGCGGCAGCCACCGCGGCGTTGATTTCGTCCGTACCGCCGCTGGCAACGGTGTCGATGACTTCACCGGTCGCCGGGTTGATGGTTTCGAACGTTTCCTTGCTGTCGACCTTCTGGCCGTTGATGATGTGCTTGATCATGCTGTCCTCGCTTTTTGGTCTTCAGTTAGCGAAATAGGTGGCGTCGTCGACGATGCTGTTGATCAGGCAACAGACCCCTTCGACTTCGGTTTCGATGACATCGCCGGCCTTGACGTCAGCCAGGCCTTCCGGCGTGCCAGTCAGGATCACGTCGCCCGGATTCAGCGTCATGAAGGACGACAGGTATTCGATCAACGTCGGGATGTCGAAAATCATGTCGGCGGTCGTGCCTTCCTGCGTCGTCTTGCCATTGACGCGGGTGGTCAGCTTGAGCGCCATCGGATTCGGCACGTCGGCGGCGTCGACCAGCCAGGGGCCGAGCGGCGTGCAGGCGTCGCGGTTCTTGACGCGCAGGTTCGGGCGGTAATAGTTCTCGAGGTAGTCGCGGATGGCATAGTCGTTGGCCACGGTATAGCCGGCGACGATATCCATGGCGTCGGCCTTGGCGACGTTCTTGCCGGTCTTGCCGATGACCACGGCCAGCTCGCACTCGTAGTGCATGTAGGTGGCGTCGGCCGGGCGGCGCGTCTGCGCCTTGTGGCCGGTGATGGTGTTCGGCCCCTTGAGAAAGACGAGCGGCACTTCCGGCGCCTTGAAGGCGAGTTCCTTGGCGTGGTCGGCGTAGTTCAGGCCGAGCGCGAAGACGGTACCGACTTCGACCGGCGGCAGCCACTGAAAATCATTTTCAGAGAGCAGGCGGCCGTCGGCCAGGCAGAGCCGGCCGTCGGCAGATTCGGTGACCTGATGAACGGCGCCGTTGTAGGCAATGCGTCCGTGCTTCATGCTGCAACTCCTTCGGCGATGGTGAAGCTCAGGCTGCCGACCCCGTCGGCGCTGAGCGTGATCTTGCTGCCGGCCGCGGCTTGCGGCGCCTGGTAGCTGACGCCGACGAGCAGCACGTCACCCTGGCGCAGGCTCATGAATTCGGTGACATCGGCGAGCAGTTGTGCCGGCTGGCGGATCAGGCCGGCCAGTGAGCGGGATTCGACAACCTTGCCGTCAATTTCGGTGTTGAGGACCAGTTGATCGAGATCGACCAGCGGCTTGACCGAAGACAGCGGCAGCGAGCCGTCGAAACATTTTTCGCGGATCGCCGGGCGGTAGTAGCTGGCGTGCGGCAGGCTCAGGTCGGCGGCGAGCACGATGCCGGCGACAGCATCGAGTGCGTTTTCAGCCGTCAGGCGACCGGCGGCACGGCCCATGACCAGACCGATGGTGGCGGCCACCTCGACGGTTTTGGCATCACCCGGCAGGTTGACCGCTGCGCCGCAGGCAGCGCGGGTATTGGCCGGCTTGATGTACAGGGCCGGGGCCTTCGGAGCGCCCTTGTAAGGCGCCTCTGCGAGCGAACCGATTTTTTGCACGGAGGCTGCGTCATTGAGAATGACGCCATATACCGTACCGCTGACTTGCTGTTTGATCATTGTTGCTAGCTCCAGTTAGCCGAGGTAATGCACGAGGCCGAGGGACACAATCGGGAAGAAGACCAGGGCGACGATGCGGATGAAGTCGGAAGCGAGGAAAGGCATCACACCCCAGGCGGTCTCGCTCATCGGCACATCCCTGGCGATCTTGTTGATGACGTAGAGGTTCATGCCAACCGGCGGATGGACCAGGCCGATTTCAACCACCATCAGCGCCAGGATACCGAACCACACCGACTTGTCTTCCAGACCCATGCCGAAGAAATCGAGGCCCATCACCATCGGGTAAAAAATGGGAATGGTGAGCAGGATCATGGCCAGCGAATCCATGACGCAGCCGAGCAGGACATAGATGACCAGGATGGCGAACAGCACGACCAGCGCGGGCAGGCCGCTGCTCTGCACCCACAGCGCCAGCTCGGTCGGCATTTGCGACAGGGCCAGACTGGAGTTGAGCAGGTCGGCACCGATCAGCACCATGAAGATCATGCCGGTCGCGTGCGCCGTGCCATAGACGCTCTGCAGGAAATCCTTGGTCCGCATGCCGCCCGACACCGCGGCGATGATGCCGCAGGCCGCCGCGCCGATCGAGGCGGCTTCGGTCGGATTGGCCCAGCCGCCGTAGATGCCGACGATAACGACGAGGAAGACGCAAAGCACCGGAATGATGTTGATCTGGGCCTTGATCATTTCGCCGAACGGCACTTTCTTGCCGGCCGGACCGGCCGTCGGATCGCGGCGGACGATGATGGCAATGACCAGCAGGTAGCCGAGCGCGGCGACGATGCCGGGCACGACGGCGGCCACGAAGAGCTTGCCGATCGATTCCTGGGTGAGCACGGCGTAGATGACCAGCGGCACCGACGGCGGAATCATGATGCCCAGCGTGCCGGAAGCGGCCAGCGTGGCGGTGGCCAGCTTGCCGGAATAACCGGCTGCCTTCAGTTCAGGCAGGGCAACCTGGCCCATCGTTGCAGCCGTCGCCAGCGAGGAACCGCAGATTGCACCGAACGCCGCGCAGGCCGCCGTCGAGGCCATCGCCAGACCGCCGCGCCAGTGACCGATCAGGGTGCCGGCCGCCTTGAACAGCGCCTTGGACAGGCCGCCATGCGTGGCGAACTGACCCATCAGGATGAACAGCGGAATCACCGCGAGGTCGTAGTTCGACACCCGGGCATAGACCAGGTTGTTGAGGGTATACAGCAGGCCGGACGTCTCGCCGTGGTTCATCACCAGGTAAATCGCCGAGCCGGTGATGAACATTGCCATCGTGATATGGATCCGGATGGCGAGCATGCCGAGCAGGCAGGCGAAGCCGATCAGGCCGATTGCGGTACCGCTCATTTGTGGGCTCCCGGAATGTTCTTGGTCGGATGGAAGTGGGCGTAGGCGCGGTAGATGGCACAGATCATCATCAGGAACAGGCCGGGCACGAGCAGCGCGGTCGGAATCCACAGCGGCAGCGAGACCAGGGTCGTCACTTCTTCCGATTCGTAGGTGGCAATCGCCGACAGGATGGTGCGCCAGACGAGAATGCCGGAGACGATGGCAAAGAGGACTTCGGCCACGCCATCGATCGGGCGCTTCAGTGAATCACGCATGTTCTCGGTGAAAAAATCGACCTTGATGTGCTCGCCGAGCAGCGTGCAGTACGGCAGGAAGGCCGTGGCTGCAACGGCCGTCCCGGCCTGCATCAGCTCGATATCGCCATTGACCGAGCCGAAACCCAGCTTGCGGCCGATGATCGACACCAGCGACATCGCGATCAGGGCGATGAACAGCATGCCGCCCGAAATCGCCATCGCCTTGCCCGCCAGGATCAGCCAGTGCTCTGCCCTGTCGTGTTCCACCAGATCGTGGGGCATCCCCATCGGATCATGCATGATTCACCTCTTCCCTGTTTCGTCTTTGTTACTTGTTGGTGCCGGTCAGTTCGCGGGCAGAGGCAATCAGCTTCTTGCCGTCCAGACCCTTCTCGGCAACCTGCTTCGCCCAGTCTTCCTCGACGCTGTCGGTCGCCTGCTTCATGGCAGCAACCTGGGTCGCGCTGAAATTGGTGATCTTGTCGCCCTGGGCGGCAATGCGCTTGCGGGTATCGGCAGCCACTTCGTCAAACATCGCGCCGAACTTGGCGACCATGACTTCGCCGGTCGTCTTGTCGACAATGGCCTTCAGGTCAGCCGGCAGGCCGTCGTACTTCTGCTTGTTCATCAGCACGGTGAGCACGGTGGCGGTCGGGTGAGCGACGCCGGGGGCCGGCTGGGCGTGGAACTTGGTGACTTCGGAAAGCTTGGTCGGGTAGACCAGCTCCCAGGCGCCGAGCGAACCGTCGACGACGCCCTTGGCAATGGCTTCAGTGACCTGGGCCGGCGGCATGGCCACCGGCTGACCGCCGAGTGCGGCCAGGGTCTTGGCGCCAACGCGCGTCGAGGTGCGCAGCTTCATGCCGGAAAAGCCGGTCAGGCCAAGAATTTCCTTTTTCGAGGTGTGCACCGCCTGACCGCCGTCGGTATGGAAAGCCAGCACCTTGTAGGCAGCAAATTCCTGCTGCGCGTTCTGCTGGTAGTACTTCCACAGCGCCTTGGAGGAGCTGGTCGCGTCCTTGACCATGAACGGCAGTTCGAAAGCTTCGATGGCCGGGAAGCGGCCGGCCGAGTAACCCGGACCGGTCCACACCACGTCGGCAACGCCGTTCTTGACCTGGTCGGCGAGCTGGGCCGGCGTACCGCCCAGTTGCATGGCCGGGTAGAACTGGCAGGCGATGCGGCCGTTCGACTGTTTCTTCATGTCGTCGCACCAGGGCTGCAGCACCTTCTGCTGGGTCGGCGCAGCCGACGGCAGGAAGTGGGCGATCTTGAAGGTGACTTCCTGGGCCATGGCCGGCAGCGAAACAGCCAGCGCACCGAGAACTGCGAAGTTGCGATAGTTCATGTTATCTCCTCGTTTTGGAAAAATGGCCGGGGCCAGATCTTTGTTAATATGTTAGCGATTAAATCACTACGATATTAGTGAGTCAACATGCTGAGATGAAAATCTTTGAAAATATTTTCAAAAAAAACCGGCCGCACAAGGCGGCCGGAAAACTCGCAGAGGAGAGAGAAAACGAACGACAGGCCGGCCCGCAACGGGCGCCGGCTCAGGACTTCATGATCTTGAGGGTCTGGATCGAGGTGTATTCGGCCAGACCATGGCTGCCGAACTCGACGCCGATGCCGGACTGCTTGACGCCGCCGAAGGGCGCATCCGGCTGCACGGCGCCATGCTCGTTCACCCAGGCCGTGCCGCATTCCAGGCGCTGCGCCAGCTCGGCCGCGCGCACCAGGTCGGAGGACCAGATCGAGCCGCCCAGACCGTTCAGGCTGCGGTTGGCACGGGCAATGACTTCATCGACATCGCTGTACTTGATGACCGGCAACAAGGGGCCGAACGGCTCTTCATCGACCAGGCGCGAACCGTCGCTGAGATCGGCGACGATGGTCGGCTCGTAGAAATAGCCCGGCCCGGCGCGACGCTTGCCGCCGCACAGGAAACGGCCGCCACTGGCACGCGCGTCGGCGGCCAGTTCCTCGACCTTGGCCAGTTGCATGGCATTCTGGATCGGCCCGAGCTGGGTTTCCGGCAGCAGGCCGTCGCCGACCACGGTCGACGTCGCAATACGGGCCAATTCCGCGCACATTTCCTCGTAGATGCTGGCATGCACGTAGAGGCGCTTGAGGCAGGCGCAGGTCTGGCCATTGTTGTGAAAGGTGACGCCGAACAGCTTGGGCGCCACCGCCTTGACATCGACGTCGGGCAGCACGATGCCGGCGTCGTTGCCGCCGAGTTCCAGGGTCAGGCGTTTCAGGTTGCCGGCGCCGGCCGCCATGATCTTGCGCCCGGTCGCCGTCGAGCCGGTAAAGACGATCTTGGCGATACCGGGATGGCTGGCCATGGCCGGGCCGACGTCGGAGCCGGCGGCACCGGTCACCAGGTTGAGCACCCCCGGCGGCAGGATGGCATTGGCCAGTTCGACGAAACGCGCCGTCGCCACCGGGCTCAGTTCGGACGGCTTGATGACCACCGTGTTGCCGGCGCGCAGGGCCGGAATGACGTGCCAGATGGCGATCATCAGCGGCCAGTTCCACGGCGTGATCGAACCGACCACGCCGAGCGGCTTGCGGTGAATCTCGACACGCGCTTCGGCGTTGTCCTGCAGGATTTCGACCGGCAGCGTCAGGTCGGCCGTGACATGCGTCCAGGCAATCGAACCGCCGACCTCCATGCCGGCGCCGACACCGTTCAGGCCGGCGAGCGGCTTGCCGGTTTCCAGCGTGACCAGCTCCATCAGTTCCGGCATGTGCGCCTCGAGCGCCGCCCCCACGGCATGCAGCAGGGCCTGGCGTTCGCCGTCCGGCGTCTTGCTCCAGCCGGAAAACGCCCGCTGCGCGGCGTCGACCGCTGCGTCCACATGCGCGGCATTGCCGGCTGCCGCCAGGGCGAAAGCTTCACCGGTGGCCGGGTTGATGACGGGAAAGGTCGCCGCAGCGACCACCGGCTGACCATCGATCAGCATCGTGATGTTTTTCATGTTTGTCTCCTGATTATTATGTGTTGTTGCCGTGGTGCAGCGCCAGGCACTGCACCACGCTACTACCTGTTACCCGTTCAATGCTTGCCTTCGGCCAATACGCCGCGCCGCGAAAAACGCACCAGGCCGTTGCCGCTGCCGGCCACCAGCGCCGTCATCGACACGCGGTCGTCACGTTGCAGGCCGGTGAAACTGGCACCCGCATCACGACTCTCGATTTCCACGCCGTCCAGACCGACACCGACGACGCGTGCGCCGACTTCGAGCAGATTGGTCAGCGAGCTCTTGCTGCCGCTGTCGACGGCATGCCAGCTCTTGCCGTCATCGCTGCTGCGATACAGCGAGCCGCGCAGGCCGGCCACCAGCAAGGTGCCGTCATGCAGCGCGAGGCCGCTCCAGAACGAGCCCTTGTAGCCGGTGTTCAGGTATTGCCAGGTCTGGCCCTTGTCGTCGCTGCGCAGCACGGCGCCGCGCTCGGCGGCAACGAACAGGCTGCCCTTGGGCGAAGCGAAGGTCGCAAACAGGTTGCGGTCGGCCCGGCCGCCTTCCGGCGGTGCCGGCAGGGTGACCGTTTCCCAGGTCTTGCCGCCGTCACGGGTGCGCAGCACCAGCGACCACAGGCCGACCGCAACGCCCTCTTCGGCATTGAAGAAATGCACGGCAAACAGCGGCCGGTCCTCCTGCGTGTCGAGACGCTGGATGCTCCAGGTCTCGCCGCCGTCGGTGGTATGCACGATGGCGCCCCAATGACCGACGGCCCAGCCATTCTTCTCGTCGGCAAAACTCACAGCGGTCAACGTCGAGGAAACAGGCATTTTGCCGGCCTGACGGAAGTGCTTGCCGTCATCGTCGGAAAGCAGCGCGATGCCGTAGTCGCCGACTGCAACGATGCGCTTGCCGGCGGTGGTGGCACCCAGCATCGGCGCCAGGGTGGCACTGGCCGACTGGCGGGCCGGCTGCGCCTGCAACGGGACAGGCGCGGCCGGCATCTGGGCCAGGGCCGGCAGACAGGCGGCAGCGAACAACAGGGCGACGAGCGGACGACGGAAGTTGAAGGATTTGTTTTGCATGATGAACTCCGCTCAGTGACTGAAGATGCCCGGCGCGCGGACCGGCGTCTTGCGCGGGAAAAGTTTTTCCAGCCAGACCGCGAAGGCGGGCAGGGCCGTCATCGCCATGACCATGTTGACCATGAACATGAAGGCGAGCAGCTTGCCCATGTCGGCCTGGAACTTGAGATCCGAGAAGGCCCAGGTGGCGACACCGACCGCCAGCGTGATGGCGGTGAAGATGGTTGCCGTGCCGACTTCGAGAATCGAGAACTCAAGCGCCTTGACGATGCTCTGGCCACCCGCCATGTGCAGCTGCAGGCGGTTGTAGATGTAGAAGGCGTAATCGACGCCGATCCCGACCGCGAGCACCATGACCGGCAGCGTGGCGACGGTGAGGCCGATTTCCAGCTCCTTCATGAACCAGTAACCGATGAAGGTGCCGACCGTGAGCGGCAGGCAGCAGGCGATCACGGCGCGGAAGTCGCGATAGACAAGCGCAACCAGGATGATGATGGCAGCGTAGACATAGAGCATCATCGGCATTTCGCTCTTCTCGACCTCGTCATTGACCGCGGCGAGCACGCCGGCATTGCCGGAGGCGAGACGGACGCTGACGCCGTCGAGCTTGTTGCTGTCGCGGAAGGCCTTGACCTGGTCGATGACGCGGTTGATCGTGGTCGCCTTGTGGTCGGTCAGGAAGAGATGCACCGCGGTCATGCTGCAGTCTTTCTTCATGTAACCGCGCATGCGGCCGATCTCGGTGCTCAGCGCCGCGTAATTGCCCGGATCGATCGGGATCGCCCCCATTTTCGGGTTGCCTTCGTTGTAACCCTCGTTGAAGGTACGCAGCTGGCCGGCGTAGGAACTGGCCGAAAGAACGCCTTCGACGTGCTGCATTTCCCAGACGAACTGGTCCTGGTAGATGCCGATCGCGACGTTCTCGCAGGACTCGGGCGCTGCCTCGAAAATCACCGTCAACCAGTCGAGACCGGTGTCGTAGGAGGTCGAGATGGATACGGCGTCACGGTTGAAGCGGGCTTCCGGACGCAGTTCCGGCGCGCCCGGCTGCAGCGTGCCGATGACACGGTCGCTGCTCTGCCAGACGGCTATGCCGAAAATCGCCGTGGTGATCGCGATGACGATCGCGGCATTGCGCGGCTCGGCAACGCGGGCCAGCGAACGCAGCCAGCGCGCCCGCTTGTCACGCTTGAGCATCGCTTCCTGCGCGTATTGCTTGGTGAATTTGAAGTAGGACGCGGCAATCGGCAGCATCGCCAGATTGGTGGTGATCTTGAAGAAGACGCCGAGCGAGGCGGTGATCGCCAGTTCGCGCACCATCGGGATCGGGATCATGACCTGGGTGATGAAGGAAACGAAGGCGGTGACCAGGGCCAGCACGCCCGGAATCAGCAGGCCGGAGAAGCTGGCGCGGGCGGCTTCTTCAGTCGTCTTGCCGTGCGACAGTTCGCGCACGATGAAGTTGATCTGCTGCACGCCGTGCGACACGCCGATCGCGAAGACCAGGAAAGGCACCAGCACGGCCAGCGGATCGAGCCCGAAGCCGAGCAGGCGCAGCGCGCCGAACTGCCAGACCAGCGAGGTCAGCGAACAGACCACCGGCAGCAGCGTGAAGCGGATCGAATGGCAGTACCAGTACACCGCGGCAGCGGTCAGCAGCAGCGCCACGGCACAGAATTCGAGCACCGCCGAGGCGCCGTTGGCGATGTCGCCGATCTGCTTGGCGAAGCCGATGATCTGGACCTCGAAGCCGGCATCCTCGTACTTGCCGCGCAATTCTTCGAGCAGCGCGTTGTAGGCGACGTAGTCGATCTTGTTGCCGTCCTTGTCGAGTTCGGCCAGCTCGGCGACGATCATCGCACTCGTCTGGTCACGCGAGACCAGGGTGCCGACGAAACCGCCCTGCCCGGCCGAACGCTGGATGCCGGCGATCAGTTCCGGGGTCAGTTGATCCGGCATCACGGTGCCGGGAATCAGCGGGTCGGCGCGAAAGCCTTCCTCGGTGATTTCGTTGACGAAGCTGTTCGGCGTCCACAAGGACTGCACGCCGAGGCGATCGACGCCGGGCAGGTAGATCACCGCCTGGGTCACGTCGTAGAGGCGCTTCAAACCTTCCTGCGTCCAGATCGTGCCCTGCTTCGCCTTGACCACGACGTTGAGGCGATTGGCGCCAAGCACGTCGTTGCGGTATTTCTGGAAAGTCTCGATGTATTCGTGGCCGGTCGGCATCTGCTTTTCGAAGCCGGCTTCCATGCGTAGCTGGAAGGCGAAGTAGCCCATGCCGGCAGTAAACACGGCGAGCCAGATCAGGAAGGGCGTCCGGAAGCGGAAGCAGAAATCTTCAAGGCCCTTGAGCAACCGGGTCAGATGCCGGTCGACATCATTTACGCTGAAAAAATTGATCATGGCGAGCTGTTCCCTGCGGAGTACTTGTTATTGGTTTGGGTCAAAAAATGGGGCCGACCCGCGGCCGGCCCCGTCCTGCATCAGAGATTGCGTGAAACGGTGATACCGAAGAAGTCGCGGTCGGCGTACGGCTGGTCGAAGACGCGCTTGCCGGCCCAGAACTTGGCGTAATTGACGCCGATCTGCCAGTTGGCCGGGTTCTGCACGAAATTGACCATGAAGTTGGCCGACTTGGCCCCTTCCATGAACAGCGCCGAGGAGTTCGGCGTACGACCGCTGACGGCGTGGAAGAAGTAGATTTCCGGAATGACCTGCCAGCCCGGAATCAGGCTGCCGTCATAAACCCAGCTGAAATCCAGGTTGTAGCCGGCCGACAGCTTGTCGCCAACCGGTTCGGCGGTACCGCCGGCAAACTCCTGACCCCAGCCCCAGACGCCGGCAGCTACCATCTCGCCGTTATAGAACTTCTTGAGCTTCGGGTAATAAGTCGCCACACCTTCGACCATCAGGGTGGCAGTCGAAGCACCGCCGAGCGCCTTGAGAATGCCGCCGTAATCCCCCGGCGTCATGCTCAGCATGCCGGTCAGGTGCCATTGGTACTTCTGCTCATCCACCCAGCAGCGGCCACCGGTTCCAGCACACCCGGTCGGATTCGGATTGAGCGACACGGCGTCCTTCGGGCGGTAGGACAGCTCGGTACCGATAGACCAGTCACCAACCGGCGCATTGGCCGAGATGCCGAACATCTTGCGGTCTTCGGCAAAAACCCATTCCGGTCCATTGGCAAAGCTCAACTGCGGCACCTTGTCATGGTAGGCCATGGCATAGAGCCCCAGACTCAGCTGCGTGTCAGCCGGTTGCCAGCGTACGGCCGCGCCGTACTGACCGGAATCCTTGGCGTTGCGCTTGGGCAGGCCATAAGCCGCATCGCCCTTGCCCAAACCATTGACCTGCGACCAGTAACTGCCGGTCGGCGGGAAATAGCTGTCGTTCCATTTCCCCTGCACATAGGCCTCGACATTGACGCCGTTGCCCAGACCGGTCGCAAAACTGACGATGGGCGCCGGCAGGAAGACTTCCTTCAACTGCGTGCCGGGCTGCGACAGACGCATGATGTCCTGGGCATTGGTCTGGTTGATCCCCCCCGGCAGGAAGATACTCTCACCCCAGCTGATCACCTGGTTACCGACGCGGACGCGGGCGCGCTGCTCGCCGATCGAGAATTCCTTGCTGACCCACAGGTCAAGCACGCGTGCCTTGAATTTAAGATCGTCGCGGGCTTCATCGCTCAGCGAAGCGCTGTAGCCATTCGGCCCGCCCGCCGCACTGACGTAGCCGGTCGTGTTGGAAGCCGAGAAATCCTTCAGCCAGCTGACCCGGCCCATGAACTTCCAGTCGTCGGGCAACTTGACCAGCAGTTCGTGCGTGCCCTTCAGATAGGTCGTGAAGGCATCACCCTTCTTGTAGTTGATATTGCCCTGGTCGCCGACACCCAAAGCAGTCGTGCACCCCGAAGGCGCACCGCTGCCGGTGGCGCCGCTGACCACCAGGTTACAGGCCGGGCTCTGGGCACGAATGCCCATGCCCATGCTGATCGTCGAGTCGAAACTGCCGGAAACGCTCTCGGTTTCAAAGGTGAAGGCCGCAGCGCTGCCGATGTAGCCGAGCAGTGCCGCGACGACGGTTTTCTTGAAAAGTCCGTGCATGGAAAATCCCCCGTTTTAAGGTGTCGACCGGATCAGCGATCGCTGATGGCGCGCAGGTTGTCCGCCGTGTAATAGCTTTCCTTCAGCTTCGGGTCGTTGGCTTCGACGAACCACTTCATGTCCTTGCCGCCAGCCAGCGAGCTCTGGTCGACCAGGTAACGGTTGTCGATCAGGTTGTACTGGACGAAGGCCGGGTTATCGCAGGCGCCGGTTTCATGCACCGGAATGACGAAGCCTTCGCGCAGCTTCCACAGCTTGCCCTGGGCGTCGTAGTCTTCGGCAACGACCAGCGACCAGCTGTCTTCGTCGATGTAGAAGGTGCGCTTCGGTGCAACGTGGCGCACGCCGGCCTTGACCGTGGCCTCGACCACCCAGACGCGGTGCGTTTCGTAACGGCGATGTGCCGGATCGACACCGTTGTCCTTGGCGACCTCGTTGAACTTGACCTTGGGGTCGTACATGCCGAAGGCGTTGTAACCGACGATCAGTTCCTTCTTGCCGACCAGCTTCCAGTCGAAGCGTTCGATGGTGCCGTTGAACAAACGCGGCTCGTCCATCGTGTACTGGTTCTCGAAGCCGAGTTGCGGCGCATCGTAGGCGTAGGTCGGCATGCGGCGCACGCGACGCTGGCCCGGGAAGTAGTAGAAGACGTCGTTGGTCTTGTCGAGGAAGTTGGTCACCGCCAGGGCCTGACCGGCCAGCGCGGTCGGCGACTTGTAGGTGAAGTAGGTGAAATACTCGACCTGCGGCACCGACGACAAGGCATTGGAGCCCTTCTTGCCCCACGGGAAGAAATAGGTCTGCGTCGAGGTGGCGGCAATCCACTCGCTGGAACCGGCGCGCGGCGACAGGGCGGTATAGACATTGGGCAACTCGTAACCGACGCCCATGTACTTCATCTTGGCGTTCCACATCACTTCCGTACCGGTCTTCGGCAGCGGGAAGGGAATGCCCGGCACGGTGGCTTCCTTCAGGCTCCAGCCATCGGCGCCAATCTTGGCCGTGGTGGCATTCTTTTTCGTGTTTTCCACAACGAAGTCAGGATTGCTGCAGGTGCGGCGCGACGGATAAACATCCATCTTGTAGCCCTTGTTCTGCTTGATCATCTGGACCTGACCCGGCGACAACTGGGCGGCGTACTTGTCGACGTTGCTCGCATCGATGCTGTAGAGTGGCTTGTCGGCGTGATATTTCCAGAATTCGCCGCGGTTCTTGCCGTAAGACCAGCCGGCGGTCATCGCTTCGCCCTGGAAGGCCGGGATGGAACCGTCCTTGTTGGCGCCCTTTTCGGCACCGACGGCGGTCAATTCCTTGCCCAGCTTGGCCGCTTCGGCCTCGCTGGCGGCATACGCACTGCTACTGATCGCAAACAGCGCGGTCAGGATTGCGCCCACTTTTCGCATTTCAAACATTTGAACCTCCTGGTTAGGTAGTAGGCGCGACCCCCGCCGAGCCCGGACTGCTTATTGATGACTTGAGTGTAGAAATTGCGGGTGCCTGCCCGTTATCAAAAATCGGCAACTTTTCTTGATCTGGATCAGAACGGCGCCTGGCGATTGGGTACACGTGCGGAAGCTGAAGTGGTATGCAATGGTTCGCGCTCTCCGACTGGCGATGAAAACCCCTCCCGACCTCCCCTTGTCAGGGGAGGAGCACCCCAAATCGCGCATGGACGGGCTCCCTCCCCTGACAAGGGGAGGGCTGGGGATAAGCAGAGACTTGGCCGCCGTTCTTTGGCGGCTTAGTCGGTTGCTTAGTAGTTTCATCAGGGGTTTTACAGGCGTATCAAATAAAGCCACTGCCCGTCGCTACGCCAGCCGATAACTGGCGACGATTTCCTGCACCTGGCGGGCCAGCCCTTCGAGCTGCACGGCGGCATCGGAGGTTGCCGCAGCGGCGCGGTCGTTGTCCTGCGACATGTGGGCGATCTGCTCGATGCGCCCGGCAATTTCGCCGCTCGCCCGACTTTGTTCCTGCAGCGCGGCATTGATGCCGGCGACCATGCCGGTGATCAGCGCACTGCTGCTGCCGATCCGTTCGATCGCGCTGCTTGCGTTGCCGGCCCGGGCGACGCCGGCTTCGACCTGGCGCACCGCCTGCTGCATGGCCCCGGCAGTCTGCTGCGTGTTGAGATGCATGACTTCGATGGTGGCGTTGATTTTCTGCGTCGATGCGGCGGTACGCTCGGCGAGTTTCCTGACCTCGTCGGCGACCACCGCGAAGCCGCGCCCCTGCTCGCCGGCGCGCGCCGCTTCGATGGCGGCATTGAGGGCGAGCAGATTGGTCTGTTCGGCAACCTCCTTGATCACCCCGACGACCAGCGCAATTTCCTGGCTCTGCCGCTCGAGCTGGTCGATCATGCCGGCCGCGTCGCGCACCGTGCAGGCGATGTCACCGATGTCGCGCACCGTTTCCTGCATCGCTGCCTGCCCGTCGCGAGCGACGGCGGCCGATTCCAGCGCGAGGCGGTCGGCGCTATCGACCTGGCTGCCGACCTGGCCAATGCTGGCCGCCATCTGCTGCACGTTCACCGCCATGTTGGAGGCGGCATCGGTCTGTGTCGCCGAGGCACGAGCGACCTGCCCGGCATGGGCGGCCAGATCGTCGGCGGCCTCGACGACTTCGCTGGCGCGGGCGGCAATCGCCTGCAGGTTGTCTTGCGTCTTGCCGGTCAGCGCATTGAGATCGCGCGCCAGCAGGCCCAGCTCGTCCTGACCGGTCAACGCGATGCGGGTCGTGAAATCGAGTTCGCTGGTGATCCGCGTCGTCGCCCGGTGAAAGGTGGCAAGACTGCCGTTGATCTTGCCGATCAGCGGCACGGCGGCGAGCAGCAGGAACACGATGCCGGCCAGGGTGATGACGCCCGCTGTATTGATGCCATGCGCGGCGGCGTCGAGCGACTCCTTGCCATACTCGGCCGAGAGCCGGTAATTCAGTTCGAGGTGACGGCTGATCGCCAGACTCGCCGCCGCGCTGCGCGCCGCCCCCTGGCTCACGAAGCGGGCCCGCGCCTGCGCCTTGTCGCGATGCGACAGGGCAAAGATCTCCTGCATCACGGCATAAAGCTCGTCGACCGCCTGCCGGTCGGCCGCCAGATGCTGACGGTCGATATCGGACGCCGGATCGAGATAGTTCTCGTATTGCTTCAGGGCCGCTTCGATGCTCGCCCGGCCCTGCGCCGCGCGCTGCTCCAGTTCGCCCATGGCTGCCGCATCGGATTCGGCAAGGTGCTGCAGCAGGGCAATGCGGATGCCGGCCAGTTCGCGCTCGCTGTCGGTCAGCAACTTGATGCTGGGCACGGCAAGGTTGATGATGGCGCCGAGATTCTCGCCCAGGCCGCTGGCGGCGCGGTAACCGGCACCGCCGACAATGAGCAGGGAAAGCGAGGAGAGCAGCGTGATCGCCCAAAGGCGGAGCTTGATGGTCATGCGGTCGACTTCCGGTGGTGGGGTAATTCGTTTCCGAAGCTCCGCACAGGACGGCGAACCTCGGCGAAATGCCGGGTTATCGGCCCCGGCTGGGGAAAATTATCGCCAGCCGCCGCCCCCCGCCTTTATCGAAAATCGGCAATAAAAGGGCAAAAAAATGGCGGCAGCGCCGGCCGACGCTGCCGCCATGCAAGGACGAACTTACTCGCCCTTGCGTCCTGCCTCGATCAGGCCGACCAGCTTGACGCGCAGGCCCGGAATGTCTTCCGGCACGCTGGCGCGATAGCCCTTCACGTCGGCCTCGGTATAGGGTTTGAAATCGGCCGGCACGCTGCGCCCGCCGATGTTCTTCATGACCCAGTTGAGCAGTTCGGCGGTATCGCCGTCGCTGAGCGGCGTATGCAGCGTACCCGGCACCTGCGACAGGTAGGCGCGACCGCCCGGCACCTTGAGGAAGTTGCCGACTTCGCCGCGCATGCTGGGAATGCCGTTGGCCGGCGAACCGCTGCCATCGGCCTGGTGACAACCCATGCAATGCAGGCGGTAATTCTTCTGGGCCGGATCGGCCTGGGCCGTGCCGGACGCGATCAAAGCGAACCCGGCAATCGCCAGGCAGCGGGCAAGCAGAGTGGAGGCACGCATGTTTTTTTCCTTATTCCGACTCGGCCCGCCAGGCCTTGAGTTCCTTGCCAGAGGGCTTCTTTTCACGCATCTGCGCAAACTCGGCAACCACGTAAGGCTGATGTCCGGGCTGCAGCTCGGCCGCGTTGTACGTCGTCAGCACGTAATTGACGACCCCGGCCAGCTCCTCGTCGGAGAACTGCTGCCAGGACGGCATGATGCCGGTGTAGGTGACGCCCTTCGAGACCAGCTTGCCGGCCAGCCCGGAAATCAGCACGCCGGGCACGTACTGGCGCCCGGCCGGCGTCGTGATGCGCTTGCCGAGGGTGCCGGCGAGCGGCGGCGCCAGGCCGACCGCACCGGCGCCATCCGGCTGGTGGCAGGACGCGCAGTTGGCGTCGTAGATCGCCTTGCCGTCGGCGGCCAAAGCGCCGCCAGCGGTCAACACCAGAAAAAGGGCAAAAATGCGCGGCAACTTCATGACTGCCCCTCTTCCAGACCGACGATGACCGACACCGTGCAGTGATAGAGGCTGCTCTGGTTGGCCATGCACCAGTTGATGTCGTTATGCACGCCCAGGCGATAGCCCGGCCGTTCGCGGATGTTGGTGTTGCACTCGCAGCGGCCGCAGGTCGTCTTGCCGCAGCAGTCGTTGTAGCTGACCAGGTAGTCGCGGCCGTCGGCCGGGTTGCGGCAAGTGCCGACCCAGGATACGGCGGACGGCGTCGTGCCCGGCGGGCAGCTCGTCTTGGTACCGCCGCAGCAGGTGCAGAGAAAGCCGTCGACGCTGCAATAACGCCAGTAGTCGCAATCGGTATCGGTCGGCTCGGCCTTCTTCTTGCGCGAGTCGTCGGCGGCGAGCGCCGAGGTGGTGCGGTCGAAAGGCAGCACCGGCAGCGTGAAGGCGCTGGCGACGAGGATCTTGCCGACGCCGGTCAAAAAGCTGCGGCGGCCGGTTTTCGATGCCACCTGGCGCGTGCCGCGCTCGGCGAAACGGTCCAGCAGTTTGAGGAAATCCATGATTTACACCTTCTCCGGGGTCACGTCGCCGAGCAGCTGGCGATCGATGTGTTCCTGCACCGAGGCGACGCCGCTTTCATAGGCGGTCATCAGGCTCTCGACCTGCTCGCGGGAATTGACCAGGCCCTTGGCGCGCACGAAGCCCTTGGCATCGAGCAGCACGCAATACGGCAGCTTGGAAATCTTGTAGGCCATGCCGAGCGGCTGCGACAGCACGTAGGGGAAATCCGCGAGCTGATGCTTGGCGTAAAAATCGACGTGCTCGGTGCGGTCGCCATCGGAAGCGAGCACCACGTCGAGCCAGCGGTTTTCACGCGCCTGCACCGAACGGATGATAGGCAGCAGCTTCTTGCATACCGGGCAGGTCGGCGACAGGAAGAAGACCAGCTTGCTCTTCTCGGCGCTACGGCCGATGGTCAGGCTGCGGCCCTCCCAGGTGGAAACTTCGACTGGCGGGGCGATTTCGCCGACCTTGGGGCCGGTGTCCATCATCAGCGCGCCCATCGGTGCGACGCGTTCATAGAGAATGCCAATCTGACGGGAGAGTGCGAGGACGCAGACGCCCAGCGCGATGACGACGGCCCACAGGATGGCCAGGGAAAGGACGATGGGGTCCATCATGATTGCAACTCCTTCAAGAGCGGTTGATTGGCAAGCAACTGGTTGGCGCTGGCGTAGATCGCCAGCAGGGCGAGGATGGTCCCGGCGACGCTGAAGTAATCGAGAACGCCGAGTTGGCGCGACTGTTCGTCGGCGGCAGCAAGGACGATCAGGCCGATCAGGCAGACATTGCGCCCGACCAGGCCCCACGAAATGCGCTGGCCGCCGGTGCCGCAACCGCACTCGATGCGATCGAGGCCGCGCAGCAGGTTGACCGCGACGCCACCGGTGGCAGCGAGCATCACGGCCAGCGCCAGCCACATCGCGAAGGGCCGCGTCGTCTCGAAGACAAGGCCGATCCCGGCGAGCAGTTCGGCGCCGGCAAAGAGCGGTGCGAACAAGGCGGCGGCACGGCTGCCGAGCAGACGGTAGTTTTCGACGGCGTAGCGGAACAGCTCGATGTCACGCAGCTTTTCGCTGGCGCCGGCGATCAGCACCAGACCGACCGCTGCCGCCGCGGCATGCACGACGACCGGATCGAACAGGAAGAGACCTTCGTTCATCTCAGTTCACCTCCATGAAGACGGCGGTGTCACCGACGCGCGGAATGGTGCGCAGCTTGGGATAGCCCTTCTTGCCGATGGCGCGCACGTCGATCTCGCCACGCTCGACATTGAGCGAGTAGAGGAAAGGCTCGGCGCCCTGGCTGGCGACGATGGACGAAGCCGTGTTCGACGGAATGCGCGCCGTGCGCTTCAGCGTGCCGAGGTCGAAGGCCCAGATTTCCTTGGACGGGAACTTGTGGCTGCCCTCCTCCCCCTTGTCGTGCATATTCACGAACAGGGTGTTGCTGTTGCGATGCAGGGCCATGACCTGCATGCCGCCCGGCACCCAGGCTTCCTTGCGGTCGCGCGCCGTGAGCAGCGACACCGGCGGCGTGAAAGTCGGCTTGTCGCCGGCCAGGCGGACCTTGTACAGATTGGCGTTGTAGGAGACGAAGTAACGCTCGTCGCCGACCACTTCCGGGTGGATGTAGATCGGGTCCTTGTCCGGATCGAAGAAGGCTTCGCTGCGCTCGCGCGACACCGGCTGGCCGTTGTCGTCCAGCGTCACGGTGAGCAGGCGGCCATCGCCGCAGATCGCCGAGAAACGATGCCCCTGCGCCCAGGTCTGGATGGACCAGCAGCCCGGCGTCTGGATTTCGGACACGAACTTGCGCTGCTGCAGATCGACGACGGTGACCGAGGTCGCCGGCGTCGCGTTCTGCACGTAGAGGAAACGCCCGTCAGCGCTCGGCGCGAGCAGGCTGCGGTAAGTCGCCGACTGCGCCCGGCGCGCCGGGATGTCGATTTCGGCGAGCAGCGCAAAGGTCTGCGGATCGTGGATTTCGACCACATCGGCACGTTGACCGCGATAGAGGCGCGTGTAGTAGGTGGTTGCGACGTAGATCGCCTTGCCGTCCGGCGCCACTGTGGTCAGCCCGCCGAAGCTGGTATTGACCATGCCGAGATAGCGCCCGGCCTTGCCATCGACAATGTGCAGGCGCCCGTCGACCATGTGGTGGAAGGCAAAATCGCTGACATAGAGGCGATTGCCATCCGGCGCAGACGCCTTCTCGACGCGCATTTCCTCTTCCGGCAGGGGGGCCGGCCGGCCATCCTGGGCACCGGCGAGGGGCGCTGCCAGACAGACTGGCAACATCAGCAGCCAGAGCCGCTTCCTGAGTTTTTTCATTTTCTGACCTCGATCGACTCGTTAGGGAGTGTGAGGTCAGTATCCGGCAGCCCCCGGGAGAGGCTGTATCAAGAATTGGCAAAAAGCACGCCGTTCAGGCGTTGATTCAGGCGTTGAGACAGCGCTCCCGCGTCTGCGACGGCAGTTCGCCGAACAGGCGGCGATAATCCTGGGCCAGTTGCGACAGGTGCCAGAAGCCCCAGCGTGCCGCGACATCGCCGATCGACTCGCGGCCCGGATCGCAGGCCTTCAGCGCACGGCGGAAACCGTTCAGGCGGATCGCCTTGAGGTAGTGCTGCGGCGAAATGCTGAATACTTCCTGGATGGCGTTCTGCAGCGTACGGCGCGTTACGCCGACCTCGTCGCAGATATCGGTAATGCTCAGCGCCGACTCGGGATTGGCATCAAGAAAGCTGCGCACCCGGCGCACGATGCGCTCGCGGTTCGGGCACAGGCCGCGTGTTTGCGTATCGCGCCCGGCACTGATCGTCTCGGTCAGCAAGGCATAAAACTCTTCGGCCAGCTGCTTCTGGTTGGAAGCAATCAGCAAGCGCTCCGGCGACTCCTGGGTGGTTTCGAAGGCGCGCAGCAGAAAATCAGCCAGCGCCTCGGAATGACAGGACTCGATGGTCTTCGCGCTATGCAGCAATTCATTCTCGAGTTCGCGGAAATTGACGCTGGGATCGTCGAGATTGGCGCACAGGTCTTCCGGCGAAAAAACCGCCGCCACCAGATCGAAACGCTCCGGCGTGCGGATCTCGAATTCGGCATTCGGCTCAAGCAGGGCAGCGGAGCGCGGCCGCATGATTTCACCGCAGTGATAGCCATGGTCGGCCAGCCCCATGACGGTACCGATCGCGAAGATGCCGCTCGGCGTGCAGCCCTTTTGCAGCAGCACGCGATTGCTGGTTTCACGCATCAGCGTGAAGGCCGGCAGCTTGATTTCGTGGATGGAACCCTGGAAAAGCCCGGACGACAACTGGTCGTAACGCTGCCCCCAGCCAGAGTAGCCAAAGGCCGACGCCTGCATGTCGACATCGAAATTCTGAGTGGCGCGGCAATGAACGGCGCCACGAGCAGCGACTGATTCCATACCCAGGTTCATTTGCATTTCTCCACCCCCATCAAATTCACTAATGCAAAACTCGTTCATTAATGTACAACAAATTCACTAATATGTTCACGTAAATTCTGCGCCGGCATGCAACGCGTGCTGCGTGCCTGCTCAGAAAAATCCGGATGACCCCTTCCAGCAAAAACCCGGCCAGGGATTTACGAGAACAGCAAAAAACCCGAATGGAATCATCGGACTCGCCGCGAAATCCGCGAAAAACAAGGGGTTGACCGGTAGCAGGCGAATTACGGAGAAAATTCGCTGGGCATTACGCCGCGACGACGACGCACGGGGAAAAGCACCAAAATGGGGGAAAGCGCACAAGGGACGCACCAAAGGCGTTGCGCACAAAAGCCCGACCGAGTTACCCGCCGGGATTAAATCAGCTGAAGATGCAGATTACCGCCCTAGCTGCGAACTGGCTGGCAGCAGTCGGCCAGAAGCGGACACTTGCTTGCCCTTCCCCAAAGCAGACATTGCCCTGCGGAAGTTGTCCGGCATATTGAAGTTGTTATACTGACAGCCAATATTCCAAGTGACTGAAATCAATGGACTTAGAGCAACACATAAGGCACCCACAATATCAATTGTTATACGGCCCCCTGCGTCCGTGTAAACACTGTTGGGTATCTTTGTGATCACCATGCGAATGATTAGCCGTTGGAACATAACTGTCGTTCTTGTGATCTCCACCTGCGCGGTGCTTTCGGGTTGCATGGGGGATATGCAGTGGTCCGAGGATGTCGTACTTGCTGATGGGAAAATTATCACCGTTAGCCGACGGGTTTTGTATGAGCGAGGCGGCGGCGAATGGGCGTCCAACAGAAGCGGAACAAAGCCCAGGTCTCAAACTATAGGAATCCCGTTGGCCACAAACAAAGTCATCGAGTGGACAACCACAAAGATCAGCCCTAGTACTTGGCCAGAGATTCCATTGCTCATCGAAATCGACGGTGATCGGCCTGTCGTATATACCCTATTGGCAGTATCGCTGGCATGCGAGAGATATTCAAAATATGTGTTCCACAATGGCCGCTGGGTAGAAGAAGCACTTCCCAATAGTTTTCCGATACGCCCAACAAATCTGCTCTTTGGTAACCGAGAAAACCTTCCCTCTCACGTGAGTGTAGAAGAAAAGAAAAGGAGAAATGGTGGTGTTTATCGCCGTACGCTAAAGCAAGTCGGCCCTTCAAAACTTGTTTGTGGCTAGATATAAATGCAACAGCTCGGTGTATGCCCAACCCATCAATCCATCGGACCTGCGGAAAAAGCTGCGCAGGCCAGTGATCTCCTACGTTCCTGAACGACAGCTTTCCAAAGGCAGCTACGGCAGCAAAGGGCACATTCGAGCCAGTCAGGCTTATGCAACTCCGTAGTCAGAAAAGCCTGAAAAAGGCCCCGACGCCCCACAGTGAAAAAGGCATCCCGCAGGATGCCTTTTTCATTGACTCAAAACCCGATCAAACCCGCTTGAACAGCGGACTGCGCACCTGTTGCGCATCGGCGGCCGAGAAGAACTTTTCGGTGTAGATGTCACGTTCGAACAGGCGGCCCTGCATCAGGGTGGTGATGCAGGCTTCGATCATGACCGGCGGGCCGCACAGGTAGGCTTTGCGGCCGCGGAAGTCGTTGTCGAAATGGGCCTTGGCGGCGTCGTGGACGAAGCCGCGGAAGCCGCTCCAGCCGCTGTCGGCCGGCTCGTCGTTCAAGGCCGGGACGTAGCTGAAGTTCGGGTATTTGGCGGCCAGGTCGAGGAATTCCTGGTGGTAGTACAGCTCGGTCTGGTTGCGCGCGCCGTAGACCAGCGTGATCGGCAGTTCGCTGCCCTCTTCCAGCAGGTCGAGGATCATCGAACGCGGGCTGGACAGGCCGGAGCCGCCGGCCATGAACAGGGACGGCACGTTGGCCGACTTGTGCACGAAAAAGCGGCCGTAGGGACCGGAGACGGTGATCTTGTCACCGACCTTGAGTTCGTTGTGGATCCAGGTGGTGCCTACGCCGCCGGGCACGATGCGGATGTTCAGTTCGATCTCGTCACCGGTCGACGGCGAATTGGCGAGCGAAAAGGCGCGGTGGCCCAGATCGTTCGGCAGGTTGAAATTGACGTACTGGCCGGCCTGGAAATCGAGCGCCTCGTCGAGCTTGAGCCAGATGCCCTTGATGGTCGGCGTCAGGTTCTCGATGCGGCTGACCACGCCCGGGAAGTCCTTGACCGGAATGTCGCGGGCGTCCTCGTCGACTTCCATCTCGACTTCGATGACGGTGTCGGCTTCGAGCGTGGCGCAGCAGGCCAGGGCCTTGCCCTCTTCGCGCTCGTAGTCCATCAGCGCGAAGCTCGATGAATTCTGGTGGTCGACTTCGCCGTCGGTGATGCACACTTTGCAGGTGGCGCAGTAGCCCTGGCCGCAGGCGTGCGGCAGGTAGATGCCGGCGCGCAGCGCGGCATCGAGAATGGTCTGGCCGTCCTCGACCTCGATGGTCCGGCCGAGCGGCTCGATACTCAGTTCGTAGCTCATGTTTTATCTCCGCGGGGTGAAACCGGGCTGCCGCGCGGACTGGCCGCGCGACGCCCTGCTGTTTTTAGTAGCCGGTGCCGGCGATGCCATCCAAACCCGGTGTGCGGAAGCGGATCAGGTCCTTGTGGCCGATGCCGTTTTCCTTGAGGCTCTTGTTGCGATCCGGCGTGAAGGGCGTGTTGCCGTTCTGCCAGACGACCGTGTTCCAGTCGATCTGCTTCCAGTCCGGGTGGTAGCTGAAGCAGTCGGTCATGTACTGGTCGATGATCACCGAGAACGGGGTTTCCGGCGGCAGCGCGAGCACGAAGGGACGCGAGAACATGCGGTGACGTTCCCAGTTCACGTACAGCAGCTGGCGGCCCTTGTAGTTCTCGACGGCGTCGCGCGACTTGACTTCGTAGGGCGCGAGGGTTTTCAACATGGTCATGGCTGTCTCCTTAGTTCTTGGTGGCCTGCTCGCGCCAGGCGGCAAAGTTCTTCTGGTCCTCGGAACCGTTGAAATCGCCGAGAGCGCGCTTGTCGAGCTTCCAGTAGTCGAGCATGTTCTGGCCCGGCTTGAAGTCGGCGGCATTGACGTCGGTGCCTTCCGGCTCGCAGTTGCCCTGCAGCACCTGGTGCGAGGAGATGAAGGTCTGGATGTACTTCTCCGGCTCGTTGTCGAAGATTTCCTTGCAGTGATCCGAACAGGTGTGGAATTTCTCACCCTTGTAGATCGATTCGCGGAAACACATTTCCAGCGGGTCGCCCGGCTCGTTGAACTTCATGGTGCTGACGCAGACCTGGCAGTTCATCGGCGCCGTCTTGTTGTCGAAGCGGTTGCCGGCCTTTTCCTGCGCGTCGAGATGCTCGAGCACCGGACGGTAGTACTTGTCGAAGGTGTTCGGATACTTCTCGGACAGCCAGTCCATTTCGTCCGAGGTCGGAATCCAGGTGTGGAAAGGGGTCGCCTGCGGCTTCATGTAGAAACCGATCCACGACTGGTGGGTAACGTGTTCTTTCTCTTCGATGGTCTGGCCGAAGCACTTCGGAATGGTGATGCCGTAACGGGCGAGGTCCTTGAACAGCGCGCCGCCGTTTTCCTCGACGTACATTTCCCAGGCTTCCTTGAAGCTCATGATGCGCTTGGGCAGCATGTAATCCATCATCATGCCGACCGAGGCCAGCTTGCGCGTGCCGCGCCAGGTCCATTTGTCGATCCAGCGCTGGACGATGGGCAGGTTATCCGGGTCCTGTTCGAGCATGAACTTGATGCATTCGAGGCCGAGCGTCATGTGACGCGCTTCGTCGGACTGGGCCGAGAAGCCGACGGTCATCGCTGCCATGTCGCCGTTGTAGGCGGCACCGGAGATGAACGGGACGAACAGGATGTTGGTCAGCACGTATTCGAAGGCAAAGCCGATGGCGACCATGAATTCGAACGGGCCGGCGGTAATCGCGTCGTCGAAGAAGGACTTGCCGTCCGACAGGTACCACATGCGGGACTGCTGATGGGCGAACTCGTCCATCCCGTTGTAGTACTTGTTGTAGTTGGAGATCGAGTGGATCTGCGTCTGGAAGTGACGGTATTCATCGACCGCCTGCATCTGGCAGGCAACGCGCGGACCGGCGCCGTTCATCTGCCGGCCCATCATCGAGAAGCCGCGGGCAGCCATCAGTTCGAGCGGCGGCGTCGAGCCGAGGAAGAGCTTGAGCACGTTGATATAGCGCGCATCGGTGACCGACAGATGGCCGTTGTTCTGGTTAAAGCCGTCGAGGATGGCGTACAGCTTGCGCTCCTTCTCGGCCTGGTACTTCCAGTAGGCGTCCATGGTCAGGCGGAAGGGATCTTCCCACTTGTCCCAGTCGTGGATCTTGATGCCCTCGTAGGTCGTCTGCGGGAAGACCTTGTCCATCGGCTGGTAGGTCGTGTCCCACGCGAGATCGCGGGTCATCAGGCTGTAGCGCTCCTTGAGGCCGAGCTTCTTGGCAACTTTCATATCCATGGTGTTCTCTCCTTGGGGGCCGAAATCAGGAATTCCAGCTCAGGGTGAATTCGTCGTCGGTCTCGTCAAGGTGACCGGAAATGGTGATCAGGTGCAGTTGCAGTTCCTGCAGGTCGAACTCGCGGCCCATCTTTTCCTCGACGGTTTCGCGCTTGATGACCAGGCGGTTCGGCACGTCGATCTTCACCATCGACGGCTGGTCGACGACCATGGCGCCCGGGTTGTCTTCAAGGATGGCCTCGACGATGCAGCGGGAGTCGTCGTTCTTCTGGAATGCGATAAATGCGTTGGACATGCGACTTCCTTTACAGGGTGATACCGGCCTTGGCGGCGCGGGCATTCAGGTTCTGGACCAGTTCGTCCAGGATGGCATCGGCGTCAGCACCGAAGGCGAGCACGGCGACCGGCTTGATCGCCTTGAGGGCACGTTCGCGCCAGTGCTTGATCCACTCGCCCAGTTGCGCCTTGTTACCGGCGTTGTCGGCGGCGGTCACCTTGAGGATGGAATCCATCCACTTGGTGGTTTCGCCGAACCATTCGCGCTGGAAGCGGGTCAGCATCGAGAAGACCGGGCTGTAGGCGGCATTGAGCTTTTCGTTGTAGCGCTCGAAGATCAGCGGATAGAGCAGGCCTTCGAGGGCGAAGTCCTGGGCGACGAGGACTTCGAACCAGTCCTTCTCGACCATCAGGTCTTCGACGTAGCGGCGCATTTCCTGCCATTCGGCGCCTTCCAGCCAGGCCGTCTTGGCGGCGGTCAGCGCATCGAGGTCGTTGAAGGCAAGGCCGAGACGGCTGGTGTATTGGGCGACGCCGAGCTGGTCCATCGAGGCGTAGCAGGCGGCCTGCGAAATGGCGATGCCGTAGCCGTAGGAGGAAACGTAAGCCTTGTTCAGGTTCGAGGCCCAGGCGACATGGCGCAGCGGCAGGAAAACCTTGAGGGCTTCTTCCTTGCCGGCAGCCGGATAGGCGGCGGCAAGACCGAGTTCATCGACCAGATCGAAGTCGCCTTCGGCGATTTCCTGCATCTTGCCGCGTGCCAGCGTCCAGGCGCCGTAGTAGTACTGGCGCGGGTCTTTCAGCGCGTACCAGTCCTTCATCGTGACCTTGGTGCGGGTCTCGTCGAAGATTTCGTACTGCGGTTCCCAGGTCGGGCGGTAGTGGTAATTCTCGACCGGTTGCAGGTCCATGGTGGCTTCCATGTAGCGCGAAGCCGGCTTGTCGGCGCCCATGCGGCGGGCCAGGTGGCCAAAGGTCTGGCGCAGCGGTGTGATGCTGACCGTCCTCAAATCAATTGCCATGTTTGTCTCCTGAAAATACTGAAAATGGAACGGTCGACCGCTCCGGAAAGGCAAAAACCCTTAGCGGAAACGCTGATGCGTTGCCTGGTGCAGGTTCCAGTGGAAGTCGGCGTCGGCCGCCTCGGCGTCGAAAGCGACGGCGGGACTGGCGCTCAAAAGCTCGACCTGGTTATTCGCGCAGAACTCGTCGAAGGCCGCCTTGGGCATGACCAGCTCGACCGCGACATCGGGATCGCCGACGGCAAACTCGAACTCGATCAAACCATTTGGCCGGGTGCGCATGACACGCACAAACTTGCGCGTGATGTCGAAACTGCCTGTCGCCATGTCGTCTCACTCCTCATTTTTTTACTGCCCTGAGAGCAGCTATCTGATGAGACGTATTAAATCTTTTACTAAGATATTAATGAATGGACGTTTGGGGAAATGACTTGTACTTTTCGTAATTGGGAATGGATCAGCCCTGCCCGGCCAGACGGAACTGGCTGGGCGGCGTGCCGGTGCGCTTGGTGAAGAAGCGCGAAAAATAGGCCGGATCGGCAAAACCCAGCTGGTAGCTGATCTCGCTGACCGGCACCGCCGAGAACAGCAGCAACCGGCGCGCCTCCTGCAGCAGGCGCTCGTGCACGACTTCCTTGGACGGCCGTTCGGCCATGCGCCGGCAGATGTCGTTGAGGCGCGCCTCGGTGATCAGCAGACGGCCGGCGTAGTCGGTCAGGGTCAGGTGATCGCGGAAATGCGCCTCGACCAGGTCGCAGAAATTGAGGAAGAGGCGCAGGTCCTCGCTGCGCTCCGGGCGCTGCGCCGCGGCCGGCTCATGCGCCAGCAGCAGGCGGCTCAAATGGATGAAGGCACTCTCGCCCAGCGCGCGCAACAACGCGGAATGACCCTTCGCGTCGCGATCCGCCTCGCGTTGCAGCAGTTCGACGGTCTGCACCAGCGCCGCAAAATCCTCGCCACTGGCGGCTGGCAGGCTGGCCAGTTCGATGAAGGCTGCCTCGCGCAGCAAGGCATCCGGCCACTGACCGGGCATGCCGCGATACCAGCTGCGCACGACTTCCTGGCGCACGGTCAGCACATGGCCGTCGGTGTCTTCCTCGGAATAAAAGGAGTGCGGAATGGTCGGCGGCGTGAAGATCAGCAGCGGCGCCGCGCCGCCATAGACCTGGCCGTCGAGATTGAGGCGGATGCTGCCCTTGACCAGGATATGCACCTGGTAGAAGCAGTAATGCCGGTGCGGCGGCGTGTTGCGCCCGAAAAACTGGGCGAGGCGACCGAAGGTTTCGTAATGGATCTCGCACTCGGGATCGCGCTGGTCGTACACCCGGCCGATATGGATATCGGGAATTGCCTGCACGGGAGCTACGGTCATGGTCACCACCTGGGTCAAATTACGGAATGCTTGCCGGCAGCGGGCCGGGAATTGATTCAATCACTAACATATTAAGCAGTCAACTGGTATCATTCGACATATTCAAGCCATAATTACCGGGCCAGCCCCTTTTGCCAAAAGAAGCAGATTCCATGTCCAGCAAGCTTGCCTACCGCAATCTTCCCCAGCTCTTTCTGAAAGCCCGCGAGGAGCTGCTCTGCCATTTTCGCCCGATCATCAGCCATTTCGGCCTAACCGAACAACAGTGGCGCATCCTGCGCGCGCTGGCTGAAATGGAGCAACTGGAACCGCGCGAAATCTGCGAGCACTGCCACATTCTCAGCCCGAGCATGACCGGCGTACTGTCGCGCATGGAAGAAATGGGCCTGGTCACGCGCAGCCGCGTGCCGGAAGACCAGCGCCGCGTCATCGTGCGCCTGACGCCGAAGAGCGAACGCCTGGTTTCCGAACTCGGTCCGCTCATCGTCGCCCAGTACAAGATCATCGAACAGGCCTTCGGCCCGGAACTGATCGCCCAGCTCTACGAAGTCATGGACAAGGTGATCGCCGCCGAACGCGACCCGATTCCGCGCATCAGCCTGCCGGAAAAGCGCGACTGGAGCACCATAGAGTCGTAAGTCAGTTGTGAGTCAGTCGTAAGTCGCGCCGCGAAAATCGGCCTTTCTCACCGGTCTACCGGTAAAAATGCCTGTTTTTGCCGGTCGACCGCTCAGGCGAAGCGAAAAGCCAGTTGCGGCGACACTTCCGGCTCGGGCACGACCTCGCTGAGCAAGGGCGGCGCCTCGAGCGACAGGATTTCCGCGAACGCAGCCGCCGGAAACTCGGGGAAATCGGCAAAATCCGCCAGCCAGAAGCTGGCCGCAAGGCGATTCAGGATGACCGGCAGGCGCCGCCCGCCGACATCGCGCGTCACCAGCGCACAACTTGTCCCGACCTGCGGATGCTCGTCGAAGACAGCGGCAAACAGCAACACCTCGCCGGCCGGATGACTGAGCCGCAGCTTCCGGCACTCGCCGCGCCCCGGCGTCTGCCAGGTAAAAAAAGCCGTCGCCGGCACCAGGCAACGCTTGCTGCGCAAGATCTTGCCGTAGAACGGCATGTCGGCCAGCCCTTCGCCACGCAGACTGAGCACCGGCACCTGTGGATCGAGCGACAGGAAACTCCCCATCAGGCCCCAGCGGGCCGTCGCCGCGACATAAGCGTCAGCCTCGGCACGCAGCATCAGCACCGGATCGCGCGGGTTCATCTCCGCTGCCCGCGGGATCTGCTGCGGGCTGACATGGAGCTTCGGCAGACACTTGCCCAGCCCCCTGGCCTTTACCTTGAGTTCAAACTGACTGCACATGGCTCAACCCCGGATGAATTACTGTATGAATATACAGCACCCGAACCGGATAAAACAAGTCGGACAGCAACAGGTCGCCTACGAGCGTTTCTGCTTGGGCGTGAAAAACTCGCAGACCTGCCCGGACGACGCGATCACGTCGCGCTCCGGCAGGCGCCGGCTCTTGAAGCCCAAGGCCCGGCAGCCATAACGGAAATTCAGATCGAAGGTAATGTGGAAATGCTCGCAGGCATTGCAGCGCGGCCGGTGGTCAGAAGGCATGACGGATTTCAGCGGCAAGCGGCAGTTGAGTTGCTACAGGGCTTCCATCGCCCGAGCCGGCAGGGCAATCTCCAGATTGAAGCGCTCGCGCAGGCTTTTGACCAGCCAGCGCTCAGCCGTTGCCATATCCGAAAATATCTCGGTCGGATAGAAACAGAGCGGCGACTCGACATACTCGCGCGCCAGATCAATGATATCGGGCTTGCTGGCAACCAGGGCAATCAGGATGTTCGGATTGCTGGCCGAGGCCGCCTGGTCGATCGCCGCCACTTCGTGGATATCGAATCCCGCAAAGGAAAGACTTTCCGCCGCAAGAAAGTCATTGATGACATAGCGAATCGAATCGAACTCGGGATCGCGATGCATATCGACGACCGAGTGGTAGATATCACTGCCACTCACCCGGCCGGAGAATCGTTTGATGGCTCCTTTCGGATACCAGATGATTTGGTAGCTCATCGGAATGAAGCGACGGCGAAATTGAGAATGGTCATAGCTTAGCCGATTCCTGGCAAAAACAGAGCCGAGCAAAGAAGCTAAAACTCTTCACGGCAAGCGAAACAACATAGCAAAAACCGCCAAGTTTTATGTTAACGAACAGGTTCTCAGGTCTTATGGCTTGGCAATTGGCGCCAGCAGCTCCGCCTCAGTACCGAACTTCGCAACGTAGGCATTATTCAGCCCCAAGCATTCCGTCGCGGCGCAACGATCACGATATATGCACTGAAAAAAGCCGTTGCGAGCAAACTCCGGCCAGAAAGCAGGATCGATGAACAACTGCGGCTGACTATTGCGCAAAGCCCCTCTTATATCTTTCAACAGACATTCGGGAAAATGCTTCACCTCAACACCAAGATCAAGCCTACGCGCATCAAGGATGGCTGCGCGCAGGAGTGGCAAAACATCGGCATGACTTGGCAGAAGCCCCCGAACGTCACGGTCCTGCATAGGCAGATAGCACCAGAACTCAACCTGGGTCAGCCGCTGGACGGGCGCTAGGGTCGCGAGAATATCAGGGAGTTGACGAAAGTTGAGTTCACTCACCACCGTATTGGTGATGGCAACCACATGGTCGAACTCCTCCAGGTTCATCAGGCCCTGCAAGGTCTTGTCAAAAGCACCCGGCACACCAGTGATAGCATCGTGAGTTGCAGCATCAGCACCGGCGACGCTGACGAAGAATTCATCGACGCCAGCGGCGACCAGCTCATTAAGATAACTGCGCTGGGCTAAACGCATACCGTGAGTCTGGATGCGCACATGAGAGAAGCCCGCTTCCCGGGCTTGCGCTGCCCAGCGCGGCAAATCATGGTGCAAAGTTATTTCGGCTCCGGTAAGGATCAAGCCACGCCACTGACGGCTGGCGGCGTTGTGCGCCAAGATACGTCGCAGCTCCGCCTCGCTTTGCGGACGAAGGTATTGCATGGCATCCTCGATCATGCAATGCTGGCAACGCAAATTGCAACGAAATTCCATTGCTGCCGAGACGTAATCCTCATTGCGGTAACGCTGGAACGCCTGCTCAGAAGAAACCATAGCAGGCGCTCTTGGTGATAGTGAAACGGCCATTCTCTACTCGGTAGTCGAAGCCGACGTCGAAAAGTAAATGATCGAGTCGCGACTGCTCGGCGGCGACAAAGTCGATCAACGATGCGGGCCAGGCCAGCCGGCGCATGAAGCTCAAGAGCTGGACCACCGATACACGGGAAAAATAGACGCCGTCACGGTCACTTTTGTTGGCCACAACGATGGTGCGGCAATCGCAGAAATCCGGCCAGAGGACATGCTCGGGGCGAAAACCAGGATAGTCGAGATGCATCGACGTGCGGGCCTTGGCGAGAATTTCCTTCATCTGCGTGGCGGCATCGAAAAAAAAGTAGAAGTTCTTCAGACGCGGCGGACCATTGCCGATGGCGTAACAAATTCCCGACGACACCTGGCTGCCAGGATTACCAACGTAGATATCGGCCGTATCTATCACCACCATATCGGTAAAATGGTGCGACTGCAGGTCGAGTGAAAACATGAAATGGGGCGTGGCCTCGACGGCAGGTAGGCACCCACGCCAACGTTTCGCCAGCGCATTCAGCAGGCGCGGCAGGGAACGTGTACGACGTTCGCGTTCATAGTCATAGAAATAGAACTCCCAGCTCAAAGCGGCACCGTCGTGCTTTATTCCCCAAACGCTACGCCCCATACCAAGCCCAGCACGAATGGCAGCCACAGTTTCACGCCCGCCCCCCCCAATATCCGCAACATCAAAGGAGCGGTACAGCACATTCACCGAGCGCAACTTACCGGCCACCGGGACCACCGCCGGGTATTCCCAGAGGCAGAAATCGTAAAGCGATTCATTTGCGCTGCACAGTTCCATGATATTCAAGAGACTTGCTTGCTTGCGACGATCAGATGAAAGGGAGTATCCAGCATGAAGCGTGTAACGGCAACATCCCCAAAACCCGCAGCGGCAAGCGCCTCACAATACTCACCGGTTCCTCTGTAGGAACGAAAGAACAATGCCAGCGGCAGATTGCCGAAAGTGAGCGGAACCTCCTCCGCGGCATCCGCTCGCGCACGCTCGGCAATGAGCACACGGCCACCGGGCCGTAGCGCGGCATGCGCCTGGCGCAAAAAAAACCGCCATCGCCTCCTGAGGCCAGTCGTGTAGCATCGATTTGAAACTCACGAGGTCGAAGCCACCTGGCCATGTGGCCTGCGCCGAGGTCACCGGCTCAAACCGGATGCGCGCGCCTTCCGGGCAACGCCCAACATGTACTGCACCAAGAGCACACACGGCCGGCAGGTCGAGTACCACGGCGCGCAAGCCGGCGTGGCGACGGCAGAGCTGCAACACGAATTCACCACTGTTGCCGCCAATATCGAGCATGTTTTGATAACCAGCGAAGTCATGGCGAGCCAGTACAGCCGGAGTCTCATAGCGCGTTAGCGCTGTCGTGTAGCGGAGCCAGCGGCCGGTAGCCGCGAGGTCTTCCGGCCGCGTACTTAGAGCCTTGCCATAATCGAAAATCTCGAACAGCCTTGACTTCACCGCAAACCCCCTCTCGTCATCAAGCAATAGTCCGAAGCGCTCGAACCAGTCACCACTGACAGCCAGGGCCATATCGAGCTTGGCCATTAACAGGTCGCGATATTTCCAGGTGTGGCGGAAGGTATCGCTCAGCCCCAGCAAATCACCGGATGCTTCCAGCACATGAGCATCGAGTAATAGACGCAGCAGAAACTCAGCCGCACGCGGCTCAGCAGCCCCCATTGCCAAGACGACGGCCTGCGGCAGCAGCGTTTCGGTCGCCAGCCGGTCAATCAGCCCTCGTTCGATAGCCGTGGCCAGAGCGCGCACGCTAACGACGTCCATCAACCAAGCATCGACCCGCAAGTAGTCGAGCTCGTTGTAGTCAGTGGACATTGCGTACACGAGCGTCGCCTGCGTCGTCCATTGGGTAATAGACACTGAGAAACTCGTCGCCGTGGCGGTCGTAACCAGAGGAAAGATGTCCTAGGCGGCGCTCACCGAGCGGGCCGAGGAAGGACGTCAACTCACTACCCAGACCGAGCGACCCGGCCACGGTCTGCAACCGCGACGCAACATCGATCAGGCGCAGGCCGCTGCCGTAAAGGTTGATGTCGTAGGAACTGCGTAGGTTGCCGTCTTCTCGAACCTCCAGATACATGGGCGATGGTGCCTGGCCAAATCCCACCTTGAGGGCTGAGCAAACCATGTCGCTCACCGGCGATGGGGAGACACCGTGGATGCGCTGCACCCGCTCTAGCATATCAGTCAAGGGCAGATCGACATGGCAGAAATAACGAGAAATGCCTCCGTCAAGCGGCCGCGCCGTATCCCATTTAAAAGCCAGGTAAAGCAGCAAGGGGATACTAGGCGGTCGGGGCTGCCGACGCGCGGCGGCAAGATTGCGGTTAAATTCGAGATAGACCTTACACCAGCGGCGCGCACCGTCCGTCTCCAACCCGACATGTAGATGGTCAGATTGTCGTAGCAAGCTAGCCACCTGCGCCTCCCACGCTGGCGGCATTGAGAAAGCACGTGCCAACTCGACAAACCGCAACCAGGCAGCAGGGGTGGCGAGAAAACCAAGCAGCAGGCGATCAGTTAGCAGTCCGGCACGAGAAATCTTCATCGACCGTTCTCGCCCCGCTAAGGGTACGCCGGCGAGCATCTCCAACAGGACGTCACTACCAAACTCGCGACCGCTCATTTTCCCGGCAAGATGCGCACATTGCATTTAATTCCGGCGGGAATGCGACCACCACGGTTAGGCAGTTCCAGGCGCACACCGAAGGTCCCCGAAGCGGCGTCGATCACTTTGTCGATGGCACTCACGCGGGCCTTGTAGACCCCACTAATAAGCGGTGCAAGGCGAACCTCGCCAGTCATTCCGGCGCGGATGGAACCAAACAACTCGACCGGAGCGACAACCTCCACGTTCAGGGGGTCAATCTCGGCGAGCTTCAGAATTTTGTCGTTGCTGACATGCTCGCCGGGCGACATGTAGCGCTCAACGACGACGCCGGCAAAAGGACTGCGAATGGTGCGCTGGTCGAGATTGGCAAGCTGCTGTGCCAATTCCAATTTCGCCAGTCGGGTCTGGGTCTCCAATTCATCCTTTTCATTAGCCGAGATAAGTTCCTTGCGGAACAACTCTTGGTTCCGTTCCACCTTGCGCTCGCCAAACCTGGCCTGAGCATCGCGCAGCGCGACGGTAGCCATCTCCACCGGCGACTTCAGGCGGGCAAGCACCTGACCTTTGGTCACGAAGCTGCCGCGATCAACCAGCACCTCAGCCAGTGAGCCTTCGACGGCACTGCCCACGCTAGATACCTGGCGCGGTTCCACCATGCAGTCCATCTCGTCGCCGAGTTGCTTACCGGCATTAATGCTGCGCAGCAGGCTACGTCCATTTGCTGTTGGCAACGGAACGCCTGCCGCCCCCGCCGCGGCTGTCGCCGCTCGAGGGGGCGCGGCGGTCTGGGCAAAAGCCGAGAGGGTCGCCAGTACAAGTGGAATAACTGAAATGTAGCGAATTCTCATAGTCATTATTCTCGTTGTCCAGAAAAGGAAAGCATATCGCCTAATTGACGGTCTGATTTGAGCACGGCGGTACGCACCTGAGCTTGTTGGCGTTCTGCGCGAAGCTGGGCGAAACGCATCCAGCCGGAAAGCAGCAACGCGCGCCAGCGCCCGTTCCCCGCCAGCCGCAACATCAGCCGTTCGGCTAGCCCACCACGCATCGGCTCCAGCAGAGTGTCTTCGAGAGACAAGAATGCTTCAACGCAGCCAGCATCGCCTTGGCGGGCACTGCGCCCGGCAAGCTGACGATCAATGCGTGCCGCCTCGTGGCATTCTGAAAGGATAACATGTAGACCGCCGAGGGCATCGACGCCCTCACCCAGTTTGATGTCGGTACCACGACCGGCCATGTTGGTGGCAATAGTAATGGCCCCCGCCTGCCCGGCAGAGGCAACCACCTCTGATTCCTCGCTATCCTGCTTTGCAGAAAGCAGGTTGAAGACCAATCCGCATGTCGCCAGTTCCGCCGCCGCACGCTCCGAAGCAGCAACCGTACGTGTCCCCAATAGCACAGGAATGTTTTGCGCATGCAGCTCGGTGACGCGCAGGGCAATCTGGCGCCACTTTTCGGTGGCAGTGGAATAGATACGCGTGGAAAAGACTCGCCGCCGGCTCCGACGATGGGTAGGAACCGCCGCCACCGCCAGCCCATAGACGCGGCCCAGTTCGCCTGCCACCTCTTTGGCCGTACCGGTCATTCCAGCCAGCCGCAGATAACGCGAAAAGAAACGCTGATAGCTGATGCTGCCTAGCGTGCGGCGCTCATCTGACAGTGTCTCGCACCCCTCCTTGGCCTCGATCAATTGATGCAACCCCTGCCCCCAGGTTCGATCAGGCATGACACGCCCCGTGCCGACATCAATGATCTGCACGGTACCATCACGTACTAGATAGTGCTCATCGCGGTGGTACAAGTTAAGAGCAGCAAGCGCCTGAAGAATGACTTCCTCGCGCCACCGTACGTGGCGCCACAGGCCCGTACGTCGGGAGCAGAGATCGGCGAGCCGCCCATAACCACCTTCCGTAAGACTCACACGCCCCTCGCGCCGCATAATGATGAAATCATTACCCAACCGAAGGTCGCGAGCCAAATCCAGCGCAGTGCGCACCCAAGCGGCCGAACCATCCGGCGCAGAACCGGAAATGATGAGGGGAGTACGCGCCTCGTCGATCAACACGCTGTCGGCTTCATCAACGATGGCAAAATGTAGGCCGCGCAGCAACAGCTTGTGTGTGAGCGATGCACCACCATAGAGGTTTTCCAGCAACAAGTGCAAACCATCGGTATCACCGCCGAGACAAATCCGATCGCGCAGGTAGTCGAAAGCAAGCGTCTTGTTGGTGCAATAGGCGATGTCACGACGGTAAATTTCCTGCCTCTGAGCGTGATCCATCCCTTCGACAACCGTGCCAACCGACAAGCCAAGAGCTTCATAGACCGGCCGCATCGCCTCGCAGTCACGACTGGCCAAGTAGTCGTTCACCGTCACCACATGCACCGGCATACCAGAAAGTGCGGCAGCGGCGGCGGGCAACACGGCGGTTAGCGTTTTACCTTCGCCAGTGGCCATTTCGGCAATCATGCCCTTGGCCATCAGCCAGCCACCCAGCAGTTGTTCGTCAAAATGCCGCATCCCAAGCCGGCGGAAAGATGTCTCACGGATAAGAGCAAAGGCTTCCGCGAGCCCTATATCATGAAGCCCTTCCCGCCGCATGCGCAAGCCCGTCGCACGGGCACGTTGCCTGATTTCCTGGTCACCACACGCAGCGATTTCCTCCGCATGACTGTCCACCGCCAGCAGAAACTGCCGACGGCAATCACGGCGGGTCAGCCAGCGTCGGGCTAGGCGGCCAACAAGAAGAGAGCCATATTGATCCAGCCACTCGTCGGAGCGAAATTCCTTTCGTTCCGGGCAAGGCACGTCGAGCGGTGCTCGCTCGAATAGTAGTCGATCAAACATTAAAGGATCGCAAGAAGGCACGTCGCACACTGCGATACCACTGCCAGGCGAGAGGTTCAGGCTGCAAGGCAAAACGCACGTGAATGCGCTCGCCTACATAGGGCAGACTCTCCCCTACTGGCAGGCGGAGATCAACGAGAAAGAACTTTTGCAACGACTGATTGGCCTCGCGATAACCTGGATCGAGAACGATCTTGCCGCCCCCCTGAGCGCCAAGGATGGCACTCGGCAGTTCGTGTGTTGCTGCCGGCACCTCCCGCTCCATACGCGCAACAATCAGTGTCGCAAGGTGGTGCGTCGCACGAATCTCTACTTCCGACGTACGCCGGCTGACCAGGTCGCCTTCGGCCTCGGGCACCACCACGCGCACATTGGCGGAGCAGCCAGTCACATAGGCCAGCACCTCGCCACGCGGCACGAAACGACCGATGGCATCAGTTGCATCCGGCATAACGAACACGCCATCACAACGGCTGGCAATGACGAGATCGTTAACGGAACGACGCGCCTCGGCCTGTGCTGCCAGAACTTCTGGCCGAAGGTCATTGACCATTTCGGCGGCCGCCCGCGTATTGGTTCGGGCGAGGTCATAGCGGGCATCGAGTTCCATAACCTGAGCCGTCGTCAAAGCAAGATGTGCTGTCAGACTCGGATCCACAAGCCGTATCAGAGGTTGCCCAGCTTTAACCCTGGCGCCGGGATCCGCCAGCAACTCGACGATAAAACCATCTACCGCCGGCCGCAGCACGCTCTGCTCATCAGCCCAGACCACGCCCTCGGTAAGCGTCGACGCCGGCCACGGCAGAACCAGCAGAATGAGCAGCACTAGCGCCAAGGAGGCACCACTGGCCGAAAGCGCTCGGCGCCGCTTGCGCGCCAATGTCTGGCCATAGAAAAGATGGCTTGCCATTTTGAGCAAGGGCATTACCAGCAGCCCGACTACGGCGGCAATGGCCAACACAACGCCAAACAGGAAGAACCGACTGGCCACGCCTTCGATGATGGCGACCATCATCAACATGCGGAAGATAAACGAAGCAAGCCCGTAGCTAACCAGAATGGCGCTCTCGCGCCTGTCTCGGGCTGGAGAAGGGATTTCGGCCAACCCAAAAACATGGTGGTTAATAAGGTAGGCAATCTGTTCACTGGCACGTTTTGCGAAATTGGGCATTTCCAGCCAGTCGGCGAGGATGTAATAACCGTCGTAGCGCAATAGCGGATTGCCATTGATCAGCACGGTCGAAATACCAGCTACAAGAATGACATTGTATGCAACCGCACGCGCGGTACCCGGCTCCAAGGCGATCCAGGTGAACACCGCCAGTGCGGCGACGAAGAGATCCACCATCATTCCGGCTGCCCCAACCAGTATGCGGCACCTCTTGTCGGCGAAGGCCGTGGCGGCGCTGGCATCAACGTAGGGTATGGGCATCAGCACCAGCAACATAATACCCATTTCATGAACTTCGCCGCCACGCTGGCGCGTCACCAACGCATGCCCCAACTCGTGTAAAAGCTTGATTAGGGGAAAGACTACGACAGTCAGCAACAGGTTGTCCGCCGAAAGTGCCCTGTCGACAATATTGCTCGTCAACTCCTGCCAGTGCTGCCCCGCCAGTGCCGCCGCAGCTACAACCGTTGCCAGCCAAAGCAGCCCCCCCCATCGTCCGAAAAGCCAGCGCAACCGAGGCAGCGCAGCACATAGCCACGCATCGGGATCAACCAATGGAAAACGTAACGACAAAGGATTGGCAAAGCGTTGCCGCCAGCGCAGATTCTCATGGCGGCGTCGCCGTGCCTGAAGCTCGCTGAAATCGGGTGCCGCGTCACTTTGTAGGACATCTGCGCGATAGAGATCGGAGAGAAGCTTTATCACTTCGGTCTGGCTCGGCATCTCCTCGCCCAAGGCTGTACTGGCAAGGTCCCACACTTCTTGCACGCTGCGCTGACCATCCATGAAGCCAAGGATACGGTTGGCTACGACCGAAAACCGGTGGAAGCGGCCGGTTGAGTGGTTCTGTAGGACATACCAGACTTCGCCGCGATAAACGTGGCGGTGAACCTGAGCGTGGTTGCGCAGCCGCGGACGAAGCGCCGCCACGCGATACCAAGAGTCGCTGGCCATCGTCATCGGACTACATCCAAACCCACAGGGACAGGCGCAGCCAGTCGAGGAAGGAGTGCGTCCATATCCATAAAAGTTTTCGCCGGCCAGCCTCGATCTTAGCCACGCCCTCCATGCCCAGTCGCAGCCCTGGCAACGGTTCTTCCAAGTTACCCTCAACACGAACGACGCTACGCCCATCCTTGGCCGTTACCACCGGCGTCACTTGAGTCACAGTGAACCTAAAACCTCTCCCGGGCAGAGCGGCCAAGGCGAGCTCCCCCTGCTGTCCGGACGCAACAGCGGCAATATCGGCATCCGGCACCTCGAGAACGACACGATAATGGTCGGTCGGTGAAACCTCAAATAACATCTGGCCGCGCTTGACTGCAGCACCCAGAGATTGCGATAGATCGCCACTCACCACGACACCGGCCAAGGGGGTAACGATGCGCGCCCGCTCAAGCTGACTTGCATAGAGGGCTGCCTGCGCTTCCGCCTGCTGCATCTGCGCCAAAGCAATATTGCCAAGACCACGGTCATGCTTAGCCATAGCTTCCTCATACTGCCGGGCATACTGGCTCTGCTGACCGAGCCATTTGAAGTACTCCATCCGTATTTCTCGATCATCGAGCACGGCGAGTACATCTTCGGCGGCCACTACATCACCAGCGCGATGCGGCGCACTCGCCACGTAACCATCGAAAGGAGCAGCAAGAACCTGACGAACAGCTCCTTCAACGCTAGCAGTCGCATTTACACGGTAGTCACCATTCACCACCGCGAAAAACGCCGACACGGTCATGAAGACTGTAGCTGCAAGCTTTCGGGCGTAGTAACGCGGCCCGGTTAGCCGGCGCAATTGGTTGTGCACCTCGTCGGTCACGCGGCTCATCAACGACCGGTCATTGAGGCGCTTGTGCTCAAGGATGCGCGCGCACAAAGCGACAACCGCCTGACACAACTCGATGGTGGCGGTGTCAAAAACACGACCTCCACCGGATCGTTCGAAGGTAAAGGCACCGCGCACCTCGTCGGCAAGCTCGAATGGGACTGTAAGCAGGCTATCGTTGCCGAAAAGACGCGCCAGCGCTAGGTGATCACGCGGAAGAGGCCCATCATCCGCGGACGAGGGCAGGACGATAAGCGTACGCAGGTCGATCGCTTCGTCCATAGCCTGCCCGATGGCACGAATCAGGTTCATGCGACCACCAAATTCCCCGCTATGGGAAACTGCCATCACCTTGGTTCTCAGTTTCTCGACGACACCGATACTGACACGATCACAATCAAGCCTGGTAGCCAACTCGGTCGCAAGCATCGGCGCTGCTGCGGCGAAGCGCGGCTCATTTAACGCCGAGGCAACGAGATCCAGGGTGGCAATCAGGCGTTCGCGCGTGACCTGCTCCGCCGCAGCCGCCTGCCGCTGGCGGGCAACAACGAGAGCATAGGACGCCATGTGCATGCGTTCAAGAATCGCCTTACAACCCTTCTGTGCCGCAGCAAGCTGAATCGCAACGCAGCCGAAGACCGATCCGGCGTCAGCCAATGGACAGGCCAGCAGTAGCGCGCCACCGTTTTCACTGATAATTTCGCCGTTCGTCTCGATCGCCTGCCCGGCAGCCTGCGCCAGTTCTGGCGTCGGAGCCTCACCGGGCGGCCAGAAACCGGCCGGTGCATATTCGCCGTTCGTCGGATCGCCAAGCACCAGCACACCACGAATGGTGCCAGCGCTGCCACGGCAGAGCATGTCCAACCATGCGGCATGAAAGTCCTCTTCCGACGTCGCCTGGTCGAGATGCTCCCAAACAGCGACGTCTTCCGCGCGTACTTGCGACACCCGTATGATCACGTTTCGCTCGGCGCCCTTTGCCAGTCGATGTGTACGCGCCTGCGGGCCATGGCCGTCGCACAGGCCGGTCCACCGGCCCAGGCAATCTGGCCAACAAGACCCGCAAGAGGCAACGCCGAGGCCATTTGCAGCGGAGAGGAAGCCTGAGCCGTTTTCCCCATATCCGGCCACCCGGCCAATACGGAACGTTCTTCAGCCTCAAGCTGTTCCGGTAGCCAGCCGGCTGACGCGTCCGACAAGTCGCTGTGTGCCCCTGCCAACAGGGTTGCATGGCTCGAAGCAGCGCAAAACCTGGTGGGCGGTTCGTCCGACAAGTCGCCGTGTGCCCGTGCCAACAGGATTGTATGGCCCAAAGCGGCACCAGCCCCAGCAGGCGGTGCTTCACCGAATGAAGCCAGCAAGCCTCGGTCATAAATGCGGTCAGCAATATTGGCGAACACGCTATCGAACACCGAGATAGGCCCCCGACCAAACATAATCTCCCCGAAGATCTCATCTGTATTAGCCTCCTCATCGACCAACCACGGCGATATTGAAGGAGCAGGAGGAACTGCCGACGACGGAATTTGCGCGATTCCACCGCTATAAAGATGGTTAAGTGCCTGAGTGACCGCATCCTGGGAATTGTTGAGGGCGAAGGAATACGCCTCCGTGAAGCGCCACCCAGGCGTCAGGGCAACCGAGCCAGCTTCGCCCATCATGATGGAATTATCCAGAGAGCCACGCAGCAGGTCGTTGCCGGCACCCGCGATGAGAATGTTGTAGTTATTACCACCACCAAGATCGTCATTTCCGCCGATGAACGGATTGATGTCCTCCGCCAGTATCGGATCACCGGTGACAAAGCGAACCCGGCCATCGTCGCCAATCAGCAAATTCCGGCCGTTGCCACCGCTTAGAATGTCGTTGCCTTGGCTACCGATGACGACGTTCTTACCGCCACCACCGACGAGGGCGTCATTGCCAGCAGGCCTTCCAAGGAAGGACTCAACAAGCGCCGGCAGCCTTCCACCCGAATCCATGACGATGTGGCCGTTATCACCCAGAATGTAGTTGTTGCCGCTTCCGCCACTGACGTGATCGTCACCGTTACCGGCAATCACCATGTTGATGCCGGTTGTGGCCGACAGGTTGATCTGATCATTACCGCCGGTGGCGGTGCTGGTATCGAGTGAGCTGACCTCTGCTAGGCTGCTACCAGCAAAATCAGCGCGACCGTTGTCGCCAACAATGACATTGACGCCGCCCCCTGTCGAGGCAACCACATCGCCCCCGGCACCTGCGATAACCGTATTAGTGCCCCCGCCGAGCTCAATGATGTCATTGCCACCCAGCGTGATCTCAGTCGATTGCACACTCACCAGCTTGCTACCGCTAGCATCCCATTGTGCGATGCCGTTGTCGCCCAAGATGGTACGAGTGCCGCTGGCGCCGATGGCACTGATGCTGTCGTCGCCAACACCGCCCAGGACAACTTGGTTGCCATCCCACAGGTTAAGGATGTCATTGCCGCCGGTGTCGACCTTAGTATCGAGGGTCTGAATCTGGATCAGTTTGCCGGCCGTGTTATAGGAGGCGGTTCCGTTGTCACCAACAACCACGTTGTTGCCCGTCACCGTTACATTGACAGTGTCCCCTCCAAAACCTGCGACAACCGTATTCGCCCCCCCGCCAAGCATAATGATGTCATTGCCACCCAGCGTGATCTCAGTCGATTGCACACTCACCAGGTTGCTGCCGCTAGCATCCCATTGTGCGACGCCGTTGTCGCCCAAGATGGCACGAGTGCCGCTGGCACCTGTGGCACTGATGCTGTCGTCGCCAACACCACCTAGGACAACTTGGTTGCCATCCCCTAGATTAAGGGTGTCATTGCCGCCGGTGGCGGCAATGGTGTCGAGGGTCTGAATCTGGATCAGCTTGCCGGCCGTGTTGTAGGAAGCGGTTCCGTTGTCACCGACAACCACGTTATTACCCATCGCCGTGACGTTGACCGTGTCGCCGCCGAAACCGGCGATAACCGTGTTGTCACCACCACCGCCGTTGATAGTGTCGCTGCCGCCCTGTCCAGTATTGGTAGACATCGCGGACGTTACCAGCACGGCGTGATTGACATCGGCCCAAGTGTAGGCACCACTATCGCCGAAGATAATGTCGTTGCCGTTGCCGCCGGTGATGTTGTCATCGCCAATGCCACCCATGATGACGGAGCCCAGGGTAGAACCGGAGGCGTCAACGGCATCGTTGTCGGTCCAATTCGGATTCGAGGGATCACTGGTGCGCGGCCCTTGAGTATCAAGGACGAAGAAACCATCAGTGCCGGCAGTGAGGTTTACCGCAACCTGGTCATTGCCCAGCCCAGTGTTCAACGTGGTGATGGTCGGGATATCAGCGTAGTACAAGGCATGGGCCACAGTCACGATATCGCTGCCATAACCTAGCCAATATTCTAGGCAGCTGAAGCGGCCGCCGGTAGCCGTCCACGTAACATCCGTTCCTGAAGTAAAGAGTCCCTCTATACTGTCCCTATTGACGGTAACAATCTTGTCGACATGGGAGCCGATGTCGCTGACACCGAGTGCGTTGTTCCCGATACCGGCGTCGATTGCCAGCGTTCCGTAGAACGTGCCATCAACGGTAAAATCGGTCGCTATCGTACCAATGTTGACTATGTCATCGCCGCCTAGGGTGTTCAAGTGTGTTGTGCTACCCGCCGGATTGGCCAGCACAGCCACCGTATCGGCGCCCTCGCCTAGTTCGATGTCCAGGTTTTCCACGCGCCGGTAAAGCACTGCGCCGCCGAAGCCCTGAATGCGGCCGTAGCTCGTTCCCGACAAAGACTCTTCATCCAGCGTGAAGGCGCTACGCCCGGCCACAAAGCCGGTGTCATCCAGCCAGAGGCTGTCGCCGCTGCCATCGTTGCCATCAATGACAATCCGTGCCACCAGCTCGTCAAGCGTACCGCTGGCATTGGTTGCACGGGTCGAATCCACCAAGGTGGCCTGACTACCGAGATAGATGCTGTCATCGCCGCCCCCGGCGTCCAAATTTACCGTCGTGCCGGTGGAGCGTACATCCAATTTGCGGATGGCGAAGCGATCCGCGTAGGCAGAACCTAGGAGATTAACCGTAGCGGCATCGATGTCGCCATAGATCATCACGTCGCCGCCAGTCATCTCGCCAGCCAGCCGGGCGATCTCGATGTCCACCTCGTCCGCCCGGATCGTAGCACCCTCTTCAAGGGTGAAACTGTCGTTAGCGCTTGCATGGATGGTGTTAATTGCCGTCACCGTCTTGCCGGACTTAACGACAAGATTATCGCCACTGGCACTAATGCTACCACCCGCCTCAAGGTAAACATCGCTGCCCGAGATATCCTTATCGACGGTCAGCGGCGAATGGGTGGAAATATGCACATCGCCGCCCGACTGGAAGCCCGGATCTGTACCACCGACGATCACGCCCCCGACGGTCATGGCTCCCGTGTTGCTGATCCAGGCGTTGCCGGTGGTTGCCTTGCCTTCGATGTTGCCAACGGCAGTCTTGATTTCCGCCCCCGAGGTGCCGATGTTGTCGCGGGCGAAGAGCCACAGCTTGCCGCGCAGAACGTTGTCACCACTGGTACGGCCGTTGTAGATGCTCCCGTCCGGCACAACGATGTAGGCCGTGGAACTGGCGCCGACGCCGACCTGATCGAGGTACAGATCGCCCACGGTCTGGATGATGCGGGTATCCTTGTAGCTTTCGGTCTTTACTAGCCCCTGTGTTCCCGCCATGTACTGCGCCCGAATATCCAGCTCATTGCCAGCCTCGCCGATACCGCCACCATCGGCAGTCAGGGTGATACTGCGAGCGGATATATCGGCACCAGGACGGCCATAACTCCCAACGGTAAAGTCGCTGGCGCGGTCGAGAATAGACAGAGCCGCCCGCAACGTAACATCGCCGTTGTTGGCGACGACGTGATCCAGCTTCAAGTTGCCGTCTACTTCGCGCAGGTTGATCGAGCCGCCGCTGGCGGTCAGATTCACCGTGCCGGTGGTGTCGGCGGGATCGACGATGAGATCGCCTAGCATGGACACTTCGAGAGCATCACCAGTCTCGCCGATGCCGTTGGCGGCGGACAGCGTCAAATGGTTGGCGGATATCTTGGCCGAGTCGCTGTTCAGCGCATCGACAATGGCGCCGATGGAAGCCAGGGTCACGTCGCCCTCCAGGGACGACACCCCTTCCAGGCGCAAATCACCGCTGCTCGCGGCAACTCCGGCGCTCTTGATGCCGGCAATGAAGACATCATTGTTTGCACGGGCCGTCAGCGTCCCCTTGAGGGCACTGGTGGCGCGCAGGTCAACCCGCACCGGGCTACCGCTGGTGCCAATGGCACCCAGGCCCGACTCCAGAACCACGTCGCTGGAAACGATATTGGCGCTGGCATCACCAAGCCCATTGACGATGCCGTTCCGGGCACGGATGCGAACGTCCGCCGCGCCCGTGATGTGTCCAAGGGAAACAGTATTCTCCGAGCCAAGATATAGGCTCCCGGCGCTGGCAGTCGCATCCACCGCGACCGTGTCGCCGTTGGCGGCACCGACGTTCACGTCGTTGATCTGGGCAATGAAGAGTTGAGTGATGCCATTCGCCGAGACGGTGGCCGAGGCATCGTTCTGGGCAGTGAACTGAGCGCCGCCAACGGCCTCCACGGTCAGGGTGGCACCCGAGACGGCGGTGATTCGATACGACTGACCCGTTCCCGTCGCGCTCTTGACGCCATTGCCGCCAATCTGGATCAACGCGCCGACCACATAGCCGTTATCCGTATTCCAAGCGCCGCTCGCCAAGGTGATTGTATTGGCGCCGCCGGCCACGGCGAAACTCATTGCGGCGGAAACCGGGTTGGGATTGTCAATGAACGGCGTCACCGTCGCCATCTGCGAACTGCCCTGAGCGACGAAGCGGGCGCCGCTGACCGACTCCACGGTCAGCGTGGCTCCGGAAACTCCAGTGATGCGATAGGACTGTCCCAGGGACGTGGCGCTGCCAACGCCGCTGCCGGAAACCTGAATCAACCGCCCGACTACGTATCCGTCGGCGGCGTTCCAGCTACCGCTGTCCAGCGTAATCGTGTTGACGCCACCCGTGGTGGCAAAACGCATCGCGGCGGTAACCACATTGCCGGCCACGAAGGTAACATCGGCACGGTCGGCGGCAGCCAAGGCGAGGCGCTGGACATCGGTGAGCACAGTGCTACCCGTCACATCCACCGTCACTGACGCGTCCGCATTGCCAACTCGGGCAGCGTTTATGACCACGTGGGCGGCGACGATGTTCGGACTTTCGATGGACGCCTGAGTAGACGGCGTCGGCTTGAGCAGCCCGGCACCAATAGTAAATAGCAGTTCCTGTTCGGTATGGACCTTGATCCCGCTGATCAGCGTGGCGATATCGGCCGCCGTCAACGTATAGCCGTAGTTCGCATCGTATAACACGCTCGTTGCGCGCCAGCGCGCATCGAGATCTGCGTACTGCTGGAGCCGCGAATTGTTGAGCGTCTGGATGGCGGCGTCGTTGTAATTGAGAACCGTCCGATAGTAGGATTCCTCCGCTGTCGTGAGCGCGGCACTGCCTGCATTACGCCATTGCCAGTAGGTGCGATATTCCTGCGTCTGGGCGGCAGCAAAAGCGTCTTTGGTATCGGCAAGCTTCTGGTCGAAACCGGCACTGCTGGTGAGGTTCAAATCCTTCCACAGGCCATTGCGCAACTGGTCGACAGTGCGCGTGTCGACGGTCTGCACGCCATTGGCGTCGATCATTCCGCCGCCGACAATGGTAAGCGAGACCCTACTGTTGGTCCCGGTGGACGCGATCCGGTTCACGCGCAGATCCCCGCCAGAGGACGACAGGTAAATGTCGCCGGTGGCGCTGGCGGAAAGCGCGTCGGTGACCGTTGCGGCGTTGATGGTGATGGCGCGGGCGGCGCTGCCGATGGCGCCGTTCGTGGCGATCAGGTTGACGTTGCTGCCCTGGACCGTCGTGCCGGCGACGGCGGTGATATCGTCACTTGCCGTCAGTTTGGCCGTGCCGCCACCAGCCCGGATATTGCCCAGATTGAGATTGCCGGCCACCTCGCGGATATCGACTCCGCCGCCGCTAGAGCTTGCGTCAAGCCGGCCGGCATTCCAGGAAACCGACTGCCAGTTAGCCGTGTCACCGTAATTTACCCCGGACAGTGTTGTCGTCAGCGGATTAGCGCCGACATAACGATAAACGGCGCCGGCCGTGCCGCCGGCCATGTAGCCCTGAATCGCCTGCACCGTGGCGCCCTTTACGATGCGCGTTGTGCCATTGGCACTCACCGCATCGCTGCTGGAGAAGTCCCGCGCCGCGTTGTCGGCCAGATCGACTTGCAGACTAGTGTTACCACTGCCGTTGATGTTGCCGCCGGCCGTGAGCGACAATGACTGGCCGGTGATGATGGCACTGTCATTGACACCCTGAATGCGCCCGGTGGCAGTTAGGGTGGTCATGCCCGAAGTATTGCGGATTTTCCCCGAGAGCAGGATGCCGGCGTTGGAATTCACCGTCACCGCGCTGGCGGTTCCACCGATGAAGTTGATGTTTACCGCGCGGGTCGCCGTGATGGTGCTGGTGTAATAGTTGCGGGTGCTTTGGTATTTTTCCCACTTCGTCGTTGTCGTCGACTCGCCGTACCAGGTTGTCTCAACGTCACGATCCGTGATGTGCCACCCCGTTCCGCTAAGGTCAATTACTTGGTGATCGAACTTCGTCGCTTCGGGACTGGCATCAACGCAGTAGTAGGCTGCATCGCCCACCAATGCGGGTCCGGTTAGCGGAATGGTCGTACACCTAGCGTCCAATGTTGCAGAGCTAAGCGTAAACCACGCCCAGCCCGACTGGACATCCGTGTAGGTCGACTCAAATCCTATATCCGCTGCCATCGTCCAGCCGTAACGCAGGCCGTTGGTGGTCGGGGTGTAGGACGATGCGGGAGTCGCCTGCACGACACCATCGATCGTCTCGGTAACGGAGTTGCCAACCACCTCGTATCGAGTGACCTGCACCGCACCAGTGGTCTTATTCTTGTCGTTGATGATCAGCAGGCCGGCGCCACGCTGGCCGGCGTCGATGCCACGTATTTCCACATCGTAGCCAGTCTGATTATTGACGTTGACATTGGAATAGCCGCTGAGCACCTTGATATTGCCGTTGCCCGTGTTGGCAATGGTTCCGGTCAGTTCGACATGTCCACCGCCCGTGTTGATCTGGGCGACGACGATGCGCTTATTAGTGTTGTCCCAATAGACGGTGAAGTCCTGTTCCCATGCGTAGGGATGCGCCAGATCCCGGCTCGCCAGAGACGTCAGGCCCTGGGCGCCACTGGCCTTGATGGCGGCGATCCGGGTGGCCATGGTGCCATCCAGGGTCATCGCATAGCTGTCATTGCCACTCTGGAGTAGACCATTGAGGTTGATCGTCTGGGCCTCGATCTTGATAACGTCGCCATAGAGGATGGCGGGATCGCCCTCAGTGGCTGGACCCGCGGCAATCATGGCGTTGTATTTATTAACCAAGGTCTGCTTGAGGACGTCATCGGACGCCGTGTAATCCCAAGTGATGGCATCCAGGATCGCCAGAGGATCGCCGCCACGGCAGTATTCGGTCACACCATGGATATTGACGCCACCACGGGAAGTGATGCTCTGATCCTTGGCGCGCAAGGCGGCCCCGATGTCGGTCACCCCTCCGGCACTGTTGCGGATGATCACGCTGCCGCCAAGATTGTCGACGGCGCCGCGAATCAGGATGTCGCCCAGAGGCACCGTCACGCCGTTCGGCAGCGATGGCGCCTGCTCGACGATCGTGATCGTGGGACCGAGGCCGGTGGTGCCGGTGCGAATGGAGCTGAAGGCGGCGTCGGCGCCGATCTCGGCATTGCTGCCAACGGCATAGCCGTTCAAATACAGGCCCGAGCGATTGTAGGGAATCACTATGCCGTTGATTTGCAGGCTCGCCGGCGCCCTATTTTCGATGGTCACCGAAATGTCGCCGCGCGAATCGAAGCTACCGCCACCACCGAGGCTGGTGCCTCTGATATCGATGATGCCCGCCTTAACCCGGATCGGATCGACCACGATAATGGCGGAGGGCTTTTTGACCGGGGTGATGACGGAATTTCCGCTCGGGTCCGTTTCTCTCGTTCCCAGCCCATCGGCCAGCAGCAGGTTGGCCAGGCGGCTCACTTCGGCCGCGTAGTAGTCGGTCAAAGTGGTATTGGGACCACCCTTGAACAGACTGTAATTGGCGAGAGCCGTTTTATATTCCGTGAATAGTTCCTGATCGGCCGTTGCCGAGGTCTTTCTCCAGGTGACGTTGCCGACATTCGTCGTCTCCATCACCCGCGGATCTGAGGTGGACTGGTTCCAGTCGAGTACCAAGCTCAGGTCGCTGTTGATGTTGGTTTGCAGCGCGCCGTCGACCCGTACCGTGCCGACGGTGGTGGTGGTCCACTCGCCACTATCGCTGGCGCTGCCGCGGATGGCGTCGCCAATCGCGCTAATCCAGCTAGTGGTATGGGCATGGGCGTAGGCATTGATGACGTTAATATATGCCGCGCGCAGGTTGATGTCATCGCCGCCCAGCAGGCTGGCACCGGCGTCGACGCCGATGTTGTTGGCGATATTGAGAATGATGGTGGCACCGACTGAACTGATCGGGATCAAGCTGCCGGCAAAGGTATCGACACGGGATGTGACGGCCCAACTGTCGAAGTTGTGGTCGCCATCCTCGCCGGCCAGCAGGTTCATCGCCCCCAGCGCCTTGAGGGTGGCGCCATACACATGCACCTCGTTCAGCGGATTGAGCGTGATCGTCGCACTACCGGTGGCAACCGTGGCGGCACCGTAGGTTTCGGCCGAGACGGTGTTGGACAGGTCCCCCGTGGCGCGGGCGGAAAGCTCCATCAGGCCGACACTTTCCAGCTTGGCGCCGCTCTTGACCAGGACATGCCCCGCCACCGTGCCACCGATGCTGGAACTGGCCCCGGCGCCGGAGATGGCGCCGCCGGTGGTCAGACTGACCCGGTCGCGCATCTGAAGGTCATTCAGTGTCGTCAAATGCATCTCGCCGGCTGCCAGAACGGGACCGATGACCGTAAGTTGAGCGTTGGTGCCCACCGTGGTGTTGGTGTCTAAATTTACCGTCATCTTGCTGACGGCACCGGCGGCGGAAGCAATGCCACCGGTGGCACCCTTGATGTTCGGATCGGCCAGGTCGGCCTTGCGCACCCGGTCGGCGGCGCTCATGGTGATGTTGTAGGCCGTGACACGGGCGTTGTCGCCGGCTTCTGCCGTGACATGAGCGTTGACGGTATTGTCTTCCTCGGCGCCGGTACCGGCGAGCAGGCCAGCGCCAACGACCACAATCTGGCCGTTGGTGGTGGCGGTGTGATCGGCACTGACGGTGAGGTTGCCGCCGGCCGCGGCATTGGTGAGCGTGACAGTGACGTTCTTGCCCAGCGTCGCGTTGGTGGTACTGCTACCGTTGGCATCGGCCAGGGCACCGGCGCCAGCAATGGCGCCACCGCTGCCGGCAAGCACCTTGGCCAGGTTGTCTTCCCTGGCATTAGCGGTGATGCTGAGATTGCCGCCAATGTATGTCGCGCTGTCGGCCAAGCTCGCCGTGTTGAGCGCATTCGAGGTGGCATGGGCCAGCCCGGCACCAGCGGCGAGAAGTCCGAGGTTGAAGTTGTCGGCGGTGGCGCGCTGCACGCTGGTGGCCGTCACCGCCGCCGTGCCGGTGCCGCTGATGCTGAAACTGCCGCCGGCATCGAGCCAGGCGCTGGTGACCGCCCGCTGAGCGTCCGTGCCATCGCGGGCATTGGCTTCCGAACCGCTGACGCCCACCAGCAGGCCACCGGACGCGCCGATGGCCTGGGCCGTCGCATTCTCGCCGGCTGCGGGCACATTGCGCAGCGCCTGCACGGTGAGGTTGGCGGCTGTCAGTGTGCCACTGGCGCCAGCATGAGCCTGAACGGTAGGATTGACAACGGCATCGGCCTTGGAAACGCCGATGGCCACGCCGCCGGCAACGGCAACCCCTATCGACCTGGCGTTCGCCCGGGGCGTCGCGGCGGCGGTGATATTAACGTTGCCGGTAAACGTGCAGGTGGCACCGCCGGCCAAGTAGGCCGTCACGGTCGGATTCACCGTGGCTTGCGCCGCCGCGCCGGCACCGGAAATGATGCCACCGGCCAGTGCTATCGCTTCAGCGTTGGCGGTTTGGTTGGCAGTGGCGCTAATGCCGAGGCTATAGGCTCGGACGCTGGCGCTGGCCACGTAGGCACTCACGGTACCGGCAGCGACAACCTGAGTCGTACTGCTACCCGCAGCGAGGCCGTTGCTGAGTGCCGCACCTGCGGTCTTCGATGTCGCGGAGCTGGAACTCAGTGCGCTGACGGTGACGGCGCTACCGCTGGTGTCCAGCGTGCTGTTCGACGCCGTATAGGCGGAAACGTCGGTAGTAATAGTCGCCGAGGACTGGGCGCCGCCTGCGGCGACGGCAATGCCGCCGTAGCTGTAGGCGACGGAGGTAGCCCAAACCGTGCTGTTGATTGTATCGTTAGCGGTGGCGGAAATCGAAACGCTGCCCCCACTGGCTGAGATCGTGGCACTGTCGCCTACCCAGGCACTCACCGAACCGCTGATGTCGTTGGTAGCAACGGAGAGGCCGACAGATACGGCGTTCGATACGCCGGCTGCAACCGAAACGGCCCCGACCACCGCATTGATGGTGGATTGCTCGTAGGCGGACAGGACAATCTTGCGCGCGGCGCTCCCGTTGGCGGTTGCAGTCAGGCTGCCACCGGAAACATAGGTAGCGACGGTGTTATGCACCGTATTTCCGGCGCCGGCACCGGCGCCGGAAATGGCGACGTTCGAAGCAGCAAGACTGGCGCCGATGGCCGTGGCGTGGATGGTGCCGGCCGCAGAAGCCGTCATTTCGAGGTCATTGGCGCTGATGTTGGCACCACTACTGTAGGCTTTCACCGTATCGCCGATGTCGTTGGTCGCAGCGGCGGCGGCCAAACCTACTGCGGCACCGGCCGAGACCGCCACCGTCAGGCTGGCGGCGACGATATCGGATTCAACCGAGGCCGTATCCGAAGCCGTGAAATACGCCTTGTGACCGGCCGTCAGCTTGCCGCCACTGGCGTAGGCCAGCACGCTATTGGTGGTCTTGTTCTTGGCGTAACCGACGCTGACGCCGACCGAACCGCTGCCAATGCCGCCGGTAATACTGGCCGAGGCGGCAACAGAAAGGGCGTAAAGATCTGCGTTCTCCGTCGCCGTAAACAGGGCGTCGGAGCCGATGCTCAGGTAGGACGTGTTGGTGTAGGCATGTACCTTGTTATCGACCGTATTTTCCGCCAGGGACAAGCCGAGGGAAACCGAGCCGGCGCCAATACCACCAGCAGCGGAAACCGCCAGCGAACCGGCCACGGCGCGAATCGCCGTGCTGTCGGTGGCCGTCACCGTAAGCGCGCCACTGGTCGTGATGCCCTCATGGCCGACACCGGCGCTACCGCTGTTGGCAATGTAGGCGGCAACGGTATTGGTCACAATATTGGTCGAATCGGCACCAGCCGCCGAAGCCGCGAAACCGCCACCGACGCCACCGGCGCCAGCCACAGCCGCGCCGACGGACACGGCGGTAACGTAACCCGTTTCCTCGGCCGCAAGGCTGAACGCATCGTTGGCATTGACGGTTGCGCCGTCGACGTAGGCCTTGACGGTATTGGTGACGGTATTGATGGCCACTGCCGCCCCGAGGGAACCGGCACCGCCACCCCCGGCGCCCCCGGCGCCCGACCCGGCAAGACCGCCACCAACCGCCAGCAAGGTACTGGTATCGCTGGCTTTCAGGCTGATATCGGCACCGCTGCCCGTGGTGGTCAGACCGCCGACGCCGTCCGCATGAGCCAGCACGGTGTTGGTGATGAAGTTGAGCGACGTCGCCCCGGCCACCGCCACCGACCCGCCGCCACCGGCGCCACCGGAACCGGCCACCGAGCCGCCGACGCTGATCGCACGCACGGTGGCATTCTCCGTCGCCGTGAGCGTGATGTTGTCGACGGCCGTGATATAGGCCTTCTCGGCATAAGCCTTGACGGTGTTGGTGACAGTGTTCGTCGTCTGGGAATATCCGGCCGCCACTGCGCCACCACCACCGGCGCCACCAGCGCCAGCAATCGCGAGCGACCCGGCACCGCCGTCGATATGCGTGGCGTCCGTGGCACTGATGGTCACGGCCCCGCCCGCCTGGATGCCAGGCAAAACGGCACTGCCGCTGTTGGCAATGTAGGCGGCGATGGTGTTGGTCACCGTGTCGACTGAAGCCGAGCCGGCCGCAGAGGCGCCAAAACCGCCGCCGGCACCGCCGGCACCAGCCACTGCCGAACCGACCGACACCGCGGTGACATAACCGGTTTCCTCGGCGGTAAGACTGATGGCATTCTTGGCGTCAAGAGTGGCCCCATCCACGTAGGCTGCCACCGTGTTGCCCACCGTGTTGGCGGCTCCAGCCACCCCCAGGGAACCGGCGCCGCCGCCGCCGGCACCACCAGCACCGGAACCAGTTAGACCGCCGCCAACCGCCAGCAAGGTACTGGTATCACTAGCTTTCAGGCTGATATCGGCGCCGCTGCCGGTAGTGGTCAGAGCGGCGCCACCATCGGCGTAAGCCTTGACGGTGTTATGAATGAAGTTGAGGGAAGTCGCCCCCGCCACCGCCACCGACCCGCCACCGCCGGCACCGCCGGAGCCAGCCACCGTGCCTCCCACCGAGATGGCACGCACCGTAGCCCCTTCTGTCGCCGCAAGCATGATGTCGTCGACTGCCGTGATATAAGCATTCTCGGCATAGGCCGAAACGGCATTGGTCACGGTGTTCGTCGTCTGCGCATAACCGACCGCCACTGCGCCACCACCACCGGCCCCACCGGCGCCGGCAATGGCGAGCGACCCGGCACCGCCATCGATTTCGGTATTGTCGGTGGCACTGATGGTTACGGTCCCGCCGGCCTGGATGCCAGGCAAAACAGCGCTACCGCTGTTGGCAACGTAAGCGGCGATGGTATTGGTCACACCATTGACAACGACCGAGCCGGCCGCCGAGGCGCCAAAGCCGCCACCGGCACCGCCGGCCCCCGCCACGGCCGCGCCAAGCGCCACCGCGGTGATGGTTCCACTCTCTCCAGCGGAAATACTGAAGGCATCCTTGGCGTTGATGGTGGTGCCATCCACGTAGGCGTTAATCGTATTGCCGATTTCGTTGTCGGCCGTAGCCGCGCCGAGTGAACCCGCCCCGCCGCCGCCGGCACCACCGGCGCCGGACCCGGCAAGACCACCGCCAACCGCCAGCAGCGTGCTGGTATCGCTGGCAGTAAGGCTGATGTCAGCGCCTGCCCCCGTGGTTGTCAAATTACCGGCGCCGTCGGCATAAGCCTGGACCGTGTTGTTGATGAAGTTGAGAGAGGTCGCCCCGGCGGCTGCCACGGCGCCACCGCCCCCGGCTCCGCCGGCTCCAGCCACGGCGCCGCCGACGGTAATTGCCCGCGCGGTGGCGTTTTCCGTCGCCGTGATGGCGATATTGCCCACGGCCGAAACATAGGATTTCTCGGCGTAGGCCGAGACGGCGTTATGCACAATATTCGTTGCCAGAGAGAAGCCGACCGCTCCCGCCGCGCCGCCGCCCGCTCCGCCCGCGCCGGAAACGGCGAGTGCCCCGGCGGAAGTGTTGATTTCCGTGCTATCCGTGGCGCTGATGGTCACGCTTCCATCGGCCTGGATGCCGGGCGAGGCGATGCTGCTGCCGCTGTTGGCAACATAGGCCGCGACGGTGTTGGTCACCGTGGCAGTGGCGGACGACCCCGCCCCGGAGAGAGAAACACCACCGCCGGCACCGCCAGAGCCGGCTACCGCCGCGCCCAAGGTGACGGAAACGATGCTACCGGTGGCCTGGGCAGTTAGGCCGATGTTGCCGCTGGCGTCCAGCGTGGCGCCGTCGGCGTAGGCCTTAACGGTATTGCCAATATTGCTGACAGCCACAGCCGCGCCGAGCGAACCCGCGCCGCCGCCACCGGAACCGCCGGCGCCAGCGATGGCAAGCCCACCGCCGATGGCAAGAATGGTGCTGGAATCGGTAGCGGACAGCTTAATGTCATTGCCAGTGCCGGTTGTCGTAAGTTTGGCGCCATTCAACGCATCTGCATAAACGTAGTTGTGGATGGTGTTCGTTGACACCGCACCGCCGGCAGCCGCTGCCACACCGCCGCCGGAACCACCGGCAGCGGCCACCGAACCACCAACGGTCAAGGAATCAATCGACGCATTTTCGCTAGCGGACAGGGTCAGCGTACCGCCGGCTTCGACGTCTGCCTTGTCGACCTTGGCTTCAACGGTATCGCTGATGTCATTGACGGATACGGAAATGCCGACAGAGCCGGTACCACCGCCACCACCGCCCGCCGCCACGCCGACAGCGAGTGTGCCGGCGATGGCACGGATGTCGGCATCGTCGGTGGCGCTGACCGAAATGGCGCCGCCGGCCTTGGTCTTGCGGCTGCCGACGCCGTTGCGAATGGTGGCGCTAATGCTGTTTCTCACCGTATTGCCACTGCCAGCACCGGCACCAGACCCTGAAAGCCCGCCGCTGCCGGTAGCAACGGCCACCGAGACGCCGAAAGTAAAGGCATAGATAGCCGAGCTGGAGGAAGCCGTCACCTGCACACCGCCAAGGTCAACGCTAACATCGGCGTTATCGATGCTCGCCGCCGTGTTATTGGCAATGTCGTTGTAGGCCACGGAAACCCCGGCCGCCAAGGAGCCGCCGCCAGAGGTACCCACCGCGACGCCAATGCCGCCAGCCAGGGCCCAGATGGCGCTACCGTCGATGGCCGACACCTTGATGGCATCGGCAGCGGTGCCAGTAACGTCGATATTGGCGGCGTTCTTGATGGTGGCAGTCGTATGTCCTTTGATGCGATTGATGGAAACCGCTCCGCCAAGCGCAAACGCGGCGGAATTGCTACCGCCGCCGGCACCGGCGACGGTGATGTTATTGATGCTGGCGGAATAGCTACCCTCCACCAGCAGTAGCTTGGCAGTAATGCTGCCGGACACATCGCGGATCACCGCGCTGACGGAGTTCTGTGTCGTGCCGGTGCCGTCGATAGGGTCACCACCCAGATAGTTGTAGCTCACCGAGGCGCCCACCGCGCCGGAAGCTCCCTTGGCACCGATGCCGGAAATGGCGATGGCACCGGCCAACGCGTTGATGGTCGAGGTGTCGCTGGCCTTCACGGATAAGGTGCCGTTGGCGGCGCTGATCGACTGGCTGGCGTCGATGTCGGAAATGCGCGCTTCGATGTTGTTGCAAATCCAGTTCAAAGCCACCGAGCCGGCGCCAGCAAAACTTGGCCCACCGGAGCCGGAAACAGCCACGGCAGCAATCTGCGCATCAAGACCAGGCGGCAGGTCAGTAGGCTTGGCGAATGTCGCCGCGACGGCAATGTCGCCATTGGTGGCTGTCAGGGTCGCCATTTCGACGACGGCGGCAACCGTGTCCTTGACTTGGTTGACAGCTACTGCAATCCCGGCCGCGCCAGTACCATTGGTAGACGCACTGATGGCGCCAGCCAGAGTAGCAATAGACGCGGCATCGTCAGCATTGACTGCAATTCCCTGGCCTGCCTCAACTGTGGTGGTGACCGCATCGGACGTAACGCTGTCGGTGATGCGCGCGTCAACAGTATCCTGAATGAAACTGAAGGCAAACGAACCAGAGAGTGCAACACCACTGGAACCGGTGCCGACACCGGCACCGACGACGATATTGATATCGCGAGCACGCTCTTGGGCAGAAATGACGACATTGCCGATGGTGGCGGACACCTTGGCGTTGTCGATGGCCGCCTTGACGCTGTTCTGGATCGAATTGACGCCGATGGCGGCACCGATCGCGGTACCCCCGGTAGACACACCCAGAGCGCCGGAGCCGGAACTCACCTGCGAGTTGTCGGCCGCCAGTACGCTCACGTCGCCGTTCTCCGCCGTGACGGTCTTGCCGCTCGGCGTATTGCTGATGTGCGCATCGACGTTCATGCGCACGAAGTTGAGGGCAACCACGGCGGCGCCGGAAAGGCCCTTGCCGCCAGCGCCGCCAGCGGTGACAGCCACCAGTTGGGCGCCGACAGAGGGAAGATCGACGGACGTGCCGGCGAGATTCAACGACTTGGGCCGAATGGTGAAGGTCTGGGCGTCGTTGCCGGCGCCGGTGAACAGCAGCGTGTCGCCGGCTTGGGCAGCAACCAGACTGGAGGCCAGACGGAAGTCGTTGGCATCAACCTTCACCACGTAATAGGTGGCACCGTCCTGCAAGCCGGCAATGGCGGTGCCGCCGTTGGCGTGATAGGTCACGGCATCGCCGGTGGCAAGACCGTGATTGGTCAGTTTCACGGCATCCGGCACGGCGGCAGCGACGACGCTCGCGGACGTGGCGACTGCAAAACTCTGTACACGAGAGAAGAGCTGCGACTGATCGCCCGCGGCGGTCAGATCAATGGCGGTGCCGGCCAGCGCGTTGGCCTGGCTGCTCGCCAGCTTGAAGTCGTTGTTATCAACCTTGATCACGTAATAGGTGCTGCCGGATGACAAGCCACCGATTGCCGTGCCTGTGCCCGGGTCATAAACCACGGCATCGCCGGTGGACCAGCCGTGGCCAGCCAGCGCAACAGAGTTGTGGGTGATATCAACCGCAGTGCTGACGTCGGCAACGGTCTTGGCTTGGGATATGGAGGCAGTGCCACTGCCGGCAGAGGTGAAATGGATGGTATTGCCGGCAAAGGCATCGTCCAGGCTGGCGGCAAGCTTCAAGCTGTTGTCGCCAGTCTTGACGACGTAGTAGGTGTTGCCCGATGTCAGGCCGCCGATAGCCGTACCCGATCCCGCGTCATAGACCACGGCGTCGCCGGTCGCGTATCCGTGGCTGGCAAGCGTGATGGCATCGGTGGTGGCGTCAACCGCGCTGGTCGGCACGGTTACCGCGCGGCCGGCGGCTGGACCGTCGCTGGTCTGGGTGGGATCATCCAGGCCGGCGGTGATGATAACGCTGCGGCCAGCGACTGCCTGGCTCGAATCAATGTAGGCAGTGACCCCGGCGGCGGTAACGCCCGTCGCGCCGACGGTAAGCTTCTTGGTACCCAGGGAATTGCCGTCACTATCCTTGGCGGCACCATCAAACAGACCAATGAGATTCGGATCGGCGGCGTTATTGGTGCTGCCGACGTAGTTGTAGGCAAACAGCCCGCCGACGGCCTTGTCGCCCGAGGAAATGGCGACAGACAAGGCGGCGCTGGCCAGGGTGGCCGATTCGCTTGCCTTGACGAGAATGTCGTTGCTATTGCCGCGAGCACGCACATCACTGCCCGAAATGTGGCTATCGATGGTGTTGGCGATGGCATTGATGGTCAAGCCACCTGCGACGGCGGTGCCGTTGCCACCTGCGCTGATGCCGCCAGCGATGCCCACGCCAACCAGCAGCGCATTGGACTTAGCGACAACGCTCACCGTGCCGGCAGCATCGACCGTGGAGCTTTCGATGGCCGCCGTAATGCCGTCGCTGATGCGGTTCCAGGACAGGGAGATGCCGACTGCGCTGGCGTTGGTGGACACACCCAACCCGCCCGTGATGCCCACCAGGGTCGCGCTGTCAGTGGCGCTAACGGTGACCGCGCCCACCGAACGAGCGCTAGTAGCAGCTGTAGTAGTGCCTAGCGTCGAGCCGGTGATGCGAGCGCTGACACCATTGGTGATGTCATTGAAGGCGAGCGATCCACCGATGGCCAGTTGCTTGCCACCGGCGGCGCCAATGGCAAGGTTGGCCAGTACGCTGCTTTCGTTGGCGGTGACACTGACCGCCCCGGTGGTCTTGAGGGTGGAACTCTCGATGCTGGCAGCAACCGTATCGACGATGACGTCGGCGGCCAATGCCACGCCGAAGCCTTTGCCCTTACTGGCGGCAAAGCCGCCGGCTAAGCTGTAGATGGAAGCCGCGTCGAGGGCACTGACCGTCACCGCACCGGTGGAGGTGTCGCCGGTGAAGACGTTCTTGATGCGCGCGACGACGCTATTGTTGACTGCATTCACCGACAGGGTGCCGCCAATGGCAGTGGCGTTGTTGGTGTCGGAACCACCGCCGCCCGTGGCGACGCCAAGGGAAGCCGTGGCCGCAATGAGCAAGGCATGGCTTTCGGCATCCACCGTGAGAGCGCCGACGTGCGTGAAGCTGTGGGTCGCATTGCCCAGAGACTCGGCATAGGCACCGACGCTGTTGTGCAGGAAATTGAAGGATAGACCGCCGGCGACGCCGGTCTTGCCACCAAAGGAGCCCGCGCCACCCAGCGAAATGATATTGGTGCTATCGATGGCCTGCACCGTCACTGGACCGGAAACCGTGCTGTCGCCGGTGATGTTGCGCAAGACCGCTTCCGTGGTATTCACGGTAACGGCGACGCCGATGGAGCCAGAAAAGGCGCTGCCCTTGCCCCCCTGGGCAGCAGCGACGGCCGCCGAGGCGCCGACGATCCATCCGCCGCGCGTCGCTTTGTCGTCCACCTGGGTCGCCGTCAGGCTGACCACGTCGTCGATATAGGCGCCCGTGGTACCCATGACGAAGTTGAAGCCGACACCGCCGGCCACGGCGACGGCCGAGCTTTGGCCGGTGGCCTTGGCGAAGGCCACCGCCCCGGCAAGGGAACCAACCGAGGTATCATTAACCGCATTTACGGTGAGCTTGGCCGTCGTTACCGTACCGGTCTTGCGCACAGCGGCGCGGGCGTTGTCGTAAACGAAGTCGACAGCTACCGAGCCGGCGCCGGCAAAGGAACTCTTGCTGCTGTCGTCCCCGGCAACTTTGGCAGCCTGATCGCCGATGGTCTGGAGGGCATCGCCGACGCCGCCGGACTGGTCGGTGCTATCACTGCCGCTGTCTCCAGTCGACTTGGTCTTGGTCTTCAGTTCGCCGAGCACGCTGCCCCATTTGGTCTGCCAGTCGGACAGGGCCTGGTTCATGGCCGTCGAACCGTCCGAACCTTGGGTACCGCCGGTACCCAGCGTGGGTGCCTTGGTCTGCTCGGTCTTCTGCGCCTGACTGCCCGTGGCGGCTGCACCGGCAACAGCGAAGGCACCCGCAAAGCCGTGGTTTTCGGCATCCACGCTGACATCGCCTAGGGCAGTGAAATAGCCCGTGCCGGGGCCAGTATCAGTTGTATCCTCGAAGCTGGTACCGATCAGCGCCTCGGTATTGCGCACCAGGGTGTTAATCGCTATAGAGGCGCCGATGCCGGTGGAATCGGAAATAGCCACCGAGCCGGCGACGGTGACTAGGTAGCTTTCGTCGGTGGCTGCGACATTGACCGCGCCGGTGTTGGCCTTAGCCGAGCGACCGACGGTAATCTGGGCACCGTTGTCAATCTGTGCCAGGGTGCTGTCCACAATCACCCCGACATCGAGGGTACCAGCCACATTGAGAGCCCGTCCGGTGGCGGCGGGTCCTTCCGTCGCTGCGCCGGACTTGCTGCCCGAGGCAGCGAGCGTAACGACGATGTTTTTGCTGTCGGCGGTAACGTCGAGGAAGTCGGCGTAGAGCTTAACGCCGTCTTCGATCTTTGCCGTCACATCATTGACAAACACGTAGCCACCGCCCGCAACGCCAACCGATTTTCCGCCAGCCGCAGAGGCAGAGCCGCCGCCCGGCCCACCCCAACTTGAGGTATTGAGACTCACCTTGCCGGTGGCATCTTTGGTGAACCAATCAGTAACCTTATCGCCCGGCCCGTTGATGGTCTTGAAGTTACCGACGAGGTTAATTTCGTCGCTTTCGCTGGAAGCGGCAACGGTGACCTTCTGGCCGAAATCGTTGATCTCACCTGTTGTTGCATCCGTATTACCGGCAGACGAACTGCGATAGCTCGCATCCTGGTTGATCTTGGCGCCATTCTGGATGACCGCGCTAGCGCCGTGATGAATGTAGGAGACAGTAATCGCACCGGCCAGGGACGAGGACTGACCGGCGGCGGAAGACTGAGCCCAGGTGTCCACCAGGTTGTTGTCCAGACCCAGGTTGTCGTTCAGATAGCCGGCTACCGAACTCAGCACGCTGGTCTTCAACTGGCTGACATAACCGCCGTTATCTTTCCAGAGGTTTGTGTCGGTGAAATCCGTCTTTGACAAGTCGGTGGAGAGGGGAGTATCGCCGATGTACTCGTACCAGGTACCCTCGTCGCCACCGCCGGTGTGACCGGATTTGACTTCCACCTTATCGCCCTTGCTGACGGACGAACTGCCATCGTCGGTCGTGAAGTCGGGTTTCGGCTGGAAGGCATCAACAAGACTTGCGCCCCACAGGGAAGCCGGGTCAATCTGGTTGAGCGAATTGGCTGTCACCGAAAGCTCACCGCCCGCGTTGACCGTCGCATTGCCGGCGATGTGGGCATCGGCCCGGTCATCAAGCAGGGCAAAGCCGACAGCGAAGCCCCCACCGAAGTTAGCGGTCTTCTGGGCAGCCTTTTCCGTCGAGTTGGACGCCCGCGTGGACGCCGTGACGGAAGGACGGTTGGACGCCTCGGCATCCACCGTTATCTTGCCATCGGCATTGACACTGGCCGTATGACCGACAACACCATCGCCGATACGCGCCTCCACATTACGAAAATCCAGTTGCGCAGCCAAGGCGCCGGAGAGGTCAAATTTATTGGAGGCGGGAGAATTTATCAGGCTCTCGACCTTCGTCACCACACCGCCGATAACCGGCGTTGTCTTGAGCTTGGTGACAAGATCCTTGCCCGCCTTCGAAACCTTGTCGAGATACGGCTTCAACTTGGTTTCCAGCGACTTGTAGGCACTCGAACCCGTAACCAGCGATTTTTGCCCGTCTTTGAGCGCCCCGTTGATATCGTCGACACCACCCCAGGGGCCATCCTCGCCGGTACTCGAAGTAGCGCTGACGCCGCCACTGGAGTCGACACCGAAACTCAGCGGAATATAACCACCAAATTTGATTTTGGAGGTGACGGAATCTTCCGTGTGGCTAGCGGTTACGGAGACATCCGTACCGGCGCTCGCCGTGCCGTCCAACCGGGCGCGGGTCTGGCCAGTTTCGACCGACACCCCCACGGCCAAGCCCACCTTGCCCTCGGTTCCCGCATCGGCAGAGGGAGCCACCAGCACCTGATTCACCGTGGCAGCGTTGAGATTGAGGTTGCCGAAAGCATTCAAGGTCGAGCCGGCATTGGCAAGGACCTCGGTATCGGTGCATACCACGGCCACGGCCACGGCTATGCTATAGCCGCCGAGAGGGTCCGGCGCCGACTTGACATTGGCATAATTGTTAGCCAGGGCATTCAGGGTCAGATCACCGCCGGAGGTGGTAATGGAACCGTCAATGGTGATCCTGGAGGTAGTAACAACGACACCGACGGCAACGCCAAGACCCTTTTGCAGCGTCAATAGCGGCTTCACCGAACCGTTGGCAATGGTATCGGCCTCGAAACTGCCGGCACTGATCAGCGCATGGCTGCCGATGTCGATGGTCGCCGTGGCAATGCTGACAGAAACTGCCGCCTCGGCCGACAGGCTCTCGATGACGCCGATGATGGCCTGGGCGGCATCGTCCAGCGTGTCGCCGAAGTTGTAGCTGCCAATCTTGGCGTCGGCTTTGGGAATATCGAAGCGAGCGGCCTCGGCCTTGGCCTTGACGGTGACTGTACCGCCGCTGATGATCGTGTTGGCGCCGGTGCTGCCGATGACGACGGAGGCTTCGTTGACGTCCACGTTGGCGAAACCGAAGCCGGTGAAGTCCTTGACCAGATCCTGGGCGAGGATGTTGATGCTGCCCGTGCCGGCGAGCAGCTTGGCGCCGTTATCGATAATAATGGACTTGCCTTGCAGGGAAATATTCTTGTTGGTAGCCAGCGTACTGATCGTGTGACCGTTCAAGTTGATACTGTCGGCAACGATGGAAATGTTGTGCGACGAGGTGATGTCGTCTTGGATGTTGCCGTTGGTGAATTTCAGCGTGGAATTAGCCGCCTTCGTTCCTGCACTGCCAACGGTGGCGCTGTCGAGTTGAGTCAGCCCGGTGACCTCCAGGGAATTGCTGAGGCCCACGTTGTCGACGATGGTGACGCTGGCAAGGGCACTGACATCCACCATATAGACGTTGTTGCCGGTGCCGCCCTTGAGCGTGTCGGCACCGCCGCCACCGGTCAGCGTGACATCGCCGGTGAAGGTATGGGCGTCCAGGGTCTGGGCGCTGCCATTGCCACTGATCGAGGCGACTTCGATACTTGAAAGGGTCGTTCCGGCAAGGCTGCTATTGGTCAGGGTAGCGCTGACACCTCCCACATCGGCAATCAGCGTATCGCTACCGCCGTAGCCGTTGATTGATGTGGCGCCAGATGTCCATACCAGAGTGTCATCGCCGGCCGTCCCCTTGAGGACGCCACCACCGGCCAGTCGGACATGGGCGTTGCTCTTGAGGATACTGCCGGTCAGGGTGGCGCCGCTGCCGGTGGCAGCGATGCCGAGGTCGGCGGCAGCGGTAGCACCGTTCAAGGCCGCGACGGAAAGATTGCCACTGCCGGCGCCACTGTCGGTGATCACGATCCGACCGCTGGCGTTCAGGCTCGCCGACAAACGGCTGCTCGCCGTGTTCAGCGCGTCGAAGACGTCTTGCAGGGTGTTGAGCCCCGCCAGGTCGACATCTACATGGGTGCCGTCGCGCAAGGTGACGCGCATGTCGGCGAGACTTTCCACCTGGCCGATGCCGTTGTCAGTGCCGGCAGCATTGGTCAGGAAACCGAGTTGCGTGACCGCCGTGATGCCGGTGAAGGCGCTGGCATCGAGGCTGTTGCTGCTACCAGCACCGGTCAGGTTGGCGTATTCGATGCCGACGAGCAGGTCGGTTTCGCTGCCAATGACGAGACTGGAATTGGTAAGCGTAATATTGGCGTTGGACGCGCGGCTTTCAATCACGGTATCAAGGCTGGCACCACCATTCAGGAGGTCGCTACCACCGCCGCCGGTAAGCTGGTCGTTGCCCAGGCCGCCAATCAAGGTGTCGATGCTCGCACCACCGACAAGGACGTCGTCGCCGGCACCACCGTCCAGATAAACGCTGCCGGTGAAGGCCGAAGCGTCCATCAGGTTATCGTTGTAATCGCCATACAGCCGGGCTTTCTGTATATTGCTCAGGGTGTCCTGAATGCCACTGCCCATGGTGGTATGCGCGACTGTAACGCTGCCACCGGTGAGATTGGTGGAATTCACGCTGATCGCAGTCATTGCCTCACCAGCCAAGTTGCCGGTGAAGGCGATCGTCCACGCCTTGGTGTTGTCGCTGAAACCCACGGTCACGTCCGTGCGACCAATGCCATCAAGGCGCGTCAGTTCGGCTTCAAGCTCGTCGGCACTGGCATCCCAGGCAATGTCGCGGGTAGTCTCCGCCTGGCCGGCAACGGTCACGGTCAGGTTGAAGGTTCCACCGGTCACACCCGAGCCCCGGGTCAGGGTCTGCACATCGTTGGTGCCGTCGCCCATGTCCAGCGAACTGCTGGCAAGTACAAAACGGTTGTTGCCGAATTCAATCAGGGTGTTGCTGCCACCTCCGCCGTCGATAGTGTCGGCACCTGCCCGGCCGAGCAGGGTATCGTCGCCGCTGCCACCACGGAGGGTGTCACCGCCGACACCACCGTCCAGAGTCACGCTCCCCAAGGTGAAGGCGCTAGCGTCGAGGGTGTTGGCGTTGTCGCCGCCTACTAGGATAGCGTGCAGGATGCTGTTTCCGACTAGATTGTCAGTGCCTCCTGCCCCACCCGCTCCGATCGTGAGCTGCCCGTTGGTCAGCGTCATGTCCAAGTCAGCGGTCTCGAAGACCGTGTCACTGCCACCGCCGCCGGTGAGACTATTCCCACCACCGCCGCCAGTGAAGGTATTGTCGTTGGCGTCGCCGATCAGGGTGTCGTTGTAAGCACTGCCCACCAGGTCGCGGAAGTTGGCGATGCTTGTCAGGCCGGTGGCGTTGCCGGTGGCAAGATTCACCGTGACGCCATGGGCGTAGGTCGAATAGTCCAGAATGTCCAGGGTATTCCTAGAGACAAGATTTTCGAAGCTGGCAAAACTCACGCCGTTGGTCGTGCCAGCACCAACTCCGATGATTTCCCAGGCATCACTGGCATCGGCGTAACCGATGAAGGTATCGCTACCCGCACCGCCCTGGAAGTTGGCGATGTTGGAAAAGCCGCCGCCGATGCCACTGGCGGTACGCCGCCCATCGTTATCTACGGTGGAGAAATTCACCGTGGCACCACTGACCCAAGCGCTGTAATCGATCTTGTCGCTACCACCAGATTTTCCGGTGATATAGCCAGCCAAGCTTGCACCGTCCTGGAAAACAAAGATGTTGGTACCACTGCCACCGACGAGGTTCTCGATGCCAGTTGCACTTACCGTAGAGGTACCATCGCTGACGGAAATAGTAGTCTCGCCAGAGGAGGCATCCCTGCCAATCGTGAACGTCAGATCGGTCGTAACCCCGGAGAAATCGAGGGTGTCGGCACCACTAGAGTCACTGATGATGTTGCTTCCGAAGGCATCATAAAAAACATATGTATCGTCACCAGCCAGACCAAACATGATCTCGTTCTGGCTACTGGTGGCCACGAGACTGTCGGCGCTGAGGGTGCCGATGACCAACGGGCTATCAAGCAGGCTGATGTAATTGGCGGCGGCAAACAGTGGTGCTGCCTCAATTGTGCCGGTATGGTATTCGAGAGTCCAGTCACCGCCACTCGCTTCATTACCGGTAGGATTGGCGGAAGCCGCAATGTCGGTGCCGGTAAGCTTTGCCAGCCGGTCGACAAAACCCTTGCCAACGGCGCTTTCGGCCACGTCGCAACCATAAAGCAGAATGTCCCCCCCTGGCTTGAGGGCCTTGCCCCAAGTACCAATGTTCTGTTGGTTGACCTCCAACAGGGTCGAGTCGAGGGCGCAGGAACCCAGACGTAGCAGGCCGGCATCACCATGGGATACGATGTGCACAGAATCCAGATTACTATAGGCGGAGAGAATGCGACTGATCTGGTCTACACCATTCGCATTTGCATCTAGGATGGCTACATCGATATCGCCAATGCGGGCGACTTGTAGCGTCGGATCCGACGCTTTGGCAACCGAAACGGTGGCAGCCACCGAGGAGGTTGCCACCGTTTTGGCGCTACTAGCGGCAGTCTGCTCGGCACGGATCAGCAAATCGTTGAGCAACTGCTGGGTATTACCCACAGTGGGATCGATAATGACTAGCTGGTGCGTAGCCGGCTGGGCGGCCTGCCAATCAGCATAGTCGTTCAGGGAAAGCGACTTGGTAACAGACTGTGCAGCTGCAACCTGGGGTGCCACGGCCTGCGATGCGGCGGCGGACGCAACGCCATCCACCAGCGACTTAGAGAGCATCGGAGTTACTTGCGCCGATGGCGATGGCGGCGGGGGAAGCACCAAAATATCGGCGCTAAGCAGCAGACGGGGTTCAAGAGCTTCAAACAGGGCACGGGGAGCAACGGTCGTATGCAGGCTGCGGCCTATACCAACTCCGCCCAAGAGTCGTCTAGTGAGGCCGGCCAGCAGTCCGCTGGGAGAAGTGCGGGTATTCCGCCGGGTGCTGTTATGGGCAGGCATTTCATTCCCCTCAATATTGCCACGCGCTTATTCTTGCCAATTACCGAATCGCGCGTCTTGCGGTTTAAAGCAACCTACATTCCTGCAAAAAGAAAGAAGGAATAGTGCCAATCCAGCTAACAACCTCTTCCTCTTATCTCTTACTCCATCACTCCCTGACCAGCATCTCACGGCTGATATCAGCAAGATCGACTTCACTCAAGGTACCCACCGCCTGCTTCAGCTTCAGGCGATTGAGAAAGTAGTCATAACGGGCCTTGGCGGCATCACGCTTGGCGGCGAATAACTCGCGTTCGGCGTCCAATACCTGCAAGGTGGTATTAATACCCGCCGCGTAGCCTTCGACACGAAGCCGGCTAGCACTCTCAGCCGAGACGACGCCTTCATCGAACGCCTTAATGCGCGCGACTCCATTCTTTACTGTTAGGAAGGCAGCTCGCGCCTGACGCTCTGCTTGGCGCCGCTGACGCTCCATATCTTCCATAGACTGAAGGTAACGTTCGGTGGCTTCTCGCGCCAGCGAGACAGTCGCACCGCCAGAGAAGATCGGCACCATCAGCCGCAGCATCACTGCCTCAGTCGACACTTTGCTGCCGCCACCGAACAAACTGCCGCCAGTATCGTTGCGATTGTCGGTGGCTACCAAATCTAAGACAGGGGCGTGCTCCGCCTGCTGGCGTCGCATCTCTTGCCGCGCAACCGCAACCGCGTGGCGCCGCGCCTCGGTAAGCAGGTTCTGGCTCTCAGCAGCGCTGACCCAGTGATCGACATCGGCAGGCTGCGGTGACAGGGGTACCCAGTTGGCACGCAGTGGCACTAGAGCACCGGGCATTTCGGCCGTGATTTCGCGCAACGCCTGCCTCCGGTCTTCAAGCTCGTCACGAGCAGCGAGAACGTCGGCATCCTTAATAGCAAAACGCGCCCGCGCCTCATGCAGATCGACAACCGCAACCAGCTTGCTGCGGTAACGCGCCTCGACCAGATCAAGTTGGCGCTTGATGGCATCCCGCTCGGCAGTAGCGAGAGCCAGCGCATCGCCGGCAGCCAAGCCTGCCAAATAAGCGGTGGCAGTGCGAACCATGGCATCCTGCTCGGCGGCAGCGTAGGTTGCCACCGCCTGCTTGACTTTGTCCTCGGCCTGGCCATAACCGATCCACGAAGACAGCTTAAATATCGGCTGCGTCAGCGTCAGCGTCTGATTGATGCCGGTATAGTTCGCCACCCCTTGCGCATAGACCGGATTGTTACTTCGTAGAACGGACTGCCTAGTGTATGTTTTGTCATACTCGTAACTTAGTTTGGGCAACAGGGCTGCCAAGGCTTGAGGCTTTGCCTCTAGCAACGCCGCCATTTCGTGGCGCGCAGCCTTTATCACGGGATCGGCGTCCCTCGCTTTTGCATAAATCGAAACAAGATCGTCGGCTTGAGCCACGCAGCCCACTGTCGCGAGCATCAGCAGCAATACCCAGTTGCGGCGCCGCAGCGGCTTCACATAACACGACACCACATTCACTCCATCAAACATGGCTTATGCCTTTCTTGCCAGACTTGCCTGCACTCTCCGTAGCCTCAGTTTCGGCACTCTCCCCCGTGACATTGGGTTCCACGACTTCGACAGGAGGAGCCTCCGCCAGCGCAGTGATTTTATCCAGCCGCTCGGCTAGCGCCCCTACATTACTCAAGGACATCAAGTGGGCATAGATCCACGCTAACTGACCACTACGCGCCAGCGTCAGTAACGCCGCATCATCAAGAGCCTGCAACCTCGCTTCATCAACGACGCGAAAACCTTGCAGAACTCGCGGAGTCTGCCCAGGCCGTGAAACCTCCAGCCGACGCGGCACCAGCAGATCCAGTTCATTCAAACGCTCAACGAAACGAGTTGTGCGCTCAACCTCTCCTTGGAACTGGCTCAAAAACTCGAGAGCCAGTTTTAATAGAGGAGTATGGCTACCATCATCGTTGAAGAGGCGCTCGCCGTCCTCGCTGTTGATCCCCTCGTAACCCTCGTCGATATAGACGTCGAAATCCTTGCTATCAGGACGCTCACCGAGAACAAAAGGATAGCGACGGATAAAGGCGGGAACATAACGGCCTTGCCAAGAACCATCATCGCCAACCAATAGATTTTCCTGATTGCGCACACCAGTAAGCATGGCCGGATAGGGCTTCTCGTCGTCGGTGAAGACAATGGGCCACTCTCGCGCCACATCAAAAAACTCCACGGCGGCCAGCGGCACAGAGTTGGTAACGGCTGCAAATCGATAGTCGCCATTGAGCGGGCGGACGCGCATACGTAGGCTAACCGCAGCATTGAGGGGGGCCGGAGCCTGATAGAACATTAGTGTGGTCATGGCATGTCAGAAATGGAGTGATATGAAAATGTCTTACACAGTAAGTAACGGAGCAGGAACATTTAGCCAAGTCAGCAAATAAACAGCACAAAGACCATGATTTCGTCATGGGCAAATAGATAGTACTCCAAAGTAAGTAATTCATATACCAGTTATCTGCCATAACCAAGGAGGACTGTGTCATTTTGGACACTATGAACACCATTTATTAAAATAGAATAAGCGACAGGATGATGTGGAGACTTGGGGCTTGGCTATCCCCTCCCACCGAGACTGAGGATTGGAATGTCTGCAACTCACCGTGCAGACTGAACACACCTGCACTTAAACCACGGGGCTCATCAGCCACTCCACGGCCTGATGAGCGCTGGCCCCTAGCAGCAAGTCTTCTACGACGTCTGCTTGGTCGTGCCGTCAGATTCCTTCTGGCGGATTTTTCGATGTTGTTCTTCCAATCATCCATTGCCGCCTTGTCGTCCAGCAAATGGGCAACTGTTTTTTCGGCAACTTCATGCTTATATTTTGCGGAAAAAACGGTGGAATTGGATGGTGTGCTTGACGTCTGTTGATTGTCCATTTTCTGCTCTCTCAAAGTGATGTGTGCCAACGACGCGCCACAAAAAAACTGCTGGCTTGTTCCTGTTTTGGCTTTTATGTTTTCGGAAACTCTACCGTTCTCTCGACGCTGGAGACAATCCGTGGCTAGCCATTCATAAATTTGGGGCGGCAAGGTAGAGCCGAATTATGGCTTTCGATAAACTTCGCGGCATCCTGACTCTTCGCTCAGCACCATGGCCACCGAAGTTGAACTGAAACTCTACTGCTCTCCCGAGGCTATTGCTCGCGTTGGGACTCACCCCCTCATCACCGCAGGTGTCGAAACAGGTCCTGCCAAACGTCTCGAGAACACCTACTACGACACGCCAGACTTGGCGCTGCATCAAGAACGCATTGCGCTCCGCCTTCGCACAACACCTACGGAGAAACTGCAAACAGTCAAATGCGCCGCCAAGTCAGTCGCAGGCCTATCTGCCCGCCCCGAGTGGGAAACCCCATATGCGGGCGCATTCGATTTCAGCGCAGTCGATGCCCGCAAGGTTCGGGCCTTCTTGGTGGAGCGGCAGTCAAGCCTGGTTCCCGTCTTCACTACATCGTTCGAGCGGCGAACCTGGCGTATCGATATTTCGAAAAAGATTGCCATCCTGGTCATGGTCGACACTGGGCAAATATCCTCGGGCGGCCGTTCCTTACCGATTTCAGAAGTGGAGCTCGAACTGGCGCAGGGAAACCCGGAAGACCTGCTCGATTTTGCGACAGCCTTATCGACCCACCTCGCCCTGGTGCCAGATGATGTCAGTAAGGCCGAACGTGGTTATCAATTATTCCTGAACCAGGTTTCCGCCCCCCAAAAAGCCTCCCCCAGCCCGGTTGCTACCAAACAGAGCTCAGCGGAAGCATTCAAGCTCCTGGCCAGTCAGGGCATGCAAATGTGGCAAGCCAATCTGCTGGGCACACTGACCTCGCAAGACCATGAGTTTGTACATCAGTTTCGCGTGTCCCTGAGGCGCATCAATAGCCTCATGAAGGTCTTCAAGCCTGCCCTGCCAGGGCCTTATCAGGAGCAATGGACGAAACGTGTCAAAGCGCTGTCACAAATCACCGGGGATGTCCGTGACCTGGATGTGATGCGGATAGGTATCGTAGAACCGATGCTGCAGAGCGCTGACCTGCAAATTTCCTTGCATGCCAAGGCTGCACTTGCCGCATTGGATGAGGCGAAGAAAGAAGCCGTCGAGCAGTTGGCGCAGCTCCAAAACGGCGGCCCCGTCCTCTTGTTTGCACGCGACTTGCAAGACCTGGACACGGATGATTTCCCGAAGAGCCTGCCTCGGTTTGCCGAAAAACAACTCGCAGGTTTGCACCGCAATGCCGTCAAACGGCTAAGCAAGACGCTCAAGACACCAACGCCGGAGCGAGCCCACAGATTCCGCATCGCCTTGAAGCATCTGCGCTACTCATGCGAGTTTTTTGCACCGCTGTTCGACAACGACGAGATGCTGGAGTACGCCAAAGCAATTGCCGGCTTGCAGGATGCATTCGGATTCATCAACGACTTCCACGTGGCGCTTTCCAAAATGCAGGACTGGGTAGCGCAAGCGGCAATCCCGAGAGAAACCCGCGACGCCATTGCGGTATGGCATACCCCTCAGGCGCAAGCGATATTGGCCGATGCACTGCATCTTGCCGAGTCGGTAATGAGCCGCTGTCAGCCTTGGTGTACCGAATGCGAGCGGCGGGGGCTGACCGAGATTCGGCGTCGCATGCAGCGTGACATCAAGCTGCAAGTCGAATAGATGATTGAGTCGTCCACCATGCTGTACTCCCAATATCGCGTGCTGGATTTGCTGACTGCACCCGTGTGGGTTGTAGTGTGCAGTGAGAATGAAGTTGTTTTCGCAAACAAGTCTGCGGAACGGCTTTCCGCCACGTTGGACCTGCACGAGTTACGCCACGGCAGTCATTCGGCACATGCCGAAGAACAACTTGCCGCCTATCTGCCGGCACTGCGTGCCCGTGAGCCCATCATCGAAATCTGGACGTTGCATCGGAATGGAGAGGCCGTTCCGCTGAGCTGCCAATTGTCATTGCTTGACCAGACCCCGCAAAAGGAGCGAATCCTCGTTGAAGGGATATTGGCCAGTCTGCCGTCGGTTCCTGTTTCCCCGCTTGACGGGCTTGCCGAGCACGGTCTCCATGACCAGCTATTTCATTCGAATGGCGCGCCCATGCTTATTATCGACCCAGCGGAGGATGGCCTCATCGTCGATGCCAACCTGGCGGCATGCCGATTTTACGGCTACTCCCGGGAAGGCTTCCGCCAAAAACACACCTGGGAAATCAACGCGCTCGGTCGCCAGGTGATGCCCATCATGAGCGAGGTGGCCAAATTGCCTGGTGGCCACCGCCCGCTTAATTTCGTTCATCGCCTTGCGGATGGCAGCCTACGCGATGTGCAGACCTATGCCAGCCCTTTGGGAATCGACGGCAAGCGGCTCATGCTGTGCGTTGTTCATGATGTCACGGAGCAGAAACGTCTCAAGAATGAACTCGAATACGCGGCATCCCGCGACCCGTTGACCGGCCTGTGGAATCGACGCCACTTTCTCGACTTGCTGGACAAGGCCCGGCAGCAGAAGCGTCGCAATGAGGTGGACTACAGCCTCTTGATTCTGGATGCCGACTTTTTCAAGAATATCAATGACCAGTTTGGCCACGACAAGGGCGATGAGGTGCTCGCCTTGTTGGCAAGAACCTTTGAGAACCGGGTTCGTGAGACTGACTCAGTGTGTCGTTGGGGTGGAGAGGAGTTCATCATCCTCCTGCCGCAAACTGACATTGGCAATGCGGCTCATCTCGCAGAATGCTTAAGGGTATCTGTCACCGAAATGCATATTCCAATGTTACCCCGCATTACGGTGAGTATCGGTGTCGCCCAGCATCAGCACGAAGAAACGACAGAAAGTCTGCTCAAGCGTGCGGATGCTGCGCTTTATCAGGCCAAAGCATCGGGGCGAAACAGAGTCGTCGTCTGCTGAGGCAACATCGGCAATCGATGGGGCGGCTTCTTTGCATGAAGTCGCCCCGTTGAATCGTTGGGCTTATTTCTTCGGGCGCCCCGTCTTGATGCGTTCAACCAGGCCAATCGCCTTGATGAGTTCAGCATCGTCAAGTTTGGCCAGCGCCACCACGGCTGCGCGCAAAATTTCGCCCTTCTTCACCTCGACGCCAGCAATCAGGGCACGTTGCTTGATGCTTGCAAACAGAGCGTAGTCGGTCTCCGGAATGGTGAAGCTGTCGCGAACCAGTTTCGGCTTCTTCACCTTGGGTGCTTTTTCGGCCTTCGGTGTTTCGGCAACTTTTTCCTTGGCAGCTGCGGGAGCCTTCTTCGCAGGCTTGGCCTGCGTCTTCGGTGCCGGAGCGGGAACCGGCTTCTCAGCCACTTCCTTCTTGGCTGGCTTGGCGGCAACTACCTTCTTTTCGACTTTAGGCTTGGCAGCAATTTTTTTGACGGCAGCGGCCGTGGCAACTTGCTCCACAGGCTCAGGTGCGGCAGCCTGGGCGGTCACCGGCTTACTCGTTTCAACGACCGGGGCAGCGACTTCGGGGGCTTTGACTTCATCATTCGCGGGTTGGACTGCGGCTTCCTTGCTCATTTTGCTCTCCTAAACTGGCATCAAAGGTATAAACTATATAAACACTTTATACACTAAGCGGAAGCAAAGCAATTCAGATGCGCAAAATCATGGTGGCCAACCCCAAAGGTGGGTGTGGCAAATCAACCCTGTCAGTTCATATCGCGAGCTGGTTTGCCCGGAACGATGAGATTGTCTATTTGGGAGACCTTGACCGACAGCAATCAAGCCGGCATTGGCTGGAGGCCCGCCCCAGTCAACTCGCGCCCATTCGACACTGGGAAATTTCCGACGATGACTTCCAGTTGCCACCCAAAAACTGTAATTTCGCCATTCTCGACACCCCGGCAGGGTTACACGGAAAGCGCCTGAAAGAGGCGCTCAACGCTGTAGACAAGGTGGTCGTGCCGGTTTCCTCGTCCCGTTTCGATATGCTGGCCACCCGCGAGTTCTTTGAAGAGCTTGCCGCAACCAAAGCAGTACGCAAGGAGCGGGTGGATATTGGTGTCGTCGGGATGCGTGTCGATGTCCGTACCCATGCCTACGCCCAATTGCTCGAGTTCCTTCAAGAGTTTGACCTGCCCGTCGTGACATGCATCGCGCAGTCGCAACGTTACTTGCAGGCAGCCGATACTGGCCTCACGCTTTTCGACAACGACGCGAACTCGGTGGCTGTGAACACCCAGTGGCGTCCGTTATTGAATTGGCTGGTAAGTCGCCACTGACTGTTCGGTTCGCTTTCGTTTTCTCAAAAAACAACCAGGAGACAAACTGTCATGATTCCCATCGAAATCTTCTCTCACAACACGGCAAAAATTTCGATTCAAGCAGGTCAAGCCCTTTTCAGAGAGGGCGACGAGGGTAACCAGATGTTCATCCTCGAAACCGGCACCGCTGAAGTGCTTATTCATAACCGAGTCGTCGAAATGCTGGAGCACGGAAGCATCGTCGGAGAGGTGGGCCTGGTCTCGCCGGGGCCGCATTCGGCCAGCGTGATTGCCAAGACCGATTGCGAGTTTGTCGCTGTCGACGAGAAGCGTTTTCAGTTTCTGGTGCAACAAACGCCGTATTTCGCCATCCAGGTCATGCGACTGATGGCGGAAAGACTGCGGGCAACCAACAAACTGTTGGTGGCTGCCGCAACCTAGTTTCTGCTCTTCTCCGGAGAGGCGGGAAGATTACACCGCCACTCAGTGGCTGGCCGCCTTCTCCAGCACCCCCTTCTTGATGGCAATCGAGGTGGGGCCGTTAAACCGGGACGGTAGCTGCTTGGCCGTAAACCAACGGAAATCACTATGTTCGCGGTTAAGGCGTGGAGAAAACTCCCGGTCGGCTTTAATCACGAAGTAATGCATATCTCGCTCATCCTGTCCTGAGCGGAACCTTCGGGTGAGCGTATGCAGTTTTGCCAGACGATGCGGCTTGATGCTCAAGCCAGCCTCTTCACCCAATTCGCGGGCTAGTGCTTCACGGGGGCGCTCACCGTTATCGATACGACCGCCAAACAGGTTCCATGCTCCACTGTTATTGACCTTGGAAGAGCGTTTTCCCATCAGGAATTTTCTGGTGGCCGCACAGTAAATGACGGCCCAAGCACCTGGTTGGCTGTATCCCTTGTCCATGTCTGATTTTGGCGGCAACGGTTATCAATGAGTCGTTATGAATAATGTAAACGATTTATACCGTTCCATTATTTCTGTTCGATGACAGATTTATGAATTCATTGGGAGTACGCCTGGGAGAACATAAATTGAAGGTTATCGATGTTGCCCGTGAGACTGGTCTCCACCGGAACACGATCACTTTGCTTTACCTTGGAGCAAGGGCACGAATCAGGCACATGGTGGGCACAAATTGGGCACGAACAAGAAATCAAGGGAGCCCGTTCTACCGAAGCAGAAAACAAAAAACCCGCCGAGGCTTGCGCTGAGCGGGTTTCTGTTTTCTCGAAAGTGGTGGGCGGTACTGGGATCGAACCAGTGACCCCTGCCGTGTGAAGGCAGTGCTCTACCGCTGAGCTAACCGCCCACTTGAGAGGCGCGCATTTAACCATAAGTCACGGGACGGGTCAAACGCGGTCGGATAGAATACCGCCTTTGTTTCCGCATAGATTCCGTATCCCATGAAGCCTGTCCGCACCCGTTTTGCCCCCAGCCCCACCGGCTACCTGCACATTGGCGGCGCCCGCACCGCCCTCTTCTCCTGGGCCTTTGCCCGTCGCCACGGCGGCACCTTCGTGCTGCGCATCGAGGATACCGACGTCGCCCGTTCGACCCCGGAAGCCGTGCAGGCGATCATCGACGGCATGCAATGGCTGGGTCTGGAACACGACGAAGGTCCGTTCTACCAGATGCAGCGCATGGACCGCTACAAGGAAGTGATCCAGGAAATGCTGGCCAATGGCTCGGCTTATTACTGCTACACGACGCGCGAGGAACTCGACGCGCTGCGTGCCGAGCAGGAAGCGAAGAAGGAAAAGCCGCGCTACGACGGGCGCTGGCGTCCGGAAGCCGGCAAGACCCTGCCGACGCCGCCGGCCGACGTGCCGCCGGTGATCCGCTTCAAGAATCCGAAGGACGGCGTCGTTGCCTGGGACGACCAGGTCAAGGGCCACATCGAGATCGCCAATGGCGAACTCGACGACCTGATCATCGCCCGTGCCGACGGCACGCCGACCTATAACTTCTGCGTCTGCGTCGACGACTGGGACATGGGTATCACCCACGTCATCCGCGGCGACGACCACGTGAACAACACGCCTCGCCAGATCAACATCCTCGCTGCGCTGGGCGCCGAAGTGCCGCAATACGCCCACCTTTCGATGATCCTCGGCGACGACGGCGCCAAGCTGTCGAAGCGTCATGGCGCCGTGTCCGTCATGCAGTACGACGAAGACGGCTTCCTGACCGAAGCCGTGATCAATTACCTGGCCCGCCTCGGCTGGTCACACGGCGACGATGAAGTCTTCTCGCGCGAACAGTTCGTCGAGTGGTTCGACCTCGACCACATCACTGCCTCGGCCGCCCAGTTCAATACCGAAAAGCTGCTCTGGCTGAACCAGCACTACATGAAGCTGTTGCCGGCCGCCGAACTGGCCGCCAAGGTCCAGAGCCGCCTCGCTGCGCGTGGTGTCGATACGAGCGCCGGCCCCGATCTGGAAAAAGCCGTGGTTTTGTATGTCGACCGCTGCAATACGCTGAACGTGCTGGCCGATGCCGTCGAAGTGTTCTACAAGCCGGTCACGCCCAGCCCGGAACTGCTCGCCCAGCATCTGACCGACGAAATCAAGCCGGCCCTGGCCGATTTCGCGACCGGGATCGCCGGCGTGGCCTGGGAAATTCCGGCCATCTCGGCACTGATCAAGGAAACCATTGCCAAACACGGCCTCAAGATGCCGAAGCTGGCGATGCCCTTGCGCGCCCTGCTGGTCGGTCAGACGCAGACGCCTTCGGTCGATGCCGTGATCGAACTGGTCGGCCGCGAACGCGCCCTGGCGAACCTGCAAAAATATCTCTGAAAAATCGCGAAAGGCCCTTTACAAGGGGAAAGTCGATCCCTATAATGCGGCCTTCTTTCGCGGCGGGGGTATAGCTCAGCTGGGAGAGCGCTTGCATGGCATGCAAGAGGTCCGCGGTTCGATCCCGCGTACCTCCACCAAAAGCGCGAAAGAAGATAGTCCAGGGTCCCCATCGTCTAGAGGCCTAGGACACCGCCCTTTCACGGCGGTAACTGGGGTTCGAATCCCCATGGGGACGCCAAGAATTTGGCAGTAAAGAGTTAAGCAGTACTGGAGTGGTAGTTCAGTTGGTTAGAATACCGGCCTGTCACGCCGGGGGTCGCGGGTTCGAGTCCCGTCCACTCCGCCAACTTTCAGAAATCGGATTCGTCCGGTTTGTTTTACGGGTTGATGCCTTCGGGTTGCAGTCCGGGTCGCAAGACCGAATGGTTCGGCTATCTCTCCGAATGGGGGTATAGCTCAGCTGGGAGAGCGCTTGCATGGCATGCAAGAGGTCCGCGGTTCGATCCCGCGTACCTCCACCAGATACCGAACCGACAGCAGTAGATGTACCGTCCGGGTCCCCATCGTCTAGAGGCCTAGGACACCGCCCTTTCACGGCGGTAACTGGGGTTCGAATCCCCATGGGGACGCCAAGAATTTGGCAGTAAAGATTTAGCAGTACTGGAGTGGTAGTTCAGTTGGTTAGAATACCGGCCTGTCACGCCGGGGGTCGCGGGTTCGAGTCCCGTCCACTCCGCCAACATCATGAGAAAAGCCGTTGAAACCCTGTTTCAACGGCTTTTTTCTTTGGGCCGCCGGGAAAACCCCGCCGGCCCTCTCCCGCCTTACTTCTCGACGAAAGCGCGCTCGATCACGTAATCGCCGGCAACGCCGATGTGCGGCGAGATCTTGAAGCCGCGCGCATCGAGCATCGCGACCGTATCGTTCAGCATGGCCGGACTGCCGCAAATCATGGCGCGGTCAAATTCCGGGTCGAGCGGCGCTTGACCGATGTCGGCGAACAGCTTGCCGCTTTCGATCAGATCCGTGAGCCGGCCTTCGTTGCGGAAGGATTCGCGCGTCACGGTCGGGTAATAGATCAGCTTGTCGCTCGCCCAGTCGCCAAAGAACTCGTGCTTGACCAGCTCTTCGGTGATGTAGTCGTGATAGGCCAGTTCGTTGGTCCAGCGCACGCCGTGAATGAGGATGATCTTGTCGAAATTCTCGTAGGTTTCCGGATCGTGGATCAGGCTCATGAACGGCGCCAGGCCGGTACCGGTCGCGAACATGAACAGGCGCTTGCCCGGCTTGAGGTCGCGCAGCACCAGCGTACCGGTCGGCTTGCGACTGACGATCAGCGGATCGCCCGGCTGCAGATGCTGCAGGCGCGAGGTCAGCGGGCCGTTCGCCACCTTGATGCTGAAGAACTCGAGATGCTCTTCGTGGTTGGCACTGGCGATGCTGTAGGCGCGGGTCAGCGGCCGGCCATTGACCTCGAGGCCGATCATCACGAACTGGCCGTTGATGAAGCGCAGACCGGGATCGCGCGTGGTGCGGAAGGAAAACAGCGTGTCGTTCCAGTGATGGACGGAAAGTATGGTTTCGGTAGCGAGCGAGCTCATGGCAGAGGGTCCTAGTGCAAGATTGATGCAAGTCATCATAGGCTTCCCCGCTTAGTTACTTAAGCGGATAATTTCGATATCACTTATCGACCAGACAACTATGCGTATCACTCTGCGCCAGCTCGAAATATTCACCGCCATTGCCGCCAGCGAAAATGTGTCGCGCGCCGCCGCGCAACTCGCCATGTCGCAATCGGCGGCAAGCAGCGCCCTGGTCGAGCTGGAACGGCAATTCGACTGCCCGCTCTTCGACCGGATCGGCAAGTCGCTGCGCCTCAACGCCACCGGCCGCGGCCTGTTGCCGCAGGCACGCGAAATCCTGGCGCGCGGCGCCGACATCGAGAGCTACCTGGCCGGCGGCACGCTTGGCCCGCTCGCCGTCGGCGCCACCCTGACCATAGGCAACTACCTGGCGACGCTGATTGTCGCCGAACACCTGCAGCGCCATCCGGCCTCGAAAGTTCAGCTGCGCGTTGCCAACACCAGCACCATCATCGAACAGTTGCTGCATTTCGAACTCGACATCGGCCTGATCGAAGGCGAAGCCAGCCACCCCGATCTGCTGCTCGAAGCCTGGCTGGAAGATAGCCTGGTCGTTTTCTGCGCACCGCAACATGCCCTGGCCAGCCACGGCATTGCGACACCAGCCGAGCTTGCCGCGCAGCAATGGGTGGTGCGCGAGCACGGTTCCGGCACACGCGCCCTGTTCGACCGGGTGATCGGCAAGGCCCTGCCCGAGCTGCACATCCAGCTCGAACTGGAACACACCGAAGCGATCAAGCGCGCCGTCGAATCGGGGCTCGGCATCGGCTGCCTGTCACGCCTGTCGCTGCGCGAAGCCTTCCGGCGCGGCAGCCTGGTCGAGATCAAGACGCCCTTCGACCTGCGTCGCCATTTCTATTTCGCCCGCCATCGCCAACGCCACCTCAGCCCGGCGACACAAAGCTTCATCGCGCTGTGCCGCGAAACCAGCGGCACGGCGCACGACACCGATACGCTGGCGCTGCCGTTTATCGGCTGAGCCAGCGGTCAACCGGCGACGGAGGCTGTTTTTCCCGAAAACATCCGGCGCGCCGCCAGCACCAGCAAGGCGAACAGGCAGAAGACGGCGCCGGCCAGAAAAGTCACTGAAGCGCCAGCGGCATCCCAGAGCAGGCCGGCCAGCACGCTGGCCAGCAGCATGGCCAGACCGCTCAGCAGGTTGAAAAAGCCGAAGGCCGTGCCGCGCATGTCGGCCGGCGCTGTCGCCGCCACCATCGCGGCGAGCAGACCCTGCGTCATGCCCATGTGCACGCCCCAGAGCGCCACACCGCACAGGACCACCAGCCAGTCGCTGCTCGCCGCCAGCACCAGGTCGGCCCCGACCAGCACGAGCAGACCATAGACCAGCAGGCGGACGTGGCTCATGCGATCCGACAGTTTGCCGAAGGGGTAAGCGGAAGCGGCGTAGATCACGTTCATCGCCACCATGACCAGCGGCACCAGCGCCAGCGGAATGCCGCTCTGCTCGGCGCGCAACACCAGAAAGGCCTCGCTGAAACGGGCCAGCGTGAACACCGCACCAACTGCCACCACCCACCAGTAGGCCGGACCAAGGCGGCGCAAATTCTCGCGGCGGATCGGGTTGCTGCGCTTTTCCCCGGCCGCAGGCACCGGCTCGTGAATGCCGAAGAAGAGCAAGGCGACGGCAAGCAGACCGGGAATCACCGCTACCCAGAACACCGCCCGGAAATCGTTGGCCCACAACAGCATCAGGGCCACCGCAAGCAGCGGCCCGAGAAAGGCGCCGACCGTATCGAGCGACTGGCGCAGACCAAATGCTGCACCACGCAGATGTTCCGGCGCAATGTCGGCAACCAGCGCATCGCGCGGCGCGCCGCGGATGCCCTTGCCGACGCGGTCAAGCAGGCGCGCGCCGAGTACGACACCGGCCGTCGGCGCCAGCGCGAACAAGGGCTTGGTCAGCGCCCCCAGCGCGTAGCCGAACAGCGCCAGGCCCTTGCGCCGGCCGAGATAGTCGCTGAGCGCACCGGAGAACACCTTGACGATCAGCGCCGTCGCTTCGGCCAGGCCTTCAATCAGGCCGACCATCAGCGCACTCGCGCCGAGCGTGCTGACCATGAACAGCGGCAGCAGGCTGTGGATCATCTCGGACGAGACGTCCATCAGCAGACTGACGCCGCCGAGCACCCAGATACCGGCCGGCAGACGCCCCGCGTTCGAGACGGATGAATTCATCAAGACTCCAGATAAAAGGCCAGGCAAAAACGCCCGCCAGCAGCGGTCGACCGGTAAAAACCGGCCATTTTGCAGCCCGCCCGAATCCCCAAAAACGGCCGAACGGGAAGCAGCCCCGGACGAGCTCGGGTATAATCGTCGTTTCAGTCGACCCCGTTCGCGCCCGGAGCCTCATTCTATGCAACATCGCAACGTTCTGTCGCTTGTTCGCCGCATTTTAGGCACAAGTCTTTGTGCCGCCGCGCTTGCCGCCATGGCACCGGTGCACGCGGAAACGGCGGCAGAAAAGCCGGACGATGCGGGCGGCAGTTTCCGGCTGATTTCCCTGCTCATGCCCTCGCTGCTCTCCGACGCACCCGCCGGCCCTTCACTGCGCATCGAGGACAACGCGCTGACCACCTACGAGCTGCCCAGCGCGCCGCAACTGCCCGGCACCATCGATCTGACCGCCAACACAGACAACCTCTGGGACCGCATCCGCAACGGTTTCTCGATGATAGATCTGAACGACGATCTGACCCTCTATTACCAGCAGTGGTACCAGAACCGCCCGGACGCATTGCGCCGCATGGTCGAGCGCAGCCGCCCCTACATGCACTACATCGTGCAGGAACTCGAGGCGCGCGGCATGCCGACCGAACTGGCCCTGCTGCCCATGGTCGAGAGCTCGTTCAACCCGATGGCCTATTCGCGCTCGAACGCCTCCGGCCTGTGGCAGTTCATCCCGGCCACCGGCAAGCGCTTCAACCTGGAACAAAACTGGTGGCAGGATCAGCGCCGCGACATCGTCGCCTCGACCGGCGCCGCGCTCGACTACCTGCAGACCATCTACGAAATGCATGGCGACTGGCATCTCGCGCTCGCCTCGTACAACTGGGGCGAAGGCGCCGTCAAACGGGCGATCGAGAAGAACAGCGCGCGCGGCCTGCCGACCGACTACGCCAATCTCAACATGCCGAACGAAACGCGGCATTACGTCCCCAAGCTGCAGGCGCTCAAGAACATTTTCGGCAACCCGGTATTGATGGTGCAGCTGCGCCTGCCGGAAATCCTCAACCGTCCCTACTTCGCCACCATCGACACCGGCCGCACCATGGATGTCAAGACGGCGGCCCGCCTCGCCAACATGCCGCTCGAGGAATTCATCGCCCTCAACCCGTCGCACAACCGCCCGGTGATCAAGGCCGACACGCCGCTGGTGATCCCGACCGACAAGCTGGAAACCTTCCGCAGCAATCTCGAACGCCACGCCGCACCGCTTACCGAATGGCAGGCCTACACGCTCAAGCACGGCGAAAAGCTGAACCAGGTCGCACCGCGCTTCGGCATCGCCGTGCCGGAACTGCTACGCATCAACGGCCTGCCCAGCCGCGCCCGCCTCGGCGCCGGCACGACGCTGCTCGTCCCGGCCGGACGCGGCGCCGACGACATCGGCCGCCTCGCCGCAACACCGTCTTTGCCGCAGATTTTCGAGCCGGAACCGGAGAACCGTTCAAGCAGCAAGGGCGGAAAATCGGCCAAGGGCGGCAAGAACAAGGCTGAGGGCAAGCAGGCAAGCAAGGGTGGCAAGTCCGACAGCCGCCAGGTTGCCGGCAAACGCGACAGCAAGCAGGCCAGCAGCAAGTCCGCAGGCAAGACAGCCAAGGCCGGCGGTGACAGCAAATCCGCCAGCAAGAGCGCCAAGAGCGGTAGCGACAGCAAGGCGGCCAGCAAAGGCAGCACCAAGGCCCCCAAGGTCGCCAAATCAGGCAACGGCAAGCGCGGCTGATTGAGGCCGGACGCCCGAGTCCGGCGCTCGCTTTTCACCAGCTGAACGCAGCCCCGGATTCCTCCGGGCAAAGAATCCCGATTTATCCCGGAAAATGACAGTTGACCGTATGGCTCGCTGACAGCGCGCTGCTTTCCGGATAACGCTCGCGACAGATGTCAGCGGCGCGCGGACAGCGCGGATGAAAATGGCAACCGGCCGGCGGATTGGCCGGCGACGGCGTTTCGCCGGGCAGGCGGATGATTTCCGGACGCGCTTCGAGACGCGGCACCGGCACCGCCGACAGCAGGGCCTGCGTGTAGGGATGGCGCGGCGTGCGCAGCACCTCTTCGGCCCGCCCGCGCTCGACGATGCGCCCGAGATACATCACCGCCACGTCGTGCGCCAGATATTCGACCACGGCAAAATTGTGCGTGATGAACAGGTAGGCCACACCCAGCTCTTCCTGCAAGCGCTTGAGCAGATTGAGAATCTGCGCCTGCACCGAGACGTCGAGCGCCGAGGTCGGCTCGTCGCAGACCAGCAGTTCCGGCTGCACGGCCAGGGTGCGGGCAATCGCGATGCGCTGGCGCTGGCCGCCGGAAAATTCGTGCGGATAACGCCCGGCCGCTTCGGCCGGCAAGCCGACCTGAGCGAGCAAGGCGGCGACCGCTGCGTCACGCGCCGCCGCATCGGCCGCCAGACCGAGCGCCGCCATACCTTCGGCGATGATTTCACCGACCCGCAGACGCGGATTCAGCGAGGCGAATGGATCCTGGAAGACCATCTGCAGATGCCGGCGTGCCGCGCGCAGGCGCTGGCCGGCCAGGCCAACCAGTTCCGCGCCGCCGACGCGGACGCTGCCGGCGGTCGGCTTGATCAATTGCAGCAGCGCCTTGCCGACCGTCGTCTTGCCGCAGCCCGACTCACCGACCAGCGCCAGCGTACGGCCCGGCGCAATGGCCAGGGAAACGCCGTCAACCGCCCGGACGTGACCGACCGTACGCTGCAGGAAGCCGCGCCGGATCGGGAAATGCACCTGCAGACGGTCGACCTGCAAAAATGCCGCATTTTGCGCGTCGACCGCTGGCCGGCTGACCACGGCTTGCGTCGCCGCCCGTTCACCCGACCAGTGACAGCGCACGGCATGCCCGGGCGTCGCTTCGCGCCAGGGCGGCGAGACGTCACGACAGACCGGCATCGCCTCGGCGCAGCGCGCCGCAAAGCGGCAACCGGCCGGCATCGCGGCCAGCGCCGGCACCTGGCCGGGAATCGTGGTCAGCTGCGTGCCGCGCCGTGCCACTTCGGGCAAGGCGGCAAACAGCGCCTGCGTGTAGGGGTGCTGCGGCTGACTGAAGAAATCCTCGCGCGTCGCCACCTCGACCAGCTCGCCGGCGTACATGACGCCGATGCGCTGCGCCATGCGCGCAACAACGCCGAGATCATGCGTGATCAGCAGCATGCCCATGCCGCGTTCGGCCTGAATTTTCGCCAGCAGATCGAGAATCTGCGCCTGCACGGTGACGTCGAGCGCCGTGGTCGGCTCGTCGGCGATCAGCAGTTCCGGCTCGCCGGCCAGCGCGATGGCGATCATGACGCGCTGCTTCATGCCGCCCGAGAGCTGGAAGGGATATTCGCCGAGACGCCGCTCGGGATCGGCAATGCCGACCTGGCGCAGCAGTTCGAGCATGCGCTCGGTCGCCGCCGCGCCGCGCAGGTCAAGGTGGCGTTCGAGCACTTCGCCGATCTGGCGACCGACGGTGAGCACCGGATTGAGGCTGGTCGCCGGTTCCTGGAAGATCATCGCCATCTTGCGCCCGCGCAGGCGGCGCATCTCGGCCTCGGGCAGCGCGAGCAATTCTTCGTCATCGAGCCGGACCGTGCCGCCGAGCAGGCGTCCGGCCGCCGGCAGCAGACGCATGATGCCCTGCGCGGTGGCCGACTTGCCGCAGCCCGATTCACCGAGCAGCGCAAAAGTCTCGCCGCGGGAAATGGCAAAGGAAATGCCGTCGACCGCTGGCAGCGTGGTCTTGCCGGCGGTGAAGCCGAGGCGGAGGTTGTCTACCTGCAACAGGCTCATGCCGCCCTCGGATCGAATGCGTCGCGCACGGCGTCGGCGAACAGGTTGGCGGCGAGCACGAGCACGAACATTGCCGTGAAGGCGGCGGCCAGCGACCACCAGACGACCGGTTCACGGCCGAGTTCGAGGCGCGCGTTGTTGATCATCGTGCCGAAGCTGGTCATGCTCGGATCGACGCCGATGCCGACGTAGGACAGCACGGCCTCGGCCAGCACCAGGCCGGAGAAGTCCATGACCAGCGAGATGATCACGATATGCATCAGGTTGGGCAGGATGTGGCGGACGATGATGCGCCAGTTCGACACGCCGAAGGCCTGCGCCGCCTGGATGTATTCCAGCTCGCGCAGCTTCAGCGTCTCGCCGCGCAGCAGCCGGCACAGGCCGGTCCAGCTGGTGATGCCGAGGATGAAGCAGAGTGCCAGCAGGCGCAGGTCGGCGCGCTCGGCGGCAGTCGAGAACCATTGCGGATGGGTGTCGATGACGACCTGCATCATCAGCACGGCAGCAGCGATCAGCAGCACGCCGGGAATCGAGTTGAGCACGGTATAGACGTACTGGATCAGGTCGTCGATCCAGCCGCGGAAATAGCCGGCAACAATGCCGAGCAGCACCGCCATCGGCAGCATGACCAGCGTCGTGACCAGGCCGATGATCAGGCCGGTGCGCACGCTCTTGAGGATTTGATAGAGCACGTCCTGGCCGACCTTGTCGGTGCCGAAGACGTGGTATTGGCTGGCCAGCCAGAATAGCGGCAGCGCCGCGAGCAGGATCAGGCCGAGCGTCGCCAGCACCGCATCCCAGGCCAGCGCCGTTTCGCCACGCCAGATTTTGCGCCAGCCGGAGGCGTCGACCGCTGTGCCGTCGCCAACCCTGGCCGCGACGCCACCCGCCAGCACCAGCCAGAGCAGCAGCGCCAGCACGCCGGCGCGCAGGGCGGTGAAACCGGCATCGGCCGCCACGTCGTTTTCGTTCGCGCCGAGGTGGGCTCCGCCAAATTTCAGGCGCGGATAGTCGCGCACGCTGCCCTGCCCCGGTACATCGATGCTTTCCTTGGCGTACAGACGCGTCGCAAACGGCGCCGAGTAGGTCTTTTCATTGCGCGTGCGCAGCGGCGTCGCCAGCGCATCGAGCAGCGAGCGCACCTCGATGCCGTAGCGAACCGGCTCGCCGGCCTTGCCATCGAGCCGGACGCGGTAATGCAGGGAATCGAGCAGACCGATGCCGATGAAGACGAGCAGCACCGTTGCCGCCGCCATGCCGACCCGGTTGGCGCCAACCCGCCGCCAGGCGGCGAGCAGGGGCGGACTGCGCGCGATCAGCACGCCAAACCCGAGCCCGGCTGCCAGCAGCAGCCAGACCAGCACATCCGACCAGAGCACGACGACCTGGAAGCCCATCATTCGAAACGTATCCGCGGGTCGACCAGGGTGTAGGAAATGTCGGTCAGGATCAGGCCGACGATGTAGAGCAGCGAACCGATGAAGACCATCGAGCGCACTACCGCGAAATCCTGAGACTGAATGGCCTCTATGGTATAGCTACCCAGCCCCGGAATACCAAAAAAGGACTCTATGACCAGCGCCCCCATGAACAACGAGGGAATGGCCACGACAACCTGGGTAAGGATCGGGATCATTCCGTTACGCAGGACGTGACGAAAAAGAATCAAGGTTTCCGGCAAACCTTTGGCACGGGCGGTACGGACATAATCCTTGGATATTTCCTCAAGAAAGATGGTGCGATACCAGCGCGTCCCCGAGCCGATGCCCCCAACCACCCCAATCACTACCGGCAGGATGAGGAAACGCCAGGCATCCAGCCCGTCGCCGAAACCGGAGATCGGCACCAGGCGCCACACCTTGGCGACCAGATACTGGCCGCCGATGATGTAGAACAGCCCCGATATGGACATCATCGCGACGCAGAGCACGACGCCCCAGAAATCGACAGCGGTGGCGCGGAAGAAAGCCAAGGTCAGCGCAAAGGCGATGGTCACAAACAGGCCGAGGACGAAAGTCGGCAATTGAATGGCGAGCGATGGTCCCATGCGGTTGCCGATCTCGCGCGCAATGTCGCGGCCGTCCTCGGCACGCCCGAAATCGCCGACGAACATGCGCGCCGACTTCTCGAAAAAGATGGTTTCCGTAACGGTCGACCGTCCGGAAACGGCCGAATTGAACAGCAGCGGCTTGTCGTAACCGCGCTCCGCCTTCCATTTCTGGATCGCCTCGGGGGTGACCCGCTTGACGCCCAATTGCATGCGCGCCATGTCATCCGGCGTATTGACGACGAAGAACAGCGCGAAGGTAATGAGATTGACGCCGACCAGAATCGGGATGGCGTACAGCAGGCGGCGGAAGATGTAGGCAAGCACAGGCGGATTATGCCAAGAGCCGGCGCGGGATGGACAGCACTGCGGAAAAAACGGCAAAACACCCGGCAAATCCGGCAACAAACGAGATGGGCGATTTGTAAATGGCCTTACAAATTCCCGCTACCCGCGATCCGCAAGCTGTGAGATATTCCGCCTCGCCGAAGGCCGAGGGGATTCCCAAGCCGGCAGGCAAGCCTGAAAAAAAGAAACCCTGTTATTCGCAAGTCATTGATAGACAAGGAAAAACAGGGCTTGTTTGGTGCTGGCGGAGAGGGTGGGATTCGAACCCACGGTACCTTGCAGTACGCCTGATTTCGAGTCAGGTACATTCGACCACTCTGCCACCTCTCCGCAGCGGCCGGCATAATAGCACAAAGAATTGATGCACTGGATTAAAACTCTTGCTGTTGCAACACTGATTTTTTGCATGAGCGCCTGTGAGTGGCTCGGCGGCCCCTTGCCGTTTCCGACGCCGGCCCAGCATGACCTGGTCGTCCTGACCCGTCCCGGCCCGCTGACTTATTCAAATGACGACAACGGCAATACCCTCGGCCTGGAGCACGATCTGATCGAGGCCTTTGCCCAGGACCTCGGTGTCGGTGTCGAATATGTCGTCGCCGGACCGGATGAATTCAACTCAGAACTGGGCCGTGGCCGCTATCACCTGGCGACTGCCTGGCTGTCACCGGATGACAATCCGCAACTCCAGGCCACCCCGCCGATCTGGCTGAGCGCTGACGTGCTGGCGCAAAACGATGCCTCGCTGCCGTTGACCGACAAGGCACAACTCGCCGGCAAGACCGTGCACGCCATGGCCGGCTCGGGCCAGGCGGCGACGCTGCATCGCCTGGCCGGAGAAATCACCGACCTCAAGGTGGTTGAAGTCGGCGAGGGCGACATCCTCGATCTGCTCGAAGCCCTCGGCAACGGCAAGGTGGACTACGTGGTGATGGATGCCAACCTGGAAGACCTCGCCAACCAGTTCGTACCAACCCTGAACACCACGCTCGAACTGAGCGAGGAAAAGCCCATCGTCTGGCTGCTCGGCAGCCGCCCCAATGCCGAACTGGCTGCCCGCGCCAAGGCCTTCATCGAGCGCATCCAGCTCGACGGCACGCTGGCCCGTCTCGAAGACCGTTATTTCGGCCATGTCCGCCGCCTCGAACAGGCCGACATCGTCAAGTTCATGGGCGAGATCGAAGCCACCCTGCCCCGCCTGCGCAAGCATTTCCAGGCAGCCGAAGCAGTCACCGGCATCGACTGGCGGCTGATCGCCTCAATCGCCTACCACGAGTCGCACTGGGACCCGAACGCCACCAGCTACACCAACGTGCGCGGCATCATGATGCTGACCGAGGAAACGGCTGACCGCATGGGCGTCAGCAACCGGCTCGACCCGCAGGAAAGCATCCTGGCCGGGGCGCGTTACCTGAACATCCTGCGGGAACAGGTTGGCGAAAACATCCAGGAGCCGGACCGCACCTGGCTGGCGCTGGCTGCCTACAACATCGGGCCCGGCCACTTCAATGCGGCGCGCCGCCTGGCCAAGGTGCTCGGCAGCGAAGACAACAACTGGTTCGAGATGAAGCGCATCCTGCCGCTCCTTGCCCAGTCCAAGTACTACCAGCGCATCAAGTCGAGCCGGGCGCGCGGCGGCGAAGCAGTCATCCTGGTCGAGAATATCCGCAGCTATTACGACATCCTGCAGCGCAACGAGCGCCCCTACCTGTCACTGGCCGACAAGATCGAAAGCATGGCCGGCAAGCTGGGCAACGGCCCCGGCCTGAAACTGAAGCACCCATGAAAAATCCCCGCCGCAGCGGGGATTTTGAGCGCGGTTAGCCTGCGCTGAAACAATCAGCGCGCAGCTTCGATAACTTCCAGCCCGCCCATATAGGGCCGCAACACCACGGGCACTGTCACACTGCCATCGGCGCGCCAGGAGTTTTAGCTCCGGCCGCGCCTTCGGCGCTTAACACGCGCGATGCGCGGTTAGCCTGCGCTGAAACAATCAGCGCGCAGCTTCGATAACTTCGAGCCCGCCCATGTAGGGCCGCAACACCACGGGCACTGTCACACTGCCATCGGCGCGCTGATTGTTTTCAAGAATCGCGACCAGCGTGCGACCAACTGCCAGACCGGATCCGTTCAGCGTGTGGCAGAGCTCGGTCTTGTTCTTGTCGTTGCGGAAACGGGCCTGCATGCGGCGGGCCTGGAAGGCGCCGAAGTTGGAGCAGGACGAGATTTCGCGGTAGGTATTCTGGGCCGGCAGCCAGACTTCGAGGTCGTAGGTCTTGGCGGCGGAGAAACCCATGTCGCCCGTACACAGCGCCATGCGGCGATACGGCAGCTCGAGCTTCTCGAGGATCACTTCGGCGTGGCGGGTCAGCGCTTCGTGTGCTTCGGCCGATTGCTCCGGATGCACGACCTGGACCAACTCGACCTTGTCGAACTGGTGCTGGCGGATCATGCCGCGCACGTCACGCCCGCCCGAACCGGCTTCGGAACGGAAGCACGGCGTGTGGCAGACGAACTTGAGGGGCAGGCTTTCGGCCGCGAGGATTTCGTCGCGCACGATGTTGGTCACCGGCACTTCGGCGGTCGGGATCAGGTAGAGCGGATCCTGGTCGCCGCGCAGCACCTTGAACAGGTCTTCCTCGAATTTCGGCAGTTGACCGGTGCCGTTCAGGCTGGCGGCATTGACCAGGTAAGGCGCGTACAGCTCGGTATAGCCATGCTCTTCGCCATGCGTGTCGAGCATGAACTGGGCAAGCGCGCGATGCAGGCGAGCCAGGCCGCCCTTCAACAGCGAGAAGCGGGCGCCGGCGATCTTGGCAGCGGTGGTGAAATCGAGCTGGCCGAGTTGTTCACCGATATCGGTGTGGTCCTTGACCGGAAAGTCGAAGACGCGCGGCGTGCCCCAGCGCTTGATCTCGACATTGCCGGTCTCGTCGGAACCGACCGGCACCGACTCGTCGGGAATATTGGGCAGCGTTGCCAGAATCGCATTGAAGCGCTCGAGCAACTCGCCAAGACGCGCCTCGGAAGCCTTCAGTTCATCGCCAATCGCGCCAACCTGCGCCATCACGCCGGAAGCATCGCCGCCCTGGCCCTTGATCATGCCGATCTGCTTGGAGAGGCTGTTGCGCATGGCCTGCAGGTCCTGGGTGCGGGTCTGCAGCGTCTTGCGTTCGGCTTCGAGCGCCTTGAATTCGGTAAAGTCGATCGGCTTGCCACGCTTGGCGAGGCCTTCGGCCACGGCGTCGAGATTGGAGCGGAGTTGTTGGATGTCGAGCATGATTTGACCTGTAACGGGCGGAGCCGCAGCCCCGGAAAACAGCGATTATACGCGAGGCAACAAATGGCCTGCGCTACGGACAAATGGGCCGGCGCCGATTATCATTGGCGCATAGCTATTTTCACCTGATTGCTCCATGCCCCGCTTTGCCTACGTACTCCTGGTCAGCCTGCTGTTTCCGACCTTCTCTAGTGCCACCCCGGTCAAGGAACCCGCCAGGACGGCCAAGGCGCCGACAGGCAAGGCCAAGGTGCCGCACACGCGCAGTACAGCCAAAGCCAGGGCAGCGAAAAAGCCCGCCCCCGGCCACGCGACGATGGCCGCACCGGCCGGGCCCGCCGCTGCTGCACCAAGCGCCGTCAAACCCGCCGAAGCCGGCCCGACCACCACCTCGGCAAGTGAAAGCTGGTGCGCCGCCATCGGCAAACGTCTGGGCAGCGTGCCACCGCCGCTTTGCAACAAACTGGGCCTGGAGCCCGCTGCCCTTGTTTCCGGAAATGGCCACGCACTGATGTCGCGCGACATCGCTCCGCCCACCCGCAAGATCGCCCAGGCCGGCAAGCCCTCCGTCCGTGCCCGGCGGATCCTGCTGATCGGCGGCATCCATGGCGATGAGCTGACTTCCGCCTCTATCGTTTTCCGCTGGCTGCAATGGCTGGATGAAGCCGACAGTGAGGCCCGCCAGTACCACTGGCGCGTCATCCCGGTCGCCAACCCGGATGGCCTGCTCGCCAACCCGCCGCAGCGCGTCAACAGCCACGGCGTCGACCTCAACCGCAATTTCCCGACGCCGGACTGGGAAAGCGATGCGCAGGCCTACTGGGCCAAGAAAACTGGCCGCGACCCGCGCCGCTTCCCCGGCCAGAAGCCGATGTCGGAACCGGAAACGCGCTGGCTGCACGACGAAATCGAGAAATTCCAGCCCGACGTCGTGGTCAGCGTGCACGCCCCCTACGGCATCCTCGACTACGACGGCCCGGCGCACCAGCCGCGCCGCTTCGGCCATCTCGACCTGAACCGCCTGGGCATCTACCCCGGCTCGCTCGGCAACTACGGCGGCGTGCACAAGAACATGCCGGTCATCACCATCGAGTTGCCCAACGCGACCAGCATGCCGCCGGCCAAGGAGCAGCGCGAAATCTGGGAAGACATGCTGACCTGGCTGCGCCGCAACATCGCCGGCAAAACGACCTCCTGACGCCTTACTGCTCGCCGCCTTCGTTGCCGTTCTGGCGCGTACGGCGGCGCGCCTGCTGGTCGAGGGCACGCAAATGCCCGAGCTTTTCGCCGATCTTGCCTTCCAGGCCGCGCGGCGTGGGCTGATACCAGCCCGGCTCCGCCATGCCGTCCGGCAGATAGCTCTCGCCGGCCGCGTAGGCTTCCGGCTCGTCGTGTGCGTAGCGATAGGCGTGGCCGTAGCCGAGTTCCTTCATCAGCTTGGTCGGCGCGTTGCGCAGATGCACCGGCACCGGCGCCGAACCCGCCTTGCCGACAAAGGCGCGCGCCTGGTTGTAGGCCATGTAACCGGCGTTCGACTTGGCGGCGACGGCCAGGTAGATCACCGCCTGACCCAGCGCCAGCTCACCCTCCGGCGAACCGAGGCGCTCGTAGGTGGCGGCGGCATCGTTGGCGATCTGCATGGCGCGCGGATCGGCCAGTCCGATGTCTTCCCAGGCCATGCGGATGATGCGCCGGGCCAGGTAGCGCGGATCGGCACCGCCATCGAGCATGCGGGTCAGCCAGTACAGTGCGCCGTCCGGGCTGGAGCCGCGCACCGACTTGTGCAGCGCCGAAATCTGGTCATAGAAGGCATCGCCGCCCTTGTCGAAACGGCGCAGGCTCTGCGCCAGCGTTTCTTCGATAAATTCGCCGTCGACCGTCTGGCGCTTGGCGGTGCACGCTGCCGTGCGTACCTGTTCGAGCAGATTGAGCAAACGCCGCGCATCGCCGTCGGCCAGACCGACCAGGCGTTCGCGCGCCGTCGCATCGAACTCGAGATCGGCCAGCGAACGCTCGCGGGCGCGGTCGAACAAGCTACCCATCTCGGCCTCGTCTAGCGACTTCAGCACATAGACCGAGGCCCGCGACAGCAAGGCGGAATTGACCTCGAACGACGGGTTTTCAGTGGTCGCGCCGATGAAGGTGAACAAGCCGGATTCGACAAACGGCAAAAAGCCGTCCTGCTGCGCCTTGTTGAAACGGTGGATTTCATCGACGAACAAAATCGTGCGCTTGCCCTGCGCCCGCCACATCTCGGCCTGCACCACCGCCTCGCGCACTTCCTTGATGCCGGAAAACACCGCCGACAGCGCGATGAACTCGCAACTGAACTGCGTCGCCATCATGCGCGCCAGCGTCGTCTTGCCAACACCGGGCGGCCCCCACAGGATCATCGAATGCGGCTGGCCGGACGCGAAAGCCAGGCGCAGCGGCTTGCCGGGGCCGAGCAGATGCTGCTGGCCGATCACCTCGTCCGGCGTTTGCGGGCGCAACTGCTCGGCGAGCGGTGCGTTGGCCGCTGCAGCGGCATCCTGCGGCGTACGGTCGACCGCGTTTTGCGAGAACAAATCACTCATTGCATCAACCCCAGGCCCGCGAGAACACTTCGTCGAGCGCCGCCACCACGCTGTCGCCCTCTTCGGCCAGCGAGGCCACCTGCGGCCCGAGCGCATCGAGCGACAGCGAAACGATATCGAGCGGATTGAGCACGACCCGCCGCCCCTCGACCATGAATGCCGGATTGACCGGCGAAGCCGGTAAATCGACCGCACCGGCCAGCAGATCGCCGGCCACCAGCGGCACAACCACGCGCCGACGCCGCGCGTCGAATGCCGCCGACTGCACGACCACGACATAGGGCACCTGCGCCGCCTGCCGCCCGATATTGCGATGCACGTCGAACTGGCTCATAGCGTCGAATGCTCGTCGGCGAACGAACCATGCGCCTCTTCAAAGCGGTTCCAGGCCCCCGACACCTCGGCGTAGCGTTGCTGCTGATCCTGGCGCAACTGCTGCTCGCGCGCCACGAACTCGGCGAGCAGACCATCGACGGTCGACGACAGATTGCGGGTAAAAACCCGCGCCTGCTGTACCGTGCTTTCATTGAGCAACAAATTTACCGGGCGTTTGGCCGGCACTGTCTGGGTAACGGGTTTCATGGCAAGACCTCCTGTGCGCATGGTATGCGCAGCCACTTGAAAAAGCCAGTCAGCGCACCGCATCGAGCGGTGACAACACACCGCGCCCACCGCGATTGAGCACATGGGTGTAGATCATCGTCGTCGACACATCGGAATGGCCGAGCAGTTCCTGCACCGTGCGAATGTCGTAACCCGATTCCAGCAGATGGGTGGCGAAGAAATGGCGCAAGGTGTTTTTGATTCTGGACAACCTGCGTGTGCATCACAGCAACAAGGTTCGGGACTGGCTGAAAAAGCACAGCGAACACATAGAGGTGTTCTTCTTGCTCGCCTTTTCTCCGGAACTCAACCCGGACGAATATCTGAACTGTGACTTGAAGGCCTTGGTTCATGGCGGGAAACCAGCCAAGAATCGGGATGAACTGGAATCAAAGGTGCGAGGCGCAATGATAAAAAACAGAATCGTCCAAAACGGGTTATGTCCTATTAACCTGGCAAATAGATAGGGCGTTTATGTTATGATATTTGCATGGATAAAGAAGATGCCCGCAAGCTCAGGCCAGAGCAACAAAAGGAGAAGCGCAAGATAGCGCTTCGCATGCGAATGAACGGACGCGAATTTGCCGAGATTGGATTAGCGGTCGGAGTACATTCCCGTACGGTCCAATATTGGTGGTCGCGCTACCAGGCAGAAGGCCTCAAGTCGGCGGTAGAAGGCGGCAAAAGAGGCACGGAGATTGGTGAGCGACGCACACTCAGCGTGGAACAGGAGTGGGCAGTGCAGCAGTTGATCAGCGAGAAAATGCCTGACCAACTCAAGCTTTCCTTCGCGCTCTGGACACGGGCAGCAGTTCAGGAGTTGATCCATCGTCGTTTCAAGATCGACATGCCGATTCGGACGGTCGGTGAGTATCTCAAGCGCTGGGGTTTTACACCGCAGAAGCCGTTGAAGCGGGCCTATGAGCAGAAACCTGAATTGGTGGAGGCTTGGCTCAAGGAGAGTTACCCACGCATCGCCCGGCGCGCCAAGGACGAAGGGGCGGAGATTCACTGGGGTGACGAAACGGGCATCCGTAGCGATTGCCAACATGGCCGGAGCTATGCGCCAGCGGGAAAAACACCTGTTCAAAGGGTGCCCGGCAGCCGGTTTGCCACGAACATGATCTCCACGGTCACCAACCAGGGGAAAGTGCGCTTCATGCTCTATCGGGAAACGATGACGGCCACTGTCCTGATTCGATTCCTTGCACGCCTGGTTCGTGATGCTGGACGCAAAGTGTTTTTGATTCTCGACAACCTGCGAGTGCATCACAGCAACAAGGTTCGGGACTGGTTGGAAAAACATACCGAGCACATTGAGTTGTTCTTCTTGCCCGCCTACGCCCCGGAACTCAATCCGGACGAGTATCTGAATTGCGACCTGAAGGCCTTGGTTCATGGCGGAAAGCCTGCCAGGAATCGGGATGAACTGGAATCAAAGGTGCGAGGTGCAATGATGAAAATACAGAATCGCCCAAAACGGGTTATGTCCTATTTTAGACACCGAAAAATCCAATATGCCGCGTAATGAACCTATTGGATTGCCGGGTTAATATTTTAGACATCGGAAAATCCAATATGCTGCCTAATGAACCTATTGGATTGCCGGGTTAATAATTAGACACCACCAGAAAATATCAGGCAAAAAAAGCAGACACTCAAAAAAAAGAAACTGCAAACAGTTTCATTTTTCTGAGTTTGATTTGCACTATTTATACCGATGACCAGATTTCAAAATCCTCGTAACCAAAATCGGCAACACGCCCTTTGACAACAGCAACCAAAACTGCTTCCGAATCAGATTGATTACCATCGGCATCATAATAAAGACGCCCGGAAGACGTATCGTAGATCAAATAATCATCAATCCCGGTTTCATTTTGACTCGCACCAGTCAGGCCTTTGCCCTTGATGAAACTCGTTTCTTTCAACCCGATTAAAGACGTATAGACAGCGCTGTCGAATGACAGAATATCAATGACACCATTATCGGAACCTGCGTCAAAATCATTAATTTTATGAGATAGATAGGTTGCCTTGACCGTGCCGTACTGGTCACCACTCATAACAACTTCTGTTTCTTCCGGCAAAAAATTAAACACAAAAACATCGTTACCTTTTCCGCCCCACACCTTATCATTTCCATCACCGAGCCAAATCACATCATCACCAGCACCAGACTTAATCGTGTCACTGCCTGAAGATGCCATACCATCTTCAATATAATAACCATCCTTATTGATAATGTCGTTGCCCGATCCGGTAGTAATCACATCATCTCCGGATCCGCCATACACTATATTATTCCCATCACCGGCCTTAACCACGTCATTACCGGTTCCCGAACCAATAACATCATTACCGGCCCCGGCATCAATACGATCATCTCCGTCATCGGAATCGATCTTCCCGGTTTCCGCAATAACGTAGTTATTGCCGTTTCCCGCATTAATCTTGTCGTTTCCATCGCCGGCATAAATAACATCGTTACCCTCGCCAGACTTGATCGAGTCGTTACCTGCATTGCCGTCGATAACGTCATCGCCGCTGGTTCCCACCAGATTGTCGGCAGATGTGGTACCGATCAAACCATCCCACTCGATGATCGACCATAACAAATTGGACCCGGACAGATCGTTCCATTGACCGGCAGCCCCAAGCCCACCGCCACTGGCAGGCCATTTACCGGCCCCCATGGCCGCGTAATTCTGGCTACCACCAAAATTATCCGGTTCCGAACCAAGACTGCCGCTCCCCCAATTGCTGTAGGAAACGGAAGTGGCATCGGTCCACAGCCACGTTCCCTCGGCTCCGCTATCGGAAGCCCCGATCCAGGCATAGTCGGCACCTCCGCCATCCTGCGCGAGGCTTCCTCCCTTAACCATCGATGCCTTCAGGTTTTTAAGTATTGCCGCGTTTTCAGCGGATGACCCGATATTGACCAAATACGAGGTGACTGAAACGCCCAATGCAGCATCATCGCTCCACGCCAGACTGGTCGCGTTTGTAACCGCACTATCCCAAGTCTGCTTTGACGTCTCGATTTCATAGGTGTGACCGTTAAAATAAAAATGGGTTGCCATTGCCAAGTCCTCCAAACCGGTATTTTTTCGATGATACGCGGATACCATCTCTGTGTCATCGCACCGCGGCGCATCAACAGCTGGTCCATTCGCTTCGAATACCACGCCCCAGAAGGAGTAGCTGCAATACCGTACAGATTTTTCCCGGGGCAGCCTTTAAGATAGCCCCCCGTCGTATCCACTCCCGCAAGGCACTTCCGTCATGATGCATCTCAAGCGTTCCGTCCTCGCCATTTCCGCCCTCTTCCTGCTCGGCAGCGGGCCGCTGCTCGCTGCGCCCGGCAAGGCTGCGGCGCCCGCCACGCTGGAGGCGCAGGCTGGCGGCTTTTCGTCCTACGTGTTGCCGAACGGTTTCCGGATCATCCTGGCGCCCTTCCCGGCGGCGGCCAACGTGCGGATCGAGCTGCTGGTCAAGACCGGCTCGAAGCTCGAAGGCTATGGCGAAACGGGCATGGCGCATCTGCTTGAGCACATGCTGTTCAAGAGCGCCGGCCCGCGCAAGGACATCAAGAGCGACCTGACGGCGCTAGGCGCCAGCTGGAACGGCACGACCAACGCCGAGCGCACCAACTATTTCGAGACGGTGGCAGCCGAGCCGGACAAGGTGGATGCGGCGATCCGTATCGAGGCCGACCGTTTCATCCGCGCCAGTTTCACCAAGGAGCATCTGGCCAGCGAAATGACCGTGGTGCGCAACGAGCTGGAGCGCAACGACAGCGATGCCGGCAGCCTGGTCATGCGCGCCCTGCAACGGCAGAGCTATTTCTGGCACGGCTATTCGCGCCCAACGATCGGCGCGCGCAGCGACATCGAGGATGCGCCATTCAGCGCGCTGCAGGCCTTTCACAAGAAACACTATCGCCCGGACAACGCCGCCCTGATCGTTTCCGGCAATTTCGACGCGGCGCGCGTGCTGGCGCTGGCCGGCAAGCTGTTTGCCGAGGCGCGCAACCCGGCCAGCCCGAAAATCACCAGCTGGACGCGTGAAGAAGCCCGTGCCACGACCAACCGCAGCGAACTGACCCTGCCCGCCGGCAAGACCATCGCCGCCAGCGCCTGGAAGTTGCCCGGCATGACCGAGCGCGAAACCTACGCCCTCGACCTGGCGAGCAGCGCAATCTGCGCCGAGGACTGGGGCAGCCTGCGCAAGGAGCTGGTGCTCGAGCGCAAGCTGGCCGTGTCGGCCTATTGCGGCACGCAGATCCAGAGCGACTACAGCCTGCTGATCGCCTCCGCCTCGGCTGGCAAGGACGCCGATGCCGAAGCGCTTTCCGCCGCCCTGCGTGGGCATCTGGAAAAGGCGGCAGCCAACGGGATCAGCGCCGAACAACTGGAAAGAGCCCGGCAAAACGAGTTGACCGCCTGGGAGCGCCTGGAAAGCGACCACGAAACCCTGGCGCCGCTGCTCTCGCAGGCCGAGCTGGGCGGCGACTGGCGCCTGTTCTTCTGGCAGCGCGACATGGTCAAGGCGGTGACGCTGGCCGAGGCCAATGCGGCGCTCAAGAAATGGCTGGTGGCGGTCAATCGCAGCGACGTGCTGCTGCGCCACGCCGACGGGGTCAGCGCGCCGGAAATCGGCAAGGCAACGCCGGCCGCCGGTCTGGTCCGGGGCAAGACCTGGGCGCCGGTCGCCAAGAGCGCCGACCCGATCCCGACGTCGGTCGGCGAACTGGCGCGCGCCACGCAGAAAATCACCCTTGATGGCGACAAGGCCCGCGCCGCGCTGATTTCGCGTCGCACCCAGGGCAATCTGGCGTGGGTGGTGCTGGCCAATGATTACGGCAACGAAGCGACGCTGAGCGGCCGTCGTGCCGCCTGCGCGATGGGCAACAACCTGCTCGCCTACGGCGGTGCCGGCCTGAGCCGCGACCAGCTGAGCGCAAAACTCGAAGCCCTGCAAGCCGAATGGTCGCTCGGTCTGGGCGGCATCGTGCTCGAAGCACCGCGCCAGAACATCGACGCCGCGCTCGACATCCTGCTCGCCGCCTGGGCCGCGCCGGCGCTACCGGTCAACGAGTTTGAACGCATCAAATCGGCAAGCATTGCCAGCCTCGAAGCGGCCCTGAAAAACCCCGGCAACGTTGCCGCCACGCAGAGCGGCCTGCGCTTTGACAACTATCCGGCCGGCCACCCCTTGCAGCCGCGCCCGCTCGAACAGCAGCTGGCCGAAAGCCGCGCCGTGACGCTGGCCGACGCGACCGCCTGCGTCAATGACTTTGCCGGCATCGGCCATGTCCGTCTGGCCATGGTTGGCGCCTTCACGCCGCAGGACGTCAGCGCCACCTGGAGCAAGATCGCCCGCCTGCCCGCCGCCCGGATTCCCTACGCCCGGGTCAGGGATGTGGCCGTCCCGACAACGGTCGACACCACGCCGATCCGCATTTCCATGCCGGAGAAACCGAATGCCAGCATCACCGGTGCCGCCCTGCTGGCGATGACCGACGAGTCGCCCGATTTCCCGGCCCTGCGCATTGCCGTCAAGATTCTTGGTGGCGATGCCGACAGCCGCGTCTGGAAGCGCCTGCGCGAAACCGACGGCCTCGCCTACGGCGCCGGCGTTTCCCTGGCCGGCAGTTCGTTCGAGCCGCGCAGCCGGGTGACGCTGCAGGCAAGCGCCGCCAGCGACAAGTCGGAAGCCGCCCTCGCCGCCCTGCAGGAGGAACTGGTTCGGGCACTCAAGGAAGGTTTCACGGAGCAGGAAGTGAGCCGCGCCAAGAAGGCCTGGGCGGAGGAGCGCAAGAACATGCTGCGCGCCGAGAAGTCCTTCGCCGGCACGCTGGCGCAGGGCCTGTACACCGGCCACGATTACGCCTGGGTGGCGCAGTACGACGCGAAGATCGCCCGGCTGAGCACGGCCGAAGTGAACGCCGCGCTACGTAAATACCTGCAGGATGCGCCCATCGTCTGGGCGATCGGACGCGGCAACTGAAAATCGGCATTTCCGGGCGGTCGACCGCCCGGAAAAGGCAAAATTACTCGCCGATTACATCGACGCCGGCCGGCGGCGTGAATTTGAAGGCATTCGCCGGCAGGGCCGGGTTGCGCTCCAGCGCCGAGAAGGTGATCAGCGTCGTCTGACCGAAGCTGTCGTGCAACTCCATGGCTTTGAGATCAGCCGCGGCAAAGCCGAGGCGCACTTTCTCGAAACCGCTGTCGCCGCTCTTCGGCGTCGCCTCAACCCAGTTCAGGCCTTCGGCGCTGCCGGCTTCGGCCAGCGTGAAATTCTTTTCCAGGTCGTTCTTGCCGGCGAGCAGGGCCGCCGGCGAACCGCCGATCGCCTTGCCGACCGGGCGCACCGTGACCTGCTGCAGTTCGGTGTCGTAGATCCAGATCTTCTCGCCGTCGCCGACGATCAGTTGCGGCGAGGGCTTGCGGATTTCCCAGCGCAGCTTGCCCGGCCGCGAAATGGCGACGACGCCGGACGATTGCTGCGGCTTGCGGCCGCCCTTGGCGACCACCAGTTGCGCAAAATCGGCCTTGAGCGTGCGCGTGCTCTGCAGGAACTGGTGCAACTGGTCGATTGCGCCGGCTTCGGCGCACAGCGGGAAGATGGCCGTCGCAACGGTCAACAGGGTTTTACGGGCAAATTTCATTCAGCTTCCTTGCGGGCGAGGACTTCGCGGCCGCCACGGCCGTCCATGGAAGAAACCAGGCCGGCCTTTTCCATGGCTTCGATGAGACGCGCCGAACGGTTGTAACCGATGCGCAGATGACGCTGGACCAGCGAGATCGAGGCCCTTTTGTTCTTCAAAACGATGTCGACCGCCTGGTCGTAAAGCGGATCGGCCTCGGCATCGCCGCTTTCGCCACCATCGCCACCGCCCTCTTCCTCGTCGCCGCCGCCACCGTTGAGGATGTCTTCGATGTATTCCGGCGCGCCGGTCGCCTTGAGGTGTTCGACGACGCGGTGCACTTCGTCATCGGAGACAAACGCACCATGGACGCGGGTCGGGTAGCCGGTACCCGGCGCCAGGTAGAGCATGTCGCCCTGGCCGAGCAGCGCTTCGGCGCCCATCTGGTCGAGGATGGTGCGCGAGTCGATCTTGCTTGAGACCTGGAAGGACAGGCGGGTCGGGATGTTGGCCTTGATCAGGCCGGTGATCACGTCCACCGACGGACGCTGCGTCGCCAGCACGAGGTGGATGCCGGAGGCGCGCGCCTTCTGCGCCAGACGCGCGATCTGCTCTTCGACCTTCTTGCCGACCACCATCATCAGGTCGGCCAGTTCGTCGATGATGACGACGATGAAAGGCATGGTCTTCAGCGGCTCCGGCGTTTCCGGCGTCAGGCTGAGCGGGTTCGGGATGTGCTCGCCGCGCTTCTCGGCATCGCGGATCTTGGTATTGAGGCCGGCGATGTTGCGCACGCCCATCGCCGCCATCAGCTTGTAGCGCTTTTCCATCTCGGTGACGCACCAGTGCAGCGCGTTGGCGGCCTGCTTCATGTCGGTGACGACCGGCGCCAGCAGGTGCGGAATGCCTTCGTAGATAGACAGTTCGAGCATCTTGGGGTCGACCATGATCAGGCGCACCTGGTCCGGCTCGGCCTTGTAGAGCATGGACAGGATCATCGCATTGACGCCGACCGACTTGCCGGAGCCGGTCGTGCCGGCAACCAGCAGGTGCGGCGTCTTGGCCAGGTCGGCGACCACCGGCAGGCCGCCGATGTCCTTGCCGAGGCAGACGGTAAGCGGGCTGCTCATGTCGTTGTAGGGCCGGCTGGAGATGATTTCGGAGAGCTTGACCATCTGCCGCTTCGGGTTGGGCAGTTCGAGCGCCATGCACGACTTGCCGGGCACCGTTTCGACAACGCGGATCGAGACCATGGCCAGGGCGCGCGCCAGGTCGCGCGCCAGATTGACGATCTGGGCCCCCTTGACGCCGACCGCCGGCTCGATTTCGTAGCGCGTGATGACCGGGCCGGGCAAGGCCGCCAGCACCTTGACCTGGACACCGAAGTCGGCGAGCTTGCGCTCGATCAGACGTGAGGTGTACTCCAGCGTTTCGGCACTGACCGTCTCGGTGACCGGCGGCGCCGGGTCGAGCAGGTGCAGCGGCGGCAACTGGCCGCCGAATACCGCCTCGGGGAAGAGCACCGCCTGCTTTTCGCGCTCGACGCGGGCCTCGGCCTTTTTCGAGACCGGCACTTCAACCGGGGCCGGCGTTTCGATGATGATCGGCTCGTGCAATTCGACGCGACGTTTCTCTTCTTCGACGACGACTTCGCGCTGCTGCGCGACTTCCTTGCCGATCTGGCGATCGCGCCAGGCATCGACACGGCCGTAGAAGAAGCCGACGAAATTCTCCAGCCCGGCACCGAGCTTCTCGAAGGCCCACAGCCAGGACATGCCGGAGAACACGCTCCAGCCGGCCGCCATCACGGCAAGCAGGAGCAGCGTCGAGCCGGTATAGCCGATCTGATGGGCGAGGACGCGGCTGACCTCGATACCGAGCATGCCGCCCGGACTGAGCGGCAACTCAAGCTTCAGGGAGTAGAAGCGCAGGGCTTCCAGCGTCGAACTGGCGACCAGCAGAAAGACAAAGCCGATCAGCGCCACGTAGAGCGGCCGGCTTTGCGCGGCATCCTGCGTATTGAGCTTGTGAAAGCCCCACCAGACAAACATGCCGAGCAGGACGATCCACCACCAGGCGGAAAAACCGAACATGTAGAGCATCAGGTCGGAAATCCAGGCGCCGGCGCGCCCGGCCGGGTTGTGCATGCCCTGCCCGACGATGGCGTGCGACCAGCCCGGATCTTCGCGACTGAAGCCCCACAGGGCCATCGACAGGAACAGGGCGACAGCGCCGACGGCGAGCCAGCGCGACTCCTGCAGCAGGGTGCCGATTTTTTCCGGCAAGGGACTTGCCGTGTTGCGCTCGATATTGCGTCTAGCCATGTTCAAACTCCGGCGATGATCGGCCGATCATCCTTGCCAACAATAGAAGCGCCGCGCCCGGAAAACAGGCTGCAGCCAAAAAATCCTGAAGACACAAATCACTTTCCAGTCATACAGTTACGCGATGATTATAAACTGCTTTCCCAAACAACATGGGAACTTGGCGGAAAAGCCCGCCTCTGAGAAGGCTATAATTTTCCGATCAGCCACTTAAAGAGGATCGTCATGTCCCAAACCACCCGTCACAGCCCCCTCATCATTCTCGGCTCCGGCCCGGCCGGTTACACCGCCGCTGTCTATGCTGCCCGCGCCAACCTCAAGCCCCTGCTGATCACCGGCATGGCCCAGGGCGGTCAACTGATGACGACGACCGAAGTCGATAACTGGCCGGCTGACACCGACGGCGTGCAGGGTCCGGAACTGATGGCCCGCTTCGAGGCGCATGCCCGCCGCTTCGAAACCGAAATCCTGTTCGACCACATCCACACCACCAAGCTCACCGAACGCCCGTTCACGCTGACCGGCGATGCCGGCACCTACACCTGCGACGCGCTGATCATTGCCACCGGCGCCTCCGCCATGTACCTCGGCCTGCCTTCCGAAGAAGCCTTCTCCGGCAAGGGCGTCTCGGCCTGTGCCACCTGTGACGGTTTCTTCTACCGCAACAAGCCGGTGGCCGTGGTCGGCGGCGGCAACACCGCGGTCGAGGAAGCACTTTACCTTGCCAACATTGCCAGCCATGTAACGGTTATTCACCGTCGCGAGAAGTTCAAGGCCGAGAAGATCATGCAGGACAAGCTGTTCGAGAAGGAAAAGGCCGGCAAGGTCACCATCCTGTGGAACAGCACCCTAGACGAAGTGCTCGGCGACGACTCCGGCGTCACCGGCCTGCGCGTCAAGAGCACCAAGGACGGCAGCACGCAGAACGTTGACGTGCATGGCGTCTTCATCGCCATCGGCCACAAGCCGAATACCGACATCTTTGCCGGCCAGCTCGAGATGGATCACGGCTACCTAGTGACCCAGGCCGGGCGCAACGGTAACGCCACGCAGACCAGCATCCCCGGCGTCTTTGCAGCCGGCGACGTGCAGGACCAGATCTACAAGCAGGCCTGCACCTCGGCGGCCAGCGGTTGCATGGCGGCCCTCGACGCCGAGCGCTACCTCGACAATCTTGGCCACCAGGGCTAAGCACAACCCGCTCAAGGACGGTTTGCGGGCAGTCTGGAAGACTGCCCGCAATGCTGTCCAGGCCGCACCGGCAACACGACGCGAGGAGGTGCCGGAGGCAACGGCCATGCCCGCCCCCGCCGACGACAGTGCTGTTTTCCTGGCGGCCGTTGCCGGCGCGGCGCCCTTGCCGCCCGACAATCGCGTGCAGCTGGCGAAAGCACCGGCACGACGCATCCCGCCACGTCCGCTCCGCAATACCGAGCAAGCAAGCGCCACCAGCCAACGCCGCGACGAGAGCGAACTGCCCGCCTCCTGGCACAGTGAAGGCACCGTCCCGCGCCGGCAGTTGCCGAGCGATCCGGATGCCGCCGCCTTCGTACAGGCGATGGCCGGCGTGGCCCCCCTGCCCGAGGTCAATCGGGTCGTGCTCGGCAAGCCGCCACCGCCGCCCCGGCCGCAACAATTCGTCGCCGATGAACGGGCTGCGCTGCATGAGAGCCTGCATGGCCCGATCGGCCTGCAGGACCGTCTGGAAGGCGGCGACGAGCCGAATTACCTGCGTGACGGCCTGGCCAATACGGTTTTGCGCGATCTGCGGCGTGGCCGCTGGGTGACCCAGGATGAAGTCGATCTGCACGGTCTGAACCGCGACGAAGCGCGCCATCTGCTCGCCGGCTTCCTGGCCGACTGCCTGCTGCACGGCCGGCGCTGCGTGCGCGTCATTCACGGCAAGGGACACGGCTCACCACAGAAGCTGTCCATCCTGCGCCAGCTGGTGCGCGGCTGGCTGGCCCAGCGCCAGGAAGTGCTCGCTTACTGCCAGGCCAAGCCGCAGGACGGCGGCGAAGGCGCCCTGCTCGTCCTGTTGCGTTCGGCCAAAAAACAAGGGACAGCCTGAGCTGTCCCTTTTTGCCAAAACCATTTCTGCCGCAGGTCAGTCGTAGCGCGAAGACGAGCCGCAGACAGTGCAACCTGCACGGCAAGGCGAAGTCGACAAAGCTACGGCTGGCATGCGGTAGAAATCAAATTGCGGCTTCGTTGGTTTCGCCGGTACGAATACGAACGATCTGTTCGACCGAGGTGACGAAGATCTTGCCGTCACCGATCTTGCCGGTACGGGCTGCCTTGATGATCGCGTCAATGGCCGGCTCGACGTTGTCGGAAGCGACAACGATCTCGATCTTGATCTTGGGCAGGAAATCGACCACGTACTCGGCACCACGATACAGCTCGGTATGGCCCTTCTGGCGACCAAAACCCTTGACCTCGGTGACGGTCAGGCCGGCGATGCCGATTTCCGACAGGGCTTCGCGCACTTCGTCGAGCTTGAAGGGTTTGATGACGGCTTCAATTTTCTTCATCGTCTGTTCCTCTCTCTAGATACAGTTTCTTAAAATTCGTCTTGATAACGGTTGGTAATAGGATACCGCCAATCCTTGCCAAAACCACGCGGCGTGATGCGGATGCCGACCGGTGACTGACGCCGCTTGTACTCGGCGATGCGCAGCAGGCGCACGACACGGCGCACATCGGCCTCGGGCAGGCCAGCAGCGATGATCTCGCGCGGGCTGCGGTCTTCTTCCATGTAGGCGCGCACGATGGCGTCCAGCACCTCGTATTCGGGCAGCGAATCCTGGTCCTTCTGGTCAGGCTTCAACTCGGCCGAGGGCGGCCGCACGATGATGTTCTCCGGAATGACCGGGGCGCCGCTGCACAAGGTATTGCGATAGCGCGACAGGCGATAGACCAGGGTCTTGTAGACATCCTTGATCACTGCAAAACCGCCGGCCATGTCGCCGTACAGCGTGCAGTAGCCGACCGCCATCTCGGACTTGTTGCCGGTGGTCAGGACCAGCTTGCCGGTCTTGTTGGAGAGCGCCATCAGGATGTTGCCGCGGATGCGCGCCTGGATGTTCTCTTCGGTGGTATCGGCCGGCAGGCCGGCAAACAGCGGTGCCAGCATCGTCTCGTAGGTGGCCATGGCCGGCGCAATGGCAATCTCGTCATACGAGCAGCCGAGCTGGCGGATCATTTCGCGCGAGTCGTCGAGGCTCATCTGCGCCGTGTAGGGCGACGGCATCATCACCGCATGCACCTTGTCGGCACCCAACGCATCGACCGCAACGCACAGCGTCAGGGCGGAGTCGATACCGCCGGAGAGGCCGATCAGCGCGCCCTTGAAACCGCTCTTGCCAATGTAGTCATGCACGCCGAGGACCAGCGCCTTGTAGGCTTCGGCTTCGAGCGACAATTCCTCGGCCATTTGCGCGGACTGCAGCTGGCCATGCTCGTAATCGACGATGCCGAGCGCTTCTTCGAAAGCCGGCAGGCGCATGCGGCAGACGCCCTTGGCATCGAGCGCAAAGGAGGCGCCATCGAAGACCAGTTCGTCCTGACCGCCGACCAGGTTGCAGTAGATCGCTGCCATGCCGGTCGCGGCAACCCGTTCGCCAAGAACCTCGACACGCGTCTGGTGCTTTTCCAGGTGGCAGGGTGAGGCGTTGAGGACGAGCAGCAGTTCGGCACCGGCGCCATGCGCCAGTTCGGCCGCACCGGCTTCCCAGATGTCGGCACAGATGTTGATGCCGCAACGCACACCGGCAATGTCGACAACCAGCGGCTCGCTGCCGGACTCGAAATAGCGGACTTCGTCGAAAACTTCGTAATTGGGCAGGCGAATCTTGCGGTAGACCGCCTTTTGCTGGCCATTTTCAATGACCGTCGCCGCGTTGTAACAGCGACCTTCGTGTTCTTCCGGATGACCGACAACGATGCTGATGCCATCGACGCGGGTCGCCAGATCAGCCAGTGCCCGGCTGCAGGCGCGGTAGAAATCCGGGCGCAGCAGCAGGTCTTCCGGCGGGTAGCCGCAGAGCGCCAGTTCCGGCGTCAGCAGCACCTGTGCGCCACGGGCTTTCGCCTCGGCAGCACAGGCAACGATACGTTCGACGTTGCCCGTCAGGTCACCGACGGTGGCGTTGAACTGGGCAACGGCGATACGCAGCATCTTAGTAGTTCGGCTTGTCTTTCGCGTCGTTGAAACGCTGGACGCCGGTCATCACTTCATTGCGGGCGGCATCGATGCCTTCCCAGCCATTGACCTTGACCCACTTGCCCGGCTCGAGATCCTTGTAGTGCTCGAAGAAGTGCGAAATCTGCTTGCGCAGCAGTTCCGGCGTGTCTTCGAAGGTCTTGACGTCCTTGTAGAGCGGGGTCAGCTTGTCGACCGGCACGGCCAGCAGCTTGGCATCTTCACCACCTTCATCGGTCATCGACAGCTGGCCGAGCGGACGGCAGCGCACGACAACACCCGGCGGCAGCGGGAAGGGGCTGATCACGAGCACGTCGACCGGGTCACCGTCACCGGCGATGGTGTGCGGGATGTAGCCGTAGTTGCACGGATAGTGCATCGAGGTGGACATGAAACGATCCACGAAAATGGCGCCGCTTTCCTTGTCGACTTCGTACTTGACGGGATCGGAATGGGCAGTGATTTCGATGATGACATTGAAATCATCGGGAAGGGACTTGCCGGAAGGAACGTTGTTAAGAGCCATTTTTATCTCTCTGCGCTTTGGGTTGAAATCGGAACATTATACCGCTGCACTACGTTTCTTCAGCCCCAGGCGGCGAGAAACTGCTGCCAGTGCGGCGCGCCGATCTTGCCGAGTTGCGCCTTGACGAAGTCGCATTCGGCCTTTTCCTCGGCTGCGCTCAGTTCACCGCGCAGGCGGCGGAAGCGGTTGTACACCAGATAGGTATTGATGACGTCGGTTTCGCAGTAGTCGCGAATCTCGCCGCCCTTGCCGGCCTGCCAGGCTTCCCATACCTTGCTGCCGTCCATGCCGAGCTTGCCGGGAAAGCCGTAAAGCTTGGCCAGATCGTCGAGCGGCGCATTGGCGCGGGCATTGTAGAGCGCCAGCAGATCCATCAGGTCGAGATGCCGTGTGTGGTAGCGGCTGATGTAGTTGTTCCACTTGAACTCGCGCGAATCGGCGTAATCGCCTTCGCCCATGTCCCAGTAGCGTGGCGCGGCGACGCCGTGCAGCATGCCGCGGTAGTGCAGCACCGGCAGGTCGAAACCGCTGCCGTTCCACGAAACGATCTGCGGTGTGAATTTCTCGATGCCGTCGAAGAAGCGCTGGATGATCGCGCCTTCGTCCAGGTCAGGTTCGGACAGCGACCAGACCTTGAGACCGTCGCTGGTGCGCAGCACGCAGGAGATGGTGACGACGCGCTGCAGGTGGAGTTGCAGGAAATCATTGCCGGTGCGCGCCCGCCGTTGCTGGAAGGCAAGCTCGGCGACTTCGTCGTCGGAAAGGCCGGCCGGCAGGTCGTTCAGGCGGCGCAGGCCGGCGACATCGGGAATCGTCTCGATATCAAAAACGAGAACCGGCTTCATGCCGGGAAGACGCCGGTCGACAGGTAACGGTCGCCGCGGTCGCAGACGATGGAAACGATCGTCGCATTCTCCAGCGTCTGTGCCAGGCGCAGCGCCACGGCCAGCGCACCGCCCGAGGAAATGCCGGCAAAGATGCCTTCTTCGGTTGCCAGGCGGCGCGTCATCGCCTCGGCATCGCCCTGGCTGACATATTCGATACGGTCGACGTTGGTTTTATCGTAAATCTTCGGCAGGTAGGCTTCCGGCCACTTGCGGATACCCGGGATCTGGCTGCCGTCTTCCGGCTGGCATCCAACGATCTGGATTGCCGGATTGACTGACTTGAGGAAGGCGGAGGTGCCCATGATGGTGCCGGTGGTGCCCATGCTGGAAACGAAATGCGTGATCCGGCCGTCGGTGTCGCGCCAGATTTCTGGGCCGGTGCCCTCGATGTGGGCACGCGGATTGTCCGGATTGGCAAACTGGTCGAGGATGATGCCCTTGCCTTCGTTGCGCATCTTCTCGGCGATGTCGCGACACAGCTCCATGCCGCCATCCTTGGGCGTCAGGACCAGTTCGGCGCCGTAGGCACGCATGCTCTGGCGGCGCTCGATGCTCTGGTTTTCGGGCATCACCAGGATCATCTTGTAACCCTTGATCGCCGCCGCCATGGCCAGCGCAATGCCGGTATTTCCGGAGGTCGCCTCGATCAGCGTATCGCCCGGCTTGATCTCGCCACGCGCTTCGGCATGCACGATCATCGACAGGGCCGGCCGGTCCTTGACCGAACCTGCCGGGTTGTTGCCTTCAAGCTTGGCGAGAATCACGTTGCCACGCCTGTCGTTGTCGGCGCCGGGGACGCGTTGCAAACGTACCAGCGGCGTGTTTCCGACAAAATCCTGCAGGGTTTTATACATGCTTTTGCAGCCACTCGATGTATTGGGAAACGCCTTCCTCAACCGTGGCCATCGGGGCAACGTAGCCGGCAGCGCGCAACTTGGCCAGATCGGCCTGCGTGTATGCCTGGTACTTGCCCTTCAGCGCCTCGGGAAAGGCGGTGTATTCGAGCAAGCCTTGTGCCCGCAACTGGGCGAGATCGAGCGGCGCCTCGCTTTTTGCCTTGCGGCAGCCGTTGACCGCTGCGACAGCGACATCGTTGAAGCTCTGGGCGCGGCCGGAACCGAGATTGAAGATGCCGGACTTTTCCGGATGGTCGAGGAAGAACAGATTGACCTTGGCGACGTCACCGACATAGACGAAATCGCGCATCTGGCCGCCGTTTTCATAACCGTGCGAGCCTTCGAACAACTTGACCTTGCCGTCGGCGCGAAACTGGTTGAAGTTGTGAAACGCTACAGAAGCCATGCGCCCCTTGTGCAGTTCGCGCGGCCCATAGACATTGAAGTAGCGGAAGCCGACGATCTGCGACGACGGATTTTCGGCGAGGCGCTGGCGCACGATCTGGTCGAACAGGAACTTCGAGTAGCCATAGACATTGAGCGGCCCCTCGAACTCGCGCTCTTCCTTGAAGGTGCTGGACGCACCGTAGGTCGCCGCGCTCGACGCGTAGAGGAACTGGACGTCCTGGTCCAGGCACCAGTCGAGCAGGATGCAGGAGTAACGGTAATTGTTCTCCATCATGTAGCGACCGTCGGTTTCCATGGTGTCGGAACAGGCGCCTTCATGGAAGATCGCGTCGATCTCGCCGTCGTAGTGGCCGGCCTGGATGCGCGCAATGAAATCGTTCTTGTCGATGTAGTCACTGATCTCGCAATCGATCAGGTTCTTGAACTTTTCGGCCTTGGCCAAGTTGTCGACCGCGATGATTTTGGTCACGCCGCGCTCGTTGAGCGCCTTGACGATGTTGGAACCGATAAAACCGGCAGCGCCGGTAACGACTATGTACATGGCTATTCCTTACAGGGCAGCGGCGAGTTCTTCACGGGTAACGACGGCGGTCCCCAACTTGCCGACGACAATGCCGGCGGCGACATTGGCGGCGCGGATGGCTTCCGCCCAGTCGGCACCTGCGGCGAGCATGACGGCGAGCGTTGCAATCACGGTATCGCCGGCACCGGAGACATCGAACACCTCGCGCGCCTGCGCCGGCTGGTGGTGGATCTCGTCGGCGGCAAACAGCGTCATGCCTTCTTCACTGCGCGTCACGAGCAAGGCTTCGAGGCCCAGTTCGGCACGCAGTTTCTGCGACTTGGCGAAGAGTTCGTCATCCGACGCCCAACGCCCGACCACTTCGCGCAGTTCCGAGCGATTCGGCGTGATCACCGTGGCGCCGGTGTACTTGGCGTAATCATCGCCCTTCGGATCGACCAGCACCGGTTTGCCGGCAGCGCGTGCCAGGCGGATCATTTCGGCGATGTGGGTCAGACCGCCCTTGCCGTAATCGGAGAGAATCACCGCGTCGCACTGGGCGACCCGGCGCTCGAACTCGGCGAGCTTGGCATCGAGAATTTCATGCGACGGCGTCGTTTCGAAATCGATGCGCAGCAGTTGCTGCTGCCGGCCAATGACGCGCAACTTGACCGTGGTGTCGATCGCCCGGTCGACGTGCAAACCGGCATCGATTTCACCTTCGGCAAGCAGGCTGCGCAGGCTACGCCCGGCATCATCATCTCCGACCACCGACAGCAAGGCCGTCCGGGCGCCGAGCGCCGCGGCATTGCGCGCGACGTTGGCGGCGCCGCCCAGGCGCTCCTCGACACGTTCGACCTTGACCACCGGCACCGGCGCTTCCGGCGAAATCCGGTTGACCTCGCCGAACCAGTAGCGGTCGAGCATGACATCGCCGACCACGAGCAGACGCACTTGCAAGACTTTGTCCAGCATGCAGTTACCGTCCGATCGCGAAGTATTCGATCCCCTGCTCGCGCACGAACTTCGGATCGTAAAGATTGCGCCCGTCGAAAACCACCGGATGCTTCAAAGCCTGCTTGATGGCGTCGAAATCCGGGCTGCGGAATTCCTTCCACTCAGTGACGATGAGCAGTGCATCGGCCTTGTCGAGCGCCCCCATCGGGTTCTCGGCATATTGCAGGCGGCTGTCGTCGCCGAAGATGCGCTGCGTCTCGTGCATGGCGACCGGATCGTAGGCAGACACCGTGGCACCGGCGGCAAACAGGTCGGCGATCAGTTCGCGGCTCGGCGCTTCGCGCATGTCGTCGGTATTGGGCTTGAAGGACAGACCCCAGAGCGCGAAATGCATGCCCTTCAAGTCACCGAAGCGGGCCTTGAGTTTCTTGGTCAGGATGTGTTTCTGTTCGTCATTGGCTTCCTCGACCGCGGTCAGCACCTTGAGCGTGATACCGGCATCATCCTGGGCGGTGGCGATCAGCGCCTTGACGTCCTTCGGGAAGCAGGAGCCGCCGTAGCCGCAACCGGGATACAGGAAGTGGTAACCGATACGCGGATCGGAACCGATGCCCTGGCGGACCATTTCGATGTCGGCACCGAGCACTTCGGCCAGGTTGGCGAGTTCGTTCATGAAGCTGATGCGCGTCGCCAGCATGGCGTTGGCGGCGTACTTGGTCAGCTCGGCACTCTTCACGTCGGTGATGATCAGGCGTTCGTGATTGCGCTGGAAGGGCGCGTAGAGCGCGCGCATCAGGTGAATGGCCTGCTCTTCCTCGGCGCCGACGACGATGCGGTCCGGCCGCATGAAGTCTTCGACCGCCGCACCTTCCTTGAGGAATTCCGGGTTGGAAACGACGCTGTAAGGGATGTCGACCGCACGCTTGGTCAGTTCGTCGGCGATCGCCGCCTTGACCTTGGCACCGGTACCGACCGGCACCGTGCTCTTGTCGACGATGACCTTGTAATCGGTCATCAGGCGGCCGATGTTGCGCGCCGCGCCGAGCACGTACTGCAGGTCGGCCGAACCGTCCTCATCCGGCGGCGTGCCGACCGCGATGAACTGGATGGTGCCGTGCTGCACGGCCTTTTCAATATCGGTCGTGAAATGCAGTCGACCGGCGGCGACATTGCGCCGGACCATTTCCTGCAGACCCGGTTCGTAAATGGGAATACCGCCCTCTTCAAGGATGCGGATCTTTTCCGGATCGACGTCCAGACAGAGAACGTCGTTACCCACTTCAGCAAGACAGGTGCCACTGACCAGACCGACATAGCCGGTGCCGACAACGGTAATTTTCATGGATGCTTCCTACAATGTTTGATCGAATTCTTCACTGCGCCGTGGCGGATAGGTTTCCCAGCCACCGCAGGCCGGACAGCGCCAGTAGAACTGGCGGGCCTTGAAGCCGCAATTATCGCACCGATAACGCGACAGGCGCTTGGTGTAGCCCTGGATGATGGTCTTGGCCAGCTCGACATCGACGCGCACTTCCGGCTCAACCAGCGGCAGACGCGCACTCATCAATTTTTCCAGGCCGAGCAGGGTCGGATTGCGCTGCAACTCGTCGCGCACCAGACGGTAAGCCGACTCGGTGCCCTCGCCTTCAAGAATCAATTGATAGACGACATCGAGCAGATCGAGCGAAGGATAGCGCTCAAGATAGGCGCGCAGCAGTGCCGCACCTTCGTCGCGCCGCTCCAGCTTGCGATAGGTTTCGAGCAGGCGCTGGGCCACCAGGGCCAGGTAGGCCGGATCCTGCTGCTCGATGCGCTGCCAGGCCTCGATGGCGTCAAGGAGCTTGCCCTCCTGCAGCAACAGGTCGCCCTGCAGCAGGCTGGCGCGCACGCACTTGCGGTTCTGCTGCATCGCCTGCTCAAGGTATTCGCGCGCCGAATCCGGGCGCGAACGCATGATTTCATTGGCGGCCAGTTCGCAGTAATACTCGGCCACATCGCGCTGCGAAGCAATTTCCGGCAACTCGCGGGCAATCTCGACCGCCTTCAGCCACTCTTTCTCGACCTGGTAGATCTCGAGCAGGTTGCGCTTGGCTTCGGCGTCGAACGAGGTAGCAAGCAGCTTGTTGAACATCTCCTCGGCCCGATCCAGCAGGCCGGCCTTGAGATAATCCTGGGCCAGTTCGGAGAGGGCATGCAGACGGACCTTTTCATCGAGATCTTCCCGATCGATCAGGTTCTGGTGCATGCGGATCGCCCGTTCGGTTTCACCACGGCGACGGAACAGGTTGCCGAGCGCAAAATGCAGCTCGACGGTCTGAGAATCGACCTTGGCAACCTCGAGAAAGGAATCGATGGCCTTGTCCGGCTCTTCGTTGAGCAGGAAATTCAAGCCCTGAAAATACGAGCGCGGCAAGGCGCGCGACTCATGCACCACCTGGCGCATATCCACCCGTGCCGCCGCCCAGCCCAGCGCGAAAAAAACTGGGATCAGCAGCAGCTGCCAGTATTCGAACAGATCATTCATACGGCAGGTGGCTCGGGAACAACGACGGCGGCAGCCTTGGTTTCACTCGCCGCGCGCTTGAGGCGGGATATTTCGCGGCGCTGGCGATAAATCACCCCGAGCAGCGACAGGACACCCAGGAGCGCACCACCAGCAAAAAAGGCAAGCAGAACAATGACCAGCGGCGCCTGCCAGATCTGGCCAAAAATGAAATTCAGATTGACCGGATCGGTATTCTGCAGCGCGAAGAGCAGCAGAAACGAAAAAATGACGAGCCGTACGGCCCAGGTGATTGCAGTCATGGATTCAAATAAAAAGGGGCAGTGAAATGACTCACTGCCCCGAATCTACCACATTGCGCCTGCGCGACGTCAGATCGACTGATCGACCCGCTCACGCAGTTCCTTGCCTGCCTTGAAGTGGGGAACCCACTTGGCAGGTACGCTGACCTTGTCCCCCGATTTGGGGTTACGACCGGTGCGCGGCGGCCGGTAGTTGAGCGCAAAGCTGCCGAAGCCGCGGATCTCGATACGATCCCCACGCACCAAGGCGTCGGACATCGCATCGAGCATCATCTTGACCGCGAAATCAGCATCCTTCGCCACCAACTGCGGAAATCGCTCCGCCAGCCGGGCGATGAGCTCGGATTTGGTCATGCTTTTTGCCTATCAGCCTTGCTGGTTGAGCTTGGCCTTGAGCAGGGCACCCAGATTGGTCGTACCGGAAGCAGCGGAGTTCGACTCGGCAGAGAACTTCTGCAGGGCTTCGTGCTGTTCGGCTTGATCCTTGGCCTTGATGGACAGGTTGATACCACGGGTCTTGCGATCCACGTTGATGATCATGGCTTCAACCACATCGCCCACCTTGAGGTGTTGCGACAGGTCGTCGATACGATCACGCGAGAACTCGGAAGCGCGCAGATAGCCTTCGTTTTCACCGTCCAGCGTCAGCACGGCACCCTTGGCGTCAACCGTCTTGACGGTGGCGTTAACGATGCTGTTCTTTTCGTGGGTAGCGATGAAGTTGGTGTACGGATCGCCTTCGAGCTGCTTGATACCCAGGGAGATGCGTTCCTTTTCAACATCAATGCCGAGGACGACGGCTTCAACTTCGTCACCCTTCTTGAAGTTGCGGATGGCTTCTTCGCCGGTGGCAGACCAGGACAGGTCGGACAGGTGAACCAGACCATCGATACCGCCAGGCAGACCGATGAAGATGCCGAAGTCGGTGATCGACTTGATGGCGCCCTTGACCTTGTCACCCTTCTTCTGGTTCATCGCAAAGTCATCCCACGGATTCGGGGCACATTGCTTCATGCCGAGCGAAATGCGGCGACGCTCTTCGTCGATTTCCAGGATCATGACTTCAACTTCATCACCCAGGGAAACGACCTTGGACGGATGAACGTTCTTGTTGGTCCAGTCCATTTCGGAAACGTGAACCAGGCCTTCGATGCCTTGTTCGATTTCAACGAATGAACCGTAGTCGGTCAGGTTGGTGACCTTGCCGAACAGGCGGGTACCGGCCGGGTAACGGCGGGCAATACCAACCCACGGATCGTCGCCCAGTTGCTTCATGCCCAGGGAGACGCGGTTCTTCTCGGCGTCGAACTTGAGGATCTTGGCGGTAACTTCGTCACCAACGTTGAGCACTTCGCTCGGGTGACGGACGCGGCGCCAGGCCAGGTCGGTGATGTGCAGCAGGCCATCGATACCGCCGAGGTCGACGAATGCGCCGTAGTCGGTGATGTTTTTGACGATACCCTTGACGACAGTACCTTCCTTGAGGTTCTCGAGAAGCTTTTCGCGATCTTTGTCAGCGGTGGCTTCGAGCACGGCACGGCGGGACATCACGACGTTGTTGCGCTTGCGATCGAGCTTGATCACCTTGAACTCAAGGGTCTTGCCTTCGTACGGGGTGGTGTCCTTGACCGGACGCATGTCGACCAGCGAGCCCGGCAGGAAGGCACGGACGCCGTTGGACATGACGGTGAGACCGCCCTTGACCTTGCCGGTAATCGTACCGGTGACCAGCGAGTTGTTGTTCAGGGCTTCTTCCAGGAAGTTCCAGGCGGCGATGCGCTTGGCGCGATCGCGCGACAGGCGCGTTGCGCCGTAGCCGTCTTCCAGCATTTCGATAGCGACCTGGACGAAATCGCCAACGGCAACTTCCAGTTCGCCCTGATCATTCAGGAATTCTTCGAGCGGAACATAGGATTCCGATTTCAGGCCGGCATTGACCACAACGAAGTTGTGATCGATGAGCACCACTTCTGCAGTGATGACTTCGCCTTGACGCATTTCCTGGCGAGCCAGGGATTCTTCAAATAGTTGAGCAAAAGATTCCATTGACGGAGAGAGCTTTCATGCCGCGAATCGCTAAATCCACAGCGGGTTAGAGTTGAAAACATATCGCCGGCCCGTCGGCCGGCAACACCTTGCTACATTGCTTCCTTGCTCCACGCCAGCACCTGGTTCACCGCCTGTTCGATGGTGAGGCCTGTCGTATCAAGCAACTTGGCATCTGCCTCCTGTCTGAGCGGCGCCACGCTACGCTGGGAATCCCGTTCGTCACGTTGCTGCAGGTCTAACAGAAGGTCCGCGAGATTAGCAGAGAATCCTTTTTCGATCAACTGCTTATAACGGCGTTCGGCGCGCGCCTCGGCACTGGCCGTGAGGAAGACCTTGAGCGGCGCTTGCGGGAAAACCACCGAGCCCATGTCGCGCCCGTCGCCGATCAGGCCCGGTGCGCGATTGAAGGTGCGCTGACGGAACAGCAGCGCGTCGCGCACCGCCGGCAGGGCAGCGACTTTCGAGGCGCCGGCCGAGATTTCCTCGGTCCGGATCGAATCGCCGACCAGCTCGCCGTTGAGACGGATATCGCCGGCCGTGAATTCGGCATCAAGCCGCGTCGCGATGGCGGCGACACCGCTTTCGTCCGCCCAGTCGACGCCGGCTTTTTGTGCCGCCAGCGCGGTCAACCGGTAAAGCGCCCCGGAATCCAGATAGTCATAACCCAGGGCTGCCGCGACGCGCGCCGCGACCGTGCCCTTGCCAGAAGCCGACGGACCGTCGATGGCGATCACCGGCGCCGCCTTGCTCACCTTGGCAAAGCAGGCGAAATAATCGGGGAAGGTCTTGCCGACGCATTTCGGATCATTGATGCGCAAAGGCGTACCAAAGGCCGCCAGCGAGAAGCACATCGCCATGCGGTGATCGTCGTAGGTGTCGATCGCGGCCGGCTGCAGGCTGGCCGGCGTGACACGGATGTAGTCGGCGCCCTCCTCGACCTCGGCACCGAGCTTCTTCAGCTCGGTCGCCATCGCGGCGATGCGGTCGGTTTCCTTGACGCGCCAGCTGGCGATGTTGCGCAGCGTGGTCGTGCCCCTGGCGAACAGCGCGGCGGTGGCCAGCGTCATTGCCGCATCGGGAATGTGGTTGCAATCGAGGTCGACCGCGACGAGGCCGCCTTGCGGCGCACGCGCTTCCATCCAGTTCGGGCCGGTCGTGATGACGGCGCCCATCTGCGCCAGCGCTTCGGCAAACTTGACGTCGCCCTGGATCGATTCGCTGCCGACGCCTTCGACGCGCACCGGCCCGCCGCCGATGGCGCCGAGCGCCAGGAAGTAGGAAGCCGACGAAGCATCGCCCTCGACGTAAATGGTACCCGGCGAGACGTAGCGACTGCCCGCCTTGACGGTGAAACGTTGCCAGCCGTCGCGCTCGACGACGACGCCGAAGCGCGCCATGATCGCCAGCGTGATCTCGATGTAAGGCTTGGAAATCAGCTCGCCGACGACGTCGACCGCTACCGTTTCGCCGGTCAGCGGCAAGGCCATGAGCAGGCCGGTCAGGAACTGGCTGGAGACGTCACCACGCACCTTGACCACACCGCCCGGCTGGATCGCGGCCGGTTTGAGCTGCAGCGGCGGGAAGCCGTCGTTGCCGAGATAGCTGATGTCGGCGCCGAGCTGACGCAGACCATCGACCAGATCGCCGATCGGCCGCTCGTGCATGCGGGCGACGCCCTTCAAGACGTAATCGCCGCCGGCCAGCGCCAGCGCCGCGGTCAGCGGCCGGAAGGCCGTGCCGGCATTGCCCAGAAAAAGCTCCGCCTGGCGCACCGGGAAATGCCCGCCGCAGCCGGTGATCGTCCAGTTTTCGCCCCCCAGCGAGGCGACACCGACGCCAAGCGTCTTCAGCGCATCGAGCATGCGTTCGGTATCGTCGGAGGCGAGCAGGTCGCGCACCTCGGTTGCCCCCTCGGCCAGCGCCGCAAGCAGCAGCACGCGGTTGGAAATGCTCTTCGAACCGGGCAGGCGCACCGTGCCGCCGGCCGAGATCAACTGGGGAAGATCGAGAAATTCAGTACTCAAGGACAACTCCGTTTGCAATGGCAGCGCCGCACTGGGCGCCCGCCTGATTCGTTACCGGCCGGGCCGCATGGCCAGCCGCTTCAGGAAAATTTTTCGCAGGCCGCGAGATCGAGCCCCTGCCGGTCCTTCGCAGAAAGCAGCGGGGCACCGGCCGGCAGCGGCCAGGCGACACCGACTGCCGGATCGTCCCAGCGCAGACAGCGCTCGCTGGCCGGATCGTAATAGTCGGTGGTTTTGTAGAGAAATTCCGCCGTTTCGCTGAGCACCAGGAAGCCGTGTGCAAAGCCCTCGGGAATCCACAACTGCTTCTTGTTTTCCGCGCTGAGCCTGACCCCGGCCCATTGCCCGAAGGTTTTGGCACTTTTCCGGAGGTCGACCGCTACGTCGAAAACCTCACCCTGCACGACCCGCACCAGCTTGCCCTGCGGCTTGCCGACTTGGTAATGCAGACCGCGCAGCACGTTCTGCGCCGATTTCGAGTGGTTATCCTGGACGAACTGGCGCTCGATACCGGTGGCCTCCGCGAATTCCCGCGCGTTGAAGCTTTCGAAGAAAAAGCCGCGCTCGTCGCCGAAGACTTTCGGCTCGATCAACAGTACGTCAGGGATTCCGGTCGGTATTACCTGCATCAGAACGACCTTTCACGCAGCAGGGCGAGCAGGTACTGGCCGTAGCCATTCTTGGCCAGGGGCTGGGCCAATTGCTCGAGATGTGCAGCGCCAATCCATTGTTTACGGAAAGCCACTTCTTCCGGACAGGCCACCTTCAGACCCTGGCGTTTCTCGATGGTGGCGATGAACTGGCTGGCTTCGAGCATAGACTCGTGCGTGCCGGTATCAAGCCAGGCATAGCCGCGCCCCATGATCTCGACGTTAAGCTTGCCTTGCTCGAGGTAGATCCGGTTTACATCGGTGATCTCGAGCTCACCGCGCGCTGATGGCCGGATGCTCTTGGCAACATCGACGACCTGGCTGTCGTAAAAATACAGACCGGTCACCGCGTAATTCGACTTCGGCTGCAGCGGCTTTTCTTCCAGGCTGGTCGCCCGCCCGGCGGCATCGAAGGCAACCACGCCATAACGCTCGGGATCGGTGACGTGGTAGGCAAACACCGTCGCACCCTGCTCCTGCTCGCTGGCATTGGCGAGCAGCTTGTAGAACTCGTGACCGTAGAAAATGTTGTCGCCGAGCACCAGCGCGGCATTGTCGCCGGCGATGAAGTCCTCGCCAATGATGAAGGCCTGCGCCAGGCCGTCCGGACTGGGTTGCACGGCATAGCTCAGATTGATGCCCCACTGGCTGCCGTCGCCGAGCAGTTGCGCGAAGCGCGGCGTGTCCTGCGGCGTCGAGATGATCAGGATGTCGCGCATGCCGGCCAGCATCAGCGCGGTCAGCGGGTAGTAGATCATCGGTTTGTCGTAGATCGGCAGCAGCTGCTTGGAGACTGCCAGCGTCGCCGGATAGAGCCGGGTACCGGAACCGCCGGCGAGGATGATGCCCTTGCGTTTGCTCATGCGCGTGCTCCGTAGTTTTTGTCCAGCCACTGGCGATAGCTGCCGCTGGTGACGTTATTCACCCAGGCCTGGTTGGCGAGATACCACTGCACCGTCTTGCGGATGCCGGTCTCGAAGGTTTCGGCCGGTTTCCAGCCCAGTTCGCGCTCGAGCTTGGAGGCATCGATCGCGTAACGACGGTCGTGCCCGGGGCGGTCGGTGACGTAGGTGATCTGCGTTTGATAGGGCTGGCCGTCGGTGCGCGGCTGCAGTTCGTCGAGCATAGCGCACAGCGTATGCACGACGTCGAGATTGGGCTTCTCGTTCCAGCCGCCGACGTTGTAGGTCTCGCCGACCCGGCCCGCTTCGAGCACGCGGCGGATGGCGCTGCAGTGATCCTTGACGTAGAGCCAGTCGCGAATCTGCTGGCCGTCGCCATAGATGGGCAGTGCCTTGCCGGCCAGCGCGTTGAAGATGACCAGCGGAATCAGCTTTTCCGGGAAGTGGTAGGGGCCGTAATTGTTCGAGCAGTTGGTGGTCAGCACCGGCAGGCCGTAGGTGTGATGATAGGCGCGCACCAGGTGATCGCTCGCCGCCTTGCTCGCCGAGTACGGGCTGTTCGGCTCGTAGCGGTTGCTTTCGGCGAAGGCCGGATCGTCCTTGCCGAGCGAACCGTAAACCTCATCGGTCGACACATGCAAAAAGCGGAAATTCGCCTGGTCGACCGCTGGCAGGCCGTTCCAGTAGGCGCGCACGGCTTCGAGCAGATGAAAGCTGCCAACGATGTTGGTCTGGATGAAATCTTCCGGGCCATGAATGCTGCGGTCGACATGCGATTCGGCGGCAAAATTGACGATGGCACGCGGCCGGTGTTCGGCGAGCAGACGACCGAGCAGCGCGGTGTCGCCGATGCTGCCATGGACGAAGATGTGACGCGGATCATCCTTTAGACTGGCCAGGTTTTCGAGGTTGCCGGCATAAGTCAGCGCATCGAGATTGACGACCGCCTCGGCACTGCCGGCCAGCCAGTCGAGGACGAAATTGCTGCCGATGAAGCCGGCACCGCCAGTCACGAGGATCATGAGAAACAGTCCACCCTGAAGTAATCCCGAATTTTAACGCGCCCCGCCCTCATTCCTGACGTATCCGCAGGAAGCTGGCAAAACGCGGCAGACCTTTGGCGGTCAGGTCGCGGTAGCGATAAGTCACCGTCACGCCGAGCGGCGGCGGGTCGCGCCGTTGCGCATCGCTCAAGCCGCTGCCCAGCGCAAACTCGCGCCCGTCCGGCGTACGCACGCGCAGGGCGCCGAGCTGACCGAGATACTTGCCCTTGCCCGGCAGATGCGCGATGACCACAGCCTCGGCATCGGCCCAGGGCTTCATCTTGAGCAGCACGTCGCTACGCCCGGTGACATAGGGTGCGTCCGCCAGATGCAGCATCAGGCCTTCGCCGCCGGCCGCAACGACGGCCTTGAAGCGTTTTTCGAGTTCCGCCCGGTCGACCACCGGAAATTGCCCGATTTCAGCCAGCCAGGGCACACCGGCCTGCGCCACCAGTTGCCGGATTGCCACGGCGCGTTCGCTGAAACTACCGGGCGCGCCGGGCAGTTCGAAGATCATGTAGCGCACCGCCCGCCATTCGGCGTCATCCGGCTGTTCGCGCCGGACGATGCCGGACAGGCGCTCGAACTGGCCGCGCCCCAGCCACAACTCGCCGTCCAGCGGCGTTTTCGGCAAACCGGCCAGAAACCAGGCCGGAGCCGGCACCACATTGCCGCTGCGAAACCGCAGGACTTCACCATCCCAGATCGCCCGCACACCATCGAGTTTTTCGCTGACCAGATAACGGGAAACATCGACCTGGCCGCGATAGATTTCGGCAAGCAAAATGACGGGCACCTCGCCTGCCGCGAACGCCGGCAGCAGCAGCGTCACGCCGAGCAGCAAGGCGCTCAGCAGGCGTCGCATCAGTCCTCGCCGGCCCAGTCGCGGCGCGCCTGGCGGGCGATGCCGAAGATTTCCTCGAGACGCGCCCCGTCGTTGCGCGCCAGGGCCGCGCGCAATTCGTCGAGCTGCGCGCGGTAGGAATCGAGTTCGCCGAGCAATGCCGCACGATTGGCGAGACAGATGTCGCGCCACATTTCCGGATGGCTGGCGGCGATGCGCGTGAAATCGCGAAAGCCCGAAGCGGCGAAGGTGAAGAAGATGTCGGCATCCTCACGCACGGCGAGATCATGCACCAGCGCGAAGGAGAGCAGGTGCGGCAGATGGCTGACTGCGGCGAAGACGCGGTCGTGCGCTTCCGGCGTCAGCTCGTAGATGTCGGCGCCGCACAGCGACCAGGCGCGCTTGATGCGGTCCAGCGTGTCGTCGCTGTTTTCGGGCAGGGGCGTGACAACAACCTTCCTGCCCTGATAGAGATCCCAGCGCGCCGCCGCCGGACCGCTGTTTTCGGCACCGGCAATCGGGTGCGCCGGCACGAACTGGCTGATCTTGTCGCCGAGCCCGGCCCGCGCCGCGGCGACGACATCGCCCTTGGTCGAACCGCCATCGGTGACGATGGTATTCGGGCCGAGATACGGTGCGATTTTTTCGAAAATTTCCGGCATCTGGGCGACCGGCGTCGCAAGCAGCACGATGTCGGCTTCCTCGATTTCATGCGTCGGATTGATCCCGGCCCGGTCGATCACACCCAGTTGCTGCGCCGCCCGCAAGGTGGCCGGCGTGCGGCCGAAACCGACAACTTCCTCGACCGCCCCGGCTTCTTTCAAGGCCAATGCAAAGGAACCGCCGATCAGGCCGGTGCCGAAGATGATGACCTTGCCGAACTCGGGCATGCCGGCCGCCATTCAGAGGGCCTTATCCAGGGCCTCCAGGAACCTGGAGTTCTCGGCCGCGGTGCCGATCGTCACGCGCAGCCATTCCGGCAGGCCGTAGCCGGCAATCGGCCGGACGATGACGCCCTGCTGCAGCAGCTTCTGGTTGACCGACGCCGCATCGCCCGCCTTGAAGGTGACGAAATTGCCGTGCGGCTTGATGTACTCGAGACCGAGCTTTTCCAGACCGGCAACGATCTGGGTCATGCCGCTGCGGTTCAGCTCGTAGCTCGCCTGCAGGAATTCATCATCATCAAGCGCCGCAATCGCTCCGGCCAGCGCCAGGTTGTTGACGTTGAACGGTTGGCGGACGCGATTCATCAGGTCGGCCACTTCCGGCGAAGCCAGCCCGTAACCAATGCGCAGACCGGCCAGGCCGTAGATCTTGGACAGCGTGCGGCAGACCACGAGATTCGGGAATTCCTTGATCCAGCCGGCGACATCGACGCGGTCGGCGGGCGGCAGGTACTCGTTGTAGGCCTCGTCGAGCACGACGACGACATCCTTCGGCACGCTTTCGAGGAAGGCGCGCACTTCCGGATAGGGCAGGAAGTTGCCGGTCGGGTTGTTCGGATTGGCAATCCAGATCAGGCGCGTATCGGGGCGGATCGCGGCACGCATCGCGGCGAGGTCGTGACCGTAATCCCTGGCCGGCACGGCGATCAGTTCCGCACCGGTCGACAGCGTCGCCAGGGGATAAACCGCGAAGGCATGCTGGGCGAAGATCGCCGAACGGCCCGGCGCCAGGAAGACGCGGGCGATCAGGTCGAGCACGTCGTTCGAACCATTGCCGAGCACGACCTGGCCTTGCGCCACGCCAGCCCGGGTCGCCACCGCCTTGATCAGGTCGAACTGATCGGGATAGCGCTCGATACCGTCAATCGCCGCCTGAACGGCCAGCTTCGCCTTCGGGCTCATGCCGAGCGGATTCTCGTTGGAAGCCAGCTTGACGATGCTGTCAACCGGAATGCCCATTTCGCGGACCAGTTCGGTGATCGGCTTGCCCGGCTGGTAGGCAGAAATGGCGCGCACGTAGGGCAGCGCCTGTTCGACAAGACTCATCAGTATTCCTCAGTAAACGGCGAGCGGGTAGGACCCGAGAATTTTCAGGTAGGCGGCGTTCTTGGCCAGCCCGTCGAGCGCCGCCTTGACGGCCGGCTCTTCGCGATGCCCTTCGACATCGACGTAGAAAACGTATTCCCACAGCGCATTGCGTGCCGGCCGCGACTCGAGGCGCGACATCGAGACGCCGCTCTGCGAGAAGGGCAGCAGCAGTTCATGCAGGGAACCAGTACGGTTCGGCGCCGACATGATCAGCGAGGTCTTGTCGCGCCCGGACGGACCGGCATCGTGCTTGCCGAGCACCAGGAAGCGCGTCGTGTTGTTCGGCTCGTCCTCGATGTTCTCGACCAGTTTGGGCAGTTTGAAGCGCTCGGCCGCGGCCTCGCCGGCAATGGCCGCGACACCGGACTCTTCCGCTGCCATCTGCGCCGCCAGCGAGTTGCTCGCCACCGAAATGCGCGGCACGCCCGGCAGATGGTGATTCAGCCATTCGTGACACTGCGCCAGTGACTGGGCGTGCGAATAAATCCTGGTGATCTTGCCGAGATCCGTCTCGTTCGAGAGCAGGTTCTGGTGGATGCGCAGCACCACTTCGCCACAGATCTTGAGTTGCGTACCGAGCAGCAGATCCATGGTGCGACCGACCGCACCTTCGGTCGAGTTCTCGACCGGCACCACGGCGTAATGCGCATGCCCGGATTCGACTTCGCGGAAGACGTCGTCGATCGAGGCCTGCGGCAGCAGGCGGGCGGCGTGCCCGAAATGCTTGGTCGCGGCGCTGCCGGTGAACGAGCCGAGCGGCCCGAGGAAGGAGATGCCGAGCGGCTCTTCGAGCGACAGGCAGGCCGACATCACTTCGCGGAAGAAGAAGGTGATGTTCTCGCCCGGCAAGGGGCCGGGATTGGCCTCCTGCAAACGACGCAGCACCTGCGCTTCGCGCTCGGGACGGTAGATATGGCCGGCTGCACCATGCTCGGCCTTGATTTCGCCGACCTTCTGGGCGCAACGGGCGCGAGCATTCAGGAGGCGCAGCAACTCGGCATCGATGCCGTCGATTTCGGCGCGGACGCCGGCCAGGGCCTGGGTAAGAGCGTCACTCATGCGGGGTCAAGCCTTGCGTTGGGCGAAATCGTTCATGAAGGCCACCAGCGCCTGCACGGCCTCCAGCGACACGGCGTTGTAGATCGAGGCGCGCATGCCGCCAACCGACTTGTGGCCCTTCAGCGAGGCCAGGCCGGCCGCTTTCGACTCGGCCAGGAAGGCAGCATCGAGTTCGGGATTGGCGAGCACGAAAGGCACATTCATGCGCGAACGACAGTCAGGATCGACCGGATTGCGGTAGAAGCCGCCCGACTGATCGATGGCGTCGTACAAAATGCGTGCTTTTTCGGCGTTGACCGCATCGATGCCGGCCAGACCGCCCTGCTTCTTCAGCCACTGGAAAACCAGGCCGGCGATGTAGATGCCGTAGGTCGGCGGCGTGTTCAGCATCGAGCCGTTCTCGGCCATCACCGCGTAATCCATCACGGTCGGAATGGTCAGCGGCGCCATGCCGAGCAGGTCTTCACGGATGATGACCAGAGTCAGGCCGGACGGCCCGATGTTCTTCTGCGCGCCGGCATAGATCAGGCCGAATTTCTCGACATTGACCGGGCGCGACAGGATGTGCGACGACATGTCGACCACCAGTGGCACACCGGTATCGGCGATGCGCTGCGCAGGAATTTCGACACCATGGATGGTCTCGTTGGTACAGACGTGCAGGTAGGCGGCAAACGGGTCGAGCTTGATTTCCTCAGCCGTCGGCAGACGGGTGAAACCGCTCTCCTCGGTGGTCGCGGCACACCGTACCGTACCGATGCGCTGCGCTTCCTTGTAGGCCTTCTTCGACCACGAACCGGTCACGATGTAGTCGGCCGAACGTCCGGCCAGCAGGTTCATCGGGATCTGCGCGAACTGCTGCGTCGCGCCGCCCTGCAGGAACAGTACCTTGTAGCCGGCAGGAATCCCCATCAACTCGCGCAGATCGGCTTCGGCCTGCTCAAGGATGGACATGAATTCCTTGCCGCGATGGCTCATTTCCATGACGCTGCAACCGGCACCATGCCAGTCGAGCAGCTCTTCCTGCGCCTGCTTGAGAACTTCTTCAGGAAGCGCAGCCGGACCGGCGCTGAAATTCCAGATTCGAGTCATCAGACCTCTCCACCTTCGTTGCTCTCACCTTCGCTTGCTGCCGCTTCATCGCCAGCCGGGGCCGGCGTTTCAGCAGTTGCCTCGGCAGCGACTTCAGCTTCGGCTTCGGCATCAACCTCGGCAACCGATTCGGCAACCTTTTCGAGGCCGGCCAGCTTTTCGCCTTCATCAAGCGAGATCAGCGTCACGCCCTGCGTGGCCCGGCCCATGCCGCGAATTTCCGCGACGCGGGTGCGAATCAGCACGCCGCCGGTGGTGATCAGCATGATTTCATCGTCGTCACCCACCAGCTTGGCACCAACCACGTTGCCGTTGCGCTCGCTGTCGGCAATGGCGCGCACGCCCTGGGTACCGCGGCCGGAATGACGGAAATCGGCCAGAACGGTACGTTTACCGTAGCCATTCTCGGTCGCCACCAGCACCGTCGCCTGATCGCTCTCGGCGACCAGCAGCGAAATGACCGATTGGCCTTCCTGCAGCTTCATGCCGCGCACACCGCGGGCACCGCGACCCATCGGACGAACATCTTCTTCGTCGAACCAGACCGCCTTGCCGGCATCCGACACCAGCACGATGTCGCTCTGGCCGGTGGTCAGTTCAACGCCGACCAGGATGTCACCCTCGTCCAGCGCCACGGCGATGATGCCGGCCTTGCGCGGGTTGGAGAAGTCGGACAGCGGCGTTTTCTTGACCGTACCCATGACGGTCGCCATGAAGATGTACTGGTCGTCGGAGAATTCCTTGACCGGCAACACGGCATTGATGCGTTCGCCTTCTTCGAGCGGGAAGAGATTGACGATCGGCTTGCCGCGACTGGTCCGGCTGCCCTGCGGCGCTTCGTAGACCTTGAGCCAGTAGCAGCGGCCACGATTCGAGAAGCACAGGATGTAATCGTGCGTATTGGCGACAAACAGGTGATCGACGAAATCCTCGTCCTTGATCGCAGCCGCCTGCTTGCCGCGTCCGCCGCGCTTCTGGGCGCGGTAATCGGCAAGCGGCTGAGCCTTGATGTAACCACCGTGCGACAGGGTAACCACCATGTCCATCGGCGTGATGAAGTCTTCGATACCGAGTTCCTGCGTATGCAGCACGATTTCGGAGCGACGCTCGTCGCCGAACTGCTCGCGGATCGCGGTCAGTTCGGTAACGATGATTTCGGTGATGCGCTGCGGCTTGGCCAGGATGTCGAGCAGATCGAGGATCTTGGCCATGACGTCCTTGTACTCGCTGACGATCTTGTCCTGCTCGAGACCGGTCAGGCGTTGCAGACGCAGTTCGAGAATGGCCTGGGCCTGGGCATCGGACAGGCGATACCCCTGCGCCGACAGACCAAACTCGGGCGCCAGACCGTCCGGGCGCGAGGCATCCGACGAAGCCCGCACCAGCATTTCCTCAACCACCGGGCTGCGCCACTGGCGCTCCATCAGGCCGCGCTTGGCGTCCGGCGGCGTCGGTGCGGCCTTGATCAGGGCGATGATTTCATCGACGTTGGACAGTGCGACTGCCAGACCTTCGAGGATGTGGCCGCGTTCGCGCGCCTTGCGCAACTCGAACACGGTACGCCGGGTAACCACTTCGCGGCGATGCGACAGGAAGCATTCAAGCAGCTGCTTGAGATTGAGCAGGCGCGGCTGGCCATCGACCAGCGCCACCATGTTCATGCCGAAGGTGTCCTGCAACTGCGTCTGCTTGTACAGATTATTGAGGATGACCTCGCCGACTTCGCCACGCTTCAGTTCGATGACGACGCGCATGCCGGACTTGTCCGACTCGTCGCGAATATCCGAGATGCCTTCGATCTTCTTTTCGTTGACCAGTTCGGCGATCTTCTCGATCAGCGACTTCTTGTTAACCTGGTAGGGAATTTCATCGACGATCAGCGCCTGCCGACCATTGCCCTTGTCCATGTCTTCGAAGTGGGTGCGGGCACGCATGATGACGCGACCACGACCGGTCTTGTAACCTTCGCGCACACCCATCACGCCGTAGATCAGCGCAGCAGTCGGGAAGTCCGGCGCCGGGATGTGCTCGATCAACTCGTCGATCGAAATCGCCGGGTTCTCGAGCAGCGCGAGGCAACCGGCAATGACTTCATTGAGGTTGTGCGGCGGGATGTTGGTCGCCATACCCACGGCAATCCCGGACGAGCCGTTGATCAGCAGGTTGGGAATACGCGCCGGCATGACCAGCGGCTCGTTTTCCGAACCGTCGTAGTTCGGCCCGAAATCGACCGTTTCCTTGTCGAGGTCTTCCAGCAACTGATGCCCGATCTTGGCCATGCGCACTTCGGTGTAACGCATTGCCGCCGCGCTGTCACCGTCGACCGAACCGAAGTTGCCCTGACCATCGACCAGCATGTAACGCAGCGAAAAATCCTGCGCCATGCGAACAATGGTTTCATAGACTGCAGAGTCGCCGTGCGGGTGGTACTTACCGATCACGTCGCCGACGATACGTGCCGACTTCTTGTAGGCCTTGTTCCAGTCGTTGTTCAGCTCGTGCATCGCGAACAGCACGCGCCGATGCACCGGTTTCAGGCCATCGCGCGCATCTGGCAGCGCCCGGCCGACGATCACGCTCATCGCGTAATCGAGATAGGAACGCCGCATCTCGTCTTCGAGGCTGATCGGCAGAGTTTCTTTGGCGAATTGGTCCATGTCTCACAATCGCACCGCTTGCGCGATGCCTTATTGGTTGAATTGAGCGTAATTTGCTATTTTACCACGCCCCAACCAATGAGCAGACGCCGTTTTCCATGACAACAACACCTGAATCCATCGACCTCCTGATCGAATCCCGCTGGGTCGCAGCGGTCGACCCCGATGTTGTGCTCAAAAACCATGCCGTCGCCGTGCATAACGGCCGCATCCTGGCCGTGCTACCCAGCGGAGAAGCTCGCCTGCGCTATCGGGCCGAACAACGCGTCCAGCTCGATGACCACATCCTGATTCCCGGCCTGATCAACCTGCACACCCACGCCGCAATGTCGCTGATGCGCGGCATCGCCGACGACCTGCCGCTGCTGGACTGGCTGCAAAAGCACATCTGGCCGACCGAAGCCGCCCACATGTCGCCGCAGTTCGTGCTCGATGGCACGCGCCTCGCCTGCGCAGAAATGCTCAAGGGCGGCATCACCTGCTTCAACGACATGTACTTCTTCCCGGATGCCGCCGCCACTGCCGCTGCCGAATTCGGCATGCGCGCCGCGCTTGGCATCACGGCACTCGAATTCCCGACCCCTTACGCCAGCGATGCCGACGATTACATCAACAAGGGACTGGCAGTCCGCGAAAAATGGCTGGACAACCCGCTGATCAGCTTCTGCCTGGCGCCACATGCGCCGTACACGGTGTCAGACGCGACCTTCGAACGCATCCTGACGCTCTCGGCGCAAATGAACCTGCCCATCCACTGCCATATTCACGAAACCCACCATGAAATCGAGGAAAGCCAACAGCAATACCAACAAGGCCCACTCGCCCGCCTGCACAAACTTGGCCTGCTCGGCCCGGGCTTCATTGGCGTACACGCCGTGCACCTCACGGAAGACGAACTGCAACTGCTCGCCAAGACCGGTTGCAGCATCGCGCACTGCCCGACTTCCAACCTGAAACTGGCGAGCGGCATTGCCCCTGTGGCAAGAATGAGACAACTGGACATCAATATCGGACTCGGCACGGACGGTGCGGCGAGCAACAACCGCCTCGACCTGTTCGGTGAAATGCGTCTGGCCGCCCTGCTCGCCAAGGGCAGCACCGGTGACGCCAGCGCCCTGCCCGCCCATGCCGCGCTGCGCATGGCCACCCTGAACGGCGCCATCGCGCTGGGTCTCGGCCATGAAATCGGCTCCATCACCCCTGGCAAGGCCGCCGATCTTTGCGCAGTCAGCCTTGGCACCCTGGAAACCCAACCCTGTTTCGACCCGGTGTCACATCTCGTACATGTTGCAGGACGAGAATGCGTCACGCATGTCTGGGTGGCCGGAAAGTGTTGCGTAGAGCACAAAACTTTACTCTCCAACGGCCAAAATGACTTGGAATCAGCGATTGCCCTATGGCAAAATAGGTTGGAAGTCCGCTAGGCGTCCTGTTTTCAGGTCAATTCGCGGGTCAAAGAGATTTTCAAATTTTCTTCAACGAGGGAAAACAATGATCAAGAACATCGCCAAGAAATCACTGGTTGTCGCACTGCTGGCCGGTATCGGCTTCTCCGCTGTTGCCCAGGAACGCGTTTACGCCATCGACCAACGCGACACCGTCGTCAAGAGCGGTTTCGGCCTGTGCTGGCGTGATGGCTACTGGACCCCGGCTGCTGCCGCCAAGGACAAGGCCGGTTGCGAATGCGACAAGGACCTGCTGCCGGCTGAAGCCTGTGCCGCCCCGGCCGCCAAGACCGCCGCTGCAGCTCCGGCCGTTGCCGGTGTGAAGCCGTCCGGCGAAAAGATCACCGTCGCTGCCGACGCCCTGTTCGACTTCAACAAGGCTGTCCTGCGCCCTGAAGGCAAGGCCAAGCTCGACGACGTCGTTGCCAAGTCCAAGGCCATCAAGCTCGAAGTGATCCTGGCCGTTGGCCACACCGACCGTATCGGTGGTGACGCCTACAACCAGAAGCTGTCGGAAAAGCGCGCTGCTGCCGTCAAGGAATACCTGGTTGCCAAGGGTATCGAAGCCAACCGTGTTTACACCGAAGGCAAGGGCGAAAAGCAACCGGTCACCGGCGACAAGTGCAAGGGCAATGCCAAGACCAAGGCCCTGATCGACTGCCTGCAGCCGGATCGTCGCGTTGACATCGAAGTCATCGGCACCAAGTAATCTGCCGACGCTTCAACAAAAGCCCCGCAGTGCGGGGCTTTTTCTTTTCAACCCCTTTTTTGTGACTCCCATGCTCAACGCCGATCCTGCCGAACTGGACAAATTTGGTGAACTCGCCCACCGCTGGTGGGACCCGAACAGCGAATTCAAGCCGCTGCACGAGATCAATCCGCTGCGCCTCGACTGGATCGACCAGAACATCGGCCTGGCCGGCAAACGCGTACTCGACGTCGGCTGCGGTGGCGGCCTGCTCTCCGAGGGCATGGCGGCACGAGGCGCCGAAGTCACCGGTATCGACCTCTCGGAAAAGCCGCTCGGCGTGGCCAAGCTGCATCTGCTCGAAACCGGACAGAAAGTCGACTATCGCAAGATCGCGGTCGAACAGCTGGCGGAAGAAATGCCCGGCGCCTTTGATGCGGTGACCTGTCTCGAAATGCTTGAGCACGTACCGAACCCGTCGAGCATCGTCAGTGCCTGCGCCCGCCTGGTCAAACCCGGTGGCCAGGTCTTCTTCTCGACCTTGAACCGCAACCCGAAGTCCTACCTGTTCGCGGTGATCGGTGCCGAGTACATCCTCAACATGCTGCCCAAGGGTACGCACGATTACGCCAAGTTCATCAAGCCGTCCGAGCTTTCGCGCTGGGCCAAGCTGGCCGGCCTGGAGCCGGAAGAGCTGATCGGCATGAGCTACAACCCGCTGACGCAGCAGTATTCGCTCGGCCGCGACAGCAGCGTCAATTATCTGCTGCGCAGCATCCGGAATGTTTGAAGCGGTTCTTTTCGACCTCGACGGAACCCTGGCCGACACCGCTCCCGACCTCGGCGGTGCGGCCAATATTTTGCTGCTCCAGGAAGGTCGACCGGAACAGCCGCTCGCAGCCCTGCGCCCGTACACGTCGCAAGGGGTACGCGGCATGCTGCGCGCCGGGTTCGGCATCGAAAACACGCACCCGGATTACGAACGCCTGGCCGCTGCCTTTCTCGAAATCTACGCCGCCCGCCTGTGCGATGAAAGCCAGCTGTTTGCCGGCATTCCCGAACTCCTCGACCGGATTGAAAATCTCAAGCTCGGCTGGGGCATCGTCACCAACAAGCGCATGCGCTTCACCGATCCGCTGGTCGAATTGCTGCAGCTTTCACCGCGCACGCGCTGCGTGGTCAGCGGCGATACGACAGCCGCAGCCAAGCCCTCGCCACTGCCCATCCTGCATGCCTGCGCCCTGCTCGGCTGCGCTCCGGAGAAAGCCATCTACGTCGGCGACGACCAGCGCGACATCATCGCCGGCCGCGCCGCCGGTTGCTTCACCGTCGCAGCCGCCTACGGCTACCTCGGCAACGGCGAAGCGCCGGATGCCTGGGGGGCCGACCTGGTCATCGAACAACCGGAACAACTGGCGACCTACCTCAGTCAGCGCGTTCAGCCGAAATAAGCAGATTGCGCGGCGTCAAGCGCTGGTCGCAAAAGCTTTGCAGGTTCACTGCATAGCCCTGCTGCTCGAGATAGACCGCGAGGTCGAGCACCAGCCAGATTTCCAGCGCCCGCCGGAAAGCCTGGCGCGGCAGGGAAAGGCGCATGACCTCACGATGACGCTGCCAGCCGGCAAGCTCCCATTGCGCACAATCCGCATCAACCGGCACCGCCAGCCCCTCACGCACTGCCATCTGCTGCAGAAATCCGGAAAAATCACCGGCAAACCAGGCCGATGGCACCGGCTTGAAATTCTGGTACGCCGCTGCCGACAAGGCATGACGATAGGCATCGAAGCCCAGCTTCCAGGCCATCTCCCGATCGCGACGCCGGGCCAGGCGGGGCGAAGCGGTCACGGTTTCGGTCACGGCCAGACGCACATCGTCGCGCGTCAGCGCCAGGCCGGAACCACTCGACAAGGGCTGATAGAAGTCCCCCACCCCGCGGTGATAGCAGCACGGCGCCACATCGAAACGGCGAACCCCCTGCACCACGCCACGTTGCAGCAAACGCCGGTGCAAGTCGCCGCAGGCATGCAGGGCCACCGCATGCTGCCCCGGTTGCGGCCACGCGGTGGTGGCCAGCGCATCGGCCACGACGAAATGCTGCCCCGCTGCCTGGCGTGAGGCCAGTCGCTCACCAGCGGCACAGAGTACGGCATCGATTTCCAGCGTATGCACGGTCTGCCCCCATTGTCCGGCAAGCAGGCGCCCAAGATGTCCCTTGCCGCCGCACCAGTCGACAACCGGCTGTCCACAGCATCGGGCAGAAGCCGCGAAAGCCTCGATCTGCGCCCGTTTGCGCCCGGGAATCTCCCAGGCCCAACGCTCGCCTGCGGCCGAGACCGGCGCTGCCGGGGCCTGCGCCAGGCGAATCAGGGAACGCAATTCGCCAAGCTCGGGCAGGTATGGCGTCAGCCAGGCCAGCGCAGCGTCGTTGTCGGCACTCAGGGCTTCCAGCCCGGACTGATCGAGTGCCAGCAAATCAGCAGTCAGGGCCGGATAGGCATGACACCAGTCCGGCCGCAACTCGCGAAAGGGTTGCGGATGCCAGCAATCGCGATAGTGCCGCAGGAGACCTTCGAGCTGCCGCTGCTGCTCGCCCGGGCTCACGTCAGACCTGCCCGCCGCTCACGCCGGCGATAAGCAAGCAGGGCGGGCAGCAAGGCAGAAAGAAGCAGCACCAGGCCAACGACGAAGGGCCAGACCACCGGCGCATTCCAGGCTTGCCGCGCCGCCATGCGGTCGACCGCATCAATTCGCTGATATTTGAGGATATTGTTGCCGACCTCGCTTGGCTTGCGATTCTTCAGCCAGCGGTGGGTCAGCGTGTAGCTCTTCGGATGCAGCCCGAAGACCCAGGGTGCATCGTGCTGCAGGATGTGGTTCATCTGGCGAACGATAGCCAGCCGCTCCGGCGTGTTGTCCATGTTTTTCATGCGCAGGAAGAGGCGGTCAAACTCGGGATTGGCATAGTTCGAGGCATTCTCGCCGCCGTGCGCCACCTTGCCCTCGTTGCCATCGAGCAGAAAGAAGAAATTTTCGGGATCGGGGTAATCGGCATTCCAGCCCAGGGAATAGAGCTGGACATTGCCCTTGCGCAACTTGTCCTGGAAACGGTTGTAATCGGTGCCCCGGACCACAAGCTGGATGTCGATGCCAGCCAATTGCCGGGTCAGCCAGTCAAGGTAAGACTTGTCGCCACCACTGCCGCCCGTGCTGTCGAGATAGACGACCAGCGGCTCGCCCGTGCGGGCGTCGCGGCCATTCGGATAGCCGGCCTCGGCAAGCAGCTTCTTTGCCGCTTCGAGCGCCTTGCGTTTCGGCTTGCCATCGATCCAGTCGTACACGACCCGATTGATCCCCGCCTCGCCGTTTTCGTAGCCAAAGATGCCGGGCGGCAGCGCACCTTGCGCAGCGATACCGCGGCCATTGGCAAATATTGAGATGTACTCTTCTTGATCGATGGCGATTGAAATTGCCTGCCGAATCCGGGTCGACCGCTCGGACAAACCACCCACCACCGGATCGAGCATGTTGAAGCCCATGTAGAAAATTGACGCCTTGACCGTCGTCAGCAGACGGATGCCGCGCGCCTGCATCTCGTCGCTGAGTGCCACATCGCCGCCGACATTGACGCGCACCGCCTGGTCGAAGCTGTCGGAGGAAATGCCCGAGGCGTCGTAGTAGCCCTGCAGGAACTTGTTCCAGTAGGGAATTGCCTCCTTCTCGCGGGTGAACACCGCCTGCTCGATAAAGGGCAGCGCCTTGCCACAATCCGCGAGCAGGCCGGCGGCGCGGTCAGCAGCCTCACCGTCGCAGGGATAATGCTGGGCGTGGAAATTCGGATTGCGGCTGAGCACCATGCGCCGGTTCGGATCGTTCTCGCTCAACATGTACGGGCCGCTGCCGACCGGCCACCAGTCGAGCGTCAGGTTCTTTTCGGCCATGCCGGGCTGGGCGTAGAAACGCTCGGCTTCGCGCGGCACCGGCGCGAAGAAGGGCATCGCCAGCCAGTACAGGAATTGCGGATACTTGCCCTTGATACGGATGCGCCAGGTGCGCTGATCGACCTTCTCGACGCCGCTCAGCGGATATTGGTCAAGATCCAGCCACTCGCCGGCCGGCGCCTTTTTCGCGGCCTGTGCCAGGCTGGCGCCGAGTTCTTTCAGGCCAACGATCTTGTCGGCCATCATGCCGAAAATCGGCGAATGCAGACGCGGATGGGCGAGACGCTTGATCTGGTAGATGTAGTCGTCAGCCGTCACTTCGCGACTGGCCGTTTGCGCAAAATCGGCCAGCGTCTGACGCCCCTCGGCGGCATTTTTGCCCAAATACAACGGTCGACCGTCTGGCGTCTGCACAAATGCCGGATGCGGCTGGAAGCGCACGCCAGCCTGCAACTTCAGTTCATAGACGCTTTCGGCAATGCGCTCGGCCGGCGCATCGGCGGCCAGCTCACGCCCCGCCGCATCGAAATAACGCGGCACGGGAACCTGTTCGACAGTCGCCGGCTCGAGCACGTACGGGCGCTTCAGGTAGTGATACTGCAACGGCGGCTCGTAGATCTGGCCGGTGAAAACCAGCTCATCCTCGCTGTAGGACTGGGCCGGGTCGAGATGCTTGGGCCGCTCGGTAAACGCCGTGTACAGGATGTTTTTGCCCGCATCGGCCGCCGGATAGGGATCATTCCAGGACTGGCCACAAGCCGACAGGCAAGCAAGGAGAACGAGACTGGCGCAAATTTTTCGCATGGGCAGGAGTTTAGCAAATGACCGGTTGACCGTTCTGCCGGGATTTGCCGACAATGAGGCCAATCCGACGACAAAAGGCAGGCACATGCTCGATACCAAAATCCCCGACTTCTCACTGCCCGCCACCAGCGGCCAGACCTTCACGCTGTCGGCCCAGGCCGGCAAGATCGTGGTGATCTACTTCTACCCCAAGGACAGCACGCCGGGCTGCACCACCGAAGGCCAGAACTTCCGCGACCTGTACGCCGAGTTCTCGGCGGTCGACGCCGTCATTCTCGGCATTTCCCGCGACAGCCTGAAATCGCACGAAAACTTCAAGGCCAAGCAATCCTTCCCCTTCGAACTCGGCTCGGATGCCGATGAAACGGTATGTAACCTGTTCGGCGTCATCAAGCAGAAGATGATGTACGGCAAACAGTGCCGCGGCATCGAACGCAGCACTTTCGTCATCGACCGCAACGGCGTTTTGCGCCGCGAATGGCGCGGCCTCAAGGTCGCCGGCCATGTTCAGGAAGTACTGGATTTCGTCAAAACCCTTTAAACCTCCCAACCCCAACCAAAGGCCCATTTCATGCCGCGCAAACCCGCAGCCGTCAAGAAGCCCGCCGTTACCAAACTTTTCGTCCTCGACACCAACGTGCTGATGCACGACCCAAGCAGTCTTTTCCGCTTCGAGGAACATGATGTCTTCCTGCCCATCATGACGCTGGAGGAACTCGACAACAACAAGAAGGGCATGTCGGAAATTGCCCGCAACGCCCGCCAGACCTCGCGCATGCTCGACGAGTTGCTGGCCGCCGGCGATGACATCGATGAAGGCATCGATCTCTACCCGCCGTCGAACAAGCTCGCCAGCGGCCGCCTCTTCCTGCAGACCGAGGCGATCAGCAGCGAACTGCCGCAAGGCCTGCCGACCTCCAAGGTCGACAACCAGATTCTCTCGGTGGTCATCCACCTGCAGAAGAAATTCCCCAAGCGGCCGGTCATCCTGGTGTCGAAAGACATCAACATGCGCATCAAGTCGCGGGCACTGAACCTGCTCGCCGAAGACTATTTCAACGACAAGGTGCTGGAAGACACCGACATCCTGTACACCGGCACCCGCGCCCTGCCCGAGAACTTCTGGGACAAGCACGGCAAGGGCATGGAATCGTGGAAGAAGGAAGCCAAGACCTACTACAAGGTGAATGGCCCGCTCTGTCCGCAAATGCTGGTCAACGAGTTCGTCTGGCTGGAAAAGGACGGCTTCTCGGCCATCGTCAAGGAAACCGCCGGCAAGAGCGCAGTGCTGGAAACCCTGGTCGATTACACGCATCCGAAGAATGCCGTGTGGGGCATCACGGCGCGCAATCGCGAACAGAATTTTGCGATGAACCTGCTGATGAACCCGGATATCGACTTCGTCACCCTGCTCGGCCAGGCCGGCACCGGCAAGACCCTGCTGACGCTGGCCGCCGGTCTGACCCAGGTCCTCGAAAGCAAGCAGTTTGCCGAAATCATCATGACCCGCGCCACCGTGCCGGTCGGCGAGGATATCGGCTTCCTGCCCGGCACCGAAGAAGAAAAGATGGCACCGTGGATGGGCGCACTCGAAGACAATCTCGACGTCCTTACCCATACCGACGAAGCGAGCAGCGGCGCCTACGGCGGCGACTGGGGCAAGGCGGCGACCAACGACATCATCCGCTCGCGGATCAAGGTCAAGTCGATGAACTTCATGCGCGGCCGTACCTTCCTCAAGAAGTACCTGATCATCGACGAGGCGCAGAACCTGACGCCGAAGCAGATGAAGACGCTGGTCACGCGCGCCGGCCCGGGCACCAAGGTGGTCTGTCTCGGCAACATCGCGCAGATCGACACGCCCTACCTGACCGAAGGCAGTTCCGGCCTGACTTACGTCGTCGACCGCTTCAAGGGCTGGCCGCATTCCGGTCACATCACGTTACAACGTGGCGAGCGTTCCCGCTTGGCTGACCACGCGGCTGAAGTGCTATAATCGACCGCAATCAAGCAAAGGGGCCGTGTCAGTGACACGGCCCTTTCGTTTCAGCCACGGGCTGTCTCTGCCGGAGGAATTTTTTGAAACGCCGCACTTTTCTCGCATCAGCCGCCGCCCTTTCAGCCATCATTTCCGATGCCTGGGCTGCCAAGAAATCAAGCCCGGCCAAGGCGTCGACCGCCAAGCCCGGAACCGCGAAAGCCAAATCCGGACGCAGCGCCAAGCCCAGCCGCAAACCGTCGAGCCGCTCATCCCAGCGCTACGCGCCGATTTCGGCGCCGGTTGCGCACACGGCCGACGACCCGGTCATAGAGAGCCCGCCGCCCGGCACGACAGCCAGCCGACTGCCCCCGGTCAAAGCGGCCGAACCACCCAGCGAATGGCGCACCTACGAGATCACGACCACGGTCAACCTGAAAAGCGCAGGCACCAGCAAGCTGTGGCTGCCCCTGCCACTCAACCAGGACACCCTGTTCCAGCGCACGCTGGGCCACTCCTGGGAGGGCAACGAGAACAACGCCGGCATGCGCCGCCTGCCCGATGGCGATCTTGAAGTCTTTCATTGCGAATGGCGGGATAGCGGCGAAGGCAAGTTGCAGCTGAAAACCCTGGTCACGACGGCCGACCGCCACTTCGACGTCACCCGGCGCACGGTTGCGCCGGAGCGCGAGGACATCCTGCGCCGCAACCTGCAGGCCTCGCGCCTGATTCCCAATGATGGCCTGGCTTACCAGCTTGGCGAGCGCATCCTCGGTCGCATCAAGGATCCGGTCGCCCAGGCCAAGGCCATCTATGACTGGGTCGTGGACAACTCGATTTATGACCCATCCCTGCCCGGCTGCGGCACCGGCGATGTCCGGCAGCAACTGGTACGAGGTCAGTATGGCGGTCGCTCGGCCGACATCAATGGGCTGTTCGTCGGCATTTGCCGCGCCATCGGCATCCCGGCACGCTGCGTCTATGGCTTGCGGGTCGGTCCGTCACGACTGTTCCGCAGCCTCGGATTGACCAGCGACGATGCAACGCGTGGCCAGCATGTCCGTGCCGAATTCTACATTCCGGGTTACGGCTGGATTCCGGTCGACCCCAGCGATGTGCGCCGCGCCATCTCCATGGAAGTCCTTTCGGATCGCGACAGCAAGCTGTCTTCGCTGAAAAAGATCCTGTTCGGCGTCTGGGAAATGAACTGGATCGCCTACAACGTCGGCAGCGATATCACGCTGCCCGGCAAGAATTTCAGCCAGCCCTTCCTGCTGCACCCGCAAATGGAGTCGCGCGAAAGTCTCTACCGCGATCAGGGCACAGCACAAGCGCCATATACCATCAGCGCACGCCGGGTCGAACTCTGAAGCAGGCCGGTTTCGTCAGTTCTGTGAGCTGACGAATATATCCGCAATCGCCTTTATTGGCGGGCGTTCGACGACAGCTTAACGAATTAATACCCCCAGCAATACCCCCTAGAAAGAGGTGCAACCCCTCGTTGGGCTGCTGATCGAAAGTACCCGAAACTGCATTCTCTTACGTGCAAGCACGAGGGGCTTCTGTAAATTCCATCCATTGATGCCGGCGTGCTGCGAGCTGGGCCTACCTTAGGGCGGCCCCCACTACCAGATGGAACGCCGTGGTTTTCTCCGATTCGGCCGGAGGGCTTCATGACTACAGATCGGCTTGGCCCGAGCGCTCTGTCGTCATGACCCAAGGGCCTGACGGAGAAACAAATGAATACCTCTCAATATGCCCGCGAACTGGGCATCCAACCTGAATCACTTCGCAAGTCTGTTGCCAAGAATGGCAGCTATTTCGGCGTCGTTCCGACCAAGGCCTTGAATGGTCGCTTGATCTGGCCACCGGCCGAGCTCGATCGCCTGAAAGGCGGTGTGCGATGATCCGCACCCGCATGCGCGACAAAGAGTTCGCCGACAACCTCCCCCTTCGCCTTCCTCTGAAAATGTACCAGCCGCTGTTGCCCCACCACGACTATGTCGAAGGCCAGTTTGTTACGCGCAACTCCTTCGCAGAAGATGGCGCAACGCGGATTCACCAGAATATGCTTCGCCTGATCGCGATCTGCGATTCGCTCGAACTGACACCGGTCGCCAACGTCGGCGCCCTGCTCGGTGAAGACGCCTCATTCTTCTACAGGCCGCTGGGGTTCAAGACCGACACCGGCGACATTCTGATCCTCGATGTCCCGTGTTACGTGAATGAACTGGCCTGGCACGAAGATCTGACGGAGCGTGACTGGTTGTACTCGGAGATCGACCCAGCTCTTTTCGGGTTGCAGTTCAAGTACGAGGAGCAACATATTCGTATTTCTACGCCGTTTGAATCCGGTCTCGACATCGACGACACTGCAAAAGCTATCGCAAATTCACTTGCGATTTTCAATAACTATTGATATCGTGCATCTGCTGCCCGGTTATTAGCGTAGCTCAGGTGGCAGAACGGCGCCCGAGAGCGCCGTTTTTCATTGGGAGTACGCCTTTTGTCTCTACGTATTGCAGTACTGTTTTCGGAAATATTCAACGCTCGAATCCGGGTGTGGTTCGCTAAGCACGGAAGGGATTTTATCTTCGAACACCTTCTCACCAATTCCCATGCGTTGTCGAAACCCAGTCACACTCACAAATCGACCAAGATTCCGTGAGCAACTAACCTCCATCTCAAAAACCGTTGAGAACGCACCGTACTGATCTGGTGATGCCTGATCAGCAAGCCATGAGAACGAGACTTTGCCGTCAAAAAGTACAATCGAGTTGGCATCATAGTACCCAATGGACTCATTTGACCGGGACAGCTCCCTCCAATCACGCGGAAGTCGATGAACAGCACTTTCTCCGGAAGCATTAGGAAGACGGTCGTACTTATCGAAAGGATTGAAGGGCTTCGCGGTTGTCGTCTCAGAAGCCAAACTACCCTCTGAGGATTTCGCGGGTGCTGACCCGGATTCTGCATCAAGACGATGGTCACCCCTAGATTCGGGCGACCACGAAAGATCCGGGCCAGGCGCACCGGCTCTGGTTTCCATTGCCTCCTGTAGTGCAGAAGCGACGAAGATCACCCCGAAGATCGCAGTCACGACAATCGAGGTTATTCGAAGCCAAGTCACGTCGCCCTTGCGAAAATTCCACACTAGGCAAACACCTACCGGGATCAAACAGACACCCAAGGCGCGCGCCAAACTGAAGACAGAAAATCCGTACTTCTGAGCAATGCCGTAGGCGACTGCCAGATACAGGGCCAGAACAAGCACGTTCGGAATTGACACTACAGATTTCACGCTATCGTTCTGGGCGTCCCCCTCGGAGGTCGAGGCTGCATGCTTTACAGGCGGCGCATCCGTCTCAACTGGTCGCTGCATTTTCTCGACCCGAAGCCGAATGTAGTGAGCCTTAGTTCTGGCTTCGTCACCACTCTCCAGAGCAAAAGCCTTGGTCCACAAGGCCTCATCACGAACATTGGCGGTCAGTTCCTTGGCTACCGCCAGATACAACGAGTCATCTGATGACATGGATTTCCGCCTATTCATTTGTGCTAATTGATTATGCCCCAGTTGCTGTTTTATGAGGCGCCTGATCATCAGACTGAACTGGGTCAGCATCTTCCCGGCCGCCACCACCCTCACGAGGATCCTCGACCGGCGACGGCACAGGCCGTTTCACAAAGCTGATCTGATTGTTTCCTAGCGGATGCGTTGCCGGGATTTCTCCCTTGCCCTCGTAGCCCATGACCCCTTCTCCTCAGACCAGTTGTTCGATCGCGCGCAAGGCATCCTGGGCGCCAGCACGTAACGATATGCCACCTTCTGGCACCCGATCATCGCGCGGATTGATTCGTACCAGCTGGCCACCGGCTTTCTCGCTGTAGTTCCGCACGGTGGCGATGTCCCGCCCGGCGCCAAGCTCGATCACAACAAGGCGCTTCACCGTCTGCCGCCAGACATGCAGCCTGACGCTCTGCTCGTTCGAGCGCGTTCGCACCCAACTCCAGTCTCCGAACATCAGGATGTTGGGCCGAGCAATTCCGCCGCAGTGCGGGCAAATCGGGAACTCGCTGAGCAGCTCGCAGCTTTCCTCGTCGACTACAGGGTGAAAAGCATCCCCCGGCCAGATATCCCCACGGCAGCCGTTCAGGCACTGGAGGTGATGAATCGAACCATGAACCTCTGATATCCGATCAGGATCAAAACCGGCTTTCTGAAACTGGCCATCGACGTTCGACGTAAAGACACAGGCCCCGTGCTCGACCTTTGCCGCCAGCGTTCGAAGAATCTGGAAGCCGTCATGCGGTACCGTTTCGCGGTAGAGATTCAGGCGATGGCCGTAGAACCCCCAGGCCCGATGGGGCGAATTCGTAAAGGCGTTTGGGCAGGCGATGTCCTGGAAGTTAATCCCCGACTCGGCCAGGGCCGGGTAGGCTTTCCAAAAACCTTGATTGCCGCGAAAGTCTGGCAGCCCTGAATCGACTCCCAGGCCGGCGCCTGCAGTGATGAGAAGGCCATCTGCTCGCTCTATTGCTGCGACAGCTCGATCAATTGCGTACATGGTCACGCTCTCCTGTTTAGCTGTTTGCCGAATCGGCTGGCCAGCAAGTTGGTGTAAAGCGCCAAGCTCGTAGGTGAGCCACCCCCAAAAACAAAACCCGTTCAGCATTGATTGCTAGAACGGGCTCCACGCCGCTTTAGCAAGAATTTGTATGGCGCCCTGCAAGCTGAATCAAATCGGCGCGCGGTCATTCTGTTCTCAGGAAATTACGTTGTCAATGCACTCCGGCCCATCGGTCGGTCCGCAACGGCCTGATCATCTCAAGCGTACCAGCGGAGTTTCCCCTTTCGGCGACCAGGTAAGCCAGTCCAACCCGGTGTTAGCGACACTAACAAAAAGTAAGCAATGCTTTCATAACGTATTGTTTATTAACGATATTTAATTAATCGGCCACAAAATTTCCGTGTATGATCCATCCCACGCAACCAACACAGGGAGAACGCCATGGAAGACCGCCTCGAAACCGCAGCAGCAACGCTGGACATCATCGAATCCATGATCACCAGTATCGCCGCCAGTCTGAGCTCAGCCGGTGGCATCCCGGCAGCCACAACAACGTTTAATAGCCTGCTGGGCGTCCGATCCATGGTCAGCCAGGTCAAGACAGAGCTCGGCGTCTAGATCCACCAAGCCCCGCCACAGGCCGCTCTCAGCGGCCTTTTTTGTTACCCACCCTACGGCCTAGCCTCGTCTGTATCCAACTAGGCCGCCATGCCCTTGGGTGATCAGGCAGCGACCAAGTGGTCACCACCAGGCGTAGCATGTAATTTAATTTTCAGCGCCTTGATAACCTTCAGGATCGTCGAAAACTCCGGATTGCCGGCTGGCGACAATGCTTTGTACAGGCCCTCTCGAGTCAGCCCAGTGTCACGGGCAAGCTGGCTCATGCCTTGCGCTCTGGCGATGTCGTTAAGAGCGGCACGCACCACACTTCCATCGCCGTTGTCTTCGTCTAGGCAGGCGTCAAGGTAGAGGGCCATGTCTTCACCACTCAGCAACTGATCAACAGGGTCCCAACGGGTAAATTTCTCTGTCATGGCTTCCACTCCTTGGAAATATCGATGGCACGTTTGATGTCGGCATCCTGAGTATTCTTGTCGCCACCGGCGAGCAAGACCACCAACACCGGACCGTTCTGGACAAAGTAGAGACGATAACCAGGGCCGTAGTCGATCCTCATTTCGCTAACACCTTCGCGAACAGGCTTCACGTCGCCGAAGTTGCCGGTCTCCGTCAAGCGACGAAGCCGGGCGTTGATCCGCATAACCGCGGACCGGTCCTTTAGCTTGCCCAGCCACCGGGCGAAGGTCTCGCTCTGGATGATTTCGATCATAGGTCAAGTGTAATCCATGGATTACATATATGCAAGGTTACTCCACGTTCGAGAACCGCCCTTCCGCCCGCAAATCCTGCCGACGCTTCTGCAAATACACCCCGTCCTTGATCATCGCCTGATTCCGCAGCTTCGTCTGCAGGCTGTGCTGTAGCGAGTCTGCCCGGATCGCCAGGCCCGGGTTCGCCAGGTTGAAACGCATCGCCATCTGCATCGCTTCGGCCTGCATCGCCTGGTCACCGGCAATCGTTGCGGCCATCCACTGATTGACGATCCCCTCACGCCGGCCGGTCAATTTTGTCTCGCGCCCCTTGATCGCCGCCCTGCCCTCGTTCATCTCGGCCACTTTCGTCGGATTGAAGCCCAGCGCTGTGCCGAGGATGTCGCCGGTGTCCAGCGCCACGCCCATATCATCGCCGCGCCAAGACTTCACACCCTCGGTTTCGTAGCGAGTTGCCTTCAGCGGAGCGGCCAGCATCTTCGGGAGCATCGCTTCCAGACCGCGGCCCGTCTTGCCCTCGTTGAACGCGCCGACCGCCGTGCCGATGTTGGCAGCGTAACCGGCGACCGGGCCGAGCAGCGTCAACATCCAGGCCTCGACAAGATCACGGCCCTCCTGCTCACCCTGCGGACTGCGGACCCAAAGGTCGCCCAGGCCGACACGGGAAGCGAAATCGACATTCAGCAGCGTGCGCAGCGGTCCGTGGGCAATCGCCTCGCCGCCAGCCTTGCCGAAGACATCGGCCAGCATGTTGCGGAACTCGGTCTGCCAGTCCCATGGATCGTCACCGTCTCCCATTCCCATGGACAACAGGCCAAGCAGCGGCGTAATGCCGAACACGCCCAACGGCAGGCCAAGCGCGCCGGCCGCGCTGAAGTGCATAGCAGCGACGCCAAGCAACATCCGGCGGGCCTCGCGCCGAACCTCCGGCGACTCGCCCTTCAGTGCCTGGTGGGCGTTGCGCCAGAGCAGGTAGGTCATCTGCTGGCTGTACTGCTTGAACATCGTCACCACGCGGGTGAAGTTGCCGGCCATCCAGCGGCTACGGTTGCTGGCCGAGTAGTCGAAGTGCGTCCGGCGCAACGTCTCCAGGGCTGTCTCGACTGCCTCATCGTGGGTCTGCCCCTTCTCGACGGCCAGGCGGTAGGCGGCCAGCGCCGACACCTGCCTGTTGAACACCTCCGGCACGGAAAACGTCCAACCGATGATCTTCATCGCCCGATTGATCGCCCAGGACCGGCTACTCGATGCACTGTCCGTCGTCGCCGTGCTGGCCAGATCGCTGGTCTGCGTGAGGGTAACGAGACCAGCGTCTTCGAGCTGCTGCAGCGCGCGCTTCTCGTCGCCGGTCAGCGCCTTGTTGTCCTTCAGCACGAAGCCCGACCACTTGTCCCAACGGCCGCCGAAGTAGTCCTTGCTGGCCTTGGTCAGCGCGCCGGCCGCCTTGTCGAAACCAAACTTGGCGCCAAGCCAGGGGAAGGTGATCAACGGCATCTGAGACAAGTTAGTGATCCCAGAGGCCACACTGCCACCGAGCGACATCACAAAGCCGACTTGGCCGAGGGCCGCCGTAACCGGGTGTGTAGTCGGGTTCATCATCAGATCGAGTCGCTTGGCCAGTTCGTTGGCGACCTGCTGCTGCACGGTCGTATCGACGTCGCCGGTGGTCTCGCTGATCTGTTTGTTGAGGCTGTCGAGGAGTAGCGTCAGCTCGTCACCATGCAGCACCCGGGCAACGTGATGGCCGACGTGTTGCATCGAGGCGGCGAACGCCCGCATAGCGTCCTGGCTGTACCCGGGCGTGCCCTTGCGGTGGGTGAAGTGCCGACGATACGACTGGTCCGGCAGGCTGCTGATCGCCAATTGGTTGAGCGAGTCCATCAGGGCGCCCTTCTCCTTGGCATCCATCTCCAGGCCATCGACCAGCTTCAGCACGTCGCCGACGAACTCGCCGGCCGGGCCGTCCTTCGTCGCCGAGTAGGCCTTCTTCGCTGTCAGTTTGGTTGTCCAGCCACTGACTCGCAGTTGGCGAGCGCGCTTCTCACGGGCGGCCGAGCTCTCGAAGGCCTCGACGATCCGCTCGGCGCCCTTGTCGGCAATGAGAACGAAGTCGCCGAACCGGGCGAGCGGGAAGTACGGGCCTTCCGCCAGGTACTTGTCGAACTGCAGCCGGATCTCGGCGGCGATACGCTGCCCGTTGGTACCGGCGCGCTCTGCCCGTTTCGACAAGCCATTGCGCAGTTTGGCCAGCGTGGCGGCGTACTGGTCGCGGACATCACGGTAGAGCTGCTGCGCTTCCGGACTCAGCGTCTCCCAGTTGGCCAGGAGCTCGGCTTGTTCGGGTGACTCGGCCGCTATGACCAGATCCGGATCAAACTGAGCCAGCGTAGCCTGGTGCATCAGATCAGCCAGCTGGTCAGCCTCTGGCCCCTTCAGCTTGCGCCAACGCTCAATGATGGCATCAGCCTGCTCTGCGATGACGTTGCGGGCTTGGTCCATCTCCTGGACAACGCGGTCGAACTGCGCCACCTCGGGCATACGCTCACCGTAGATGTCGGCCAGTTGATCGCGAGTCAATGCGCCGAGCGCCCAACTACGCTGGTTGGCCAGTTGGTGGCCCAGCCAGTCCTTGACGGTCAGCCGATCGGCGTCGTCGACCACATTGAAACGCAGGTCGGGATAGGTCGCGTCAAACGAGCCAGCATTTTGTGTGGCGGACTTCAATTGCTTGGGGTCGAAGGCGATAAAGATGTCCGCCGGCGTCTCGACATCGGTCATATCGGGCAGGTCGCCCCCGTCGTCGATGAGGTTGCGCAAAATTGCGCCATCGTTGCCTGCTTTCCGAGCCTGTTTGCCCAAAATATCAGTTTGCGCATCCATGCCTTCACTCGCCAGCGTGTTGTAGTTCGCGCCACCGAAGTCCTTTTCCAACGGACTACGGATATTGAGGAACAACGGAATCACACCGCGCTGCTTCGTTGCGTTGTTCAGGTCGACATCGGTGTCACGGCCGGCATAAGAGGCCGCGGTTTCCCGGGTCGATGCCGCGAAAATCAGACCGCGCTCGTTCGGTTGGAACTCAGTGAAGGTGCCGCCATCTCGCGTGCCGTGGAAGACCACCAGCGGCTCACCGTTTTCATCAATTACCTTTGACGTTGCACCCTTGAAGGTCAGCGCCTGGTGCAGTATATTGTGAACGTCTCCTGAAGGAACTGCCCCCGGAGTGCTCTGCCGGTCACTGACCGGAGCGCCGGATTGCTTAGGCTTCAGGAGATTGTCTTTTGTGGAAACGCTGTGCAGGTAAAAGCGTTGCGTGTTCGGATCCCGATGGACCAACACGGTAACCACGTCATCCACATCATTGATTCGCACTGGCGCCGAGATGTAGATGCTATCCATCAAGCCGCGCGTTGCCACATGCACAATCCGGCCATTTTCAATGACGTCAGGCACAGCCTTGAATGCCACAGCTTTGGCAGGGCTGATCCGGTGACCCATACTATCGCGCACCGCTCGCTCGTCCATCTGAACCTCGCCAATGACGGGATGGACCGCTTTGAAGCCGTAGTCGCGAAAAATACCAACGGCCCACTCCCGCAACGCTGCATAGCCTCGGTGCGGCGCCTCTGATGTCTGAAGATCAGCGAGAGGCGAGCCATTCAAGAAGTCCCTAAGAGCTGCAGTTTCCCAGTCGCCAAACCATGCTTTGAATTGGGGAGTCCGAACCTGCTGGTACTGCTCGTCATCCAATTTCGACGGCTTGCCGTTTGGCGCAAGTCGCTCAGAGTTGAACCGACTCAGGACGTCTGCTGATTTCACTGCTGGCGCCATCAGATCAACACCGAGCTCGAGCGCGCGAGACAGAGCCGACTCACTTTGTGCATCCATGCCGAGAATGCCCCGGACAATCCGAAGGAACCAATGCCAGGCGCTGGTCAGTCCAGAGCTGCTGCTGTCAGGTGCTGCCATCCGAGACAGAACCTGCTGAAACTTCCGATTCGTGAACGCCTCGGCCAGGAACTCCTCAGCATTCGTCAGGCCGTAGTGACTGCGTTTGCCCAGTTTGGTCTGCACATGGTGGAACAACGCCTTGAGCTGACCGCTGGCCAGGCTCTTCTGGCCGAGCGCATCAAGCGTGGCAGCGTGCACCATCTCGTGCAACAGGTGCCGCTCGGCACTCGCCGGCCTGAACAATGAAGCAGTGTTGGTCTTCGGGTTGTAGGCCGCGGCGTAGTTGTTGCTGGGACCGGCATGGATAGCCCACCCCTTGGCATCTCCGACCGTTACCTTGGCCGATACCCCCTTCGCGATGAGCAGACGGGCCAGTTGGCGATTGAACGGAACTGCGGACGTCTTGACGATAGCCTGCAGGATCTCGTTCGAGGATTTGCCTTCAGCAGCCAGGCCATAGACCAGTTGGTCGAGACGGCCGATCTGGTCGGACTCTCCTGCCTTGTTGAAGAAATCGTGGCCGTTCGAGGCGTCGAGGCCTTTCTCGGCCAGTGACTCTGCGGGGGCAGCCCCTTCGTTCTGGTACCGGATCCCATCCAGAACTTTGACGTCGATCGTGCCAAGCGCGCCTTTCACATTGGAAAACTGCTGGCCGGTCACCTTGCCATCTGGCATAGCCACGAACGCCGCGGCACCACCTGCTTTCGATGCCGCCCTGAACAGACGCATCAGCCTGTCACCACTGCGCAGCTCACCCATCTCCTGGGGATCGAACGGAACGAAGGCGCTGACCGCATTCTGAGCGGTCAGAAAGACGATACCCGGCTGGTCCTTGGCAATTGTGGAAACCAAGCCCTTCGCCGCAGACGGACTCGAGATTGCTGCGCCGGGGTTGGACTCGGTAATTTCCCGCTCAACCATGGGTACCTTGAAGGCTGTCGGCTGATCGACCGAAACCGTCCCGTTGTCGTACTTGTCGTTCATCCAGGAAATGGTGTCACCAGTACGGGCTAGAGCAGCCAGTCCGTGGTATTCCACGTTCGATCCGCGCAGAGTGCTCTCAAAGCTCGAGGACAGCATCCTGTCAGCGTTCGATAGGTCGGGCGTTCCGCTCGGGTGGTTGTGGGCCATCCATACATGGGCCGCGCCTTTGATCCTTGCCAGCTCCATCAGTACCGTTGAGGGATAGACCGAGGCCTGGGTCGGCGCCCCTTTGAACCCACCGATAATGGCAAGCGGCTTACCCGCCTTGTCGGTAACCAGAACATCGAGGTGCTCCACCGCGAATCGCGACAGGCCAGCGAAAACTTTGGCAGCACCTTCCCAGGAAGCGACCTTCGAGACAGGGAGGTGCCGCTCGCCTACGGTAACGAGCTGAGTGCTGACGTGATAGATACCGGGAAGGTCGGGGGCTTGGCGGACAGCGAGTACCTTGGTTGCTCGGGACGAAGCTGCAGAGCGCCCTTGGGCGCCCTTCCCTTTCCGAGGTACAGTTTTTCTGGTGGCTTTGGGTATTTCATTTTCGCCCTCGATTACCGTGTCGCCGGAAATGGCGTCAGGTTTGACAACACCATCGGCGACCTTGGCGGGTTCAGTCGGCACAGGCTGAGCTGGGATACTGGCCGGCAACTTGGTGTCGCCATTCCGGACCCAGTCCTTGAACTGCTCGGCACTCATCTTGGTCACCGTCTGCCGGCGCTTCGGACCAGAGCCATCGGCAAAGTGTACGTCGTAGGCCTTGATGGCGGCGCCCTTGAGCTTGTAGCCGATCATGGCCTTGTGTTCGTCAAACTTGCCGGTAGCAGGGTCGAACTGGTCCACAACAAACACCGGGCCAGTGTGGTTCTCCGCGGTCCCGCCCTTCACATAGACGTCGACCTGGTCGCCGTCGGCGCCTTCGGTGCGCTTCACGTAGCCGTAGTGGTCGGACATCGTGACAGACCACGCTTTACCATCCGGACCAGTACCGCTTCTGGTGCTACCGATAGGGTTTTCGACGGCGATATCCAGCCCGCCGACCTTGATATGGCCCTTGGCGTAATTGCCGGCGGCCTTCTGGGCTTCACTCGGCTCAGTGTTGGCTTGATGGGCGGCCTGGTCGATCGACTGAATCGGGCTCTCGCCGGCCAATGCCTTGGCAATCGCCTCGGGCGGGTGGGCGAAGATTTTTTCCTGGGCGTTCTTGTTGGTGACCAGCCCCTTGGTGCCCAGACGCTTGGCCAGTGCGCGCTGCTCGGCAACCGGCAAGGCAGCGACCTGTTCGACAAGCGGATCAACCGCTGGCACCGGTGCTTGCAGCGCCTCGGCGGCCTGCTGCTGGCTGGCTGACAACCAGTCGCGCGGAACAACGGTGTGCCCGCCCCCGGCTGGATGCTCGACCACCATCAGGTCAGGTCTGCTGGCAGCGATTGTCTGGGCGTGCTCCAGCGGCAAAACATTGGCGCGCTCGCCCCATGCGGCGAGATTCTCACGCCCGAGGCGGTCGTTTTCATCCTCCTCCGGCACCAAGTCCGCGAACAGATCGGAGGAGGCCTGCGGCGTTACAGGCACAGCATCAGCCTCTTCAACAGGTGCCGAAGGAGGCATGCTGGCAGGCTGCTGAGATTGAATGTGCTCAGCCGCGGCAGCGGACAACGGACCGGTGGCAGGATCGATAGTCGTGGCACCTTGCCCATCTGCGCGGAGAACGCTAACCGGTGCCGGGGCTTGATGTGATAGACCTGCAATCGGACCACCAAACATGCCACCGCCAAGTGAGCCCATCGCTCCACTGAAAACAGTGTCCTTCACATTTTCCGGAGTCGTCGGATCTTGGAACCCCGCCAGTTGCTCAATCGGATTTTGAACGAGCTCTTCACCCCCTTCGACCGCGGCACCGTGGAGCATCCCCTTGCCAATGCTTCCGGCCAGGCTTATTGCTGCAAATTTTTCAACCAGTTTGTCGCGGCCTGTCTTGGTCAGCGCGGACAGCACCCACTCATTGGGACCAAACCTGTTTTCGATGGCCCCAACCGCGCCAGCGCCCAACGCAGCAACCGCTTTGCCGGTAGTCGAATCAGCCATTTCCGGATTGTCTTGGATCTGCTGTTCTCGAATACCGCCAAAACTCGGCAGGGCGGCAACTACATACGGCCCCGCCCAACTGATGGCTTGCCCCGCCCCAGCGACCAGAGGGGCAGCTGGACCAGCCAATGGCGCGGCGGCGGTAACCCCTTGGCCAATGAGGCGAGCACCAACCATGCCGGCATAAGAGCCGGCCGCATTGCCGGTTGCCTCTTTGAGTGCCGTTCCGGGCATGGCGGCAATGTCATCCAGCGTATGCACCGCCAGCGGATTACTGTCGATAACCTCCTGGCCATAGCGTTTGACCGGGTTGTCTTGACCGACACCAGGGACGAAGTCACCGGCAAACTGGCCAGCCCCTTTGACGAGAGCGCCGACTGACTGCTTGGCGGATGCGACGAAACCTCCATCGCCTTGTGCCGCTTGAAGGATCTTGCTGCCTGACGATGGGACAAGGTCATCGAACACGTCAGCGGATGCGCGTTGCTGTTGGCCAGCGCCAGCCGGGATCAGGTCTTCGAACATTTATTTCACCTCCGGCAGGCCTGCAGCGCGCAGACGGGCGTTCACCGCCTTGGGGTCAGCCCCCCGAGAAATGGCACTCTTTGCCTGTGCTGCGATATCGGCTGGATTTGCCTGGCCTTGTTGCAACATCGGCCGACTCTGGCCGGTGCGCGGGTCGAACACAAAGGGGATTTTCCGGTTACCAAGTAGCGGCTGTTTCGGGTCGATCGGCTCTTCAACATCAATCGCCTGCAGACCCGCCGGCTTCTCTTCGCGCCCGCTGAGTGCCGCAAACGCTTGCTGCACAGCCTTGCGACGTTCAGGCGTGGTCGCCGGGTCGAGCATCTCGCTCCGCAAGCTGGCCAGTTGTTTGCCTTGCTCGACCTGTTGCTGACCAAGCTGATTGTGGTTACCCGCGGCCTGTGCCTGTGCATCCCCTGCCCGCGCTGCCTGGAGGATCTGGGCGCCGCGAACTGCTTCAGCCTTGGTGCTGGGGTCGGTGATCGTCGAGTCAGTCGCATCAGACACCATGCGGCTCGACTGCATGCGCGCGAGCTGGGCGGCCGGGTTGTAGGTGCTGTTCTTCTGGTCGATCAGTGCGGACGCCGAGTCATCGACAGCCCGCTTGTTCGGATCGGTCAGAGCTTCGGTACCGACGTTCGTCACGTTCAGCTGGCCGTTCTTGCCGCGCTGGGCGAGGATGCCGTTGCCGCGGTCAAGATAGCCACCCGGCACGATGTCCTTTGTGGTCAGCGGATGCGCCGGCGTGTTGTCGATCGGCTCGCCAGCGGCCTCCTTAATCGAGTCACCGGGCTGGGCCGGCGCTGCGGCTGGCGGGGCTTGTTTTACCGTGGGGCTTGTCGTCTCGCCAGTTGCATCGAGTTCGGAGCGGTTCGCAGCGAGGCGAGCTTCTGTGTTCGGTGTGATCTGAAGTACCTTGTTGGCTACGGCACCGTAGCCTTGGGCCAGCATTGCGAGGGGACTGGCCGGAGTCGGAGTCGCTTGGTACCGAACACCGTCGATCACTTGCCCGGCGGCCTGCTTGATCGCATCACCAGGCTGTTCAGGAGCCATACCAGTCGCTGCGGCAGCCTTCCCGCCCTTGATCGTCGGGCCGACCGGCTTGCCGGTGCCGGACTCGAGGAGCGCATCGACCGTCTCGAAGCCCAACGCCTTCGCGATACGCAGCAGCAGGTCGTCCTGTGCCTTGGACAGGATTCGCTCGTCCGTCGAGACCGCGATCGGCTCGCCGGTCTCACGGACCTGGGCGGGGATCGTGTCGGAGGTCGGCGTACCAGGGCCCTTGATCTTGCCGCCGGGAGACTTGTCACCGCCTGCGCGCAGGTGGTGGCGGTGCGCCAGACCGGATCTGCGAATTTGCTCAGACACACCAGGCTTTCCGGAAACAGCACCGCGAATCATGCTACCCGGCTCGGGCTTACCACCGTCCGCGAAGGCTTGAACAGGCGTGCTGATCGCGGCCTGGTAGATGCCCTGCTTGCGACGGGATGCTCCTGCCCCTTGGTCGAGAAGATCATCCTGGCGCCAGCGTGCAGACCGCTCCGCATTGAGCTGGTCAGTCTCACTCAGGATCGGAGTCATGGGCGAGACCCTTTGAGTCGGTCCGGGTGCCGACATGGCGGCCTGGTAGATGCCCTGCTTCCGGCCCGACGCGCCCTGTGCTTGATCGATCAGGTCGTCCTGGCGCCAGCGCGCGGTCCGCTCTGCGTTAATGCCAGCGGTGTCTGACTGCAGAACACCAGCTTGGCCGGTATTCTCCTGTGCTTTGGTCCGCGCAGCGTAGTCGGCGAGCATGCCGGCCTCACCGGCAGTCGGTGTGTAGGTGTTCTGGCCGGGGATCGTCCTCGGCGTTTTTGAGTCAATAAGATCTTCAGGCATGGTGCTACCTCACAGTACAAAGATTCGCTGCCGTGGTGGAAATGGGCAAGCTGGTGATTTCGTTCATGGTGCTACCTCACAGTACAAAAAGTGCTTCATCGATGATTCGTTGCGCATCGGGTGGCAAAAGGTTCTTCTCCGGAACCCATTGCCAGGGGAGATTTGCCCAATAGCGATGTGATTTTTCAAGTTCTGACACGGCATATCCGGCATCACGCAAAACCTTGATCTCCGCGGCGCGGATCTCATAGAAATCAGAGTGGAAACCTTGCTTAACTTCATGAACCAGCAAGTTGTGAAGGTTCTCGCCCACCTCAGGAGTTCCTCGGTACTCGGCTGGGACAAAAGGCATTGCCGCTTTATTTCTCTTACGTTCGATCTTGCCCAGCATGTGCGCGATCTTCTCAAGTGGCGGCAGTGCAGCGACACGCGCGGTCTCTTCTACGATCCCCCGGACCAGTTCGCCAAAGTCGACCGCCGGTCGCTCGGCCTGTGCCGGGGCCGGTGGTGGCATGCGCGACAGCAACTTGTCGAGGCGAACTGACAACGCGCTCATTTCATCCGATCCTCGAGTTCGTCCATGCGCTTGGCCAGATCCTCGACCTCTGTCACGCGAGCCAGCCCGCTGAGGACGCCCATCAAGTCGGCGGCGACACTGCTCGGAATCTCGCCAGCCAGGGTGGCGGCAGTGATCTCCTCAGCACGCTCGACCAAGCTGGTCGCCGTTGCCTGGATCGACTGGGCCTGTGACTCCGGCCGCAGAGGCGGGAGAGCCCGGCTAA